>NZ_BPQP01000045.1 GCF_022179305.1 Methylobacterium iners
GGCGGGGAGAGGGTCGCGTCGCCCCCTTGCCGGGGAGCGCGACAAGGCGGCAGCCGACGGTGAGGGGGTCTCTCCGCGTGAGGCTCCTTCGGAGGCACCCCCTCACCCTCGCTCCGCTCGCTTCATGCACGGCAAGGTGCATGAAGCCCTCTCCCCGCCCGGCGGGGAGAGGAGGATGCGCACCCAGCCGAAGCGCTCGACCGGAGACCGTATCAGGCCGCGCGGGGCTCGATATGCAGGTACCCTGGCTTGAACTCGGCCACGGCCTTGAGGCCGGGCAGGTCGAGGATCTCGAGGGTGCGGCTCTTCTGCACGATGAGCCCGCGGCGGCGCAGCTCCTGCAGCGAGCGGTTCACGTGCACGTTGGACAGGCCCGTGGTGTCGGCGAGGTCGAGCTGGGTGAGGGCCAGCGCATAGCGGTTCGCCGAGGCGAGGCCGACCACCTGCAGGCGCAGGAGCAGCTCGCACATGAGATGGGCGATCCGCTCCAGGGCCGAGCGGCAGCCGACATTGACCAGCCACTCGCGCAGCGTCGCCTCGTCGACGAGCGTCCCGATGCGCAGGGCCCGCGCGATGCGGGGATGGTTCTGCAGGAGGTCCTCGACCGCCGCGGGGTCGAGCCGGACCACCCGGCAGGGCGAGAGCGTGCCGATGGCGTGATCCATCCGGGGCAGCAGCCCCACGTCGACGTCGCCGAGATCGCCCGGCAGCAGGTAGGCGGTGATGTGCCGGGCGCCGCTCTCGCGGATCTTGTAGCGGCAGGCGAAGCCCTCCAGGATCACGACGACGCCGTCCGGCACGTCGCCCTCGCGGACCAGATCCGTGCGGGCCTCCACCAGGCGCGGCCGCGCCGTGAGCTGGGCCAGGTGCGCCTTGTCGTCATCGGAGAGGGAAACGAACGCATCCAGCTTGCGGATGAGGGTGTTCGACAGGTCCAGATGCGCGTTCATGGATGGGCGAGGAGGGCTGTTCCTGAGGTCTGAGGATGGCGCAACCGATCGGGGACCAGGAGCGAAGGGTCATCGAGCGTCGCCACAACGTCCCGGGACGAGACTGGTTTCGAAAGCCGGGATGCGCCCCGAAGGCTGACGCGGGTCGCAGCTTGCACGGCGGAGGAAGGCACGGGGAAGGGCGCGCGGGCCCCGCGCAGGACCGGGGCCGGCGCGTCGCCCTTGCTCCAGGGCGGTCCGGGCACGCGGAACCCCGCGTCCGTCAGGACCTCCCGGAGCGAGAAACCGGTGATGACGTCATCCTCCGTCAGAAGAAGCAGCGGCGGCGTGCCCGGAGCGGCCATGCCGCCCAAGCCCCTGATGCTGCAGCGGAAAGGCGCTTCCCACCGAGGCCGGTACGCATTTTAGAGCGCGGGCCGTGCGATTTGAAGGCGAGGCCGTCCGTAGGTCCGGTACCGAACATTCCGCCGTCTCGAAGCGGCGCGCCGCAGCAAGGCGAGGGCGTCGGCAGACCCGGTCCCGCGCTGCTGGAAAACGGAGCTTTCCTTCGCGGGAGAACACGTCGAACGGCGACGAAACCTGATCGATCCCTCAGCCGAGAAGGCCCTGGGCCGAGCCCGGCCGGAGCCTTCGCGGCCTCCGGGGATCAACCTCGGGACAGGAACGCGGCGAGCGCGACGAGGCCGAGCACGATCTCGGGCAGGAGCATCAGCGCGGCGAGGAGCAGAACCCGCGGCGAGCGCCAATCGAGGCTGCGCCAGTCGCGCCTCACCCGGGAGTCCCGAACAGGCCTCAGCGACGGCCCGGCCGCGCCACCCAATCCGAGCGGTTGCCGCGGCGCAGCCCCTGCGGGAGATCGTCGGGGCGGAACTGCGCCAGCTCCGCGGCGCGCGACGTGATCCAGCCGGCATGCTCGCCCGTCGGCGTCACCGCGGTGAAGCCGCCGCAGGCGGTGCGTGCGCGGCGGTCCTGGCGCATGGCGCCGCTCGACCAGCTGACCACGCCGACGATCTGGTAGCCGCCCGGCCCGCCACGCAGGATCGGGCCGCCGGAATCGCCGAGGCAGGCGCCGGCGCCGGCCGTCTCGGCCATGCGGCGGCGGTCGGTCACGACCGTGACGGTGTTGGCGACCTGGAGCGAACCGACGGAGACGAGCTGCGCCTGGCGCAGGGTGCGCGCGGTGTTGCGCCGGTTCTCGGCGACGACGCCGAAACCCGCGATGTTGAGGGACTCGCCGGTCGTGATGCCGCCTCCGCCGCGCGGGTCCAGCGGCTGGAAGTCCGGCCCGAGCGACTGGCCGAGCTTGATCAGGGCCAGGTCGATCCCGGGCTGGTCCTCCGGCGTGGTGCCGGGCACGAAATCGGGGTGCATGGCGGCGGCGATGGCGGTGATGCGGCGCGGCCGGAAGCTGCGGTCGACGGCGACCACGCTGTAGCCGGCCTGGTGCATCACGCAATGGGCGGCGGTGAGCACGAGGTCCGGCGCGATCAGGGTGCCGGAGCAGATCTCGCCCTGCGAGCTCTCGATGCGCACCACCGAGGCGCGCAACCCGTCGGGATCGCGGGAGACCTCGCCGTTGATCACGGCGAGGGCCGGAAGGGGCAAGGCGGCGATCAGGACGCCGAGGGCGGCTCTGCGGAGCGCGGTCGCGAACATCGTGTCTCTCCCGCGTCCGGGCTCAGACCTGGACGACAGCGTGAAGCGTAACGGAAGGCAATGGTTCGGCCAAGCTCCGGTTCCCGGGCCGTCCGCGACCGAATCTACGCAAGGCCCGGCATTCGGGCGCGCCCTCCGGCCTATTGCCACCGGGCCGACACGCCCCAGCCCGCCAGGATGCGGTCGATCCAGGCGCGCTGCGGCCCGAGCAGGACGCCCTGCGAGACCCCGCCGCAGGCGCCGCCGACCCAGGCCGTGACCGCGACGATGCTCCCGTCCGCGAGGATCGGCCCGCCGGAATCGCCCTGGCAGGCGCCGGCGGCCGCGGCCTTGAGCCAGACCAGGATGCGGCTCGGCCCGTGGGGCTCGACCACGGGCAGGTCGACGCGGCGGAAGGTGCCCGTCGAGCGGGCCTCGCCGGCCCGGACCGCGCCGTAGCCCGCGAGCGTCAGGTTTTCGCCCGTCCGCGGCATCGCGGCGCTCAGGCGCGCCGGGACGAAGCGGGCCGGCAACGGGCTCGCGGTGCGCAGGAGCGCGAGGTCGATGGAGCGCCGCCGCCCCGCGATCGCGCCGGCATCGTAGCCCGGATGGACGCTGCGGGCGGCGAGCTCGACGAGGACGGGCTGGCCCGCCTCGTCGCGAAAATGCACCCGGTGCTGGGCGCCCGAGGCGGCGCAGTGGCCGGCGGTGAGGACGGCGTCCGGGCCGAGCACGATGCCCGTGCAGACCCCGCCGCCCGCGGACAGGACCATGACGCTCGAGCCCGCGGCCTCCGGCGCCTCGACGCCGCCGACCACGGCCGCGGCAGGCGTCGAGGCGACCAGGGCGAAGAGCGCGGCGCCCCACTGACAACCTCGAAGCATCCCGGCCCTTCCGGCGTCCACGGAGACGACATGACCCCGATACGCGTCGACGATCCCGCCGTCGAGCCGGTAAGCCTCGCCGCCATGCGCGCCTATCTCCGGCTCGATCCCGACCACGACGCCGAGGATGGCTTGGTGACGAGCCTCCTCGCCGCGGCCCGGAGCGCGATCGAGGCCGCCACGGGACGGATCCTCGCGCCCGGGCGCTACCGGCTGATGCTGACGGCCTGGCCCGCGGACGGGCGGGTGCCGCTGCCGCTGAGCCCCCTCGTCGCCCTTGTGCGGGCGAGCGTCGTCGACGCGCAGGGCGCCGTCACGGAGCTCGGGCCCGGCCTCGTCCGGCCCGGGCCGGACCCGGTCGAGGCGCCCGTGCTGATCGTCGATCCGGCCGCCCCCTCCCTCATGGGACGGGCTGCCCTCGTCGAGGTGGCGGCCGGCTACGGCGGCGAGGGCCCGCCCCTGCCGCCGGCCCTGGCCCAGGCGATCCGGATGCTGACGGCCGCCTGGTTCGAGCATCGCGGCGACGAGGCGGTTCCCATCCTGCCGGCGAGCGTGGCCGCCCTGATCGCGCCCCACCGCCGGCTGCGGCTGTAGCGGGGCGATCAGGGCACATTTCCTCTCCCCGCGGGCGGGAAGAGGGGCGCGTCTCCCCCTCGCCGGGGAGCGCGCCGAGGCGGCAGCCGGGGGTGAGGGGGTCTCGTCGGAGGAGCCTCTTCCGGAGTCACCCCCTCACCCTCGCTTCGCTCGCTGCATGGACGACAGGGTCCATGCAGCCCTCTCCCCGCCCAGCGGGGAGAGGGGAAGGCTCGCCCAGGCCGACCGCCCGACCACCGGCACTCTCCAAAAGCCCCGGAGCTCCCATGACCCACCCGCCCCTCGGCGCGCGGCGGCGCCGCTTCGTGCTCGAACTGCCGCTGGAGGAGGCCGACGGGTTCGGAGGTCGCTTGCGCCGCTACGTCGCCGGCCCCGTTCTGTGGGGCGCGATCGAGGCGCTCGGCGCGCTTGAGCGGACCCGCGGCGGGCGCACGGACGCCGTCGCCACGCACCGGGTCCGGCTCGCCTACCGGGCCGGCATCACCCCCGCGATGCGCCTGACGTCGGGGCCCCGCCGCTTCGCCATCCGGGCGGCGGGCGATCCCGACGGGCGCCGCCGCGACCTCGTCTGCCAGGTCGAGGAACTGATCGAGGCGCGGCCATGAGTTCCGCCACGCCCCTCCTCGCCCTGCGCGGGGCGATCCTCGCCCATCTCGCCGCCGACGCCGCCCTCGCCGGGCTCATGGGCGGCACTGTCCGCCTCTACGACGAGCCGCCGCGCGGGAGCCTGCCCGTCCACGCGGTCTTCGGAGACGCGGAGCTGCGCGACGACTCGGTCGACGGCGCCCGGCGCCATGCCCATGCGCTGAGCCTGATCGTCTTCGCCAAGCCGGGCTCGGCCCGCAGCGCGCTCGATGCGGCCGAGCGCATGGCCGACCTCCTGGCCGAGGCGCCCCTCGCGCTCGCCGGCCACGTCCTCGTGACCCTGCGCGTCGAGGCCGTCCGGGTCGCCCGCGACGAGCGCAGCGGCGAGGCCCGCGCCACCCTGACCCTGCAGGCGGTGACGGAAGTCCTCGCCGGCTGACGCCCTCCCCAAAGCATCGGAGACCGCCATGACCGCCCAGAGAGGCAAGGACCTGCTCATCCGGATCGCCGACGGCGACGTCTTCACCGCGGTGGCGGGGCTCCGCGCCCGGCAGATCGCCTTCAACGCTGAGGCGGTCGACGTCACGAACGCGGACTCGGCCGGGCGCTGGCGCGAGCTGCTCGCCGGCGCCGGCATCCGCCGGGCTTCCGTCTCGGGCTCGGGCGTGTTTCGCGACGAGGCCTCGGACGCCCGGATGCGGCAGGCCTTCTTCGAGGGAAGGATCGAGACCTTCCAGGTCGTGGTGCCGGCCTTCGGCACGATCGAGGGCGCCTTCCAGATCACGAGCCTCGAATATCGCGGCGACCATGCCGGCGAGGTCACCTTCGATATGGCGCTGGACTCGGCCGGCCCCCCTCGCCTTCGCGAGCCTGTGATGGCGAACCGCAGGCGCGGCGAGGTGCCCCTCGTCCTCGGGGATCGGGCCTACACCCTCTGCCTCACCCTCGGCGCGCTGGCCGAGCTGGAGGATGCGCTCGACGCCGGCGACCTCGCCGGCCTCGCCGAGCGCTTCGCTGGCGGGCGCCTCGCCGCCCGGGACGTCATCGCGCTGCTCGGCGCGTCCCTGCGCGGGGGCGGCCACGATCTCGACGACGCGGCGGTGGCCCGGCTGCCCCTGAGCGAGGGCCTCGCGCCGATCGCGGAGGCGCTCGGCGCTGTCCTCGCGGCCGCCTTCGGGGAGGCGGCGGACCCTTGAGCCCCACGGGGAGCCACGCGCCGGAGCCCGCCTCCGCCTTCCCGTGGGACGAGGCCCTGGCGCTCGGGCTGCATGCCCTGCGCTGGCGCCCGCGCGACTTCTGGGCGGCGACGCCCCGCGAGCTGATGGCGGCGGCCGGCCTGACCCGGGTCCATCCGGCCGCGGGCCGGGCCGACCTCGAACGGCTGCTCGCCGCCTTCCCCGACGACAGATGAGGAGAGCGCCATGGCGGAGACCGAGACGGACCGCACCAATGCCGCCCGCGCCCGGCAGCTTGACACCCTGGACCGCCTCGCCCAGCGCTTCGGGCAGAGCCTGGGCCGGGCCTTCACCGGCAACCTCAATGCGGGGCGCCAGCTCGACGGGGTGCTCGGCTCGCTGACGAGCCGGCTCGGGAGCATCGCGGCCCGGGCCCTGGCCAGCCCCGTGCGCAGCGGGGTCACGAGCCTCGTCCAGAACCTGCTCAACGCGGGGGCGAATTCCGAGACGACGGCCTTCGCCCGCGGCGGCATCCTCGCCGGGGGCCGGGTGCGGCCCTTCGCGTCCGGGGGCGTCGTGGCGGCGCCGACCTACTTCCCGATGCAGGGCGGGCTCGGCCTGATGGGCGAGGCCGGCCCCGAGGCGATCCTGCCGCTCAAGCGCGGCAGCGACGGACGGCTCGGCGTCGCCGCCGGTGGCGGGCCCGCCGCCACCGTCCACGTCACCATCCAGGCGCAGGACGTGGAAAGCTTCCGCCGCTCGGAGGCGCAGGTCGCCGCGAGCCTCGCCCGCGCCGTGGCCCGGGGCCGCCGGGCGCTCTGAACCTTGGGAGCCGCCATGCCCGCCGATTTCCACGAAATCCGCTTTCCGCTGGACGTCTCCCTGCGCGGCAGCGGCGGGCCGAGCCGGATGACCGAGATCGTGACGCTGGCCTCCGGCCGCGAGCACCGCAACAGCCGCTGGGCGGATTCCCGCCGGCGCTACGATGCCGGCTTCGGCATCCGGACCCTCGACGCGCTCCACGCGGTGCTCGCCTTCTTCGAGGAGCGGCGGGGCCGGCTCTACGGCTTCCGCTACCGCGACCGGGTCGACCACCTCTCCGGCCCGCCGAGCCGGCCCGTGACGGCCACCGACCAGGTCATCGGTACGGGCGACGGCACGACCCGAGTGTTTCAGCTCGCAAAGACCTATGGGACCGGCCCTGCACCCTATCGGCGCGTCATCGCCAAGCCCGTGGCCGAGACCGTGCGCGTCGCGGTCGACGGGGTCGCCGTACCCTTAGGCCAAGTCGCCTGCGACGGCACGACGGGCCTCCTCACCTTCGCGACTGAGGCCGTGCCGCCTCCGGGCGCCGCGGTGACGGCGGGCTTCGCCTTCGACGTGCCCGTCCGCTTCGACACCGACGCGCTGAGCATCGACCTCTCCGCCTTCACGGTCGGCGAGATCCCGCTTGTGCCGCTCATCGAGATCGTGCCCTAGGCCCGAGAGGAACGCCGCCATGCGCGACCTGCCCGACGACCTCGCCGCGCATCTCGCGGGCGGGGCGACGACCCTCTGCCGCTGCTGGTCGCTGACCCGCCGCGACGGCTTGGTGCTCGGCTTCACCGACCACGACCGCGACCTCGCCTTCGGCGGGCTCACCTACGCGGCGCGCTCCGGGCTGGAGGCCGCGGAGGCCAGCGCCGAGACCGGCTTCGCGGTCTCGGGCGGGGACGTGGCCGGCGCCCTCAGCGCGGCCGGGATCGCCGAGGCCGATGTGGCGGCCGGGCTCTACGACGCGGCGGGCGTGGAGACCTGGCTCGTCGACTGGTCCGATCCGGAGACGCGCCTCCTCCTCGACATCGGCACGATCGGCGAGGTGCGCCGCGCCGGCGGCGCCTTCGTCGCGGAGCTGCGCAGGCTGATGGACCGGCTCGACGAGGAGCGCGGCCGGACCTATCGTGCCACCTGCGCTGCCGACCTTGGGGACGCCCGCTGCCGGGTCGACCTCGCCGACCCGCGCCATCGCACCGCGGGGCGGGTCCTGGTGGCACCCGCACGCGCTGGGACGCTTGAGGTGGCGCTCGAGAGCATCCATGCGCCGGGTTGGTTCTCGGGCGGGCGACTGACCTGGACCGGGGGCGCGAATGCCGGGCTCGCGGCGGATGTGCGGGCGCAAGCGGCGAACGGCGCCACGATCGAGCTGTGGCAGCCGCCGCCGCGCCCGGTCGCTTCCGGCGACGCCTTCGCGCTCACCGCCGGCTGCGACAAGCGCTTCGCGACCTGCCGGGCCAAGTTCGGCAACGGCGTGAACTTCCAGGGCTTCCCCCACATGCCGGGCAACGATTTCGTCCTGCGCGGCGTGCCGGGCTCGGGACCCGGCCTCGACGGCGGCAGCCTGTTTCAGTGAGGCGGAACCCATCGCACTTAGCCAAACCCATGGATCGGAGCGACGATGCGCGACCCGGAAACGATCGTCTCGGAGGCGCGCGGCTGGATCGGCACGCCCTACCGGCACCAGGCCTCGCTCAAGGGCGTCGGCTGCGACTGCCTCGGCCTCCTGCGCGGGGTCTGGCGGGCGGTCTACGGCCCCGAGCCCGAAGCGGTGCCGCCCTACGCGTCCTCCTGGGCAGAGTCGGCGGGGACCGGTGCCGACCCCCTGGCCGAAGCGGCGCGGCGCCACCTCGTGCCGGTGGACGGACCCCTCTCGGGCTACGAGGCACGGGCGGGCGAAGTCCTGCTCTTCGCGTTCCGCGCCCACCTGCCGGCCCGGCACTGCGCCATCGCCTCGGGCGCAGGCACGATGATCCACGCCCATGACGGCGCCGCGGTGACGGAGGTCGCCCTGACCGGCTGGTGGCGGCACCTGACGCACGTGTTCCGATTTCCCGACGCCGAGGCGACGAATCAGCCCCCGGCCGAGACCGTCAGCTTCACGCCGAGGCCGGCCATCACCTTGCGGACAGTTTCGTAGCGAAGCTTGGAGCCGGGTGTCAGCGCCTTGTAGAGACTTTCGCGACCGAGGCCGGAAGCCGTGGCGATCTGCGTCATCCCGCGTGCCTTCGCGACATCTCCCAGAGCCGCGACGAACACCTCCGGATCGGGGTCTTCCAGAGCCGCGCCCAGATAATCGGCAATCGCCTCCTCGCTGTCGAGGAATTCGGCTGCATCGAAGAGGGTGAACTGAGTCATGTCGCCTTCCGATCGAGTTCTGCGGCCATGGCCTTCGCTCGCGGGATATCTCTGTTCTGACTCGCCTTATCGCCACCGACCAGGAGGAGGTACACGGCCTCGCCGCGACGCGTGTAATACAAGCGATATCCCGGCCCGTGATGGATGCGCATCTCCATGATGCCATCGCCAACCGGCTGGACATCTCCGAAATGGCCGTAACTCGCGGAGCGTAGGCGGGCCGCCACGCGTGCCTTACCGCGTGGGTCGCGGAGTTCCCTCAGCCATCGCTTGAAAGTATCCGAGAGCAGAATTGCGGTCACGCAAGGATCGTATCCGACCGGATACGATCGAGCAAGCGGTCCGAAGCCGATCCGAAAAGCCGGGCTCACACCCGTGAGGATCGACGATCACATTCTTCCATCGCCCGGAGCCCCGCATGGCCACGCTGATCCTGCAGACGGCCGGGAGCGTGGTGGGCACGGCGCTCGGCGGTCCGATCGGCGGGGCGATCGGGGGCGTGCTCGGGGCGGCCGCGGGCGGAGGCATCGACGGGGCGCTGTTCGGCTCGCGGGCCGGCCCGCGCTTCGTCGAGGGGCCACGCCTCTCGGAGGTGGCGGGGCTGACCTCGACGGAGGGCGATCCGATCCCGCGGGTCTACGGCCGGGCGCGGATCGGCGGCACCCTGATCTGGGCGACGCGGCCGCTGGAGACCGCCAACACCAGCGTCGAGCGGGCCTCAGGCAGCGCCAAGGGCGGGGGCGGGGGCCAGCGGAATGTGCGGACCACCTACGCCTACTTCGCCAATCTCGCGATCGGCCTGTGCGAGGGCGAGATCGCCTTCGTTCGCCGGATCTGGGCGGACGGGCGCGAGCTCGACCTGACCACCATCGCCTGGCGCCTGCATCGCGGCGGGCCGGACCAGGCGCCGGACCCGCTCATCGTCGCCAAGGAGGGCGCCGACGCGGCACCGGCCTATCGTGGCCTCGCCTACATCGTGTTCGAGGGTCTGGCGCTCGAACCCTACGGCAGCCGGGTGCCGCAATTCGCCTTCGAGGTGATCCGCCCTGTGGACGGGCTCGCGGGCATGATCCGCGCGGTCTGCCTCATTCCCGGCTCCACGGAGTTCGGCCTCGACCCCGTTCCCGTCACGGAGGATGCCGGCTTCGGGGCGACGAAGCCCGCCAACCGCTTCCAGCTCCAGGCCGCGACCGACGTCGTCGCCTCGCTGGACGCGCTGCAGGCGCTCTGCCCCGCCTGACGCAGGTCTCGGTCGTGGCGAGCTGGTTCGGCGACGACCTGCGCGCCGGCCATTGCACGGTCGCGCCCAAGGTCGATGCGGCCAAGAAGGTCACGCTCGGCGATGCCTAGCGCGTCGCCGGGCTCGACCGCGCAGAGGCCGGATTGGTGACGCGGGGCCCCGACGGCGGCCCCGCCTATGGCGGCACGCCGTCCGATGCGGGCCTGACCCGCCTCGTCGCGGAGCTGCGACGGCGCGGACTCAAGGTCGTGCTCTACCCGTTCCTGATGATGGACGTCGCGGCCGGCAAGACCCTGCCGGACCCGCGCGATCCCTCCGCGCCCGGGCAGCCGCCCTATCCCTGGCGCGGCCGCATCACCTGCGACCCCGCGCCGGGTCTTCCGGGCAGCCCCGACGGCACCGAGGCGGCGGGCGCGCAGGTCGCCGCCTTCTTCGCGCGGCCGGACGGCTACCGCCGCCTCGTCCTGCATTACGCCGATCTCGCGGCCGGCTGGGCCGGCCAGGGCCTCGCCCTCGACGGCTTCATCATAGGCAGCGAGTTCGTGGGCCTGACCCGGGTACGGGCCGAGGGCGACCGCTACCCGGCCGTCGAGGCCTTCCGGGCGCTGGCCCAGGAGGTCCGCGCCCGACTGCCCGGCGTGCCGCTGGTCTACGCCGCCGACTGGACCGAGTACGGCGCCCACGTCCGGGACAGGGGCGCCACCTTGCGCTTTCCGCTCGACGCGCTCTTCGCCGATCCGGCCGTGGCCGCGATCGGCATCGACTACTACCCGCCCCTCTCGGATTGGCGCGACGGGGCCGACCACGCCGACCTCGCGCGCGGGGCGGCGATCTACGATCCGGCCTATCTCCGGGGCGGGCTCGGCGCGGGCGAGGCCTTCGACTGGTACTACGCGAGCCCGGCCGACCGGCTCGCGCAGATCCGCACCCCGATCACCGATGGGGCCTACGAGAAACCCTGGATCTACCGGGCGAAGGACCTCGTCGCCTGGTGGTCGAACCCGCACGTGGAGCGCGACGGCGGGGTCGAGGCGCGAGCGACCGCCTGGGTGCCGGGCTCCAAGCCGATCTGGCTCACCGAGATCGGAGTGCCGGCCGTCGACAAGGGTACGAACGGCCCCAACGTCTTCCTCGATCCGAAATCCTCCGAGAACGCGGCGCCGCCCCTCTCGCGGGGCGGCCGCGACGATCTCATCCAGATGCGGGGGCTTTCCGCGATCCTGAGCCGCTTCGACGCCGCGCTGCCGGGCTTCGCGCAGGCCGACAACCCGGTCTCGCCGCTCTACGACGGCCGGATGGTGCCGGCGGACTGGATCTTCGTCTGGTGCTGGGACGCCCGCCCCTTCCCCGCCTTCCCGGACCTCGACACGGTCTGGGCCGACGCGCCGAACTGCGCGATCGGGCACTGGATCGGGGGACGGGTCGAGGGCCTGGAGCTCGACTGCCTCATCGCCGCCATCCTCGCCGATCTCGGCATCACGGTGCCGGCGGAGATCACGGCCTCCGCCTTCCTCGACGGCTACGTCCTCGACCGGCCGCTCTCGGCCCGCGCCGCCCTCGAACCGCTGGCGACCCTCTTCGGCCTCGACGTCTCGGCGGTGGCCGGGCGACTGCGCATCCGCTCGCCGCGGACGGAGACCGCGTGGCCCACGAGGCGGCGGAGCTCGTGGCAATCCGGCCCGACGCTGCGCCCTTAAGCCTCGTGCGCGCCGAGGAGAGCGAGCTGCCCCGCTCGGTCGAAATCGCCTTCAGCGATGCCGACAGCCCCGAGTACCGCAGGGCCGTGGCCGCTGCGATCCGCCCCACGGGCGCCAGGCGGCGCGAGAGCCGGATTGAAGCCGCCCTCGTCACCCGCCGCGACCCCGCGGAGGCGCTCGCCGAAGCCTGCCTCGACGCGGCCATCGCCGGGCGCGACACCGCGAGCCTCACGCTGAGCCCGCGCCGGATCGACCTGGAGCCGGGCGACCTCGTCGCGCTGCCGGACGGCGCCCGGCATCGGATCGTGCGGATCGCCGACAGCCTGGCCGGGCGGCGCATCGAGACCCGGGCGGTGCCGGTGCAGGACCGCCGCCTCCTGCCGGCGAGCCGCGGGAGCGCCAGGCCTCGGCCGGCCCCGCCCGCGCTGGCCGGGCCGCCCTT
Source organism: Methylobacterium iners (assembly GCF_022179305.1). Lineage (GTDB taxonomy): Bacteria > Pseudomonadota > Alphaproteobacteria > Rhizobiales > Beijerinckiaceae > Methylobacterium > Methylobacterium iners. The sequence goes on from NZ_BPQP01000045.1 coordinate 12,374, forward strand.
CGCCGTCGTGCTCGACCTGCCCGTCGATCGCAGCGCGCCGACGCCCCTGCAATACCTCGCCGTCGCCGCCGATCCCTGGCCCGGCACCGTCGCGATCTGGCGCTCGGCCGGGGACGGGGCGCCGCTCGCCCTCTACCGGATGGTGGATTATCCCGCCTGCCTCGGCGAGACCCTGACGGCGCTCGGTCCCGGCCCGCTCTGGCGCTTCGATCGCCGGGCCCGGCTCGACGTGTCCCTGCGCCATGCCGGCGCCCTCGCCTCGATCGACGAGGCGGCGGCTTTGGCCGGCGGCAACCTGTTCGCCCTGGTCGGTCCGGACGGCGCCGCCGAGATCTTCTCGGCGGCCGGCGCGGCGCTGATCGGTCGGGGCACCTACCGGCTCACCAGGCTGCTGCGGGGCCTCGCCGGCAGCGAGGAAGCGGCCGGCCGCACGGTTCCGGCCGGCAGCCTGATCGTGCGCCTCGACGATGGCGCCGTGGTGCCGCTGGTGGAGCGCCTCGACGAGGCCGGCCGCGCCTTCCGCTACCGGATCGGCCCGGCCGCGCGCGATCCCGGCGACCCCGCCTTCGTGGAGGTCGCTGCGAGCGCGGGGCTGGGGGCGCTGACGCCGTTGAGCCCCGTCCATCTCCGCGCCCGGCGCGAGCCTGAGGGCGTGCGCCTGACCTGGACGCGGCGGGCGCGCCGCGACGCGGATACCTGGGAACCCATCGAGATCCCCCTCGACGAGGGCTCGGAGGCTTACGGCGTCGAGATCTTTCGCGGCGACCTCGCCCGGAGCCTGACAGCTTCGGAACCCTCGCTCCTCTACCCGGCCGCGGACGAGGCCGCCGATTTCGGCGCTCCGCAACTCAGCCTCGACGTCGCGGTGGCGCAGGTCGGCGCGGCGGCCGGGCGCGGACCGGCGCATCGGGCGCGGGTGCCGATCCGCTCGCGCTGATCTTCCCCTCTCACACCAAGGGTGCCGGCCGATGCCGCAGACCACGACGAACCTCGCCCTGCCGCTGCTGGCGGCGGCGCAGGCGGGCAAGCACGTGACCCACAACGAGGCGCTGTTGGGCCTCGACGCGCTCGTGCAGCTCGCCTGCCTCGACAAGGACCTGAGCGCGCCGCCGGCGAACCCGGCCGAGGGCGATCGCTACCTCGTGGCGACGCCCGAGCCGACCGGCGCCTGGGCGGGGCTCACCGGCCAGGTCGCGTGCTACCAGGACGGCCATTGGCTCGGCTTCCCGCCGCGGCCCGGCTGGCTCGCCTGGATCGCCGACGAGGGCGAGCTCTACATCCGTGTGAGGGACGGCTGGGTCCCCTTCCGGACGACGATCGGGAGCCTGGGAAACCTCGACCGGCTCGGGATCAACACGGCGGGCGATGCGGCGAACCGCCTGGCGGTGAAGGCCGATGCCGTGCTGTTCTCCTGGGACGACGTCACGCCGGGCTCGGGGCACGTGCGGCTGACCCTCAACCGGCGCTCGGAGGCCGAGGAGGCCGCCATCGTCCTCCAGAGCGGCTACGAGACCCGCGCCCTGTTCGGTCTCCTCGGCGGCGACCGCGTCGGCCTGAAGGTCAGCGCCGACGGTGCGACCTACGCGCCGGGCTTCGGCGTGCACCCGGTCACCGGCGGCTTCGGCCTCGGCCCCACGGCGATGCCGGCGGCCGGCCTGCACCTGACGACGCTGCGCTCCGGCACCGGGCCGGGCGCGGTCCCGCGGGACGTGCAGGTCGATGCCTTCGGGGGCGACGCGGCCGGCGCGGTGGCGCCCGCCGCCGCCTTCGTGGCGCAGGTCGCCCGCGGCACGCCCGCGAACCCCGCGCCCCTCAAGGCCCTGGACGGGTTCTTCACCCTGGCCGGGACGGGCCGGCGCAGCGACGGCGCCTATTCCGCCGAGGTCGTCGCCGTGGCCGGCTTCGCGGAGGAGGATTTCACGGCGACCGGCAACGGTGCGGGCCTCGACCTGCGGACCACGCCGGCGGGCGCTACCGGCCCGCGCTCGGCCGTGAAGGTGCGCGGGAACGGCGCCCTGGAGCTACAGCCGCTGGCCGCAGCACCGACTGGCGCGGCCGGCCAGATCGTGTTCGATTCCACTGCCGGCGCCTTCAAGGGCCATGACGGGTCGCGCTGGCGGCGGCTCACCCACCTGCCCCGCTTCTCGGCCACGACGAGTTTCGACAACTACCTTGGCGCCGATGCCTGGACCCGGGTTCAGTTCAACATCGCGGAGGAGAACGAGCAGGGCGCCTTCGCCGCCGCGACGGGCCGCTTCACGGCGGCGGAAGCGGGGCTCCACGCCTTCACGGCGAACGTCGGCTACCGACGTAACGGCAGCAGCGCGCCGACCGCCCTCGAGGCCCAGCTCTACCGCAACGGCGCGCCCGCCGGGCGCGGCCGGGCCGCGCTGACGGGCGGCCTCGTCGACGGCATCTCCTGCCTCGGCCTCAGCGCCGTGCTCGACCTCGCGCCGGGCGACACGGTCGAGGTCCGAGGCCGCTTCACCGGCGCGGACGGCTACGTGGCGGCCGCCGATTCGCTCTTCAGCGGACGGTTGCTCCCGTAGCGCGCGTCAGTAAGGGTAGCCGTAATAGGAGCCGCGACGGCGGACGTAGCCGCCATAGACCGGCTGGCGGTAGCCGCCGCGGTAGCCGTAGGCGGACCGGTAGCCGCGATAACCATAGCCCGGCAGCCGGTTGTTGCCGTTGTTGACGCCGGCCGAGCGATCGTTGCCGGTCGCCTCCGGATTGATCGAGAGGCCGCTGCCGGCCCCGCTGCCCTGCGCCGACGCGGCATGGCCCGCCGCCAGCAGAAACCCCGTCGCGGCGAGCGCGCGGATCATCGGTCCCATCATCCATCCCTCCCGAGCGGTTCAGGCTCCGGCTCAAGGCTCCTGACCCGAGCCGGATCCAGCCGAGCGAACGGCTCCATCCCTCCTTCCGTTCCACGCCGCCCCCGAGGGCGGCCTCCGCCATCGAGGTTCGCTCCATGGAACTCAGCGCCATCGGCCGCCAGGTGCTCATCGACCGCGAGGGAAGGCGCCTCGAAGCCTACCGGGATTCCGTCGGGATCTGGACGATCGGCATCGGTCACACCAGCGCGGCGGGGCCGCCAGTGGTGACGCCAGGCCTGCGCCTCACGCCCGCCGAATGCGACGCGCTGTTCACCCGCGACGTGGCCCGCTTCGCCGAGAGCGTCGCCGCAGGACTGCCGGCGCCCCTGCCCGAGCACGCCTTCGACGCCCTGGTCTCGCTCTGCTTCAACATTGGGCGGGCGGCCTTCCGGCGCTCCAGCGTCCTGCGTCGCCTCAAGGCCGGCGATCACGAGGGCGCCGCCGAGGCGATCCTGATGTGGAACCGGCCGGCCGTGCTGATTCCGCGGCGGCGGGCCGAGTACGACCAGTTCCGCACGCCCTACGCGGTCGCGCTCCCCCGGGCCCGGAGCAACGAGGCGCCGGTCGTCCGGCCGCTACCCGTCCCGGACCGTAGGCCGATCCCCCGCCCTGCGCCCTCCACTCCGCCCTGGCACCCGTCGGAGGCGCCCCCGGCTGGGGCCAGGGGCCTCCTGGCTCGGCTGTGGGCGACGCTCCGCTCGCGCTCCTGAGCCCGCGCCTCAACCCTCATCCGATGGAGACCGCCATGAACCGCACGCCGCCGCAGACAACGATCCTGGCCGCCGCGCTCCTCGCGAGCCTCGCCCTGGCGCCTCACGCCGCGTGCGCCGCCGATGCGGGCTCTGTCGTGGTGCCCTGGGGCGACACCCTGGTCGCCGCGAGCCAGGCGGCCGCGACCCTGCTCCTGCCCCTTGCGGCCGCCGCGATCACCGGCGCCGTCGCCCGGATCGCCGGGCCCCTGCGCCTCCTCATCACGACCGCCCTCGTCGAGCGGCTGGTGCGCAACGTGAGCGACTACGCCTTGAACGCCGTCGCGCAGGCCGCGCACGGGCGGACGCTGACCGTCCCGCTGGGCTCGGCGGTGATCGCGCGGGCGGTCCAGCGGGCGCTGGACCAGGCGCCCGCCTGGCTCCTCCGGGCGGCGGGCGGACCGAGGGGACTGGCCGAGAAGGTCTTTCGCACCCTGCCCCTCGACGCGGCGGCCGATGCCGACAACACCCTGGCGCCGGCGCTCCAGGCGCTGGCGCCGCCCTCGCCCTGACGCGACCGCGGGAGGCGGCCTTGGAACGGATCGCGCTGGAGGCTGCCCGCCTCCTGTTCTCGGATGGCGGCGCGGGCTGGATCGTCGCCGTGCTCCTCGGCCTCGCCTGCCTGCACCTCCACCGCGAGACCCTGCGCGCCCAGGAAGCGCGGATCGACGATACCGGGAGCGTCGCCACGGCTTTGGAGCGCGCCTCCCAGAGCAACGCGGCGGTCGCCGCGGCGCTGGAGAGCCGCACCCGGGTGCTGGAAGAACTCTCGCGGCTCGCGAGCGAGATCGCCCGGGGCGTCGACCGCAACGACGAGCGGGCGCGGGACAAGTTCGAGGAGATTCTGCGGCGGCTCTCCGACGTGCAGCACCAGGGCCGCCCGTGACGACGAGGAACCCGCGATGAGACGCCTCCTGCTCCTCCTTCCCGCCGCCGGCCTGCGCCGCAACCGGAGCCGGCGGGCGACGCTGCGCCTCCATTCGGCCCGGGAGCGCTTCGACCGCTCGATGGCCCGGCTCCGGAAGGCGGCCCTCGACCATATCGATAGCCAGATGCTCGTCGGCCTCGCCCTGCGCACCGCCCTCGAACGGTTCGAGGCCGCGCGCCCGTGAGCGCCGCGACGGCGGAGGGGCGACCGGCCTTGCATCCCCGTGCATTCACGGCACATTCAGTGCCCGGGGCCGAGAGTGGGAGAACGATGCGTTACCTGTTCGCCCTCCTGTGTGTCGGCTTGACGGCCGCCGTCCTCGCGACGGCGCCGGGCGGCACGCTGGCGGAAGAGACGGCGGGAACCGGGGCGATCCCGGCGCCGGCCCTCGCCGTGCCGCGCGCCGAATCCTGCCTCAGCCCCGCCGACCTGCGCGAGGCCGTGGCCGACAAGCGGGTCATCGAGCCCGTGGCCGCGATCCGCGCGGCCCGCCAGGTGATCCCCCGCGCCGAGATCCAGCGTGCCCGGCTCTGCCGGCACGAAGAGGGGTTGGCCTATCTGCTCACGGCCCTGCGCCGCGACGGCCAGTTCGTACACGTCATGGTCGATGCCACGACCGGTCAGCTGATCGGGCGATGAGGTTCCCCCAAGCAAGGAGTGCGGCGCGGTGAGGCTGCTCGTCGTCGAGGACGACCGGGACATCAACCGGCAAGTGGTGAATGCGCTCGAGGAGGCCGGCTACGTCGCCGACAAGGCCTTCGATGGCGAGGAAGGCGGGTATCTCGGCGAGAACGAGCCTTACGACGCCATCATCCTCGACATGGGCCTGCCCAAGGCCGACGGCGTCAGCGTGTTGCAGAAGTGGCGCCGGGCCGGGATCAAGACCCCCGTCATCATCCTGACCGCCCGCGACCGCTGGTCGGACAAGGTCGACGGCTTCGACGCCGGCGCCGACGATTACGTCACCAAGCCCTTCCACATGGAGGAGCTGATGGCCCGCGTGCGTGCGCTGCTGCGCCGGGCGGCCGGGCACGCGACGAGCCAGATCGCCTGCGGCCCCGTCGTGCTCGACACCCGCTCGGGCCGCGTCTTCGTCGACGGCAACCCGGTCAAGCTGACGAGCCACGAGTACCGGCTGCTCTCCTACCTGATGCATCATACCGGCCGGGTGGTCTCCCGCGCCGAGCTGACCGAGCACCTCTACGACCAGGATTTCGACCGGGATTCCAACACGATCGAAGTCTTCGTCGGCCGGCTGCGCAAGAAGCTCGCGGTGGACCTGATCCAGACGGTGCGGGGACTGGGCTACCTCGTCGACCCGAGCCAGCCCGCGCCGCGGGTGTGAGGTGGTTGCTCACGGTCCGACGGCGATGTCCGTCCGGGAGAAGTCATCGCCCTTGAACAACAGGGGTACGCGATGGTTCTTGGCGGCCGCGTAGGCAAAGCAATCGGCCATGTTGAGACGCGCCGGGTGCCCTTGCCCCTTTCCGAAGCGCGCGAAGGCTTTGAGCGCCGTATCTGCATCTGCCAAGGTGACCGCGACGACTTCGATCGGAACGGCGTCAAGCAGCATCTGAACGTCGGCCCGCGCGGCCTTGAGGCCGCCCTGCTTGTGTCGCGCCACCGCGGCGACCGCTTCGTAGATGGCGATCGGGGACGTGATCGGTGCGAAACCCTTCTGGAGACGATTGACAAGGACCTGGGCCTCCGGCTCCTGAATCAGGATCGCGACGAGGGCCGACGCGTCGACGAACATCACGCGTCGCCACTGAGTTCGTCGTAGAACGCCTTGTCCGCCTTGAGCCCCGTGTCGGGCCGCGCATTGATCCGGTCATGGATCGGCTTCAGCCGCTCCCACAAGGTGAGCTTCTCGTCCTCGCGCCGCAGCTCGTTGCCGACGGCGAGCTTCACGGCTTCCGTCAGCGGGATGCGCTTGCGTTCCGCGAGCTTGCGTACGAGGCGATCGGTTTCCTGATCGCGGATATGCAGGGCCATGAAACGTCCTCCCCCCTGCCTATGTACATCGTTTGCCCCCAGGATCTACACCACGAAGCGCGATCGCTCGGTCGCCGGGCTGGGACACGCATGACAACGAAATCTCAATGATCGCCTTCCCCGCCTGGCTCCCGTTCCGGCGCCGCTCCGTCGCGGTGCGCCTTGCCGTGTCGGCGCTAATCGCGAGCTCCGCGATCCTGCTCATCGCCGCCTGGATCCTGACGACGCTCTACCGCGAGAACACCGAGCGGGCCTTCGACAGCCGTCTCCTCGTCTACGCCAACAATCTCGCCACCGACCTGATCTCGCCCAACGACCCGGAGAGCCGCTCCTTCACCCTGAGCGATCCCCGCTTCGACCTGCCGCTGTCGGGCTGGTACTGGCAGATCGGCCGGCCCGACGCGCGCCCGCGGGACCTGCGCACCTCGCGCTCCCTCGTCGGCGTGCCGCTCAAACCCGCCAATCGCCCGGACACCAATGCCGGCATCGGCCAGATCCGGCAGGGCTACGGGCGGGCCCAGGACGAGCGGCCCTTGCGCATCATCGAGCGCGACGTCGATCTCGGCGAGGAGGGCCGCTACACGGTCCGCGTCGCCGGGCCGGCGGACGAGATCGAGAACGATGTTGGCCGCTTCCGCTTCTCGCTGATGGTGACCTTCGGGCTGCTCGGCCTGTTCCTGGCGCTGACGACCCTCCTGCAGATCCGGTTCGGCCTGGCGCCCCTGACGAAGCTGCGCTCGGCGCTCGGCGCGATCCGGCGGGGCGAGGCCGATAGGATCAGCGGCGAGTACCCGCGCGACATCGCCCCGCTCGCCGGCGAGGTGAACCTGCTCATCGAGACCAACCGCGAGATCCTGGAGCGCGCCCGCACCCAGGTCGGCAACCTCGCCCACGCGCTGAAGACGCCGCTCTCGATCATCGTCAACGAGGTCGGCGCGGGCGACGCGCCGCCCGAGCTCGCCGAGAAGATCCGCGAGCAGGCGGCGGTGATGCGCGACCAGGTCAACTACCATCTCGACCGGGCCCGGGCCGCGGCGCTGGCCGGCACGCTCGGCACCTCGACGGAGGTGGAGCCGGCGCTCGCCGGCCTGGTCCGCACCTTCGGCAAGATCTACCGCGACAAGGACATTGCCTACGAGGTCAGCGTGCCGGCGGGCCTGCGCTTCCGCGGCGAGCGCCAGGACTTCGAGGAGATGGTGGGCAACCTCGTCGACAACGCCTCGAAATGGGCGAATGGGCGCGTCGCGATCCGCGCCGAGGCCGTCGACCAGGACGCCTATCCGCACCTCCTCGTCGCCGTGGAGGACGACGGGCCGGGCCTGCCGCCGGAGGCGCGCTCGGCCGTGCTCGGCCGCGGCCGGCGCCTCGACGAGACGAAGCCCGGGTCCGGGCTCGGGCTCTCGATCGTCGCGGACCTCGCCACGCTCTACCGGGGGCGGTTCCGGCTCGAGGAGGCGGCGCTCGGCGGCCTGCGCGCGGTGATCGAGGTGCCCGGCGACGCGCCGGCGGGCGTCGCGCAGCGGTGAACACCGATCGCGCGGATTGCCTCGCGGGCAAAGACCGCTAAGCTTTTGGCCGCCAAGGATGTCCGACCGCGCGAGGCGCGCGTGACACCGTGTCACCGCCCGGGCGCGTCGTGCGGCCGGGCGCGCATCTTTAGCATGGGTTTGTTAGCGTCCGGGGTACGATGACGGCGATCTGGTTCATATTAACGGCGATGACCGGAGCGGCGGTGTTCGCCCTGCTCTGGCCGATGTCGCGGCGCGCCAACCCGGTTGCGGCGGCCACGGCGCCTGAGGCCAGCACGCTCGCCACCGAGACGGGCTTCTACGAGGACCAGCTGCGCGAGATCGAGCGCGACCTCGGCCGCGGCTTGATCGCGCCGACGGAGGCCGAGGCCGCGCGCACCGAGGCCGCGCGTCGCCTCCTGCGGGCAAGCCGCCAGAATCCGGCCGTGGCGAGCGACGGCATGGCCGAGCCGGCCCTCCGCCAGCGTCGCGCGGCCTCCGCCTTCGCCCTTTCGACGATCCCCCTCGTGGCGCTGATCGCCTACGGCATCTACGGCTCGCCCCACCTGCCGGCGCAGACCCCGGGCGAGCGGCAGGCGGCGCAATCGGATGAGCAGGAGCTGCTCAAGGCCGTCGGCCAGATCGAGGCGCGGCTCGCCACCAACCCGAGCGACGGCCGCGGCTGGTCGGTGCTCGCCCCCGTCTACGTGCGGATGGGGCGCTTCGAGGAGGCGGCCCACGCCTTCGAGGCCGCGACCCGCCTGCTGGGCGAGACGCCGGAGCGCCTGGCCGATTGGGGCGAGGCCCTGGTCGCCGCCGCGAACGGCGCGATTGCCGCCGACGCGCGGAAGGTCTTCGAGCGGGCCGTGGCCCTCGATCCGGGCGCGCCCAAGCCCCGCTTCTATCTCGCCCGCGCGGCCGAGCTCGACGGCAACATTCCCGACGCTGTCGCGCGGCTCTCCGCGATGGCGGAGGCGGGTCCTCCCGATGCGCCCTGGCTGCCGCTCGTGCGCGAGAACCTGGCGCGCCTGAAGGGGGAAGCGGCGCCCGCCCAACCCGCTGCGCCGGCGAGCCCGCCGGGGCCGGCGGCGGAGATCCAGGCGATGCCGCCGCAGGCGCGCGACGCGGCGATCCGCGGCATGGTCGACAGCCTCGACCAGCGCCTCGCGGAGAAGGGTGGGACCGCCGAGGAATGGCAGCGGCTGGTCCGTTCCCTGAGCGTCCTCGGCGACCGCGAGAAGGCGCAGGGTGCCCTGACCCGGGCACGGACGGCGCTTGCGCGGGATCCGGACGGGCTGCGCCGCCTGGAAGACCTCGCCAGGGAGATCGGTCTGCGGCCGGGCGCCGCCGCTTCGTCCGCGCCGGAAACCGGCGAGCCGGAGGCCGCCGCCGTGGCCGCCGTCAAGGCGATGCCTGCGCCCGAGCGCGACGCCGCCATCCGCGGCATGGTGCTGGGCCTCGACCGGCGCCTGGCGGCCAAGGGCGGCACCCTCGACGAGTGGCAGCGGCTCGTGCGCTCCTACACCGTGCTCGGCGAGCGCAAGCAGGCGGGCGAGGCCCTGGAGCGGGCCCGGCTGGCGCTGGGGCCGGATGCCGGCGCGCTGGCGCATCTCGAGGGTCTCGCCCGGGAGCTCGATCTGCCCGCACGCACCACCAAAAGCGCCCCCCCCTGACAATCGGTCCCGGTCGAAAGCCTTGACCCGCTCCCGCGCGAGGCCGACACCAGAAAGAACTTAGAACGCGTCAGGGTTCGGTTCTCAGGCTCATCCATCGACCATCGACGCCGGAGCAAGGGGACGGAGTCCGCGTGACGCGCAAGAGCCGACGCCTGGTCCTGATCGCCGCCTGCGGACTCGTGCTCGCGCTGGCGCTCGGCCTGATCCTCACCGCGATGCGGGGATCGATCGTGTTCTTCCGCTCGCCTGCGGAGGTTGCGGCGCAGGTCGTGGCGCCGGGCACGCGCTTTCGTCTCGGCGGCCTCGTCCAGGACGGAAGCCTCAAGCGCGGCCCCGATCAGAACGTGGACTTCACGGTGACCGACACGGCCGCCACGGTGGCGGTCCACTACCGCGGGCTCCTCCCGGACCTGTTCCGCGAGGGCCAGGGCGTCGTCGCCGAGGGGACGCTGGACCGCGACGGTGTGTTCCGGGCCGACACGGTGCTCGCCAAGCACGACGAGTCCTATATGCCTCGCGAGGTCGCCGACGCCCTCAAGGCGCAGGGGCGCTGGCAGGAGGGCGGCGGCAAGGCCGGCGCACCGGCCGCCTCCGACAAGACGCTTTCCTCCGAAAAGACACTTGGACAACGCAGCGAGCGATGATGCGTCCCGCCCGCCGGAAGGACTTCAGCCCTTGCTGATCGAGGTCGGTCATTTCGCCCTGGCGCTCGCGCTGGCCCTGTCCCTCGTCCAGGCGATCATGCCCGTCTGGGCGATGCGCTCGGGCGACACCGCCCTGCGCGCCGTGGCGACGCCGGCCGCGCTCGGCGCCTTCGCCTGTGTGCTGTTCGCCTTCGCGGCGCTCACCTACGCCCACGCGACCTCGGACTTCTCGGTCCAGAACGTGGTCGAGAACTCGCACACCACCAAGCCCTTCCTCTACAAGCTCTCCGGTGTCTGGGGGAACCACGAGGGCTCGATGCTCCTCTGGATCCTGATCCTCGCCCTGTTCGGCGCCCTGGTCGCGGTGGCGCGCGATTCGGTGCCCACCGTGCTGCGCGCCAACACGCTGGCCGTGCAGGGCCTCGTCACCTTCGTGTTCGTGCTCTTCCTGATCACGACCTCGAACCCCTTCGCGCGGGCGAACCCGGCCCCGATGGAGGGCAACGACCTCAACCCACTCCTGCAGGATTTCGGGCTCGCGGTGCACCCACCGCTCCTGTACGTCGGCTATGTCGGCTTCTCGATCACCTTCGCCTTCGCCATCGCCGCCCTCATCGACGGGCGCATCGACGCGGTCTGGGCACGGGCCGTCCGCCCCTGGACCCTGATCGCCTGGAGCTTTCTCACGCTCGGCATCGCCATGGGGTCCTACTGGGCCTATTACGAGCTCGGCTGGGGCGGCTGGTGGTTCTGGGACCCGGTCGAGAACGCCTCGCTCATGCCCTGGCTCGCGGGCACCGCGCTGCTGCACTCGACCGTCGTGATGGAGAAGCGCGACGCGCTCAAGGTCTGGACGGTCCTGCTCGCCATCCTCACCTTCTCGCTCTCGCTGCTCGGCACCTTCATCGTGCGTTCGGGCGTACTGACCTCGGTCCACACCTTCGCCACCGATCCGACCCGAGGCGTCTTCATCCTCGCAATCCTGATCCTCTTCATCGGCGGCTCGCTGGCTCTGTTCGCCTGGCGGGCGCCGATGCTGCGCCAGGGCGGGCTGTTCGCGCCGATCTCGCGCGAGGGCGCGCTGGTGATGAACAACCTGTTCCTCGCCGCCGGCTGCACGACGGTGTTCGTCGGCACGCTCTACCCGCTCTTCCTGGAGATGCTGACCAGCGAGAAGATCTCGGTCGGGCCGCCCTTCTTCAACGCGACCTTCGTGCCCATCGCGATTCCGCTTCTCCTGATCGTGCCCTTCGGCCAGACGCTGGCCTGGAAGCGCGGCGACGTCCACGCGGCGAGCCAGCGCCTGTTTGCGGCGCTGGGCCTTGCCCTCGCGATCGGACTCGCGGTGCTGGCTCTGACCTGGGGCGGGCCGGTGCTGGCGCCCGTCGGCATCGGGCTGGGCGCCTACCTCATCCTCGGCGCTGCGATGGAGATCATCTCCCGGGCGCGCGGCTACGGCGGAAACCGAGCGCGGACGATCCGGGACGTCGCGCGCCGTGCCGCGGGCATGCCGCGCTCGGCCTGGGGCACGGCTCTGGCCCATGCCGGCGTCGGGATCCTCGTGCTCGGCATCGCCGCCCAGGGCTGGGCGACGGAGGGCCTGAGCAACGTGAAGCCCGGCGAGACCCTCGCCTCGGGCCCCTACGTCGCGACGCTGGAACGGGTCGGCCCGCGCCAAGGCGAGAACTACGCGGAGACCACCGCCTTCCTCACCATTCGGAACAAGGCCGGCGACGTCGTCGGCACGACCGAGACGGGCAAGCGCTTCTACCCGAGCCGGAAGATGACGGTGACCGAGTCCGGCCTGCTCACCCTCGGCGTGAGCCAGGTCTATGCCAGTCTCGGCGAGGTGATGCCCGACGGTTCGATCGGCCTGCGGCTCTACTACAAGCCCCTCGTGCTGCTGATCTGGATCGGCTGCCTCGTCATGGCGATCGGCGGCTTCGTCTCGCTGACCGATCGGCGCATGCGCGTCGGCGCGCCGAAGCGCGCCAAGGCGAAGCCGCTCCCCAACGCGGTGCCCGCCGAATGAACCGCACGCTTGGCCCCGCGGCGCTCGCTCTCCTCCTCGCCCTCGGCGCCGCCGCCGGGGCCGTGCAGCCGGACGAGATCCTGCCGGATGCGAGGCTCGAGACCCGCGCCCGAGACATCTCCGCGGGCCTGCGCTGCCTCGTCTGCCAGAACCAGTCGATCGACGATTCCGACGCGCCGCTCGCCCGCGACCTGCGCCTCATCGTCCGCGAACGGCTCAAGGCCGGGGACGACGATCGCCAGGTCCTTGACTACGTGGTCGGCCGCTACGGTGAATACGTGCTGCTCCGGCCGGTTCTGGCGCTGCACACCCTGCTGCTGTGGCTGACGCCCCTCGCGGCGCTGCTGCTCGGCGGGTTCGGAATCTGGAGGCTTGCGCGGAGGCAGCCCTCGGCAGGGCAGCAGGCGCTGTCCCCGGCGGAGGAAGCGGAAGTGGCCGCGCTCGTGCGCCGGGACTGAACGGTCACCGCGCGTTACCGAAACGCGGTCCGTAAGGCCGCGCTCGATCTGCCCTCAGAGCATAAAACTACGATTTATTACCTTACTCATGCGCTCAGCGCATTTGTGCGTTGCGAAGAACATAACTTTGCAACGCACCATTGGAGGGGCATCTTGCGGTCTCCCGGTGCAACCGGCTTTCCGTACGGGCACTCCCGGCGGACAGTAATCGCACAGGACACGACCCCATGCGCACGCTCTCCATTGCCCTTCTCTCCACCAGTCTCCTCGTCGGCTGGACCACCTCTCCCTTCGCGGCCGAGCTGCGGCCTTCCCGTCAGAGCAGCGTCGACCTCGGCAATTTCCGCGGCTCGGCCTATTACACGGTCGAGAACGGCGGTTACCGCGTCGTGGCGACCCTGGCGGCCGTCAACACCGGGGCCGAGCAGCCCCAGGTGATCCGCCTCGTCACCACCCTGAACCCGGACCAGACTGTGCACCTCTCGGTTCCGGGCACGCTCGGCAGCGATGGACGCGAGGCGACCGTCGCCTTCTCGCGCCGTGGTGACCGGGTCGAGATCGCCGCGGCCGACGCCGCCTACTGAACCGCACTGACGGACAGCCCGGGCCTGCCCAGGGGATCTCCCTGGGCGGGCCCTTTCACGTCGGGGCGCCTCGCTTTGGCCCTACTCGGGCGCGAGGAGGAGGGCGTGCGGCGGGCAGCATTCCAAACGGCGACCGGCGCCTCGTTTACGATTCCTTCACCCTGAATCGCGAGCGTCGGAAGCACGATCATGGGCAACGCTCCGCTCCTCCAAGGTCTCGCCGCACTCATCGCGGGCGCCTTCCTCGCCGGCCCGGCGCTGGCCCATCCCCATGTCTGGATCACCTCGAAGGCCGAGATCGCCTACGGCGAGGGCGGACGTGTGACCGGGATCCGCCATGCCTGGACCTTCGACGCCTCCTATTCCGCTTTCTTGACGCAGGGGCTCGACAAGAACGGCGACGGGCGGCTGACTCCGGACGAACTCGCCGGCTCGGCCGCCGAGAACACGGCCAACCTCGCCGAGTTCGCCTACTTCACGAAGCTCAAAGTCGCGGGCAAGGAGCAAGCCTTCGCCGACCCGACCGAGCCGCGCATGGCGATGGAGGGGGACAAGCTCACCTTGAGCTTCCTGCTCCCGCTGAAGGTCCCGGCTTTGCAGGGCCGCGGCGTGGCGGCGCTGGAGATCTACGATCCGACCTACTTGATCTCCTTCAGCCTCTCGGAGGCCGCCGACGCCGCCCGCCTCACGGGCGCGCCGGCCGGCTGCGCCGCCACCGTGACCCGGCCGAAGACGCCCGAGCCGGCGGCCGCAGCGGCCAAGCCGGGCATGTCGGAGGCCTTCTTCGAGGCCCTGACCACGGCCTCCACCTACGGCATCCAATTCGCCAACCGGATTCTCGTGGCCTGTCCGTGAGCGCGACCCTCCTCGCCGGCACCGCCTCCCATCCCAACCGTCTCGCGCTGCGGCTCGCGATCCTCGTCGCGGCGGCGGCTCTGGCCGCCCTGGCCCTGACGCTGCTGTCCCTGCTGATCGGTCCGACGGCCGCGCCCCCGCCCCGCTCGCCCTTCGGCATCGGCTTCCGCGAGGCTCTGCCGGCGGCGACGGGTCTCGGCGGCTGGCTGCTCGCGATGCAGTCGAGTTTCTCGCGCAGCCTTCAGGGGGCCATCGGCCTGATCCGGGACGGCGGAGGCTGGGGGCCGATGCTGCTGCTCGGCTTCAGCTACGGCGTTCTCCACGCGGCCGGGCCCGGCCACGGCAAGGCCGTGATCGCGGCCTACATCGTCGCCGGCGAACGCGTGCTGGCACGCGGCATCGGCCTCAGCCTCGCCGCCGCGCTCCTGCAAGCCTTCGTGGCGATCACCATCGTCGGCATCGGCACGCTGATGCTCGGTGCCACGGCAGCCGCGATGACTCGGGCCGGCAGCCTGATCGAGACCGTCAGTTTCGCCCTGGTCGCGGTCCTGGGCCTTGTCATGACGTGGCGAAAGGCCGGGCGCCTCGCCGGGCTTATCGGCGGTGCGCCCGCCTCCGCCTGCGCGCCGGGTTGCAGGCATGCCCATCTCGACGATGTCTCGCGCCTCGAGCGCCTGCGGACCTGGCGCGAGCATGCGGCCATCATCGTCGCTGCGGGCTCACGACCCTGCGCCGGAGCCGTGCTGCTCCTCGTCCTGGCGCTCTCCCAGAACATTCCCGCTGCCGGCATCGTGGCGGTGCTCGCCATGGCGCTCGGCACGGCCCTCACGACCGCCGCGCTCGCGACGCTCGCCGTCTTCGCGAAGGGATTTGCCCTACACCTCGCCGGCGGACGCGGCGGAGCCGGAGCCCTTGCCGTCAGCGGCCTCGAGGTGCTGGCGGGCGCCTTCGTGCTGGTTCTCGGCCTCGCGATGCTCGCCGGCCTCTCGACCGCATCGGGAGGCTGAGGGCGTAAGCGCGGTTCAGCGCCGGCCGCTGCCGCGCACCAAGGCCGCGGCCGCGGCGACGCCCGCCGTGAGGAGCAGCCCCGTCGCCGCCGGATGGAGCGCCGCCCGCGTGTAGAAGCTGCGCCGCATCACGTAGCCCGGATGGTCGCCGCGAATGCGACCGTCGTTGCCCGCCGAATGCAGGGCGCCGGCGGGATTGCGCGGGCGCTCGCCGCGCATCTGCTGGCCGACCATGGTGCGGCCGATCCGGTCGAAGGTCCGCGGGGCGATGGCCTGGAAGGCGCTCATCGCGCGGCCGCCCCCGCCGACATAGATGTCGCGTTGCGGACGCTCGGCGGCGTGCAGGATGGCCAGCGCCACCTCCTCGGGATCGTAGATCGGCGGCGGCAGCTTCGGCTCGTGGTCGAGGTAGTTGCGCGCGTTCTGCGGGAAGGGCGTGTTGATCGCGGCCGGCTTGATCAGGGTGACCGAGACCGGCGCGCCCTCCTCCTCCAGCTCGATGCGCAGGGAATCCGTGAAGCCTTTGATGGCGTGCTTGCTGGCGCAGTACATGCCCTGAAGCGGGAAGGCGATGTCGGAGGCCACGCTGCCGAGATTGATCAGCACGCCGCCGCTGCGCTTCAGGTGTGGCACGGCGACGAGCGAGCCGTAGACCACGCCCCAGAAGTTCGTCTGGAACATCCTGTCGTGATCGGCGTCGCTGACCTCCTGCAGGCGCCCGAAGATCGAGAGGCCGGCATCGTTCACCCAGGTATCGATGCGCCCGAAACGGGCGATCGCGGCATCGGCGATGCGCTGAACCTCCTCGCGATGCCTGACGTCGGCCGCGACATGCAGCGCCCGGCCCCCCTCGGCCGTGATCTCGGCCTCGATCGCGGCGAGCGCTTCGCCGTTGCGTGCGGCCAGGACGACGGCCGCCCCGTGCGCGGCGGCGCGCTTGGCAGAGGCGAGCCCGATGCCGCTCGATGCGCCGGTGATGACGATGACCTGCTCTGCCAGGGGCTTGTGCGATGCCTGCAAGAACTCACTCCTTCAGGGAAATGCGGGTTGTATGGGGGACGGGCGGGGAGCGTGCTCCCCGCCCCGCCGTGTCCGGTTAGCGATCGGCCTTGGCGCCGCTGGTGGTGAGCTGGAGGTAGCGCTGCGTCGTCGGACCCACGATCTCCAGGATCTGGCGAGCCGTGTTCTGCTCCTCCTTCAGGGAAGTCTCGAAGGCCGAGACGAAGCGCGTCTGCCCGGCGGCCTCGGTGATGGTGAGAAGCGAGGTGTAGATCGCGATCTCGTAGTTCTCGAAGGCGTGGTTGGCGAAGCTGTTCTTCAGGATCTCGTCCTGGGCCGGGGCGTGGGCCAGCGCCGCCATGTTGCCCATGAAGCCCATCACGCCCTCCTTGAGGGCCGACGGGCTCTCGGCGATGGCATTGAGCGCCTCCTCGAGCCGGTCGCGCTGCTGGTGCGTCTCGTCGATGTGACGACGCAGGATCGTCTCCATCTCAGGATAGCGCTCCAGGCGCTCGACCTGCCGCTCCATGATCTGGAGCGCCTGAAGCTCCACGGCGTGGGCGTTCTTGAGTGCCGTGGCGTAAATCGAACGGATGTCGTCGGCCATGATGTCCTGCTCCGTGGCGGCGGAAACCGGAGGTCATGCGTATCGGCGCATGAGTCGTTCGGCTCGCGTCCGCGCGTCTGGGATGGATGCAGCGTAGCGCTTCCGACGGTCACGCCGGATCGCTGCTGTGACCGGGCAATGATCGGCCGTTGCTTCGGTTCCCTTGATCAAAGCTTAGCGGCTGCAATTCAGAACGGTCTACTCGGACTGTATTGCAAGCTTTGCTGTCTCATCGCTCTTGCCGGCAGGCCATGTCCTTCGATTACGGTGACGACCTGCCGCAGTGCTGCTCGCCGATCCGCCCGAGGCAGAATCGGAGGGGACGGCGATCGGCGCGAATGCAACCCGCCGTCAACCTTGATCTGCTTCGATCGCGGTCCCGAGTGGTTCAGGAACCGCGATGTTCGAGACGACCCCGCCCCATCCGGACGACGGTCGCGGGCTGGCGCCCGCCTGGCCGGCGGACGCGTCGCTTCAGGCCGCCATCCTTGCCTGGCAGGACGGCTTGATCCGGGAGCGGCGGATGGCGGCGAACACCGTCAAGGCCTATGGCCGCGACCTGCGCCAATTCCTGGATGACCGCGCCGGGCGGGCGGGCACGCCCACGATCCCGAGCCTTATCGCCCTGAAGCCCCGCGACCTGCGAGGCTTCATGGCCGCTCGGCGGGCGGAGGGGATCGGCGGGCGTTCCCTGATGCGGGCATTGGCGGGAATCCGGTCCTTCGCGCGCCACCTCGAACGCGAGGGCCACGGCACGGTGGCTGCTCTCGGCGCCGTGCGCTCACCGAAGGTCGAGCGCCAGCTGCCGCGCCCGATCCCGATTTCGGCCGCGCGGGCGATGACGGATGCCGATCTGCGCGCCGGCGAGGATCGTGCGCCCTGGGTGCTCGCCCGCGACGCCGCGGTGCTCGCCCTGCTCTACGGCTCGGGCTTGCGCATCTCGGAGGCGCTCGGCCTCGCGCGGATGGATGCCCCGCTCAGGGGCACGGATTCCGTCACCGTCACGGGCAAGGGCGGCAAGACCCGCATGGTCCCGGTGCTGCCCGTCGTGGCGGACGCGATCGAGGCCTATCTCGACGCCTGCCCCCACCCGCTACCACCCGAAGGGCCGCTCTTCGTCGGCGCGAAGGGCGGAGCGCTGTCGCCGCGGATCATTCAGTACGCAGTGGCATCGATCCGCGGAGCGCTGGGGCTATCGGATTCCGCAACACCGCATGCGCTGCGCCATTCCTTCGCGACGCATCTCCTCGCCCGCCAGGGCGAGCTGCGCGCGATCCAAGAGCTGCTGGGACACGCCTCGCTCTCGACGACGCAACTCTACACCCGAGTCGACGCGGCCCGCCTGATGAGCGCCTTCGACGCCGCGCACCCGCGCGCCGCCCGAAACCCCACCCGACCGGAAGCGAGTGCGAAGCCGACTGCCGCCTGATGTAGCGGCCTGCCGATGGGTGCCCAACGCGACCGGTGCGCGGTGGGCTTGTTGATGCCGTCGTTCAGCGGCATCGCTGCGAGCGATACCGCTGACCGACGCGACTCATGCCAGGTGCAAGCGCCGGTCGTCCTCAGCGATAGTAGCCGGGACCGCGAACGATGCCGATGCCGCCGCTGAGTGCGTTGCCGGGTCCGACGCGACCGTAGCCCCGACCATAGCCGTAGCCGCGGCCGCCGTAGCGCGGACCGCCGCCGTAGCCCCGGCCATAGCTGCGACCGCCATAGCCGTAGCCACGCCGTCCGTAGCCGCGGCCGTAGCCGTACTGGACCTGCTCGACCGCGCTGGCCGCCTCCGGCACGGCCGCGACGCCGACCGGCAGGGCCGAGGCGGGCGCGGGCGCGAGGAACAGGCTGGCGGCAAGCAGGCCCGCGGCCATGATGATGTTCTTTTGCAAGGCAGTTCCTCCGGAAGCGGCGCCGGCTTCAGCCTGAAGGCGGTCGTCCTCCGACCATCTAACGCGGCGTGCGCCGTTTTGGTCGCGACTCGCGGAGGGTTGCGTTTCGCGATCGTGACCGCACTCAACGAATCCGGCCCAGTCGGGTTTTCAATCAAGCCCTTAGATGTGGATGGCGCGCTTGCCGACGGCGAGCGCCGCCTCCTTCACCGCCTCGGTCAGCGTCGGGTGCGCGTGGCAGGTCCGCGCCACGTCCTCGGCGCTGGCGCCGAACTCCATGGCGACCGCGACCTCAGCGATCAGGTTGCCCGCATCCGCGCCCACGATGTGGACGCCGAGCACCCGGTCGCTCTTGGCGTCGGCGAGGATCTTCACGAAGCCGTCGGTGGTGTGGTTGACCTTGGCGCGGCCGTTCGCGGTGAAGGGAAATTTCCCCGCATTGTAGGCGATGCCGTCCTTCTTCAGCTCCTCCTCGGTCTTGCCCACCGAGGCGACCTCCGGGAAGGTGTAGACCACGTTCGGGATGACGCCGTAATTGACGTGGCCCGCCTGGCCCGCCAGCAGCTCGGCCACCGCCACGCCCTCGTCCTCGGCCTTGTGGGCGAGCATCGGCCCGGCGATGACGTCGCCGATCGCGTAGATGCCGGTGACGTTCGTGGCGTAGTGGCTGTCGGTCTGGATGCGGCCCTTGTTGTCGACCTGCACGCCGACGGTCTCGAGGCCGAGCCCCTCCGTGTAGGGCACGCGCCCGATCGCCACGAGCACGACGTCGGCCTGCAGAACCTCCGCCTCGCCGCCGGCGGCAGGCTCCACGGTGACACTGGCCGACCCGTCCTTGACCTCGACGCCGGTCACCTTCGAGGACAGCTTGAAGCTGATGCCCTGCTTGCCGAGGATGCGCTGGAACTGCTTGCCGACCTCGCCGTCCATGCCCGGGAGGATGCGGTCGAGATACTCGACCACGGTGACCTCCGAGCCCAGCCGCCGCCAGACCGAGCCGAGTTCGAGCCCGATCACGCCCGCCCCGATGATGAGGAGCTTGCCCGGCACCGTCTCGAGTTCGAGGGCGCCGGTCGAGGAGACCACGATCCGCTCGTCGATCGTCACGCCCGGCAGGCGCGTCACGTCGGAGCCGGTGGCGATGACGACGTTCTTGGTCTCCAGCATCTGGTTGGCGCCGTCCTCCGAAAGCACCTCGACCCGGCCGGCTCCGGCCAGGCGCCCGGTGCCGCGATAGGCGTCGATGCCGTTCTTCTTGAGCAGGAACTCGACGCCCTTGGTGTTGCCGTCGACCCCGTCCTGCTTGAACGTCATCATCTTCTTGAGGTCGAGCTTCGGCGTGCCGACGTCGATCCCGAGATCGGCGAAGTGCTTGCTCGCGTCCTCGAAGGCTTCCGAGGCGTGGAGCAGCGCCTTCGAGGGGATGCAGCCGACATTGAGGCAGGTGCCGCCATGCGCCGCCCGCTTCTCGACCACCGCCGTCTTGAGCCCGAGTTGCGCGGCCCGGATGGCGCAGACGTAGCCGCCGGGGCCGGTGCCGATGACGACGAGATCGTAGGACATGAGGTTGCGACTCGCTTGTAGGTTCGGCGGGTCAGGTCCCACCATCGAGATCAGGCACACGGGAGCGTCCGGCCGCGCTCAGGCGGCCGGCGGACGGCGGCTGCCGGGTGTTCAGAGGTCCAGCACGAGCCGCGCCGGGTCTTCCAGCGCTTCCTTGACCCGCACGAGGAAGGTCACGGCCTCTTTCCCGTCGACGATGCGGTGGTCGTAGGAGAGCGCCAGGTACATCATCGGCCGGGCCTCGATCTTCCCCGCGCGCACGACGGGTCGTTCCTCGATCCGGTGCATGCCCAGGATGCCTGATTGCGGGGCGTTGAGGATCGGCGTCGACATCAGCGAGCCGTAGATGCCGCCGTTCGTGATCGTGAAGGTGCCGCCCTGCATCTCCTCGATGGAGAGCTTGCCTTCGCGGGCCTTCTTCCCGAACCCGGTGATCGTCTTCTCGATGCCGGCGATCGACAGGTTGTCCGCGTCGCGCACCACCGGCACGACGAGGCCCTTATCGGTCCCGACCGCGATGCCGATGTGGTAGTAGTTCTTGTAGACGAGGTCTCCCCCGTCGATCTCGGCGTTGACCGCCGGCACGTCCTTGAGCGCGCCGATCACCGCCTTGGTGAAGAAGCCCATGAAGCCGAGCTTCGTGCCGTGCTTCTTCTCGAAGATGTCCTTGTACTGGCTGCGCAGGGACATGACGGCCGACATGTCGACGTCGTTGAACGTCGTCAGCATCGCCGCCGTGTCCTGGGCGTCCTTGAGGCGGCGCGCGATGGTCTGGCGCAGCTTCGTCATCTTCACGCGCTCTTCGCGCGCCGCGTCGTCGGGCTTGGAGGGGGCACGCGGCGGGGACTGACGCGCCTCCTTCGCCGGAGCCGGTGCGGGGGCACCCCTGGCGGCGGCATCGAGCATGTCGCCCTTGGTGACGCGGCCATCCTTGCCGCTGCCGTTGAGACCGGCCGGATCGATGCCGGTCTCCCGGGCGATCTTGGCGACGGCCGGGCCGTTGTCGCCCGACGGGCGCGAGGCGGGCGGGGCGGCGTCGCCGTGGTTGCCGTAGGCGGCAGAGGATTCCTTGGGCGGCTCGGCCTCGCTGCGGGTCTGAGCCTGGGTGTCGGCGGCCTTGGGCGCGGGCTTCGCCTCGGATTTGGCCTCCGGCTTCCTGTCCGGCGCCTTGTTTCCCCCCGCCCCGGCCTCGACGATCGAACCGAGCAGCGCACCGGGCTCCACCGTCTCGCCGTCCTTGACGAGGATCTCGCCGAGCTCGCCGGCAGCCGGTGCGTTGACCTCCAGCGTGACCTTGTCGGTCTCGAGCTCGACCAGCGGCTCGTCGGCCGCGACCACGTCGCCCGGCTTCTTGAACCAGCGGCCGATGGTGGCTTCGCTGACGGATTCGCCGAGTGTGGGGACGAGGATGTCGGTTGCCATGATCGTGTCCGCCGAGAGGTTCAAGGGCACCGGCTCGCGGCGCCCTCAGGTGGGGTGAGGGTCCGGGATCAGACCGCGAGGGCCTCGTTGAGGAAGGCCTGGAGCTGGGCCTGGTGCTTCGAGAGCAGCCCGACCGCGGTCGAGGCCGAGGCCGGCCGCCCGACGTAGCGGGCGCGCTTCACCGCCGAGCCGGCCTGGCCGAGCACCCATTCGAGATAGGGGTCGACGAAGGCCCAGGGGCCCATGTTCTTGGGCTCCTCCTGGCACCAGACCACCTCGGCGTTGCGGAACCGGGCCATCTCGGTGGCGAGCGCCTTGAGCGGGAAGGGATAGAGCTGCTCGACGCGCAGGAGGTAGACGTCGTTGACGCCGCGCTTCTCGCGCTCTTCGAAGAGGTCGTAATAGACCTTGCCCGAGCAGAGCACGACGCGGCGGATCTTGTCGTCCTTGACGAGCTTGACGCCGTCCGCCTCGTGCTGCGCGTCGTCCCACAGCACCCGGTGGAAGCTCGAGCCTTCCGTCATCATGTCGAGGCTCGACACCGCCCGCTTGTGGCGCAGCAGCGACTTCGGGGTCATCAGCACGAGCGGCTTGCGGAACTCGCGGTTGAGCTGCCGGCGCAGGATGTGGAAGTAGTTCGAGGGCGTCGTGCAGTTGGCGACCTGCATGTTGTCCTCGGCGCACATCTGCAGGAAGCGCTCCAGGCGGGCGGAGGAATGCTCCGGCCCCTGGCCCTCGTAGCCGTGGGGCAGCAGGAGCGTCAGCCCCGACATGCGCAGCCACTTGCGCTCGCCGGAGGAGATGAACTGGTCGATGACGACCTGGGCGCCGTTGGCGAAGTCGCCGAACTGGGCCTCCCAGAGCACCAGCGCGTTCGGCTCGGCGAGCGAGTAGCCGTACTCGAAGCCGAGCACGGCCTCCTCCGAGAGCATCGAGTTGATGACCTCGAGGTTGGCCTGTCCCTCGCGGATGGAGTTCAGCGAGGTGTAGCGCTGCTCGTTCTCCTGATCGATCACCACGGCGTGGCGCTGCGAGAAGGTGCCGCGCTCCACATCCTGGCCCGAGAGGCGCACGCGGTGGCCCTCGATCAGGAGCGAGCCGAAGGCCAGGGCCTCCGCGGTCGCCCAGTCGATGCCCTGGCCCGTCTCCACCGCCTTGGCGCGGTTGTCGAAGAAGCGCTGGATGGTCCGGTGCAGGTGGAAGCCCGGCGGCGGCGTCGTGATCTTCTGCGCGATCTCGCGGAGGATCTCCGCGGGCACGCCGGTGCGGCCGCGGCGGGGATCGTCGACATCCTCCCGCACCGCCTTGAACCCGGCCCAGCGCCCGTCGAGCCAGTCGGCCTTGTTGGCCTTGTAGTTGCTGGCCACCTCGAGCTCGCTGTCGAGCATGGCCCGGAACACCGCCTTGCGCTCGGCAAGCTGCTCCTCGCTCAGCACGCCCTCGGCCACCAGCCGCTTGCCGTAGGTCTCCAGCGCGCTCGGATGCTTGCGGATGCGCTGGTACATCTTCGGCTGGGTGAAGGCCGGCTCGTCGCCCTCGTTGTGTCCGAAGCGGCGGTAGCAGAGCATGTCGATGACGACGGGCTTGCCGAATTTCTGCCGGTACTCGGTGGCGATCTTGGCGGCGAAGGTCACGGCCTCCGGATCGTCGCCGTTGCAGTGGAGGATCGGCGCCTCGACCATCTTGGCGACGTCCGACGGATAGGGCGAGGAGCGCGAGAAGCGCGGATCGGTGGTGAAGCCGATCTGGTTGTTGATGATGAAGTGGATCGAGCCGCCGGTGCGGTGGCCCTTCAGCCCCGACAGGCCGAAGCACTCGGCGACGACGCCCTGGCCGGCGAAGGCCGCATCGCCGTGGATGAGGAGCGGCAGGACGCTGCTGCGCTCGACATTGGGCTTGGCGCGCTGGTCCTGCTTGGCGCGGACCTTTCCGAGGACGACGGGATCGACGATCTCGAGGTGGGAGGGATTCGCGGTCAGCGACAGGTGGACGTTGTTGTCGTCGAAGGTGCGGTCGGACGAGGCACCGAGATGGTACTTCACGTCGCCCGAGCCCTCGACCTCGGCGGGGTTGGCCGAACCGCCCTTGAACTCGTTGAAGATGGCCCTGAAGGGCTTGGCCATCACGTTGGAGAGCACGTTCAGCCGGCCGCGATGGGCCATGCCGATCACGATCTCCTTCACGCCGAGCGCGCCGCCGCGCTTGATGATCTGCTCCAGCGCCGGGATCATCGATTCCGAGCCGTCGAGGCCGAAGCGCTTGGTGCCGGTGTATTTGAGGTCGAGGAACTTCTCGAAGCCTTCCGCCTCGACGAGCTTGTTCAGGATCGCGCGCCGGCCCTCCGGCGTGAAGGTGATCTCCTTGCCCTTGCCCTCGATGCGCTCCTGGATCCAGGCCTTCTCCTCGGGGTTCGAGATGTGCATGAACTCGACGCCGAGCGTCTGGCAGTAGGTCCGCTCCAAGATCTCGACGATCTCGCGGATGGTCGAGAATTCAAGGCCGAGCACGTTGTCGAGGAAGATCGGGCGGTCCCAATCTCGCTCCTCGAAGCCGTAATGCTGGGGATGCAGCTCCTCGTGGTCGCCGCGCGGGGCGAGGCCCAGCGGATCGAGCTTGGCGTGCAGGTGGCCGCGCATCCGGTAGGCGCGGATCAGCATGATGGCGCGAACGGAATCCTTCGTGGCCTGCTCGACGGACACCCCCGTCGCCGCGGGCGCGGCGGCACCATTGGGTGCCTTGGCGGCGGCCTCCGACTTGGCACGGATCTTCTCGCCGACGGCCTTTTCCAGGGCGCCCCAGTTACCGTCCAGCGCCGAGACGATCTCGCCGTTCAGCGGAACAGGCCAGTTCGGCTTCTGCCAGGAAGCGCCGGCCGCGTTCTTCTCAGGAAGCCCGCTCTCCTCCTCCAGGGAGCGGAAGAAGCTCTGCCATTCCGGGTCGACCGAGATCGGGTCGCGGGCATAGGCCGCCTGCAGCTCCTCGATATAGGCGGCGTTGCCGCCGTAGAGGAACGAGGTTTCGAGAAGCGCCGCGTTCGCGTCCTGCCGTGCCATGTCCGCTCATCCTGCCGCTTGGGGCACCGGCCTCAGAGGCCGTGCCGTGTCCTGACCGGCGGTTCGGCCCCGGTCCGGATGTTCCCTCTCGGATGCGGACCCGCCGCACCCCTTCCACCCATATGGGGTCCGCGGACCCCCGCTCGCCGCAAGGCTGGCCTGCGCTTCAGCCCCGCAGTACCTCGACGAGGGTCGAGCCGAGGCGGGCCGGCGAGGGCGAAACCCGGATGCCCGCCGCCTCCATCGCCGCGATCTTGTCCTCGGCTCCGCCCTTCCCGCCGGAGATGATGGCGCCGGCATGGCCCATGCGGCGGCCGGGCGGCGCGGTGCGGCCCGCGATGAAGCCGACCATCGGCTTCTTGCGGCCGCGCTTGGCCTCGTCGGCGATGAACTGCGCGGCCTCCTCTTCTGCCGATCCGCCGATCTCGCCGATCATCACGATCGACTCGGTCTTGGGGTCGGCGAGGAACAGTTCGAGCATGGCGATGAACTCGGTGCCCTTCACCGGGTCGCCGCCGATGCCGACGGCGGTCGTCTGGCCCAAGCCCGCATTCGAGGTCTGGAACACGGCCTCGTAGGTCAGCGTGCCGGAGCGCGAGACGATGCCCACCGAGCCGCGCTTGAAGATGTTGGCCGGCATGATGCCGATCTTGCACTCGCCGGCCGTGACGATGCCGGGGCAGTTCGGCCCGACGAGGCGCGACTTCGAGCCTTCGAGCGCGCGCTTGACCCGCACCATGTCGAGCACCGGAATGCCCTCCGTGATGCAGACGATGAGCGGGATCTCGGCTTGGATCGCCTCGCAGATCGCGTCCGCCGCGCCCGGCGGCGGCACGTAGACGACAGAGGCATCGGCCCCCGTGGCCTCGCGGGCCTCGGCCACCGTGTCGAAGACGGGCAGGCCGAGATGGATCGCCCCGCCCTTGCCCGGTGAGGTGCCGCCGACCATGCGCGTGCCGTAGGCGATCGCCTGCTCGGAATGGAAGGTCCCGTTCTTGCCGGTGAAGCCCTGGCAGATGACCTTGGTGTTCGCGTCGATCAGGATGGACATCGGTGGTCTCTCAGCCCTTCTTCACGGCGGCGACGATCTTCTGCGCGGCATCATCCAGGTCGTCCGCCGGGATCACGTTGAGCCCGGAATTGCGGATGATCTCCTTGCCCTGCTCGACATTGGTGCCCTCTAGGCGCACCACGAGCGGCACCTGAAGGCCGACCGCCTTCACAGCCGCGATGACGCCGCGAGCGATGACGTCGCACTTCATGATCCCGCCGAAGATGTTGACGAGGATGCCCTTCACCTGCGGGTCGGCGGTGATGATCTTGAAGGCCGCCGTGACCTTCTCCTCGGAGGCGCCGCCGCCGACGTCGAGGAAGTTCGCCGGCTCCTCGCCGTAGAGCTTGATGATGTCGAGGGTGGCCATGGCCAGCCCCGCGCCGTTGACCATGCAGCCGATCGTGCCGTCGAGCGCGATATAGGCGAGGTCGAACTTCGAGGCCTCGATCTCCTTCTCGTCCTCCTCGGTCTCGTCGCGCAGGGCCACGATGTCGGGGTGCCGGTAGAGGGCGTTCGAATCGAAGGAGATCTTGGCGTCCAGGCACTTGAGATGGCCGTCGCCCGTGAGCACGAGCGGGTTGATCTCCAGCATGCTCATGTCCTTGGCCGTGAAGGCCTGGTAGAGCTTCGCCGTCAGCGCCTCCGCCTCCTTCGCCTGCGGGCCGGTGAGCCCCAGGGCCTTCGCGACGGCGCGGCCGTGATGGGGCATGACGCCGGTCGCCGGGTCGACCGAGAAGGTGATGATCTTCTCCGGCGTGTCGTGGGCGACCTGCTCGATATCCATGCCGCCCTCGGTGGAGACGACGAAGGCGATCTGCCCGGTCTCGCGGTCGACGAGCATCGAGAGGTAGAACTCCTCGGCGATCTGCGCGCCTTCCTCGATGTAGAGGCGGTTGACCTGCTTGCCGGCCGCGCCCGTCTGGATCGTCACCAGCGTCTGGCCGAGCATCTCGCCGGCGAACTGCTTGACCTCGTCGATCGACTTCGTGACGCGCACGCCGCCCTTGGCACCCTCGGGCGCTCCCTTGAAGGTGCCCTTGCCGCGCCCGCCCGCGTGGATCTGCGACTTCACCACCCAGACCGGGCCGCCGAGTTCCTTCGCGGCGGCCTCGGCCTCCTCGGGCTTGAAGATCGGCACGCCACGCGAGACGGGCAGGCCGAATTCCTTGAGCACCGCCTTGGCCTGATATTCGTGGATGTTCATGGAGGACCCTCGCCGTCATCCCGGGGCCGCGCAGCGGAACCCGGGATCCAGAAACACAGGTTGCGATCCAGTCTGCCGCCGCAGCGGTCCTGGATTCCGGGTTCGCTCTGCGAGCGCTCCGGAATGATGCTTCAGCTCACGCCAGCGCCGGATTGATGCCCTTGCACGCCTCGATCAGCCCCTTCACGGCGCCGACCGACTTCTCGAACATCGCCTTCTCGTCGTCGTTGAAGGTGACTTCGAGGACGCGCTCCACGCCCGCCGCTCCGATGACGATCGGCACGCCGACATACATTCCGTCGACGCCGTACTCGCCGCTGAGATAGGCCGCGCAGGGCAGGACCCGCTTCTTGTCGCGCAGGTAGCTCTCCGCCATGGCGATGGCCGAGGCCGCCGGCGCGTAGAAGGCCGAGCCCGTCTTGAGGAGGTTGACGATCTCGCCGCCGCCTTTCCGGGTCCGCTCGACCATCGCGTCGAGCTTATCCTGGGTGGTCCAGCCGAGCTTGACCAGATCAGGAAGGGGAACGCCGGCGACCGTCGAGTAGCGCACGAGCGGCACCATGTCGTCGCCGTGCCCGCCGAGCACGAAGGCGGTGACGTCCTCCACCGAGACCCCGAATTCGTCCGCCAGGAAGTGGCGGAAGCGGGCGGAATCGAGGACGCCGGCCATGCCGACCACCTTGTGCGGCGGCAGGCCGGAGAACTTTTGCAGCGCCCAGACCATCGCGTCGAGCGGATTGGTGATGCAGATCACGAAGGCGTCTGGCGCGTGCGTCTTGATGCCGGTGCCGACTGCCTCCATGACCTTGAGGTTGATGCCGATGAGATCGTCGCGGCTCATGCCGGGCTTGCGCGGCACGCCGGCCGTGACGATGACGACATCAGCGCCGGCGATGGCCGCGTAGTCGCTGGCGCCGGTGTACCGGGCATCGAAGCCGTCCACGGGGGCCGATTCCGCGATGTCGAGGCCCTTGCCCTGGGGCACGCCGTCCGCGATATCGAACAGCACCACGTCGCCGAGCTCCTTGAGGCCGGCGAGATGCGCGAGGGTCCCGCCGATCTGCCCGGCGCCGATGAGCGCGATCTTGCTGCGTGCCATGGATGCCAAGCTCCGTTGTCGAATGGGACGTTCGTGGTAGGCCCGTCGGCAGCCGACTCCCGGCCGTAGCCGGACGGGCGAGAGCGCCTGGTGAGCGTGTCGCGACGGTCTCTGGCGGAATTAGCTCAATGCTTCAACCCGATAGCCGGGATTGCAAGCAGGGTTCGAGCCACGGGCATGGTCGAGACCATACCAGGGCTAGACCGCAAAAGCCGAGCTTGCCGAAGACTTTAGCTGCAGCGCAGCATAGCGGCGAGGCGTCGGATTTTCGGGGTTACAGATCCGGCGATCTGTCACTCGGTTCAGAGCGCGCCGGTCCTGAGAACCTTCTGGATGCCGTGAATCACGCCGCTCAGCCGCGCCTTCACGATGTCGGACGGCAACTCGGCGTCGTGCTGGATCGCCGCCGGGTGGGTGAAGCGGTAGCTCGCATCGAAGATGTAGGCGATGGCGCGCTCGCGGTCCCGGATCAGGAAGGTACCGGCTCCGATGCCCTCCTCGACCACGCGCTCGACCAGGCTTCGCAGCCGGACCCGGTGCCGGCGAGCGATGGGACGCGCGGCGATCGCCGCGTCGCGGTGGACGGCGAACAGGTTCGGCTCCCCCGCGAGCGTTTCGCGCTGCGCCGTGGCGAGCGCGGTGAGCAGGCGCTCGATCTTGTCGTCGGCCGGATCCGGTGCGTCGGCGATGCGGGCCAGTTCCGCTTCCACGGTCCGGAGCCAGCGGCCGGCGACCGCGTCGAGCAGCGTGTCCTTCGACGGGAAGTAGCGGTAGACGTTGGCGTGGGTCATGCCGGCTTCCGCAGCCACCGCCACCACCGTCACCCCCCTCGGTCCGAGCCGGGCGAGGTGGTCGGCGGCGATGGCGAGGATGCGCATGTCGGCCGAGGCGGGCGCCGCACGCGTGCGCAGGCTGGTGCGGAGGGGCTGACCTGGACGGAGAGGCTTGGGGGCCGGCGGCATGTCGCGGGGATCATGATGGAGGTCGTCCCCCCCGGTGGGCCGCGGGGCAACATCGTTCTCGGCCAGGGCGCGGACGGACGCTTGCAGATCGTCGCGCCCTCGCATCACGGCATCTCCCCAGGCACGCACCGCCGGTCCTGCTCCGGCGCCCCTGCCCCCCGCTTAATCCCTCAGAAGGTGTTCTTCCAGGCGCGCAGGGCCGTGAAGACCGCGACCGGGTCCGCATCGACCCGGTCGACGGCTCGCGCGAGGGCCGGCTCTCCGGCGCGAAGGAACGGGTTCGTCGCGCGCTCCGTCCCGATCGTCGTCGGGATCAGGAAGCGCCCTTCGGCGCGGGCGCGCTCGGCCTCGGCCGCGCGGGCGGCCAGCGCCTCGTTCTGCGGGTCTGCGGCCAGCGCGAACTTGGCGTTGGCGAGCACGTAGTCGTGGCCGCTGTAGACGGCCGTCGCGGCGGGCAGGGCGAGGAACCGCGACAGCGAGGTCCAGAGCGCCTCGGGCGGCCCCTCCAGCGCGCGGCCGCAGCCGAGGGTGAAGAGGGTATCTCCGGCAAACACGATGCCCGCCTCGCGAAACCAGTAGGTGACGTGGTCGCTGCAATGCCCTGGCGTCTCCCAGACCTCGGCCGAGAGCGAGCCGACCCGGACGGTGTCCCCCTCCGAGACCGTGACATCGACCTCGGGCACGGCGGCTCCCGCCTTGAGCGGCGCCG
The DNA here is from genome assembly GCF_022179305.1 of Methylobacterium iners. Lineage (GTDB taxonomy): Bacteria > Pseudomonadota > Alphaproteobacteria > Rhizobiales > Beijerinckiaceae > Methylobacterium > Methylobacterium iners. The sequence continues at coordinate 42,244 of NZ_BPQP01000045.1, forward strand.
TGACCCGCGCGCCGGTGCGCCGCTTCACCTCCGGAATGCCCTCGACGTGGTCGGGGTGGCGATGCGTGACCAGGATGTCGGTGAGGCGCCAGCCGGTCTCGTCCAGAACCTTCAGGACTGGCGCCGCCTCCGGCACGTCGATGGCCGCACAGGCTTCCTGGACAGGGTCGTAGAGGACGACGCCGATGTTGTCGCTGCGGCAGAGGAAGGTGCGGATCTCGGGGCGGGATGCGGTCATGGGCGCCTCTCGGTGGGCAGATGCGGTCGAAGAACCGGGGGCAAACGCGGCGGTTCCGGCCGTCGCGGGTTGCCCTGCCGCCCCGCGATCCCCATTGATGCGCTCCAAGAGCCCGATCGCGAAAGCCCAAGGCCGCGCCGGAATCCTTCATGCGTCTCGACGTCACCGACCTGCGCGCCTTCTACGCGAGCCCCCTCGGCGGCGTCACGCACCGCATCGTGGGTCGGGCGATCCACGGGTTCCTCGGCTCCGTATCGGGCCTGCGCGTGCTGGGGCTGGGCTACGCCACCCCCTATCTCGGCCCCGTCCACGTCATCGCCGAGCGGACGCTCGCCTTCATGCCGGCGACGCAGGGCGTGGTGAACTGGCCCGGGAGCGGACGCTCCTGCGCGGCGCTCGCCGACCCGACCATGATGCCCTTGCCCGAGGCGGCGGTGGACCGGGTGATCCTGGTCCACGCGCTCGAATCGGTCGAGAGCCCGACGGAGCTCCTCCAGGACGTCTGGCGCGTCCTGACGCCGGGGGGCCGGATGATCCTCGTCGTTCCCAACCGCCGCGGCGTCTGGGCCCGACGCGACGCCACGCCCTTCGGGCACGGCCAGCCCTACAGCCGCTCGCAGCTCGGGCGCCTGATGCGCCAGACCCTGTTCTCGCCGGAGGGCTGGGCCGAGACGCTCTACATGCCGCCCGTGGCGAGCCGACTCTGGCTCAGGACCTCCGGGGCCTGGGAGCGCGTCGGCACCGGCCTGTCGCTGCCCTTCGCGGGCTTGCACGTCGTCGACGCGACGAAGCAGCTCTATCGCCCCATCGCCGTGAAGGCGGTGCGCCGCGCCACCCGGCTCGCCCCGGCCCGGGTGCTCGTGCCTGCCCCTTCCCCGGGCTGAGGCCATGACGAGCTTCATCGGCGCCGAGGCCGCGCTGGCGAGCTTCCTGCTTGCCCTCTCCACCCTGTTCTCCATCGTGAACCCGGTGGGCGGCGCCATCATCTTCGCGCAGGTGACAGGCGAGAACTCCCATGCCGAGCGCGTCGAGCTCGCCCGCCGCATCGGCTTCTACGCGGCGCTGGTGATGCTGGCGGCCCTCTGGGCCGGCGCGCCGATCCTCAACTTCTTCGGCGTGTCGCTGGCGGCACTCCGCATCGCCGGCGGCCTCGTCGTCGGCGCCTCGGCCTGGGCCCTGCTGACCGCGCCCGAGGCCCGCGAGGCGCGCAAGCAGGCTGAGGCCGTGCGGGAGCCCGCGCGCAACCTCGCCGAGATCGCCTTCTTCCCGCTGACGCTGCCCTTCACGACGGGCCCCGGCACCATCGCAGTGGCGATCGCGCTTGGCTCGAACCGCCCGCCGGCCGGGCCCGATCTCGTCGGCTTCTTTCTGGGGGTCTCCCTCGCGGCGCTCGCCATCGCCCTGATGGTGCGCATCGCCTACGGCTCGGCCGACCGGGTCGTCTCCCTGATCGGCCCGATCCGCGCCCGGGTGCTCGGCCGGCTTTCCGCCTTCCTGCTCCTCTGCGTCGGAACCCAGATCACCCTGAACGGGATCGTCGACGTGCTCGGGCCCCTGCTCGCCGCGCGACCTTAGTCGTCACCTTGGCAGGGTCGTCCTGAGCCTATACCGCAAACCACTCCGAGATCGAGGAAAGCGATGCGGCTCGTAGTTGTCGGCGCCGACGGGCGCATGGGGCGGATGCTGATTCGCGCGGTGGCCGAGGCGGAGGGCTGCACCCTGTCCAGCGCGATCGAGCGCGAGGGCTCCGCCGCCCTGGGTCAGGACGCCGGCACGCTGGCAGGGATCGGCGCGCTCGGCGTGCCCGTCACCGACGATCCGCTCCCCGCCTTCGCGGCGACGGACGGCGTGCTGGACTTCACGACGCCCGCGGCGACGACCTTCTTCGCCGAGCTCGCCGCGCAGGCCCGCATCGTCCACGTGATCGGCACGACGGGCCTCGCCGAGCCCGACCTCGCGAAGCTCGCAGCGGCCGCGCGCCATGCCCGGCTCGTGCGCTCCGGCAACATGTCGCTCGGCGTCAACCTGCTCGCGGGTCTCGTGCGCAAGGTCGCGGCCGCGCTCGGTCCGGATTACGACATCGAGATCGTCGAGATGCACCACCGCATGAAGGTGGATGCGCCCTCGGGCACGGCCCTTCTCCTCGGCGAGGCGGCGGCGGAGGGCCGCGGCGTCGCCCTGTCCGAGACGCGCGTCTCGACCCGCGACGGCCATACCGGCGCGCGCCGGCCCGGCGATATCGGCTTCGCCACCCTGCGCGGCGGGTCGGTCGTGGGCGACCACAGCGTTATCCTCGCGGGTCCGGGCGAGCGCATCACCCTGAGCCATCACGCCGAGGATCGGACCATCTTCGCCCGCGGCGCCGTGCGGGCGGCGCGCTGGGCCTTCGACCGTCCGCCGGGACTCTACGGCATGGCCGATGTGCTCGGCCTCTGATAGGAGCCCGCCTCATCCCCCCGTTCCAACAGGATGAACCCACGATGGAGCGCCTGCTCGTCCTCGCTCGCCACGGTCAGAGCGAGTGGAACCTCAAGAAGCTGTTCACCGGCTGGCGCGATCCGGAGCTGACGGATCTGGGCGTCGAGGAGGCGCGCCAGGCCGGGCGCTGGCTCAAGCAGCAGGGGTTCGCGTTTGACGTGGCCTTCACCTCGAACCTGCGCCGGGCCCAGCGCACCTGCGCCCTGATGCTGGAGGAGATGGGCCAAGGCGGCATCGACGTGCTGCGGTCCGAGGCGCTGAACGAGCGCGATTACGGCGACCTGTCGGGCCTCAACAAGGACGACGCCCGCGAGCGCTGGGGCGACGAGCAGGTCCGCCAGTGGCGCCGCTCCTACGACGTGCCGCCGCCGGGCGGCGAGAGCCTGAAGGACACCGCCGCCCGGGTCCTGCCCTACTACATCCAGACCATCCTGCCCCGGGTCATGGCGGGCGAGCGCGTCCTCGTCGCCGCCCACGGCAACTCGCTCCGCGCCCTGGTCATGGTGCTCGACGGCATGACGACGAAGACCATCGCCAGCCTCGAGATCGCGACCGGCATCCCGCTGGTCTACCACCTCAAGGCCGACACGACGGTGGAGAGCAAGTCGGTGCTGGAGCGGGACATCGACGAGGCGTCCTGATGCGGGACCGGGACGGGATCGCGCTCGCGCCCGGCCTGATCCACTATCCGGGCTATCTTGATGATGCGGCGCAGGGCCGTCTCGCCGCCGAGCTGGCCCAGGTAATCCAAGCGGCACCGCCCTTCCTGCCCCGGATGCCGCGCACCGGCGTGCCCTTCTCGGTGCGCATGACGAATTGCGGGCCGCTCGGCTGGGTCTCGGACGTCGCCGGCTACCGCTACCAGCCCCTGCATCCCAATCTCGGCATGCCCTGGCCGGACATCCCGGAGAGCGCGAGAGCGGCCTGGGACGCGATCGCCGGCTACGGCGCGCCGCCGGAGGCCTGCCTCGTCAATCTCTACGATCCGCGGGCGCGCATGGGCCTGCATCAGGACCGCGACGAGGCCGATCTCGACGCGCCGGTGCTCTCCCTCTCGCTCGGAGCGACCGCGCTCTTCCGCTACGGCGGCCTGCGCCGGGGCGACCCGACCCGCTCGATCCGGCTCCGCTCCGGCGATGCCCTCGTCATGGGCGGCGCCTCGCGCCTGATCCATCACGGCGTCGACCGCATCCTTGCGGCGGAGGCCGACCTGCTCGCGACGGGGCAGCCGCCGCCCGACTTCCTCCCCTCGGGCGGTCGATGCAACCTCACCCTGCGCCGCGTGAGGCGGCCGGTCGCCATGCGGAGCGCTTGACAGCAGCTTGGCGCGGGCCGACGGATCGATCCGACGGGCTGCCGAGCGGCTCCAGCGGAATCCATGCGGAGATCCGATCCGATGCGTATGCGTTCTCTCGCGCGATCTTGCGCGGCGCTGGCCCTCTTCCTTGCCGTGGCAGGCGGGGTGCGGGCGGGCGAGCCCGTCTATCCGGCAAGCTCACGCTTCGGCTTCGAGCCGCCCGCCGACATGGTGCCCTCGAAGCGCTTTGCCGGCTTCGAGCGGGTGGAGGGCGGGGCCACGGTCTCGGTGGTCGAGCTCCCGCCGGCGGCCTTCAGCGATCTCGAGAAGAATTTCACGGACGAGAACCTGCGGGCCCAGGGCTTCATCGTCTCGAGCCGCGAGGCGGTGAAGGTCGCCGGCGATGTCGAGGCGGTGCTGTTCACCGGCGAGCAGCCTGTCGCGGAACAGGCCGGCGCGCCGACGGTCAAGAAGTGGCTTCTCCTCGTCGGCGAGCCGACCGTCACGGGCATCATCATCGCGCAGGCGCTGCCGGGAGCCCAGACCGAGGAGACCATGCGCGCCATGGTGATGGGCGTGCGGGTCCGCCCCGCCCTGTCGCTGGAGCAGCAGGTCGCCGCCCTGCCCTTCCGTCTCGGCGACCCCGCGGGCTTCCGGCCGGTCCGGGTGCTCGCGGGCAATTCCATTCTGCTGACGCAGGGACCCAAGGACCAGATCGTCAACCTCGAACAGCCGATCCTGGTGCTCGCCCAGGCGGTCCAGCCGCCGCCGGCCGCCGAGCAGCGCGACGCCTTCGCCCGCGCCGCGCTCTACTCGAACCAGACCATGAAGGACTTCGTGATCGAGCGGGCGCAGAGCTACCGCCAGAACGGCACCGACTGGCACGAGATCGTGGCCCGGGCCGTCGACCTGCCCACGAATACGCCGGTGGTGGTCTCGCAGACGATCCGCTTCGCGCCGGACGGCTACCTGCGTGCGGTCGGCGTCGTCAGGGCCGACCAGCGCGAGGCGACGCTCTCGCGCTTCCGCGAGGTCGTCGACAGCGTGCAGGTGAAGTGAGCCGGCCTGCGGATCACACTTAGGCTCGGATGAGCGGCGCGGAGGGCTTCGGGACGACACCGCTCATCGCGAGCGGATGGAGGCCTCCAGCCGCTCGAAGCGCTCGCGATGGCGGACAGCCTCGCCGCGACGCCAGATTCCGATCGACCTCACGTAGCCGCCGTTCTCGAAGCGGACGATCTGCACGACCTCGACCTCAGCGCCAGTGGCGGCCTCGACGGCCGTTCCCTCGATCCGGCTCGTCCCGTCGCGATCCTCCGCCCTCGTCGATGCGACGGAACGCAGGGTGGGGGTCTTCGTGAACATCTCGCGGGCGAGCGCCGCATTCGCCGCCGGGCCGCCCTGTGCACCGGACCCGTGGGCGACGAGGTAGACGACGGGTTGGGTCGCGGCCTGCGGCTGGTCGGACGGCCCCTCCGTGAGGAGCAGGGACAGGCCTCCCATCGCCAGGACCGGCCGGAAGCCGGCTCGGTCCCCGACGCGAAACGGCAACGCCGCGATCCGCTCGTCCAGCGAGGGCGGCGGCCGGAAGGCGATGGTCCTCAGCGCGGCCTCGATCGCCGGCGTCGCCGCCTCCGCGGCTGCCTCCGGAACCATGGCCGACACGAGCGCCGCCGTGTCCCTGGTCCTCGCGAGAACCAGCCAGCGCCGATAGGTGACGCCGCGCGACTCCTGGGCGCCCCTCAGGATGCGGCCTTCGCCGTCCGGGACCGACCAGGGCGCGGCGGGCTGCGCGGCCCGGATGCTGCCCTTGGCCATGCCCTCGGGCGTGAAGGTCGGCAGCATCTCGTCGTAGGTGGCACTCGGCAGGTCGCCGACCACGATGGCGCCTCCCGTGGCCTTGTCCTCGAAGCCGACGAAGGCTGCGGCCGGCGCGAAGCCGGAGGGCGCGACGAGTCCTGTTCGCGCGCCCGGCGGGAACGTCGGAGCCTGCGCGCGGGCGGCCGTCACCGAGGCGGCGAGGCATGCTGCAAGGATGACGAGGAAGCGAAAGTGCATGCGGACTAAAGACGTCGGAGAGCCGGGAGACGGGGCGAGAACCGGACCGGTCTTCGGCAAGCGATCCGTTACGCCGCGTCGGGCGGGTTGACCGCCGCCTTCGGGCCGCCCTTCGCTACGCCGACGAGGGCGGGGCGGAGCACCCGCTCGCCGATGACGTAGCCCGACTGCACGACCTGCACGACGGTGCCGCTCGGAACCTCGGCATCCGGCACCTCGAACATCGCCTGGTGGCGGTTGGGGTCGAAGCGTTGCCCCTTGGGCTCGATCAGCTTGACGCCGTGGCGCTCCAGCGTCTTGGCGAGGTCGCGCTCGGTCAGCTCGATGCCGTCGATCAGGCCCTTGAAGGCGCCCTCGGCGCCGGCACGGGCCTCCTCGGGCACCGCCTCGAGGGCCCGGCGGATGTTGTCGGCGGCGTTGAGCATGTCGCGGGCGAAGTTCGTGACCGCGTAGGTGCGCGCATCGGAAACCTCGCGCTCGGTACGCCGGCGCAGGTTCTCCATCTCGGCGAGCGTGCGCAGAACGCGGTCCTTGAGTTCGTCGCGCTCGGCGGTCAGCGCCGCCAGCGCATCGGGCTCGGCCGGCGCGGCCTCGACGATCTCAGGCTCGGACGTCTCCAGAGCCTCCGCCGCCTCGCGCCTCTCCTCGTTCTCCATGTCGTTCGCCATCATCGCTTGTCGTTGATTTTTCAGGGATTGGGGCCGCCGCTGATATCAGACGGAGGCCCTGCGAAATCAAGCTTCCCGGGGCGGCGGCGAGTCGACCAGCGCCTCCAGGCCCTCGGCCCGCAGGGCGGCGACGTCGCCGGCGAAGACCTCCATCACGGCGTTGCGGATGGCGACGTGCCGGTCGGGCTGGGTGACCCGGGTCCCGGTCAGGTCGGTCACGTAGAACACGTCGACGGCGCGCTCGCCGAAGGTCGCCACATGCGCCGAGGTGATGTTGAGGCCGAGCCGGCTGAGCGCCGTCGTCAGTTCGTAGAGGAGTCCCGGCCGGTCGAGGCCGGTGATCTCGATGACGGTCTCGCGGCTCGACAGGGCGTTGTCGATCGACATGTCGGGCGGCACCAGGAAGGTGGTGGTGCGCTCGCTCGGCGGATGCCGGTCGGCCACGAGCTCGGCGATGCGGATCTCGCCCTTGAGCGCCCGCTCGATGGCGCCCGTGATGCGCTTGGCCCGGCGCAGCTCGTCCTGGTCGCGCTCGAAGGCGCGGGAGATGATGATGGAATCGAGCGCGAAGCCGTCGGTCGTCGTGAAGATCTGGGCGTCGACGATGTTGCCCCCCGACGCCGCGCAGGCTCCCGTGACGATGGCGAGCAGGCGGGGATGGTCGGGCGAGTAGACCGTGAGCTCGGTGACGCCGCGGAACGGGTCCGTCTCGTAGGCGGTGGCGACGGTGCGCCCCCCCTCGGTCAGGTCCCGTACGAAGGCGGCATGCTTGCGCTGATGCGCGTTGTCGACCTTCAGCCAATAGGCCTGGTTGTGGCGCGCCGCGTAGGCATCGAAGGCGCCCGCGTCCCAATCCGGAAGCCCCTCGCGAAGCGCCATCTGGATGAGGCGGACCCGGTCGGTGCGCGCGATCTCGGAATGCCCCCCCGACAGCACGACCTCGGTCTCGTCGTAGAGGGTGCGCAGCAGCGTGCCCTTCCAGGCGGTCCAGACGCCGGGGCCCACCGCCTTGATGTCGGCGACGGTGAGGATGGTGAGGAGCCGCAGGCGCTCCAGGCTCTGCACGATGCCGGCGAACTTCTCGATGGTCTTGGGGTCGGAGAGGTCGCGGCTCTGGGCCGTCATCGACATGAGGAGGTGGTGCTCGACGAGCCAGGCCACCGTCTCGGTCTCGGCGAGGTTGAGGCCGAAGCGCGGCCCCATCTTCTCGGCGATGGCGGCCCCCGCGATCGAGTGATCTTCCGGGCGGCCCTTGGCGATGTCGTGGAGGAGAACGGCGACGTAGAGGGCGCGGCGGTTGCTGATCGCGTCGATGAGGCGGGAGGCGAGCGGGTGCTCCTCCTCGACCAGTCCCGAATCGATGGACGCGAGCACGCCGATCGAGCGCAGCAGGTGCTCGTCCACCGTGAAGTGGTGGTACATGTTGAACTGCATCATCGCGACGATGCGGCCGAAATCCGGGATGAAGCGGCCGAGCACGCCGGCCTCGTTCATCAGGCGCAGAATGGTCTCGGGCGAGTTCCGCGACGTCAGGATGTCGAGGAACAGGCGGTTTGCCTCGCCGTCCGAGCGCAGGGAATGGCCGATCAGGCGCAGCGAGCGGTTGGCGAGCCGCGTCGCGTCGGGGTGGATCGGCAGGTTGTGGCGGTCGGCGAGCCAGAACAGGCGGATCAGGTTGACCGGGTCGCGCACGAACGTGTCGGGGCCGCGCAGATTGATGCGGCCGTGGTCGTCCGTGAAATCCTCCGCCTCGATGGCGGTGGCGCGGAAACGATCGCGGAACCGGCCGATCCAGCGGTCGAGCACGGGCGTGCGCTTGGCGTGGCGCTGCTCCAGGGCTGCGCAGACAATGGCGGTGAGGTCGCCCACCTCCTTGGCGATGAGGAAGTAGGCCTTCATGAAGCGCTCGACGCCCGATAGCCCGCCGCGTGGGCCGTAGCCGAAGCGCTCGGCGATCCTGGGCTGCAGACCGAAGGAGAGGCGCTCCTCGGCGCGGCCGGTCACGAAATGCATGTGGCAGCGCACGCGCCAGAGAAACTCCTCGCAGCGCTCGAAGGCGCGGTACTCCTCGGCCGTGAACAGGCCGGCCTTCACGAGCTCGATCTGGTCGCGGACGCGGTAGGCGTACTTCGCGATCCAGAACAGGGTGTTGAGGTCGCGCATCCCCCCTTTGCCGTCCTTGACGTTCGGCTCGACGAGGTAGCGCGAGGCACCGGCCTTCGCGACGCGGGCGTCGCGCTCGCGCAGCTTCGCCTCCACGAATTCCGGCGCCGTGAACATGACGAGCTCGCCGTCGAAGCGCGTGACCAGCTCCTCGAACAGGGCGCGGGCCCCGAACAGGAACCGGGCTTCGAGGAGCGAGGTGCGGATCGTCATGTCGGCGCGGCCCTCGCGCAGGCATTCCTCGACGGAGCGGGTGGCGTGGCCGACCTTCACCTTGAGGTCCCACAGCACGTAGAGCATCGCCTCGACGACGCTCTCGCTCCAGGGCGTCTGCTTGTAGGGCAGCAGGAAAAGCAGATCGATGTCGGAGCCGGGGGACATCTTGCCCCGGCCGTAGCCGCCGGTGGCCACGACGGCGAGCTGCTCGCCGGTCGACGGGTTGTCGTTGGGGTAGAGGCGCCAGACCACCGCGTCGTGGATCGCGCGGATGACCGCATCGGTGAGCCGGCTGATCCGCTGCGCGCAGGCGGTGCCGTCCCGATCCTTCAGGAGCTGCTGCTCGGCATCGGCGTGGCCGAGCGCGATGACCCTGCGCAGTTCCGGGACGAGCACGGCCCGCAGCTGCGTCGCCTCGCGCGCATCGCGGTCGAGGTTCTCGAGGACCTTGTCCAGGGCGGCGACGGCATCGAACATGGGATGATCCCGTTATCAGGTTGGTGGACCGACGCCAGCGGGAAGGCCTTCTACGCCGGGACTTTGCGGCGATTGCTTCGTTCTCTGTGCCGGAAATTCGTTTGACAGAAAGAACGTGATTGCCTAGCTGATCCGCCGCGGTTTTCCCCTGCCGCGCTACGGAGCCCTTCGCGATGCGTCTCGACCGCCGGACCCTGCTCAGCGCCCTGTGCGGCGCGCTCGCGACCATCGCGATGCCGGCGGCGACGCACGCGGCCGATCCGGCCGAGATCCGCCTCGACTGGGCGACCTACAATCCGGTGAGCCTCGTCCTCAAGGACAGGGGCTTTCTCGAGGAGGCGCTCAAGGATCGCGGCATCAAGGTCCGCTGGACCCAGTCGCTCGGCTCGAACAAGGCGCTGGAATTCCTGAACGGCGGCGCCATCGATATCGGCTCGACGGCCGGCGCGGCTGCCCTGCTCGCGCGCATCAACGGCAACCCGATCAAGGCGGTCTACGCCTATTCCCGGCCGGAATGGACGGCGCTGGTCACCCGCAAGGACACCGGCATCGCCAAGCCGGCCGACCTCAGGGGCAAGCGCATCGCGGTGACCCGCGGCACCGATCCGCACATCTTCCTGATCCGCGCCTTGCAGAGCGCCGGGCTCACCGAGAAGGACGCCAAGCTCGTCCTGCTCCAGCACGCGGATGGACGCACCGCCCTGGAGCGGGGCGACGTCGACGCCTGGGCCGGGCTCGACCCGATGATGGCGGCGTCCGAGATCGAGGGCGGGTCCGTGCTGTTCCACCGCGACGCCTCCGCCAACACCTGGGGCGTCCTCGACGTGCGCGAGGATTTCATCAAGGCTCATCCCGAGCTCGTGCGCGTCGTCATCGCCGCCTACGAGCGGGCCCGCGACTACGCCGTGAAGAACCCGCAGGCCCTGAGCCAGGCGCTGGTGGCCGCCACCAAGCTGCCGGAGCCCGTGATCGCCCGGCAGATCGAGCGCACCGACCTGTCGCAGCCGGTGATCGGCAAGGCGCAGGCCGACAGCATCCGCGCGGCGGGCCTCGCGCTGCAGCAGGCCGGGGTCGTCCCGGCGGGAACCGACGTCGCGGCGGCGGTCGACGCCCTGATCGACACGCAATTCGCACCCGCCACGCGCTGAGGCCGAACGGGCAGCACCCGCCAGGCGCCCTGCCGCTTTCCTTGGGCACACGCCTCTGTCATTGCGTGGCCGAATGAGGGCCGGCGCTCAAGATCAAGGACGCGCGGGCCACTTCCAAGGACACGTGACCGGACCGCGCATGACAGCCCCGACGCTGGCCCCTCAGGTCGAGATCAGCGCCCCGCCGTCAGGGGGCCCAGCGCTCACTCAGCCGAGGGCGCGCCTCGCCGCCGGCGGGCGCGTCGCCCTCTCGCTGCTGCTGCCGCTCGCGCTCGCCATCGGCTGGGAGCTCGCGGTGCGGACCGGCTTCGCGCAAGGGCGGCTGATGCCGCCGCCGAGCCAGATCGGCGCCACCCTCTACGCGCTGGCGGCTTCGGGCGATCTCTGGCTTCACGTTCAGGCGACGCTGGTGCGCGTCGCGCTAGGCTTCGCCTTCGGCGCCACCGCCGGCATCGCGGTCGGTGCGCTGACCGGCACCCTCCCGCTCGCCCGCCACCTCCTCGATCCGACCCTGCAGGCGCTGCGCGCCGTGCCCTCGCTCGCCTGGGTGCCGCTCTTCATCCTCTGGCTCGGCATCCTGGAGACGCCCAAGGTCACCCTGATCGCGGTGGGCGTGTTCTTCCCGGTCTATATCGGGGTCGCTGGCGCCATCGCCTCGGTCGACCGCAAGCTCGTCGAGGTCGGCCGCATCTTCCGGCTGTCGAAGACGGCGCTCGCCCGCCGGATCCTCCTGCCCGCAATCCTGCCCGCCACCCTGGTGGCCCTGCGCACGGGGCTCGGCCTCGGCTTCCTGTTCGTGGTCGCCGCCGAGCTGATGGGGGCTTCGGAGGGCCTCGGCTACCTCCTCGTCGACGGCCAGCAATTCAGCAAGGCCGACCAGATCCTCGCCGCGATCATCGCCTTCGCCTGTCTCGGCAAGCTCGCCGATGCCCTGCTCGTGGCGCTCACTCGACCGCTCACGCGGTGGCAGGATACGGCGCGGGAGACGCTCTAAGGCGATGCTGACGATCGAGGGCCTCTCCAAGACCTACGCGGACGGCACCCGGGCGCTCGACGGGATCGACCTGTCGGTGCCGCAGGCCGAGATCGTGGCGCTGATCGGCGGCTCGGGCTGCGGCAAGACCACCTTGCTGCGCCTCGTCGCCGGGCTCGACCGGGCGAGCGCGGGCCGGATCCAGCTCGACGGCGAGGGGATCGCCAGCCCTCATCCCGGCGTCGGACTCGTGTTCCAGGAGCCGCGGCTGCTGCCCTGGCTCAGCGTCGCCGACAATGTCGGCTTCGGGCTTGCCGAGCTTCCCAAGGCGGAGCGGGCCGCCCGGGTGTCGCACGCCCTGGAGCGGGTCGGCCTCTCGGAACATGCCGGGCGCTGGCCCCGCGAGCTCTCGGGCGGGCAGCAGCAGCGCGTCTCGATCGCCCGCGCCTTCGTGGCGAACCCGCGCGTCCTCCTCCTGGACGAGCCCTTCTCGGCGCTCGACGCCTTCACCCGCAAGGATCTCCACGGACACCTGCTCGCCCTGTGGGAAGAGGTGAGGCCGACCATCCTGATCGTTACGCACGACGTCGGCGAGGCGGTCGCGCTGGCCGATCGCGCCGTGGTGATGCGCCCCAAGCCAGGCCGCCTGGACGACACCATCCCGCTCCCCCTGCCGCGCCCCCGCAACCCGACCTCGGCCCAGACCGAAGCGGCGACGCGAAAGATCCTGGCGGCCCTGGACAAGTCCCTGCGCCCGAAGCAGTCGGTTTCGGATATCGCGGAGCCGCAGAACGCGAACTGGTGGTGACAGGATCGCGACGATGCGGCAGCCTCGTTCGAGCAATCGGCTTCAGCGCTCGTCGCCAGCTCTCGCCTCCCACGCGTCGATGATATCGTGGCCGCCGCAATCGACGACCGCATAAAGATCGTCCGTCTCACGGCGAAGAATGATCCGGTCGTAGCGGACAGAGTCGATCAAGAAATGCCCGGGCGCGCAGCGGAGCGCGCGGAACCGGAGCGCCTTATCGCTCGGGTCGATCTGAAACAGCCGAAGACGCGCGGCGACCCACTCCCTTCTGCTCTTGGACAACCCCTTGAACGCCAACAGAAACGATGGATCCAGCCGGATTGCCGGCATTAGGCAGCGACACCTCGCAGGTAAGCTGTGAGGTCGTCGGGATTGTCGAAAATGTCGCCGGTGCCGGCATCGGGTCTGTATCGGGCTCGCAGCGCACGGAGAGCTAGAATCAACTCGGAGCGCACGAGCGCGGCCCGAGCCCAATCTCCGAAGATGCGATCACGCTGAGCGGCAAAGGCCGCGGCGTCTGCCGGTGCACTCGCTCGAAGCTGCTTGAGGAACCCTTTTGTCAGCTTCTCGTATCGCCGGTAGGTCTTGCTCGTCTCGTCAGTTCCAGCGTCAAGGAGCGCGATCAGGCGGTCGAGTTGTGCCAAGTGATCCGCTTCGATCGGACCTGCAGCGTAGGCGCGGACCAAGGCGTCGACCTGATCCTGCGCCCGTTTCGTCCAATGATCCACCCACCGGCTGGAGGTCTCGGTCCGACCCGGACGGGTCCGCGCGGAGCGAACGAGCGACGCGGAGCCCAGCCCCTGGACGAGCGCGGGCACTGGTTCGTTCAGGCGATGCATGACCTCCAGAATGACGGGCTCGATCATGTGCTCCTCCGCTCCGACCTTAGCACAAAGGGTACGTCGCTCGACATAGGGAGGCAGAGTCCTCGTCGCGCTGATCTCGCACGGCACAAGACGGTTGTGGTCGGCGGAATCAACCGTTAACGCGGCCGGTCAAGATCACGAAGGGAAACGCTCATGGACGCCACGACCCTGCGCTCGCTCCAGGCGCCGCTGAAGGACCAGTACCGGAACGCGCCGGATTCCGCGGTGATCACGCTGCGGGCCAAGGGTACCCTCGACGACAATGCCATCGCCTGCAAGGTCGAGACCGGCCGGGCGCTGGCGGTGGCGGGCCTGCATCCGGCCACCGGCGGATCGGGCGCCGAGCTCTGCTCGGGCGACATGCTGCTCGAGGCCCTCGTCGCCTGCGCCGGCGTCACCCTCAAGGCCGTGGCGACGGCCCTGGAGATCGAGCTGCGCGCCGGCACGGTGAGCGCCGAGGGCGACCTCGATTTCCGCGGCACGCTCGGCGTCGACAAGGGCGCGCCGGTCGGCTTCCGGGCGATCCGCCTGAACTTCGCTCTCGACACCGACGCGCCGCAGGAGAAGCTCGACCAGCTCCTCAAGCTGACCGAGCGCTACTGCGTGGTGTTCCAGACCCTCAACCAGAAGCCCGAGCTGGCCGTCAACGCGGCGCGGGCCTGAGGCTCACGACCGCTCAGCCGCCGACTCCCGCCGGGCATCGTAGTACACAGCCGCGACGGCGTCCTCGTGCAGCATCGTCCAACCGACGAGGCAGCGCAGATGGGCGGCGTCGCGGCTCTCGGTCCGGACGATCGCCCAGGTGATGCCGTGGCGCGCGAGGAGGGCGGCAAACTTCTCTGCGCCTGAAGCCGCCTGGGCGCGGTCGAGGGCGTCCATGAAGCCGCCGAGGAAGATCTGGTCCGCGCGGCCGTCGATGAAGGTCTTCACGCCCTCGGCAATGAGGAAGCCGCCGAAGTCGTAGTCGTTGTAGACGGGTCCCGTGAGACCCTTGCCGCGCGCCGCCTCCAGAGCGGCGAGCGGCGTGACGTGCGGAGCCGGCCTCGGCGCCAGGGTCGCGGCATAGCCCAACGCGGCCAGGCCCAGCACGGCCATGATGAGATGGTCCGATGGCCGGCTCCGGGGGCGCGGCTCGGGGCGCAGGCTCGCGACACACAGCGCGGCCGGGCCCGCGATCAGGATCGGGGCGACCAGGATGAACAGGTCGGCGAAGCGCGTGTGCCGGATCATCATCGCTCCGAGCAGCAGCAGCACGGCGATGCGAAACAGGTTGCGGCGCAGATCGGGCGCGAGCGCACCGAGGGACAGCGCGAGCGCGAAGAGGGCCACCGTTCCGGACAGATCGAGGGCGAGCGGCTGCCATTCGATGATGTAGCGCAGGGACTCGCCGCTGCCGAAGAGGCCAAAATTCACCAGGAACGGTCGAACGCCGTAGGGCGTCACGCAGGCGGCGAGCGTCGCGGCGAGGAGGAACATCGCCCAGCGCAGGGCCTGTCGGGTCCACTCGGTGCGAGGGCGGACGAAGATGCCCTCGCCCGCGAGGAGCCCGGCGATCACGAGGCCGATCGGGTAGCTGCCGTGGAGGTTCACCCAGACGATCATGACAAGCAGGAGCCAGGGCGAGGGGGCAACGCGCCGTTCGAGGGCGCTCACGAGCCCGATGGTCCAGACGACCAGGATCGGGAAGGCGAGCAGGTGCGGGCGCGCCAGGATGTGCGGCGTCAGGACGATGAAGGCCACGAGCACGGCGGCCAGCGCCGGCATCGCCCGGACCCGAATCGAGAGCCAGGCCTGTAGCGCCGCGAGCGTCGCGGCGAGAACGAGGATCGTGAGCGTGACGACGCCGCTCCAGCCGGCGGCGGCATGGGTCCCGAAGAGAATGACCTGCGAGGCCCACTCCTTCGCGATCCAGGGCTGCCCTGCGAAGGTGTGCGAGAACAGGTCGGTCCAGGGGACCGCACCGTTCGCGACGATCCAGCGGCCGACGGCGATGTGCCATTGGGTGTCGGGATCGCCAAGCAGCCGGTCGGCTCGGGTCAGAAGCCCCGCGGCCACAGCCAGGAAGAGGAGGCTCGAGAGGCCGGACCAGGCCGGGCCGGAGCCCGCGGTGGCGGCGTCCGCCCGCATCGGCGCAGGTGCGAGAGCGAGGGGCGATGCCATGATGCTTACCCGCGCAGGGGGCCAGCGGCCGACGGGACGGCTGCCGGCGGCTTCGACCGAGGTCCGCGGAAGACGTGCCGGCTGAGGACGACGTAGTTCAGGACCGGAATGGCGATGCAGACGATGAGGATCGACGCCTCGGGTGATGCGCCGAGCCACCCGCTCGCCAAGGCGGGGACGACGGCGGAGGCGGCGTATCCCGCGAGGGTCAGGGCGGAGAAGCGCCAAGCGGCGCCGGCGCCCGCTTCGCGATCCGCGAAAGTGAGTCGGCGATGGCCGCGGTAGGACCAGGCGGCGGCAAGACCGTAGGCCACCGGCGAGGCGAGGACGATCGGTAGACCGAGCCTTGTCACGAAGGCCCAGGTCGCGCCCGCGTAGATCAGCGTGGCGATCCCGCCGACGATCGCCATCGCAGCAAACCGAACGAGGATCGATGGAGCGTGGCGGGGCTCGGTCGGCATCTCACGCGCTGTCGGTCGGGCGGATCATCCCTACCTTCTAGCGGCCCCGGCTTAAGTCCGGCTTAAGCTTCAGATCCCGGCGTACCAGGCGAAGCCCAGCTCCGCGACCATGCTGCCGCGGCCCTTGCCGATGCCGTCGACGCGCGCCACGGCCTCGATGCTCGTCAGGTATTTCAGGCTCTTGTAGCCGAGCTGCCGCTCGACCCGCAGGCGCACCGGCGCGCCGTGCGCGACGGGGAGGTCGGCCCCGTTCATGCCGTAGGCGAGGATCGTCTGCGGATGGAGCGCGTCGAACAGATCGTAGCTGTCCCACCAGCCGTCGACGCTGCGGATGACGATGTACCGCGCGTCCGGCTGGAGCCCGACCGTCGCCAGGAGGTGGCTGAGCGGCGCGCCGGTCCAGCCCGCGATCGCCGACCAGCCCTGCTCGCAGCTGTGCAGGGTGATCTGCGTGCGCGCCGGCATTGCCCGCAGCTCGGCGAGCGAGAAGGCTGCGGGACGCGCGACGAGGCCGCTCACCGGAAGGCGCCAATCGGCGAAGCCCGCGGTCTTGGAGCGCTGATAGGCCTCGTCCTTCGGGTCCGTCGTGTTGATGGTCGGAAAGACCGTCGAGATCGCCTCGGGCCCGAATTCGCGGACGAGGGGCTGGTGGCGCAGGAGCCAGCGCTGCGTGGCGAAGGTCAGCGCGTTGCTGAGCCCATAGGGGTTGGCGAGGTCGCGCAGGGCCGGCGCATCGCAGCCGCCGAGGGCCGCACTCGTCGCGAGCGCGCCGCCGCCCGCGAGCCATTGTCGTCGGGAGATCCCGGTCATCGACCCCTCTCCGGTGGCAGGACGTAGCGCCCGGTGATCATCGAGCGGGTGAGGTTCCAGGCGCCGCCGATGAAGACCTGGGCCACGTGGACGATGAGGAACAGGGTGAGCAGGCAGCCGGCCAGGAAGTGGATCGTGCGCGCCGAGTGCCGGCCGCCGAACAGCGTGAACAGCTCGGGAAAGGCGGTGGTGAATCCGGGCGACATGGTCAGGCCGGAGAGCACCATCACCGGAAACAGCAGGAGGACGACGACGAGATAGGAGAGCTTCTGCAGGGCGTTGTAGCGGCGCGCCTCGTCCCCGCGGGCCGGACGGAGCCTCAGGTGATCGCTGATTTCCTGCGCCAGGTGGGCGGGCTGGACCTGATCAGGAGCGGGCACGAGATCGTGGCGAATATGGCCGGAGATCATGCCGATCAGCAGGTAGACTCCGCCCGCGATGACGAGCACCCAGGCGGCGAGGAAGTGCAGGTTGCGGCCCCAGCCGGTCTGTTCGAGGTTGACCGGCAGCGGCAGCTCGATCAGCGCCGGCGCGCCGAGCGCGCCGGTCTCGCCCCAGTAGAGGTTCGGCAGGGCGAGCAGGATGGCGATGCCGCTGACGAGAAGCAGAAGGAAGGCGGCCGCGCTCAGCCAATGGGTCACCCGGACCCAGCCGCTGTGGCGACGGATGATCGCCCCGCTCATCACCGCCCCCGCAGGACGTCGAGCCGGTACTGGGCCTCGCGCGCGCCGTGGACGACGTCGAGGAACCCGCGCGTCCCCGCGATCAAGACCTCCGTCGCGGCATCGCCCGAGAGCGGGTAATCCGTCTCGCCGAGCCAGTGCACGAGGACGAGGTCGCCGCCGGGCTCCAGGAACTCCGCGATGCGGCGCGCCAGGGCGGCGAGGTCGTCTTGATCAAGGAAGTAGATCACTTCCGAGATCAAGATCAGGTCGAAGCGCCCCTCCGGCCAGGCGCCCGGCACGGCGGTCCGGGCGAAGCGGACCTGGGGCTGGTCGGCGCAGCGCCGGCGGGCCGCCTCGAGGGCGCTCTCGGCCACATCGATCGCGACGAGGCTCGCGCAGCGCGGCGCGAGGGCGTGCGTGAAGACTCCGATGGAGCAGCCGATCTCGAGGGCGGACCGGTAGCTCTCGCGCGGCAGGCTCGCCAGGGTCGCGGCGTATTTCTCCCGCTCGTAGGCGCTCGTCTCGAACCGCCACGGGTCGGGATCGGAGGCGTACATGCCCTCGAAGTAGTCGGGCGGGAGCGTGGCTTGGCGGCGCGTCATGACGCGGATCCTACGGCGTCCGGCGCCAGAGCGCATCCGCCGGCCCGTCCTCGGCGAGCACGTAGGCGGCGGCGTGGGCCAGCGCCCGGTCGGGTCCCGGCTGGCGGAGATAGGTGGCGAGGTCGCGCGTCAGGCGCTCGAGCGGGTGGGGTTCGAGGAAGCCGGCGAGGCCGACCGAGCGCTGGGCGCGCTCCAGGACCTCGAGCCCTGCCCGTTCGACGGCGAGCCGCGCCAGGTTGACGTAGGCGAGAACCTGGTCCGGCCGCGCGGAGGCATCCGCCGCGAAGGCGGCGGCGCGCTCGACGAAGAGGCGCGCGCCCTCGACGGCGATGGCGGCCTCGCCCATCCGCGCGAGCTGGTGCGGGTCGCCGTCCCGCCCTGTCGCGCGCAGATGCGCGCGGGCGGCATCGAACACCGCCTCGATCCCGCCGAGTTGGACCGCCGCGAAGCGCCAGGCGCCGCCGGAGAAGGTCGGCTCGCGAAAGTAGTCGTCCGGCTCGCCGACCTGCGCCTCGGGGCCGACGCGAAGCCCGGAGAAGTCGACGGCACCGGAGGCCGAGGCCCGCATGCCCTGAGCCCGCCATGCGGTGAGATCGGCCCGCTCGCCCGCCACCAGGTCGACGACGAGCATCTGCGTGCGGCCGTCCGCGATCCGGGCTGTGACGAGGGGCCGGGTCACCCAGCCGGCCCCCGAGGCGAAGGTCTTGCCGCCGGAGAGCAGGCCGTCCGCGAGGCCGAGCCCATCGGCGGGCGATTGCGTGTTCCAGACGCCGAACAGGTGCCCGGCGCAGGCGTCGGCCGCGAGCCGGTCCCGGACCGCGGGAGCGGCGTAGCTCAGGATCAGGCCGAGCGCGTTGACGTGGCCCTCGTAGAGCCGTCCGAGCGCCAGGCTGCCCTGGCCCACCTGGGCGAGCACGTCGAGCAGGGTGCCGACCCTGCCGCGCTCGGACAGACCGGCGCCGCCGAGCACCGTCGGCAGCGGCGCGGCGAGCAGGCCGGTCCGATGAAGCTCGGCGACCTCCTCGCTCGGGAAGCCGCCGGGCCGGTCAAGGGCGTGCGCACGGGTCGCGGCCAGGGCGGCGACGGCGCGCGCGTCGGAGACGGGATCTGACGATGCGGCGATCGCGTGGTTCTGAGCGACGAGATTCATCTGAGGTTGAACGTGGAACAAAGCGTCTCGTTCGGCAAAACACGTCTTCGCGGGGCGGACAGGTTGCCGCGGCCGAAAACCTCTCTTCCGGGGCGCTCGATCTCGTCGCGCCCGTGAGGGCCGGGAATGACTCGGATTCACGCCGAAGAGATCAGAAGAGGCCGAGGATATACCTTCGATCCATTCTAAAACTTACGCCTTTCCCGGACTTTGTCGATCTTCTATTAGGCCTCATCGACGAGGCGCGAGGCGTGGCGATCAGCACGATGAACGATCCCGGACAGGCGGCGGCGAGACGATCCTGTGGACCGAGGCTCGTCTTCGTCCTGCTCCACCGCTGGGTCGGGCTGACCATCGCCGCCTTCCTGTTCGTGTCCGGCCTCACCGGCGCAGTGATCTCGTGGGACCACGAGCTCGACGACCTTCTCAATCCGCACCTCCACGCGGTCGCGAGCCAGGGTCCGGCGATGTCCTCCCTCGATCTCGCCGCCGCGGCCGAGGCACGTGACCCTCGGGCGCAGGTCGTGGGCGTGCCGCTGACGCCGGAGCCGGGGGAGGCGCTGGCCTTCTTCGTGCAGCCCAAGGTCGATCCCGCCACCGGGCAGCTCTACGAGCTCGGCTTCAATCAGATCTTCGTCGATCCGGTGACGGGCGCCGAGCTCGGCCGCCGCGAATGGGGTCAGGCCTGGCCGATCTCCCGCGAGACCCTGGTCTCGTTCCTCTACAAGCTCCACTACTCGCTGCACATTCCGGAGATGTGGGGCATCGAGAACTGGGGCGTCTGGTTCATGGGGGGCATCGCGGTCCTCTGGACCCTCGACAGCTTCGTCGGGTTCTACCTGACGCTGCCTCAGCGGCGCGGACCGAACCCGCAGCGTCCCGCCGCCGTCGTACGGGAACTCGCCCGCGGCTGGTGGCAGCGCTGGAAGCCGGCCTGGCGGGTGAAGACATCGGGCAGCGCCTACCGGATCACCTTCGATCTCCACCGGGCCGTCTCGCTTTGGACCTGGGGCCTGCTCTTCGTGCTCGCCTTCACGGCCTTCTCGCTCAACCTCTACCGGGAGGCCTTCCTGCCCCTGATGTCGACGGTCTCGCAGCTGACGCCGACGCCCTTCGAGCAGCGCGCGATCGTGCCCAAGCACGAGCCGGTCACCCCGGGCGTGGGCTTCGCGCCGGTGCTGGAGGCGGCGCGGAACGAGGGCGCCAAGCGCGGCTGGGCGGAGCCCGTCGGCTCGATCTTCTACAACCAGCGCTACGGGATCTACACGGCCCGCTTCTTCCAGCCCGGCGACGACCACGGCGCGGCCGGCGTCGGCCCGGCCGCCCTCTACTTCGACGGCGGAGACGGGCGGCTGCTCGGCGAGCGCCGGCCCTGGGTGGGGACGGCGGCCGACATCTTCGTTCAGGCCCAGTTCCCGGTCCATTCCGGCCGCATCCTCGGCCTGCCGGGCCGCATCCTGATCTCGGTGATGGGTCTCGTCGTCGCCATGCTCAGCGTGACCGGCGTGGTGATCTGGTGGCGCAAGCGCGCGGCGCGGGTCTCGGTGCGGCGCAAGGCAGCGATGCCAGCAGGTTTCCCGGCACCGGCGGAGTAGGCCTCGCCCCTCGAGCGGGTCGTCAGGCGACGTGGCCAGCGTTTCCGTGGAGGCGCGCCACGGCAGGGCAGCCGAGGACGGCGTCCCGTTCCGCTCCTGTCACGCAGGCCGCATCGACCCATAGCCGACTCATGAGAAAGTCGACGCGCGCTCGTCCAAAGTAAGCTCTACAGTATCCACTCTGCCGCGGCTATTTCCTGAAAAGCTGCTGTATGATGTCACACGAAATACATTTCGATCTATTGATCCTTCATCATCAGATAGTCTCTCACGGGTGCTGATGACTGGGAGA
>NZ_BPQP01000046.1 GCF_022179305.1 Methylobacterium iners
AGGATGTGCTCGGATCACAGACCTCCCCCCAACAATCCTCAGTCCCTACTTGGTAGGACCTCCTTATACGGCTGAGGCAGTGTAGTCTCGACCTAAACTTTAGTAGGTTGAGACAAAAAAGGCCCCCGTAGGGGCCTTCTCCGAAAAGCTTAGCAGCCCTCCTTGGTGACCGTCTTACGGTCACCGGCCGCGTTCTCCTTTGAAACCGTGGTCGATCCGCAATCGACCTTACGATCCCGGACAACCGTGCCAGTGGTCTCGCGGGATTCGATTGTGGTCGAGGTGGAAGGACGGCTGCGCTCCTCGATCACTGTGGTCTGCGCGATCACCGGGGTCGCGAGCAGGAGGGCACCAAGCAGAAGCGTCTTACGCATGTTCAGTTCTCCATCATGTTCAACAGAGCACGAACGCCTACGCTTCTACGAGGGTTCCTTTTTCTTTAGCTGAGCACCAGGGTACGCATCCCCCGCAACCTGCACCGATTGCAGCCTAAAGATTGTCTAACTCCTAGGTTCTTTTTTGAATTTCTATCTCAAACTCCCCAGCGCAGCAAAAACTTAATAGCAGGATTGGTCCTCTGTAAGTCTAGCCAATGACTTATGAATTATTCTGTATTGAGCCGATCTACCTGAGTGTTATGGTACAAGTATGCTGGATGCCTGAAGGAATGCTTGGCTGGCACTTACGAGGGGGTCTCGGGCATTGTCATCGACAAGCCAGTGTGCTGCTTCCACGAGACCGGGCAGATAAGCAAGAAAGAGCGGTCAAAGGCGATGTACTTGCGAGCCAAGTTGCGCAAGGCTGGTGTCCTCGACGTGCTCCTGCTGCGAAAAGCGGTTCAGAAACTGACAAAACGCGAGTTCGGCTAGTGAACGCGACCTTGGAGAGGCTGGCAGGAACGAACACAGAGCATCGGCTAGAAGCTTGGTCGTTGACGCGCAAGCTTGGGATCGACCGTCCTTCTCGCGCTCCGCCCTGCTCACGAATACGTGAGGCTCCATGAGACTGAAAGTTAACCCTGTCGCAAGGGGCTGCGGCTTAGGACCTCCAATTAATTTTGAGTTCCGAGACCCTCGATGCGCATCCGAACCAAGCTCTTTGCTGTCCTGACTGCGCTTGGGTTGGTATCCCTCACCGTTGCGGGACTTGGGGTCACCACCCTGCGGACCTTCAATGGCTCCGTTGAGGAAGTGAAGTCTGCCTCCGTCCGCGCTCTCTACAGCGAACGGCTAAACCGGCTCGTGACGGCCAGCGTCATGGATGCACGTGGCATCTACGCTGCGAAGGATACCTCTGAAGCGCGCAAGTTTGCCGATGGGCTCTTGACGAGCCTTGGCAGCATCGATGCTCTGCTCAATCAGTGGCAACCGCTCGTGCCTGAGCAGGATCGCGCCCTGTTCGATGCTGTGGTCCGTGATGCGGCGTCGTTCAGGACGTTCCGCACAGAGACAGTACGGCTCGGAACAGAGGTCTCCCCGCAAGCGGCCAATGTGCAGGGTAATAACGAAGCGAACCGTGCCAACCGCAAGGCGTTCCAGACTAGCATCGATGCACTAACGCAGCACAGTCAAGCTGAGGTCGAAGCCATCGATGCCAGCACTGATGCCCTCTACGAGCAGCGTCTCTGGCTCCTGATCTGCTTGGCCCTGGGTGGCACGACGGCTGCGCTCGTCATTGGCGGCTTCATCGGACACCGGCAAATCGCCCAGCCTTTGCAGGTCGTGACAGAGGCGATCCAGGCGCTTGCCAGCGGCAACTATGCACTGCCTGCGCTTCGCCAAAGCCGAGACGAGATCGGGGACATTGCCCGCAGCATGGAGGTGTTTGCGAAAGCCATGCGGGATGCCGACGAGCTTCGTACCGCGCAGGCAGAGGGTGAGCGGACACTTGCCCGTCAGCGCAAAGCCGAGATGCACGACCTTGCCAACCGGTTCGAGGGCAGTGTGGGCCAACTCGTGCAGCATCTCTCGACGGCGGCTCAGGGCATGGAGGTGAGTGCCCGCGCCATGACTGGCAGTGCCGAGGAGACGAACGTTCAGTCCCAAACAGTGTCGGCAGCGGCTGAGCAGACCTCATCCAACGTGCAATCCGTAGCGAGCGCGACCGAGCAGTTGGCCGCTTCTGCCAATGAAATCGGTTCACAGGTCCTGCAAACCTCACACGCAGCCGCCAAGGCCGTGGAGAACGCCAAGCAGACCCGCTCCCGCGTGCAGGTACTCTCCACGGGCGCGCACAGAATTGGTGACGTGGTCACTCTGATCCGAAGCGTTGCCGAGCAGACGAACCTGCTGGCCCTGAACGCTACCATCGAAGCGGCGCGAGCGGGCGAAGCGGGCCGTGGCTTTGCGGTGGTTGCGTCCGAGGTCAAGGCCCTTGCTGCGCAGACGGCGCGAGCGACGGACGACATCTCCTCACAGATCGGTGCGATCCAGGGCGCAACCGAGGAGGTGGTCTCAGCCATCGACGCGATCAGCAGCGGGATCGAGGAGGTCTACCGGATCGCGACAACAGTTGCCGCTGCTGTTGAGGAGCAGCAGGCGGCAACTCAGGAGATTGCGCGAAACGTGAGCGAGGCTGCGCAGGGAACCCAGGATGTGAGCCGTACCATCGTAGCGGTACAGGGGACTGCGACTTGCGTCGGGTCCGAGGCTTCTCAGGTTCTAGCTTCCGCAGGAGCGCTCGCACGGAACGCCTCCGTCCTCAGCCAGGAAGTCGATGCCTTCCTCAGGACTGTGCGCGCTGCCTGAGCTTGGGCGCAGAAGGTTTAAGGAAAGCGGTGACCGTGCAGGTCACCCCAGCCGGATCGAAGGACAATGTGACCTCGCCTTCAAGCGCGTCCCGCAAGGCGCGCTCGATCAGCTTCGAGCCAAAGCCACGTCGTGTCGGCGGGATCACAGTCGGTCCGCCCGCTTCCCGCCACTCAAGATGAAGCCAGCGGCCGTCTCGGCGTCGCCGCATGCTCCAGACCACCTCGACTCGACCGGTGATAACGGAGAGTGCACCGTACTTGGCCGCGTTGGTGCCAAGCTCGTGCAGCGCCATCGAGAGCGCCAGCATCTGTCGGGGTGTCAGGTGTACGGAAGGTCCCGCGACGTGAACCCGGTCAGGAGCAGCACGTTCCGCGTGAAGTAACAGCGCGCCTTCAACCACTTGCCTGACTGTGGCTCCCGACCAACTCTCGTCCATGAGGAGGGCGTGCGACCGGCCAAGAGCCGCGATTCGTGCCGTGAGCGCCTCGCGCGCACCCTCGACCGACACCTCGCCGCGCAGCGTTTGGTTGACCATGGCCTGGACCAGCGCGAGCGAGTTCTTCAGCCGGTGACCTAGCTCGGCCATCACCAGCTTCTGCTGCTCGCAATGAGCCACGAGACGCGCGTTCTCTCGCTCCAGCTTGGCGATCTGCCTACCGGGCGCATCTGGCCCGGCAGCCATAAAGTCTGCCAGCATCAGCAGCACGGTCTCCGTATCATCCCAGTGTGACGAGGGAGCGCCGCGAAGCGACGTGAGATCGAGGTGTTCCATCTGCCTGTCCCCGCGACTTCAGGGCTCGGTTGAGCCCATAGCAACCCGTTCGGCTGCCCCCCTCTGTCGCGGTACCTGGGAGCCGAGAAGCCCGGTTCAGGGCCTCTCGCCTCTTTGGTGGACGCACGGTCTGCGCCGCACTCCAGATCGTCCAACCCTATGCGATTGTGCCTTGAAGCTTCCGGGGGCGGTCGCTCCATGACGCCATAACCAGCAACAACTGGCCTGGGCTCTCCCACAAGGTCCTGTAAGGACACGAGGAGGCTTGCACACCAAATCGGGCCTGACAATAGGTTTTCGTGTGTCGGATTTCGTACATACCCGTCGAGTCTCGCCGCGATTGACACGCAGAAATCTTCTGTGACTACTACGACACGGCTTTGGCCACGCTTGAGCATCTTTCCTAGTCAGAGACCGCTAGGCTTGCCTTCTAAAGGTATGATCCATTTCGTTTCACGACAGCGGGACAGCGCATGTCGAATGATCCGCCTCCTGAGCGCGCTGATTTGAGACACGAGGCTGCGCGCTATCGTGCCCTCATCCTTGATCAGGGCGGGCGCGTTCTCACGATGACGGCAATCAGCGCGGAAAGTGACGACATTGCCATCGAGGCCGCGAAGTCGATGGTGGACGGCCATGCCGTCGAATTATGGGATGGCGTGCGGTTCATCGAGAACTTTGCACCCGCTGAGTAGTCTCAGCCCAACATCGCCGCAGCAAACCCGGAAGTGCAACCCTTCACTCCGGTTTGTTGTTGAAGTTGCGACCGTCAGTCTTTCAGAGCATCTGTATGGTTTAGCTTCGAGTGCAGCACCATGGCGCGCTACTTCTTCGACGTGCATAGGGACGGCCTGTCCCACTGGGACGATGAGGGCGCTGAATGCGAGGGCCGAGATGGCATCGTTGTTCATGCCGCCAAGCTTCTTGCTGAAGTTTCTGAAAAGTATTCTGGGAACAAGGTGGGTCATGCTGTTGTGGCTTCCGTGCGCGACAGTTCGGGCAAGTTCATTTGTACAGCGACGCTTAGCGCAAGGACCGGTTTGCGGATGCAGTGGACGACCTCCCTACAGGACCATCTACGCTCTGTGGCTAAACAAGGATAAGCTGTGCCTTCATCTAGGCTGACGATGTAAAAACAGAAGGCCGCTTGGTAAGCTGCGGGCGAGAGGCGGATTGCTACGATACGGTTGGAAAGACCTATCGCCTCTCAATGGGAGGTTTAGGTGCGAAATGGCTTGGACAGAACCGTGCCCGTTCTGCTCTTGTGGGCTGAGGAAGGTGCTCATCCCACGGCTAAGCACTTTGAGGTTGCCCAACCGCACCCGACCCTGGGGCCTGAAGCGTGGTCACTCCTTGAGATGGCGGTTGCCTATGCCCTGAATACGTCACGCGATGACGGGTGTGTCCCATGGATCAGGGTCGGCGACGAGATCATCGGACCAGACCGCCTGCGAGGGCTGCACGCAGCCAGCGCCTATATCAGCGCTTGATAGGGCAGTGCGCGACGCCCGAACTCAACGCCCAGGGCCGACTTTCGCTCAGGCTGCTCGTAGCAGGTCGATGTCTCTGACCGTTTGATCCCGCAGAACATGGAGCCTGGACAGCAAGGCGTCGTACTCCGCTCCTGCCTCGCAGGCGAGTTCCACCTCAGAGCAGAGCCGCGACAGTTCGGAGAAGCCGAGCATTCCGCTCATCGACACCATCGAGTGGGCTGAACGGGCGAGTTCCTCGCGAGTAGGGCGAGCAGCCTCACCAAAGCGGGTCTCTAGCTCTTCAGCCAAGGTCCCCAGCAGCCTTCTTGTTGTCTCAGGTCCCATCATCGCTGCGATGTCGCCGAACACCTCGCGATCCATTGTGGCGGTAGAGGTCCGCACCTGATCCGGTGCCCTGGTCGCCCACCGCTCAATCGCCTCCAGCAACGTGTCGCGTCTGAAGGGCTTACCGACGTGATCGTTCATGCCAGCAGCCCGGAAGGCCGACACCTGCTGAGGCAGCACGTTAGCTGTGAGCGCCACGATGGGCACGGAGGCGCTCGGATGCTCCAGCGCACGGATATGCCGAGTGGCCGTAAGCCCATCCATGCCGGGCATCTGCACGTCCATCAGCACGAGATCGTAGCTCTTCGTCTGGATTGCCCGGATTGCTTCCGCACCGCTGGCCGCAACATCGACCTCGTGCCCCGCCCGTCGCAGGATCGCACAGGCAAGCTCCTGATTGAGCACAACATCCTCAACCAGCAGAAGCCGACGGCTGTCTCGATCTACGGCCGCGTCTACCGACTGGGGCTGCACCAGTGCGAGTGTCTCGGTTCTTGGCAGCGCAACCTCGAACCAGAAGGTCGAGCCGTGACCTTCCTCGCTCTCGACGCCGATCTCGCCACCCATCAACTCCACCAGCCGCTTCGAGATCGCCAGCCCTAAACCGGTGCCGCCGAACTCGCGCTGGATGGTGCCGTCCACCTGCGAGAAGCGCTCGAACAGGAGGTGACGCTTGGAAGCTGGGATGCCGATGCCGGTGTCCTGCACAGCAAAGCGTAGGCGACAGGGGTCTGCGTCCTTGGACGGCATCGTGACAGACAGGGTGACGCTACCCTTGGCCGTGAACTTGATGGCGTTGTTGAGCAGGTTCAGCAGCACCTGCCGCAAGCGGTTCTGATCACCGCTGAGGTAGGCAGGCAGGCCCGCATCAGCCTCGATGCGCAATGAGACGTGTTTCTGCTCGGCACTGGCGCGCACGATAGAAGCTGTGTTGTCGATCAACGTCTCCAGCGCGAACGGCTCAGGCAGGAGCATGATCTGCCCGGCTTCGATCTTGGAGAAGTCGAGGATGTCGTTGACGACCGTCAGCAAGGCGCTGCCCGCACTCTGCACGCGCTCTGCATACTGGCGGGCTGCGGGTCCGAGTTCCGGCTGCTCCAGCAGAAGGTCCGTGTATCCGAGAATGCCGTTGAGCGGCGTCCTAATTTCGTGGCTCATGGTGGCTAAGAACTCACTCTTGGCCGCACTCGCCCGCTCTGCCTTTTCCCGTGCGCCCTGCTCGCGCAGCCTCACAAGCAGGTAAGCTCCCAGAAGGGCACAAACCAACGCGAGAATGCCAGTCAGACCGGCGACCGCTGTGGTGAGTTCCAGGCTCGCCTTCTCCTGTGCCCAGCGCTGCTTCAGGAGCAAGGACTGCCGCTCGTGCATGGAGCGGATCATCACCTCGATCCGCTCCATCAACTGCTGGCCCACGTCATCGCGGATTGCAGCGAAAGCCGAGATGCGATGGCGGCTGGCCAGAGCGATGGTTCGGGCAAGTTCGTCCAGTTTGGCCACCACAAGCATACGCAAGTCAGCCGCATGGGCGCGCTGATCGGGCTCGCGTATCTTCTCATCCAAATGGTCGAGGTTGACCCAGACACGAGGCACGCCAGCCTCATAAGTCTTCAGGTAGCGTTCCTGACCCGTGAGTAGGTAACCGCGCTGGCCGGTCTCGGCTGCCCGGATGCTCTCCAGGGTCTCCGAAGTGGTTTCAAGAACGTCAGCCAGCCGCGCGAACTCCACCCGGCTGTTAGCAAGGTAGCCGACGTTCAGAGTGAGCGTCGCGGCGCTGGCCAGCACAAGGAGAAGTGCAGCAAGCAAGGCAGCGACTCCGAGACCCGCCACGTTGCGCTTGTGGGCTGCATGCAGAAAGGCTCCCATGCGTCCAAGTACCTCAGAGCCAATCTCTGTGGGCCGAAGGACTACTACCTGAAGGTGAGCTAATTGCTAAGACACAGGAGTAGGTCGAGCTAGGGTTTAATCTGCGCTGGGAGGAGTGGGGCGGCGTCGCTGGCCTGCTCTGATCCTCGCGTAGGCTTAGGCTCCTCGCAAACCGACGCTCGCCGACGCCTTCATTGCCGATTCCGTTACAGCCCACTCAGACCACTCTCCCGCCACGAACGCCTCGGACGGCTACGGCTCGCTCTCGCTGCCACACTGTCCCGCTCACGTCCTCGTGAGGGGTTCGTCAACCTCTGGAGGATAACCTTTGTTGGCTCACACGCGTGTGGGCGTCAGCATCAGGAGCACCAATGCCGCCGCTTCCACCGAACGAGTTGGAGCGTGTCGGAGCCCTGCGCGATCTCCAAATCCTCGATACGCAGCCTGAGCCTCACTACGACGCCGTATGCAGCACGGCCGCTGCGCTGTTCTCGGTGCCCGTCGCCCTAATCTCGCTGATCGACGCCGACCGGCAGTGGTTCAAGGCTCGGTGCGGGATCGCGGCGGAGGAGACACCGCGCGATCTCGCGTTCTGCGCTTACGCCATCCTCACCGATGATGTCCTCGTGGTGGACGACGCCACGGCTGACCCCCGGTTCGCCAGCAATCCCCTGGTGACGGGTGAGCCCGGCATTCGCTTCTATGCTGGTGCGCCGCTCATCCTGCGCTCAGGAATTCGCCTCGGCACGTTGTGCGTCATCGACACGAAGCCTCGCACCTTTTCTGCTGTGCAGAAGGGCCAGCTTCAGAACTTTGCCCGGATCGTGGTTGCTCACGTCGAGCTTCACCGGGAACGCATGGCTTTGGATACTGCCCTCGCCGAGCGCACCCGCTCAGAAGCGCGGATCGCCGCCAGCGAGGCACGCTACCGCGTCCTGACGAACGCCTTGCCTCAGATGGTCTGGGTTATGACCGGCACGGACGGCAGCGCCATCTACACGAACGAGCAGTTCCGCTCCTACTATGGGGTGATCGGGTCGCAACGCGCGGAGCGCGTCAGTCGCAACCACCCAGACGACGCCGCGCACATGACGGCCGCCTGGGAGCAAGCCAGCCAGCACGAGCGGATGTACGCCGTCGAGGGGCGGCTGCGTCGGCATGACGGCCTATATCGCTGGCACAAGCTGATCATGATCCCGGTCCACCGCGACGGAAGCGTTGTCGAATGGATCGGCACAGCGCTGGACATCGAGGACATCGTCACAGCCCGCAACTCGCTGGAGCAGACGACCGATCTCCTGCGGTTTGCCCAGGAAGCGGCGGGAGCCGGTGTCTGGCAGTGGAACCTAGACGAGGCCACGGTCCGCAACTCACCCGAGAGCGCGCGCCTGCATGGACTTGCCACAGAGGTGGACACGACGGCATGGGTTGATGTCAGCGTGAAGACGTGGGCGGCCAGCGTCCACCCTGAGGACGTGGCGCAGGTTAAGGCTACGCACACGGCGGCGCTGCGCAGCGGCACGACCTACAAGGTTGAGTATCGCGTGAGGGACGCTGCGGTCGCTGAGGGCTACCGCTGGCTCATGAGCTTCAATCGCATCGTGCGTGACGAGGCGACAGGTCGGCCGCTGCGGGTCGTTGGCCTCGACCTCGACATCACCGAGCGCAAGGCTGCTGAGCAGCGCATCGCCTACATGGCCCGCCACGACGTGCTCACCGGCCTGCCCAACCGCACCGTGTTCCGCGAGCATCTGGAGCAGCGACTGTCAGAGGTGCGACGCGGTCGAGGTCGGGCGGCGCTGCTGTGTCTCGATCTCGACCGATTCAAGTCGGTCAACGATACGCTTGGCCACCTTGCTGGGGACGATCTGCTCTGCCAGATCGCAGGCCGTCTCAAGGCGACGTTGCGGGAAGGCGATGTCGTGGTGCGGCTTGGCGGCGACGAGTTCGCCATCATCGTCTCGCACCTCGATCATGCGCATCAGGCCAGTACGCTGGCGCAGCGGGTGATCGATGCTGTCGG
The DNA here is from genome assembly GCF_022179305.1 of Methylobacterium iners. Taxonomy (GTDB): domain Bacteria; phylum Pseudomonadota; class Alphaproteobacteria; order Rhizobiales; family Beijerinckiaceae; genus Methylobacterium; species Methylobacterium iners. The sequence goes on from NZ_BPQP01000046.1 coordinate 9,226, forward strand.
ACAGCCGCTTGATCTCGGTGGACACCTCGTGACCGTGGGTGTCACTGTTGGCATCGCTCTTGCCCCTGCAAACGGCATCGAAACGGACGCCCTGTTCAGGAACGCGGACCTCGCCCTCTATCGAGCCAAAGCTTCGTCGCGCAACACGTACTGCTTCTACGAAGCTGGAATGGATGCAGCCGTGGAGAAGCGGATGCAGCTTGAGATCGAGATGCGCGAGGCCGTCGTGTGCGGGGACTTTGCCCTGCACTACCAGCCCGTACTGCGGCTGGCGGACGAGCAGATTGTGGGCTTCGAGGCGCTGATGCGCTGGCCCCACCCAACGCGCGGGATGATCTCGCCTGAGGCGTTCATCCCGCTGGCGGAAGAGACCGGGCAGATCGTTCCGCTCGGCGATTGGGCTTTGCGGGAGGCATGCACCGAGGCGGCGTCCTGGCCCAATGATCTGCGGGTCGCCGTCAACGTCTCGGCCGTGCAGTTCCAACAGCCGGGGCTGGAGCAGAGCGTCGTGTCAGCCCTTGCGGCATCCGGCCTCGCACCGCATCGCCTGGAACTGGAGATCACCGAAAGTGTGCTCGTGCAGGATGCCGAGGCGGTGATCGCCTGTCTGCATCGTCTCAGGTCTGTGGGTGTCCGCATCGCGCTGGACGACTTCGGGACGGGCTACTCGTCGTTGAGCTACCTGCGACGCTTTCCTTTCGACAAGATCAAGATCGACCGGTCCTTCATCCGCGAGATCAGCGACCCCGATGCGGCGGCCATCGTGCGGGCGGTGGTGGGAATCGCCACGCATCTTGGTGCAAGCGTTACGGCCGAGGGTGTCGAGACAGTGGCGCAGCTAGAGCAGGTTCGACAGGAGGGCTGCACGGAGGTGCAGGGCTATCTGATCAGCCGCCCGCTCCTAACGGAGCAAGCGACGGAGTTCGCCAGAGGCGAGCGGGTCAGAGCAGCAGCTTGACCGTCGCATAGAAGCTCGCGCACAAACGACTTGTGTCTGTGACCGCATGTGAGTAGTTGACGGCTTATTGAGCCACTCTCTGCGCACGATCGTTAGTCCACAACGATACGAAGGCCTTTGAGACACAAAATATTGCCTACCTATATAATATAGCACGTTCTGGTTGAGATAAGTTGATAAAAGAACCGTAAGGTTCGACTTCTGGCAGAGCGGTGATCACATGTCTCAGAGCAATCTGTCTGAAGACGACTGCGCACATAAAGCGTGGCAGACGCTGCAAGACAATTCTATAACTGCCACACCCGATCACTATACGCTAATGTTTACTTACTTTAGCGACAGCAACGCAGAAGTCAGCAACCGTCTCGATGATCTCATCGATCAAGAAAAACCGCTCAGTGCTGAACTACTCTCAACCATCCATAAGGATTGCCTCACCGAGAATATCGAAGCGGATGTGCTGAGAAGCGGGTCTGAGGAGATTGCCCACGCTGCGCAACAGATGGTGGATGAAGTCTCTGCCAGTCACGGTCCACGCGCGGCCTATGGAGAGGCGTTGGATCACTGGGCCAGTCAACTGAATGAACGCACCACAGTTCAGGATTTACTCGAAGCCATGACGGCTCTGAGCCTGGAGACACGCAAAGCCAGCGAGCGCAATCGCGCCCTGGAGCGGCAGCTGAGTGCCTCTACTCAGCGTATTAGCAAGTTGCAGCAGACTCTTGTTGAGGTGAAGCAGGAGGCAAAGACCTGCTCGCTGACCGGCATTCCCAATCGCAAAGCCTTTGAGATCAAGCTGAGACGTTCCGTTGCGCAGGTCAAAGCGGACCCGTCGAACCAGTTCTGTCTGCTCATGCTGGATGTGGATCACTTCAAACACTTCAACGATACGCACGGGCATCGCACGGGTGATCACGTGCTGCGCCTCGTAGCGGGACTGCTCTCCGACAACATCAAGGGTAAGGACACGGCCGCTCGCTATGGCGGTGAAGAGTTCGCCATTCTGCTGGAAGGTGCAGACCTTCAGGCTGGCAAAGCGGTAGCTCGCGGGATTTGTGAGCGAATTGGCAAGCAGCGCCTTGTGAAGCGTGGCACAGGCGAGCAGGTTGGCCAGATCACAATGTCGATTGGCGTTGCACAGCACCTCGTAGGCGAGAGTGCGACAGCGATTGTCGAGCGGGCTGATGCGGCGTTGTACGAGGCCAAGCGCACCGGACGAAACAAGGTGTGCCTATCAGTGTGATGGCTTCACGCTGGCAGCACTGGCCGACCCATTCAAGGTTTCGATCCTAGCCTGTGCCGCCGCTTATCTACCGGTTTAGAGGCCGTCCCCCTTCAATTATCCCTTTATCGACATCGCTGGCCTGCTCTGATCCTCGCGTTCGCTTCGGCTCCTCGCAGTCCGACGCTCGCCGACGCCTTAGCACAGGTTACGCAGCAACCTACCGAGACTGATTTCCTTGATCACCCTGAGCGCCAATCTGCTCCCCGACCGTCAGCCTCGACCATCAGGGTGGGTCATATGGTAAGTGGGGCGAGGACTATAATGGTGACGTTTAGGAGCAGATGCACCGTACAGTAGTCAAGTGGCTCCCACGTAATAGACCCCAAACTAATCCACTTCGAATATAGCCGGATAAGCCACGGTGCGGATCGCGCAAATAAGCGTTTGAAATGTTGAAGCCGCAGGACCGATTGTGGAGAAAATCGCGCTGATTGGCGGAGTGGCGAGGAGGTGATCTTGAGGCTCAAAGTTCCTTTCCGAGATGCTTGATCACTTCGGGCTCAATAACGTGATCCAACGCGTCAATTGCTGCGCGTAGCTGCGAAGGTACCAGCCCTGAAGAGCACACCGCCAAGGCCAGCGTTGGCTTTACGTGGCCCATTAGCTCGGCAATAACGCTGCTGTTGACAGCCATCGAATACGTTGAGGCGCGCTCAAGGTAAGTCGCGAAGGACCGCCTGAAGCTATGGAAGTCCACCCCTCCCCCTTGCCCGAGGACCGCTTGCCGGAACGTGGCGTAGCGCTTCACGACGATCCAGCTTCGCTTCCCATCAGGCCCCGCAGGTGTGAGACCTGAGAACACCCATCCGTCCGACGAGCTTGCCATCCGTCTTTGGATCACTGGCCAAACGGCACGGTGAACCGGCATGATGCGACGGGCATTCTCGGTCTTGCCCTGCGGGATGCGGAATGCCTTCTGTGATCCGAGCACATCCT
>NZ_BPQP01000047.1 GCF_022179305.1 Methylobacterium iners
ACCACATTGCCCGAACGGAAGGACGGCCGGCCCGGCCGATTGCGGCTCGCTTAAGGGCGATGCCCGCCAGTCCTGCGCCCGGTCGCATCGGGCGCAGGACGGCCAAAACCTTGTTCCGCAGGCGTTTCGATGACAGAAGCGGCCGCGACGGGACGCCCGGCGCCTCAGCCGCGCGCCCTTCCCCATGACGATACGAGCGAGATGCCCGACGCGACCCCTCCAGGCCCGTCCGATGCCGGCCCGGTGCTGATCACCGGCGCCAGCGGATTCCTGGGCGCCGCGCTGGTGGATGTCTTTCGGAACGCGGGCTTTCCCGTCCGCATCATGGTTCGCGCCTCGAGCCCGCGCACGAACCTGGTCTGGAACGACGTCGAGACGGTCGAGGCCGACATGCGCGACCGGGCCGGCGTCGCCGCCGCCCTCGAGGGCCAGCGCTACCTGATCCACGCGGCGGCCGATTACCGGCTCTGGGCGCCCGACCCGGAGGACATCGTCCGCACGAACCGCGACGGCACACTCATCCTCATGGAAGAGGCGCTGCGGGCTGGACTCGAGCGCGTCGTCTATACGTCGAGCGTCGCCACCATCAAGCCGCACGACGACGGGACGCCGGCCGACGAAACCCGCCCGCTGACGCCCGGTACCGCGATCGGCGCCTACAAGCGCAGCAAGGTCGTCGCGGAGCGCGTGGTCGAGGAGATGGCCGCCCGCAACGGCCTGCCGGTGGTGATTGTGAACCCCTCGACGCCGATCGGCCCGCGCGACGTGAAGCCGACGCCGACCGGCCGCATCATCCTGGAGGCGGCGCTCGGTCGGATGCCGGCCTTCGTCGATACGGGGCTGAACCTCGCCCACGTGGACGACGTGGCCGCCGGGCATCTCGCGGCCCTGCGCCGGGGCCGGACCGGCGAGCGCTACATCTTGGGCGGCGAGAACGTGCTCCTGTCCCAGATGCTCGCCGACATCGCCGGCATGGTCGGGCGCAAGGCCCCGACCGTGAAGCTGCCCCGCGCCGCCGTCTACCCGATCGCCTATATCTCCGAGCAGATGGCGCGGCTGACCGGCAAGGCGCCCTTCGCAACGATCGACGGCATCAGGATGTCGCGCTACCGGATGTTCTTCTCCGACGCCAAGGCGCGGGCCGAGCTCGGCTACACGGCCCGGCCCTATCGCGAGGGCCTGTCCGACGCCCTCGCCTGGTTCCGGCAATCGGGAGCCCTGCGATGAGCGCGAGCCTCAGCAGCCCCGCCGAGGCGCGGTCGGGCAAGGGCCATCACGACGAGAACTTCCCCGTCGCGTCCCACCTGATCCACCCGCGCCACCGCCCCGCGATCCTCGCCTTCTACCACTTCGTGCGGGCGGGCGACGACGTGGCCGACCACGCCGAGCTCTCGCCCGAGCGGAAGATCGTGCTCCTCGACCGGCTGGCCGATGCGCTCACCGGCCAGGGGCCATCGGACCCCGAGGCCGAGCCCCTGAAGGCGGAGCTCGCCGCCCGTGGCCTGCCGCCGCGCCACGCGCTCGAACTCCTCGACGCCTTCCGGATGGATGCCCGCAAGAGCCGCTACGCGACCTGGGACGATCTCATTGGATATTGCCGGCTCTCCGCGATGCCGGTCGGCCGCTACGTCCTCGACGTCCACGGCGAGGATCCTGCCGTGGTGTGGGGACCCTCCGACGCGATCTGCGCGGCCCTGCAGATCCTCAACCACCTTCAGGATTGCGGGAAGGATTTCCGCAGCCTCGACCGGGTCTACATCCCGCAGGAGAGCCTGGACCGGCACGGGGTCCGGATCGAGGCGCTCGGCGCGGCCAAGGCCTCCCCAGCCTTGCGCGCAGTCATCCGGGAGCTCGCCGAGCGCACGCTGGGGCTCCTCGACGAGGGGGCCGTGCTGCCCGACCTAATCCGCGACACCCGCCTCAGCCTGGAGATCGCGGCCATCCACCGCCTCGCCGTCGTCCTGACCAAGGGTCTGACCAGCCGCGACCCTCTGAGCGAGAAGGTCCACCACGGCAAGGCCGCCTTCGCGCTCACGGCACTCTGCGGGGTCACGACGACCCTCCTCCGCCGACCCTTCCGCGAGAAGATCCTGCGCGCGCACGCCCTGCGCATGGCAGGCCCGGGAGTTCGCCCGTGAGCGCCACCGCGACGCCCTACCCCGAGGCGGTCGGGGCCGAGGCCCCGGCCCTGCCGGCGGCCGGCTCCTCCTTCTACACCGCCATGCGGCTGCTGCCGCGGGAGCGCCGCGAGGCGATGTACGCGGTCTACGCCTTCTGCCGATCGGTGGACGACGTCGCCGACGACGGCGGACCCGCCGAAATCCGCGCGGCCGAACTGGACCGCTGGCGGGCGGAGATCGACGCACTCTATGCGGGTCGGCCGCCCGCGCGGGTCCAGCCGCTCGCCGAGCCGGTCCGGCGCTACGGCCTCCTGCGCGAGGATTTCCAGGCCGTCATCGACGGCATGGCGATGGATGCCTTCGAGGACATCGTCGCACCGGACGAGGCGACCCTCGACCTCTATTGCGACCGCGTCGCCAGCGCCGTCGGCCGGCTCTCCGTGCGCATTTTCGGGATGCCCGACGCGCTCGGCATTCGGCTCGCCCACCACGAGGGCCGGGCGCTTCAGCTCACCAACATCCTGCGCGACATCGACGAGGATGCCGAGCGCGGCCGTCTCTACCTTCCGCGGGAAAAGCTCGCGGCGATCGGCCTCGATGATCCCACGCCGGCAGAAGCGATCCAGCACCCGCGGATCGGCGAAGTCTGCGAAGGCTTGGCCGCTGAGGCCGAGGCCCATTACCGGGCGACCTGGGACATCATCGGCCGGAGCCCGCGCCGGGCGACCAAGGCGCCCCGCCTGATGGCCGCGGCCTATCGGCTCTACCTCGACGCGCTCGTCAAGCGCGGCTGGGCGCCGCCGCGCGCCCGGGTGAAGCCCGGCAAGCTCGCCCTCGTCGCCGTCGCGCTCCGGCACGGGATCGTCTGATGGCGGGAACGGTTCACGTCGTCGGCGCCGGCCTCGCCGGCCTCTCGGCCGCCGTATCGCTGGTTGCGGGCGGCGCGCGCGTCGTCGTGCACGAGGCCGCCAAGCAGGCGGGCGGGCGCTGCCGCTCCTACTACGATCCGACGCTCGGCCTGACCATCGACAACGGCAACCACCTGCTCCTGTCGGGCAACCGCTCCGCGCTCGACTTCATGCGCACGATCGGCGCGCCCGCCGACGCGCTGAGCGGGCCGGAGGAGGCCGTCTTCGATTTCGCCGACCTCAAGAGCGGCGAGCGCTGGCGGCTGCGCCCCAATGCCGGCCGCGTGCCCTGGTGGGTGCTCACCCCCTCCCGCCGCGTGCCGGGCAGCCGGGCCCGGGACTACCTCGCGCCGCTCGGCATCCTGCGGGCCGGCGCCGGGCGCACCATCGGCGAGAGCATGGATTGCGCCGGCGCGCTCTACGAGCGCCTCTGGCATCCCGTCCTGCTTGCGGCCCTCAACACCGATCCGAAGGAGAGCGACGCCCGCCTCGCCGCCACGATCCTGCGCGAGACCCTGGGCGCCGGGGGGCAGGCCTGCCGCCCGCTCGTGGCCGTGAACGGCCTGTCGGCCGCCTTCGTCGACCCTGCGGTCGCCTGGCTCCAGGCCCAGGGCGCCTCCCTTCGCTTCGGGCGGCGCCTGCGGGCGCTCGGCTTCGGCGAGGACCGGATCAGCAGCCTGGCCTTTGGCGACGAGAGCATCGACCTCGGCGTCGACGATGCCGTCGTCCTGGCTCTGCCCCCCTGGGTCGCCGCGGACCTCGTTCCCGGCCTCTCGGCGCCGCGGGACTACCGCTCGATCGTCAATGCTCACTACGCGATCCGACCACCGGACGGCGCGCCGCTTCTGCTCGGCGTGGTGAACGGGCTGACGGAGTGGCTATTTGCCTATCCCGATCGTCTGTCCGTCACGATCAGCGGCGCCGATCGGCTGCTCGATGTTCCCAGGGAAGACTTAAGTCGGCAGATCTGGGCGGAACTCTCGACTTTGACGGGACTTGCACCGGAACTGCCCAGCTGGCAGATCGTCAAGGAGAAGCGGGCGACCTTCGCGGCAACGCCCGCCGAGGCGGCACGGCGTGCGAGCGCCGTGACGTCGCACGAGAACCTCGTCCTGGCAGGCGACTGGACCGCGACCGGACTGCCATCGACGATCGAGGGAGCGATCCGCTCAGGGACGACCGCTGCGCACGCGCTTCTCCGCGGAGGATCGTGTGCGTCGGCACAGACGCGCGGCGCGGCGTGACGGATTTCGGCTGCATGAGGCGGCTGACGAGGCGAGGATGATGCGAGAGGCTTTCAAGAAGGTCGAGGCGCTGCAGCGCCCGAAGACTCAGGAAATTTCCCTCGACGACGTCGAGCGCGGCGTCCAGCGGGCGACCGGAGCGCTGACGGCGCTGGCGCATGGCGACGGGCATCTCTGTTTCGAGCTCGAGGCGGATGCGACGATCCCGTCCGAGTACATCCTGTTCCACAACTTCCGCGCCACCCCGATCCCGGACGGTCTCGCGCCCAAGATCGGCAATTACCTGCGCCGCACGCAGGGCAAGCACGGCGGCTGGGCGCTGGTGCATGACGGCCCCTTCGACATCAGCGCCAGCGTGAAGGCCTATTTCGCCCTGAAGCTGATCGGCGACGGGGTCGAGGCCCCGCACATGCGCCGGGCCCGCGAGGCGATCCTGTCCCGGGGCGGGGCGGCCAATTCCAACGTCTTCACGCGCTTCCTGCTCGCCCTGTTCGGCGAGGTGCCGTGGCGCGCGGTCCCCGTGATGCCGGTGGAGATCATGCATCTCCCGCGCTGGTTCCCCTTCCACCTCGACAAGGTGTCCTACTGGGCACGCTGCGTGATGGTGCCCCTGTTCGTCCTGCAGGCGAAGAAGCCCCGCGCCAGAAATCCCCTCGGCATCGGCATCTCCGAGCTGTTCGTGACGCCGCCCGAGCACGTCCAGACCTGGCCGGGCAGCCCCCACGCGACCTGGCCCTGGACGCCGATCTTCGGGGGCATCGACCGCATCCTCCAGAAGACGCAGGACTACTTCCCCAAGAAGCGCCGGCAGCGCGCGATCGACAAGGCGGTGGCCTGGGTGAGCGAGCGCCTCAACGGTGAGGACGGCCTCGGCGCGATCTTCCCGGCCATGGTCAATTCCGTGCTCATGTACGAGGTGCTCGGCTATCCGGCCGATCACCCGCAGGTGCGGATCGCCTGCGAGGCCATCGAGAAGCTCGTGGTCGTCAAGGAGCACGAGGCCTACGTGCAGCCCTGCCTCTCGCCGGTCTGGGACACGGCGCTGGCGAGCCACGCCCTGCTCGAGGCCGGCGGCGGCGAGGCCGAGCATCAGGCCCGCCGCGGCCTCGACTGGCTGCGCCCCCTCCAGGTCCTCGACATCAAGGGCGATTGGGCGGCCGCCAAGCCGAACGTACGGCCGGGCGGCTGGGCCTTCCAATACGCCAACCCGCATTTCCCCGACCTCGACGACACCGCCGTGGTGGTGATGGCCATGGACCGGGCCATGCGCCAGCACGGCCTCGTCGCGGGCATGCCCGATTACGGCGCGGCGATCGCCCGCGCCCGGGAATGGGTCGAGGGCCTGCAGAGCAAGGATGGCGGCTGGGCGGCGTTCGATGCCGACAACAACCACCATTACCTCAATTCGATTCCGTTCTCGGATCACGGTGCGCTCCTCGACCCGCCGACGGCCGACGTCACCGCCCGCGTCGTCTCGATGCTGGCGCAGCTCGGCGAGACCCGCGCGAGCTCGAAGGCCCTCGATCGCGGCGTCGCCTACCTCCTCGCCGATCAGGAAGAGGACGGCAGCTGGTACGGCCGCTGGGGCATGAACTTCATCTACGGCACCTGGTCGGTGCTGTGCGCGCTCAACGCGGCCGGACATGACCACGCCTCGCCGGAGATCCGCCGCGCGGTCTCCTGGCTCATCCGCATCCAAAACCCGGATGGCGGCTGGGGCGAGGACGCCTCGTCCTACAAGATCGACCCGGCCTTCGAGCCCGGCTACTCGACGGCTTCGCAGACGGCCTGGGCGCTGCTCGCGCTCATGGCGGCCGGAGCCTGCGACGACCCGGCCGTGACGCGCGGCATCAACTATCTGACGCGTACGCAGGGGGCGGACGGCTTCTGGGCCGAGGAGCGCTACACCGCGACCGGGTTCCCGCGGGTGTTCTACCTGCGCTACCACGGCTACCCGAAGTTCTTCCCGCTCTGGGCGATGGCGCGCTTCCGCAACCTCAAGCGGAGCAACGCGCGGAACGTGGCGTTCGGGATGTGAGCGGGCGGGCTCGCCGATGAGGCGAGAGCCGGACGAGGCGGCACTCGTCCTCGCCGTGGTCGGGCTCTCCAAGGAGGCTCGGCTGGCAGCGGGCCCCGGAATTGCCGTGCTCGGAACCGGCGGCGATCCGCGGCGGCTGCGTGCGGCGCTGGCCGAGCGGCCGTCCGCCGGTCTCCGTGGGGTCATCAGCTTCGGGATCGCAGGGGGGCTCGATGCCAGCCTCGCAGCCGGAGACTTAGTCGTCGCATCCGGCATCGTCGCAGACGATCGGCGCTTCGGCACCGACCCGACGATGACGGCGCGTATTCAGGGTATGCTGGCCCGATCGAGCGTGCAGCCCGTCTCGGCGGACCTCGCGGGGGTCGATCAGGCGGTCCTCAGCGTCGCGGGCAAAGCGGCACTTCGCGCACGGACGGGGGCCGCGGCCGTCGACATGGAGTCCCACGTGGCGGCGGCCTTCGCCGATCGACACGGCTTGCCCTTCGCCGCCATCCGCGCGGTCTGCGATCCCGCGAGCCGTGCCCTGCCGGCCTTCGTGGCGACGGCGCTCAAGCCGAATGGCGATCCCGACGTCGTCGGCGTGCTCGCCGCCGTGATCGCCCGTCGCGCCGGCGTCCGCGAGCTCGTCCGGCTTGCGCGCGACTCGTCAGCAGCCTTCGGAACGCTGACCCGATGCCGGCAAAGCCTCGGGTCCAATCTTGGGGTTTTATCCGCCTAGCCGTGCCCGACGACCGGCTCAGGTCATCGGAGCGGGTGGCCCGCCAGGCTCTCCTTCGCTCTTGTGGAAGGTCTGGAGGTCGGTCTTCTAGGGGGCTCCACCACTCGCCAACCTCCAGCGACAGCATAGCCGAAAAGAAAAAGCCCGCCGCGTTCTCCCGCGGCGGGCTTTTCAAACCGACAGCGGCTCAGTTCAGGCCGCCGTGCGCTTCCGCGCTTCCGCCTTGGTGTCGGCGCCCGAGGCCTTGATCACCGAGAGCTGCTGCGCGACGTTGCGCGAGAAAACGAACTCGGCCGGGCGCTGGTTTTCCAGGCTCACCTCGGGGGCCATGTCGCCCTCGGTCCTGATGCCGCGGATGGCGTGGACGATGGGCTTCCAAGGCTTCTTCACGGAATCGACCACCGAGGAGGCCTCGTAGCCCGAATGCACCATGCAGTCGGCGCACTTCTCGTAGTTGCCAGTGCCGTAGGCGTCCCAATCCGTCTCCTCCATCAGCTCCTTGAAGGTCGCGGCGTAGCCCTCGCCGAGGAGGTAGCACGGCTTCTGCCAGCCGAAGACGGTGCGGGTCGGGTTGCCCCAGGGGGTGCAATGATAGGTCTGGTTGCCGGCCAGGAAGTCGAGGAACAGGCCGGATTGCTGGAAGGTCCACTTCTCGCGGCCCTTCTCCTTGCCGTGCCGGAAGACGCCCCGGAACAGGTCCTTGGTCGCCTTGCGGTTGAGAAAGTGCTGCTGGTCGGGGGCGCGCTCGTAGGCGTAGCCGGGCGAGACGGTGATGCCGTCGATGCCCATCTTCGTCACGCTGTCGAAGAAGTCGGCGATCTTGTCGGCCGAGGAATTGTTGAAGAAGGTGCAGTTGATGGTGACCCGGAAGCCCATCTCCTTGGCCTTGGCGATCGCGGCCACGGCCTTGTCGTAGACGCCCCGCTGGCAGACCGACTGGTCGTGCATCTCCTTGTCGCCGTCGAGGTGGATCGACCAGGTGAAGTACGGGCTCGGGCGGTACTCCTTGATCTTCTTCTCGAGGAGCAGCGCGTTGGTGCAGACAATCGCGAACTTCTTCTGCGCGATGATGCCCTCGACGATCTGAGGAAGATCCTTGTGGAGAAGCGGCTCGCCGCCGGCGATCACCACGACGGGTGCACCGCACTCGCGCACGGATTCGAGGGCATCCGCGACGGGTAGGCGCTTGTTGAGGATCTCGTCGGGATAGTCGATCTTCCCGCAGCCGGCGCAGGCGAGATTGCAGCGGAACAGCGGCTCCATCATCATCACGAGCGGATAGCGCTTGCGGCCGGTGAGGTGCTGCTTGAGGATGTAGCCGCCAATCTTCGCGACGTACCGAAGGGGAATGCCCAAAACGCGGCTCCTTTGTTCTTGCCTTGATTTGACGGGCTGCTTAGCGCGGAAAAGTGGCGAATTCCAGTAAGCTAAAGGGATGTCAGCCCTGCGCGAAGCCCGCGCAGGGGACCATCACCAGTGTTTAGGCGCATGACGTAATCCCGCCACAGGCAAGCGCTGCCATCGCCCCGGATCACGTCACCGGGTTTCGGCGCCTGCACTGGACGTGATGCCGGCACCGTGGAACGGATCGCGCGGCCCGCCGTTCTGGTGCGGTGCGCAATCGCACTTCGGCGCCGCTGGCCCGCGGATCGCGGCTGCGTTGCATTCGGGGGCACGGACCGGTACTGAGCGCGCAATCCCGATTGGATGGCTGGACCCATGCGGAGCGATCCCGTGCGTGTCGGCATGGGTCGGCCACGCAGCGCGACTCGGCGTTCGACGCGTCTGATGTTAACCGGCTCTGCCGGCGGGCGGGCGGAAGCGCCGGTCCAAGCGCGTTTCGGGGTCTGACCACTCAGCAGGCAGGGTACTCGTGATCGAACGTCTCGTCGCGTTTTCCGTCCAGCGTCGCTGGCTCGTCATCCTCGTCGTGGCGGCGCTCACCGTCGCCAGCGCGGGGCTCGCCGCCCATCTGTTCCGGATCAACACGGATGTCGAGCGGCTGATCGACAAGGACGTGCCGTGGCGGCAGGACGAGATCGCCTACGAGAAGGCCTTCCCGCAGCGGACGAACACGATCGTCGCGGTCATCGATGGCAAGACGCCCGAACTCGCCGAGGAGGCGGCCGCCGGCCTCGCCAAGGCGCTCGCCGGCCACAAGGACCTCATCGAGACGGTCTACCGGCCCGACGGCGGTCCCTTCTACGACAAGAACGGCTTCCTGCTGATGTCGCAGGAGCAGCTGACGAAGACGACCGAGCAGCTCGTCCAGCAGCAGGGCCTGCTCGGGCCGCTCGCCGCGGACCCGACGCTGCGCGGGATCATGCGCGTGCTGGGGCTCGGGGCGAAGGGCATCAAGAGCGGCGACGCCAAGCTCGAGGACCTCGAGGGTCCGATGACCCGGATCGACGAGACGGTCCAGACCGTGCTCGCCGGCAAGCCGGCCCGGATGTCCTGGCAGCTCCTGCTCTCCGGCGGTAAGGCCGAGGGCACCGAGCTGCGCAAGTTCGTGATGATCCAGCCCGTGCTCGACTACAACGCCCTTCAGCCCGGCGCCGAGGCGACGGCGCTCCTGCGCAAGGTCGCCGCCGACCTCAAGATCGCGCCCGAGCACGACCTGCGCATGCGGCTCACCGGTCCCGTCGCGGTCGCCGACGACGAGTTCGCGACGCTGGCCGACGACGCCCTCCTCAACAACGCCGTCACCGTCGGCGCGATCGTGCTGTTCCTGTGGCTGGCGCTGCGCTCGGCGCCGCTGGTCGTGGCCGTCATGATCACGACCTTCTCGGGATTGATCGTGACCGCGGCGCTCGGCCTGGTGATGGTCGGCGAGCTCAACCCGATCTCGGTGGCCTTCGCCGCCCTATTCGTGGGGCTGGGCATCGATTTCGGCATCCAGTTCGCGGTCCGCTACCGGGCCGACCGCTTCGAGCAGCCGGATCTTCCCTCCGCGATCCGCGCCGCCGCGCGCGGCGTCGGCTGGTCGTTGACCCTCGCCGCCGTCTCGCTGCTCGCCGGGTTTTTCGCCTTCCTGCCCACCGCCTTCCGCGGCGTCTCCGAGCTCGGCCTCATCGCCGGCGTCGGCATGATCATCGCCTACCTGTTCTCGCTGACCCTGCTGCCGGCGCTCATCGCCGTGTTCAAGCCGGCGGGCGAGAAGCAGGCCGTCGAGACCACTTGGATGGCGGGCGTCGACCACTGGATCATCGAGCACCGCAAATGGGTGCTCATCGGCGTCGGCCTGATCACGGTCGCTGGCATCCCGTTCCTGTTCAAGCTGCCCTTCGATTCCAATCCGATGCACCTGCGCAGCCCGAAGGTGGAATCGATCGCGACCTATCTCGACCTGATCAAGGACCCGGAGACCAGCCCGAACCTGATCGACGTGATCGCCCCCTCCGTCGACGCCGTGCCGGCGCTCGCGGCGAAGCTGCGCGCCCTGCCCTCCGTCGCCCGCGTCATCGACATCAACACCTTCGTCCCTCCGGACCAGGACGCCAAGCTCGCGACCATTCAGGACACGGCGCAGCTCCTCGGCCCGGCGCTCAACCCGGCGCGTAAGCCGCCGCCGCCGAGCGATGCCGACGTGGTCAAGGCGATCAAGGACACGGTGGGCGCGCTGCGCGGGATCGGCGGTGGCGATGCGTCCGGCGCGAAGGCGGCGGCCAGCCTCGCCACCACCCTCGACAAGCTCGCCGCCGCGCCTCCGGCGACCCGCGAAGCCGCCACGGTGGCGTTGACGACGGACCTCAAGGCCCTGATCGCGCGGCTTGGCGGATTGCTGAACCCGCAGAAGATCACCCTCGACAACCTGCCGCCGCGGCTCAAGGCCGAGTGGATCGCCACGGACGGACGCGCGCGGATCGAGGTTCATCCGACGGGCGATGCCAACGACAACGAGGTGCTGCGCAACTTCGCCAAGGAGGTCCAGAGCGTTGCGCCCCGCGCCACCGGCGCGCCGGTGGCCACGACCTCGTCGAGCTACACGATCCTCGGCGCCTTCGTTCAGGCGGCGGTGACGGCCCTGGTGCTCATCTTCATCATCCTGTCGGTGGCCCTGCGCAAACCCTGGGACGTGGCGATGACGCTCGGTCCCCTGGTGCTCGCCACGCTCTGGACGCTGATGGCGCTGTACCTCGTCGGCATGCCGCTGAACTTCGCCAACATCATCGCGATGCCGCTGATGCTCGCCGTCGGCGTGGCCTTCCACATCTACTACGTGATCGCCTGGCGCGCCGGCGTGGTGGACATGCTGGCCTCGAGCCTGACCCGGGCGATCTTCTTCTCGGCACTGACCACGGGCACTGCCTTCGGCTCGCTCGTCCTGTCGAGCCATCCGGGCACCGCGAGCATGGGAAAGCTGCTCGCCCTGTCGCTGTTCTTCACGCTGGTGGCGGCCTTCTTCGTGGTCCCCGCCTTCCTGGGGCCGCCGCCGAAGCGCAAGGACGAGGAGCGCCCAAACGAGGTCTCGTCGTCACCGTCGGCAAAGGTGGTGCGGGCGTCCGAACCTGCTGCGGTGAAGTGAGCGTCGCGTAAGAACCCTCCCCGCATAAGGGGGTGGGTTTCGGTGCGGCTCAATCGTCCCGATACACCCGCTCGCGCCGCTCGTGGCGCTCCTGCGCCTCCAGGGACAGCGTGGCGATCGGCCTCGCGTCGAGGCGCTTGAGCGAGATCGGCTCGCCCGTTTCCTCGCAATAGCCGTAGGAACCGTCCTCGAGCCGGGCGAGCGCCGCGTCGATCTTGCCGGTGAGCTTGCGCTGCCGGTCGCGGGCCCGGAGCTCGATCGCCCGGTCGGTCTCGGACGAGGCCCGATCGGCGAGGTCGGGGTGGTTCTCGTTCTCGCTCTGGAGGGCGACCAGGGTGTCCTGTGCCTCGCGCAGGATGTCGTTCTTCCAGCCCAGCAGCTTGCGCCGGAAATACTCGCGCTGCCGCTCATTCATGAACGGCTCGTTCTCGGTCGGTACGTATCCGTCCTCGATCGTTACCTTCGCCATGCTTACCCCTCGCCATCCCGTCGCGGCCGGTCTGCGGCGATGTTTGGCGTGCCTATAGTCGAGCTGGGTTCCCGCCACAACGCGCCGCGTCGCCTCAAACCGCACGTCCTCAGGAAAGGCGGGCGTGATGCGACAAACACGCAACGGATGCAGGGGCTGAAGCCCCCCGCTCAGCGGCGCCCGGCTCCCGCGTCGCGGATCGCCTCGGCGATCGCGTCGGCGAGCGCGCGGGCGATCGGGTGGCGGTAATGACTCTGATCGAAGAACTGGCTCGGGTCGCCGAGCTCCGGGCGCGGGCGGCGCCAATCGACCACCGCGCTCGCGCCGTGACTTCGGACAGCCCCTGCGACCGCCGCCTTGCAGGCCTCGTCGGCCGCGGCCCTTGGGGTGCCGGGCCTCGGCAGGCCGGCGGCGTAGACGGGCGGGAAGACGAGCACCAGCGCCGTCTCGGCCGGTACCCGTCTCAAGGTTTCGGCGAGGCGCTGAGCTGCGGGGAAGGCAGGCCCTGCCCTGCCCGGCTCCGGGTGATCCGGCGCCGGAACCTCGCGCTTTACCGCGAAGCGCGGATCGTCCTCGTAGCCGAGCTTCAGGTAATCGGGCTCGTAATCCCACCAGCCGTCGGCGCGTGCCCGTTCGGCTCCGGGCCTGAACACCCAGCCGAACCGGTTGACTACCTCCTCGGCCACCGAGAAGCGGAGCAGGCCGCGCAGGTAGGCGGGCGGGCTGTCGGAGAACAGCCAGAAGGGGAAGGACTTGGCGTTCGGCAGGGCCGGGTCGTTCGTGCACCAGTACTCGTCGGCGGCCACGACCAGGGCGCGGGGCGCGGGATGGTGGCGGAGGTACCAGTCGAGGAGGACGAGCTGCTCGCCCGGTCCCGTGGCCGGCACCGAGAGCTGGACGAAGGGGATGCCGGTGGCTTGGGCAAGGCGCCCCGGCTCAAGGAGCTGGATGTGCGAGTTGCCGAAGATCGCGCCCTGATAGGCCGGGTCGCGCCCGCGGCTCGCCGCTGCCGTGCGGGGGCCCTGCGGGCGCAGGCCGGAGGCGGGAAACAGCCCGGAGCGGCCGCTGTCGTAGGGGTCGACCGCGTAGGCGAGCGCGAGGTAGCCGGCGAGAAGGCCGGCCGCCGTGCCGAGGAAGACCTTGGCGAAGCCGCTCCAGGGGGTGCCCACGGCGTCAGAACTGGAAATAGATGAAGTCGTAGTTCGCATCGTCCCCGATCTTGAGGAGGAGCACCACGAACAGGGTTGCAAACAGCACCGCGACGAGCCGGCTCGGCGGCAATCGCCGCACCGCCTCCCAAGCGGTGGGCCCGAGGATCGCGATGGCTGCGGCGAGCGCGATGGTGCGCCAGCGGAAGCCCGATCCGACGGGCGCCAAGCCGAACAGGCCCTTGAAGATGGCGAGCGCCGCCTCGAAGCTCGTGGCCCGGAAGAACACCCAGGTCAGCATCACGAAGCCGAAGGTCAGCATCCAGCCGAGCATCGCCGGCATCGGCCATCCCGCCCGGCGCCAGAGCAGGCCGGCGCCGAGGCCGAGCCCGTGCGCGGCGCCCCAGGCGACGAAGGTGAGCCCGGCCCCGTGCCAGAGGCCGCCCAGCGTCATCGTCGCGAACAGGGCTGCTACCTGAAGGGCGAGCCCGCGCCGGTTCCCGCCCAGAGGGATGTAGAGGTAGTCGCGCAGGAAGCGCGACAGCGTCATGTGCCAGCGCCGCCAGAAGTCGCGCAGGCTCGCGGCGCGGTAGGGCGCGTCGAAGTTCTGCGGCAGCACCACGCCGAACAGGAGCGCGATGCCGAGCGCCATGTCGGTGTAGCCCGAAAAATCGAAATAGATCTGGAAGGTGAAGCCCAGCGTCGCCTGCCAGGCCTCGACCATCGTCACGACCTTGCCCTCGGCCGCGGCCTGGAAGACCGGGTTGACCGTGACGCTCAGCGGATCGCCGATCAGCACCTTCTTGGCGAGGCCGACGCAGAGCAGCATCAGGCCGCGCCCGATCCGCTCGGCCGCATCCGAGCGGAGATACGGCCGCTCCTCGAACTGGTGCATGATCTCGCTCCAGCGCACGAGGGGGCCGGCGAGAACCTGCGGGAAGAAGGCGATGTAGAGCCCGTAGCGGACGAGGTCGTAGGGCGGCGCCCGCCCCACCCTCAGGTCGGTCAGGTACATGACGTGGTGGAAGGTGAAGAAGGAGATGCCGAGCGGCAGCACGATGTCGGCGTGGGGCAGGCTGGCGCCCGGGATCAGGTTGGCGAGGTCGGCGAAGAAATTGAGGTACTTGTAGGCGGCGAGGACCAGCAGGTTCAGGCCGATGGCGAGCGGGATCAGGAGCGCGGCCCGCGTCCGGAGGAACAGCCCCGCCGCGAGCCAGTTCAGGACGATCGATGCAGCGAGCAGGGGGACGAAGCGGATGTCCCACCAGCCGTAGAACACGAAGGACAGGGCCAGGAGGACGGGCAGGCGCCATTCCGGCCGGTAGCGCTCCACCAGCGCGTGCAGGACAAGCGCGGCCGGAAGGAAGCCCAGGAGGAAGACGAGAGAGTTGAAGAGCATCGGACGGGATCGGGCGCCGTGATCGGCGCGCCACCGCGCCTCCTGAGATGTCCTGCGGCCGCCTTGTCGGGGATCGGGAGAGGGGCGTCAACGGCGCGTCGTGACGGCGCAACGCCCCGGCGGTATCACGGCCCATGGCCCTGCCGCGCGACCTCGTCGACATCCGCACGATCTACCACGAGGCGGCGGTCCCGGATTTTCCCCGCGGTCGGGCCATCCTCGACCGCTTTCCGCAAGCCGAGCGCATCCTCGTGCCCTCGCACTGGAACATCCCGACCCTGCACGGCAATGCCGGTGCGGTGGAGGATTGGGTCCGGATCAAGCGCTCGACCCTGGTGCTCGGGGTCAAGAAGGGCCTCGCCATGCGGCCGAACGGGCGCAGCGCCCATTTCATCGCGCCCTCGACCTCGAACGGCTGCGCCATGGCCTGCGCCTATTGCTACGTGCCCCGTCGGAAAGGCTTCGCCAACCCGATCTCCCTGTTCGTGAACGTCGACACGGTCTGCGCTGCCATCCGGCGCCATGCCGAGCGCCAGGGGCCGCTGCCGGAACCCGACACCATCGATCCGGAGCGCTGGGTCTACGACATCGGCGAGAACGGGGACCTCTCGGTCGACGCCATGCTCTGCGATAACGTCCGGGACCTCGTCGCGCTGTTCCGGGACCTGCCCAACGCCAAGGGCTCCTTCGCCACGAAGGCGGTGAACCGCGACCTCCTCGCCTACGAGCCGCGGGGGAAGACCCGCATCCGGTTCTCGCTGATGCCCGAGCGCATCGCCCGGGTCGTCGACGTGCGGACCTCGCCGATCTCCGAGCGGATCGCCGCCATCGACGACTTCGTGGCGGCCGGCTACGAGGTCCACCTGAACTACTCCCCTGTCATCCTCTACGAGGGCTGGGAGGCGGATTGGGCGGAGCTCTTCGCGCAGGTGGACAACCGGATCGGCCCGGCGGCGAAAGCGCAGCTCAAGGCCGAGATCATCATGCTGACCCACAATGCCGACCTCCACGAGGTCAATCTGGGCTGGCACCCGAAGGCCGAGGACCTGCTCTGGCGGCCCGACATCCAGGAGGCGAAGCGCTCGGAGGGCGGCGGCGCCAACCTGCGCTACCGCAGCGGCTGGAAGGGGCGTTGGCTCGCCCGGTTCAAGGCGCTGCTCGCCGAGCGGATGCCCTATTGCACGGTGCGCTACGCCTTCTGAAGCCGAGCGCCGAACCGGCGGCACCGATCCTGCGTTGCCGCCGCGCGATCGCCGGAGCGAAATCCCCATGGACCAGCACGACACCTACCTCCGCGAGGCCGTGGCGCTCGCCCGCGACAACGTCGCGGCCGGCGGCCGGCCCTACGGCGCCGTGATCGTCCGCGACGGGAAGGTCCTCGCACGGGCCGCCAACACCACCCACGCGACGAAGGACCCGACCGACCACGCCGAGATGGTGGCGATACGCGCTGCGAGCCGGAGCCTCGGGGGATCCAAGCTCGAGGATTGCGTCGTCTATGCCAGCGGCCGGCCCTGTCCGATGTGCCACGCCGCCATGCGGCTCTCCGGCATCAAGACGGCCTACTTTGCCTACACGGCAGAGGAGGCCGAGACCTACGGACTCCTCGGCGCCGGGATCTACGCGGAGCTCTGCCTGCCTCTCGACGAACAGCCGATGCAGGTGCGGCACCTGCCGGTCCGAGACGAGGCGAATCCCTTCGCGGCCTGGAAGGCCCGGCAGGACGGAGCCTGAGGCGGCGTCAGTGGGTCCAGGGCGCCGTGCGGTTGAACTTGAAATTGTCCGAGTAGGACAGGCCCTTCCGCAGGATCGGCTTCTGCGGCTCCTCGACCCGGTAGGTCAGGCCGGCGCGCGTCGCGTAGGCCACCGCCTCTTCCTTCGTCTCGAATTCCAGCTTGACCTGCTGGAGCATGTCGGACGAGCCGGTCCAGCCCATCAGCGGGTCTTTTTCGCGCGGCGTGGTGGCGTCGAACTCCAGCATCCAGTTCTTGGTGCGGGCGAGCCCCGATTGCGACGGGTCCTTCGACGGCTGGTAGATGCGCGCGCTCGTCACGGTCCCGGATCCTCGGACGTCCAGAAATGGTCGGGGCGATAGGATTCGAACCTACGACCCTCTGGTCCCAAACCAGATGCGCTACCAGGCTGCGCTACACCCCGACATGCCCAGGGACATACGGTTTCCGGCCCCCTGCGGCAAGCGCCAGCGACCGATAGCCCTGGGCTAGCGGCGTGGTCTCCGCTACGTGACGATCCTGGATGCCTCCGCAGGTCCGTCCCATGACACGCCCTCTCCAGAGCCGCCGGATCCTCCTCGTCATCGGCGGTGGGATCGCGGCCTACAAGGCTCTCGACTTGATCCGCCGCCTACGCGAGCGCGGCGCCAGCGTCCGGCCCCTGCTGACCAAGGGCGCCCAGGAATTCGTGACCCCGCTCGCCGCCGCCGCGCTCGCGGGGGAGCGCGCCCATACCGACCTGTTCGACCGGGCCGACGAGGCCGAGATCGGCCATATCCGGCTCGCCCGCGACGCCGACGCCGTCGTCGTGGCGCCGGCCACCGCGAGCCTGATGGCGCGGATGGCTGCGGGCGACGCCTCCGACCTCGCCGCGACGGTGCTTCTCGCCACGACCCTGCCGATCCTGATCGCGCCGGCCATGAATGTCCGGATGTGGCAGCACCCCGCGACGCGGCGCAATCTCGCGACCCTCAGGAGCGACGGCGTCCGGGTCGTCGGGCCGAACGAGGGTTCGATGGCCGAGGCCGAGACCGGGCCGGGCCGTCTCGCCGAGCCGCACGAGATCGCCGACGCTCTCGAGGCCATGCTGGCCGAGAGCCGCCCGGCCGGCGGCTTCGGCTTCCTGTCCGGCAGGACGAAGCCCGGGCCGCTGGCAGGACGGCGCGTCCTCGTGACCTCCGGCCCGACCCATGAGCCGATTGACCCCGTGCGCTATCTCGCCAACCGCTCCTCCGGCCGGCAGGGCCACGCCATCGCCGCCGCCGCCGCCGCCGCCGGGGCGACCGTGACGCTCATCTCCGGGCCCGTGGCGATCCCCGATCCACCCGGCGCCAAGGTCGTGCGGGTCGGGACAGCGCGCGAGATGCTGGAGGCGGTCGAGGCGGCGCTGCCCACCGACGTCGCGGTGTTCTGCGCGGCGGTGGGCGATTGGCGCCCGGCGGAGGCACGGGGCGCCAAGATCAAGAAGGATGGCACTGCGCCGGCGCCCCTCGCCCTCGTCGAGAACCCGGACATCCTCGCCACCATCGCGGGGCGGAGCGCCGACCGGCCCCGGCTGGTGGTCGGCTTCGCCGCCGAGACCGACCGGGTGATCGAGAACGCGCGGGAAAAGATCGCCCGGAAGGGCTGCGATCTGCTCGTGGCCAACGACGTCTCGCACGAGGGCGGGGTGATGGGAGGCGCGCGCAACAGCGTGCACCTCCTCGGGCGCGACGGCGCCCTCGAATCCTGGCCGGAACTCGACAAGGACGAGGTCGGGCGACGGCTCGTCGAGCGCTTCGCCGCGATGCTTTGATCAAGATCTACGAAGCGTACTTCACCGAGCAGCCATAGGGCTTCGAGGTCTTCACGCTCACCGGCTTGCCGGCCGCGATCTCGGTCAGCGCCGCGTCAACGTAGTTCTTGGCGGTCTTGAGGTCCTCGAGATTGGCCGAGGGCTTGTCGTCGATGCCGCCCTGGTAGAGCAGCGTGCCGTCGCCCGAGACGATGTACATGTGCGGCGTCGTCTTGGCGTCGTAGGCGCGCCCGATCGTGCCCGGGGCATCGAGGAGCACGGTGGTCGGCGCGGCGCCGCGGCTCTGCGTCAGGCGGTTGGCGCCCTGGCCGTCGACGGCGCCCTGCTCGCCCGGCGCCGAGGAGATCACGCTGAGCCAGACCACGCCGGCGGCCGTCCACTTCTTCTGGAGGGCCTGCATGGCCTGGCCGCCGTAATGCTTCATCACGAAGGGGCAATCGTGGTTCGTCCATTCGAGGACGACGGTCTTGCCCTTGAAATCCTCGAGCTTCACGGTCTTGCCGTCGGCATCGGTGGCGCTGAAAGCCGGGGCCGGCTTGCCGACCTGCGGCGCGGCGCTCGCCGCGAAGGGCAACGCCAGGAGCGCGCTACCGAGGCTCAGTCCCAGGAGGATACGGCGCGTCGTCGACATCTCTCACCTCTTCGTGGTGGGCTCAGCGGGAGCGTTTGCGGGCAAAGTGAATACGGGTTCGCGTGAAGGAGATGCGACAAGCGCGGGCGCTGCAGCGGTTCCCGTTACGCGGGGATCATGGAAGCTGCCCCAGCGAGGCGCTGCGGTCGGTGACCGGCTTGGGCAGCCGCTCGATCTCCGCGAGCACCGCCCCCTGCGTCAGGATCTGCGGCAGCACGGTCGGCTCGCCGGCACCGCTATAGAGCAGGTAGAGCGGAACGCCGCTGCGGCCATGCCGCTCCAGCAGCCGGGTGATCTCGGGATTCTGGTTGGTCCAGTCGCCCTTGAGATAGGTCACCCCACGCTCCCTGAAGGCGGCTTTCACCGCATCGGTCGCGAGCGCCGTGCGCTCGTTGACCTGGCAGGTGATGCACCAGGCCGCGGTCATGTTGACGAAGACCGGGCGGCGCTCGGCGAGGAGCATGTCGAGCCGCGCCTGGGTGAAGGCCTCGACCCCGCCCGCTCCGGCGGCCACCCCCGACGCGGAGAGGCGGTCGCGATCGATGCTCAGGGAGAGGCCGATCAGGGCGGCGAGCGCGGCCAGCGCCGCACCGCGCCCGAGCGGCCGTCCGACCGGGCCGGCATCCCCGGCCCGCTCCCAGATCCAGGCGGCGAAGGCGACGAGGACGAGGCCGATCAGCCCGGCGAGCAGCCCCGTCGGTCCGACCTGCTGGGCCAGCACCCAGACGAGCCAGGCCACGGTGGCGTAAATCGGGAAGGCAAGCGCGCCCTTCAGGGTCTCCATCCAAGCGCCGGGCCGGGGCAGGCGCCGCACGGCCGCGGGCCAGGTCGTCAGGATGAGGAAGGGCAGCGCCAGGCCCAGGCCCAGGCTCGCGAAGACGGCGAGGCTCACGCCGGCCGATTGCGTCAGCGCGAAGCCCACCGCCGAGCCCATGAAGGGCGCCGTGCAGGGCGTCGCCACGACGGTCGCGAGGACGCCCGTGAAGAAGGAGCCCTGCAGGCCGGCCCGCCGGGTCAGGCCGTCACCGATCCCGGCGAGCCGACCGCCGACATGGACCACGCCCGACAGGCTGAGGCCCATGGCGAAGAGCAGGTAGGCAAGGCCCGCGACGACGAGCGGCGATTGCAGCTGGTAGCCCCAGCCGATCCCGGCGCCCGCGCCTTTCAGCGCGATGAGGAGGCCGGCGAGTGCGAGGAAGGCGGCGAGCACGCCCGCGGTGTAGGCGAGCCCGTGAAGCCGGACGCGGCCCGGCGGCTCGCCGGAATGCTTCACTAGGCTCAGGACCTTGATCGAGAGAATCGGGAAGACGCAGGGCATCAGGTTGAGGAGAAGCCCGCCGAGGAAGGCGAGCCCGGCCGCGCTCAGCAGAGTCAGGTTCTCCGCGGGCTCCGGCGCGGCCGTCGGCGATGCCGCGGCCGGCACGGCCGCCGGCGCCGGGGCCTCACCGATCGCGAAGGCGTTGCGGACCGTGCCGTCGCCCGTCTCCTCCTCGATGACCAGAACGCCGGGCAGTTCCGCGGGCGTCGCCTCGCTTGCACTGCCGCGCGCGAGCGACAGGCGCAGGCTGGCCGCATCGACGGAGACATCCTGCTTGGCAGCGTGCTCGATCGCCGTCTCGGAATAGGGGAAGAAGGCGACCGAGCGGATCCTGTCCTCCCGCAGGCCAGTCGCCTCGACCTGGAGAACGAGGCGATTGCCCTCGGCCGACAGCCGGGCCGGCCAAGGCGAGGCCGTCGGCAGGGCGGCGCGGGCCTGCGCGAAAAGCGCGCGGTTCTGCGGGTTCGCGCCGGTGCTGGTGCCCTCGGCCGCCACGGGCAGGTCGAGCCGCAGCTCGGCCGAGCCCGGCACGCATTCGCGCTCGCAGACGAGGTAGTCGAGCTTGGCCGCGAGCCGGACCGGCTTGCCGGGGGCGAGGTCCGCCGGCGGCGTTACCTCCGTGAGAAGGACGGTCTCGTTCTCGAAGCCGAAATTCATGAGGTGCGAGACGGGGATGCGACTCGGCGTCGGCCATTGGATCGGACCGGTGGAGAAGCCCGGCGGCAGCCTCCAGGCGGCTTCCGGCGGCAGGCCGGAATCGCCGGGATTGCGCCAGTAGACGTGCCAGTGCGGCTTCATCACCATCCGGATGCCGACGGTGAAGGGCTCGCCGGCCCGGATCGCCGCCGGCTCCGCGACGAGGCTCGCCAGCACGAGGTCGGCAGGCGGCTTGCCGCCCTGCGCCCGGGCGCTCGGGAGGCCGAGGAGGACGAGGGCTAGGAGGGCGAGAAGCCGGGTCATCGGGTCCCTTGTTGGATCGGAAACGCGGGGACGTCCCTGGTGCACAATCTAGGTCCGTTCGACCGGCGGACAAAATCCCGGCGCCGTGAGCCGGCCGCGACGGGGCGTCCCAGGCTCCGGGCCCTATTTCGTGCCGCCGATCGGCCGGGTTACGTCGTCGAGCCAGGCCCGCGTCTGCGCATCGACCTGAGGCGAGAGCGCTGCGCGCACCCTTGCGTGGTAGGCGTCGATCCAGGCGATTTCACGCTCGCTCAGGAGCTCCGGCTCGATCAGCGCGGGATCGTAGGGCGCCAGCGTCAGGGTCTCGAAGCCGCGCATCGGGCGCTCGGCGCCCGGGATCGCGAGCTCCTCCACCAGGATCAGGTTCTCGATCCGAATGCCGTAGGCGCCCGCCCGGTAGTAGCCGGGCTCGTTCGAGAGGATCATGCCGGGCTGCAGCGCCGTCGTGCCGGTCTTGGCGATGCGCTGCGGACCCTCGTGCACGGAGAGGAAGGCGCCGACGCCGTGGCCGGTGCCGTGGTCGAAGTCGAGCCCGGCCTCCCAGAGGGGTGCCCGGGCGAAGGCGTCGATCTGGGCGCCGGTCGTGCCTTTCGGGAATGTCGCCGCGGCGATTGCGACGTGGCCCTTGAGCACGCGGGTGTAGCGCTCGCGCATCTCGGGGCTCGGCGTGCCGATGGCGATCGTGCGGGTGATGTCGGTGGTCCCGTCGGCGTATTGGGCGCCGGAATCGATGAGGAAGAGCTCGCCCTCGCCCACCGCCCGATCGGTGGCCCGGGTCACCCGGTAATGCACGATCGCCCCGTTCGGGCCGCTGCCCGAGATTGTCGGGAACGACACGTCGCGCAGCAGCCCGGTCTCGGCGCGGAAATCCTCCAGGACCTCGACGGCCTCGATCTCGGTGAGGCCGCCCTGCCCTGCCCGGCCGGCGAGCCAGGCGAGGAAGCGCGTCACCGCGGCCCCGTCGCGCAGGTGGGCGGCGCGGGCGCCCGCGATCTCGGCCTCGTTCTTGACCGCCTTCAACGCCGTGATTGGGTCGGGGCCGAGATCCGCCACGCCGCCGGCGGCCTCGATCCGGGTCTTGAGGGCGTAGGCCCCGGTCGCGGAATCGAGCCTGACGCGCTTGGCCCTGGCCGAGGCGGCGTCGAGGGCCTCAGGGAAGGCGTCCGAGGGCCTTAAGTCGGCAAGCTCCGCCAGTGCCGCGCGCAGGTCCGCTGCCACCCTCTCCGAGCCGAGATACAGGCCGGCCCGGCCCTCGCGCGGCACCACCGCGTAGCCCAGCGCCAGGGGCGTGTGGGCGACGTCCGCGCCGCGCAGATTGAAGGTCCAGGCGAGGTTGTGCGGGTCGGAGATCACCAGCGCGTCGCAAGGTGCCTTTTCCAGCGCGGCGCGGATGCGGGCGAGCTTGTCGGCCGTGCTCTCGCCCGCGAGTTCCGGGGGATGGGCGACGATCGCGCCGGCGGGCCGCCCCGGCCTGTCGGCCCAGACGGCATCGACGGGGTTGCGGGCGACGGGCTGCAGGCTCGCGCCGGCCTTCGCGACCGCCCGCTCCAGACGCGCGACCCCGTCCGGCGTGTGCAGCCAGGGATCGTAGCCGAGGATCGACCCGGCCCCGAAATGCGCCTCGATCCAGGCCTCCGGGGCGGTCTCGGCAATCGCCACCGGCGTGATCGCCGCCGTATCGACCTGCTCGGGCGCCTGAAGGGTGTAGCGGCCGTCGACGAACAGGGCGGCCTCCGCGGCGAGGACGACGGCCGTGCCCGCCGACCCCGTGAAGCCGGTGAGCCAGGCCAAGCGCTCGGCGTCGGGCGGGACGTATTCCGATTGGTGCTCGTCGGCCCGCGGCACCACGAAGCCGTCGAGGCCGGCCGCGCGCATCGCCTCGCGCAGGGCCGAGATCCGGGCCGCGCCCTCGCGATGGCCCGGATCATCGAAGGTCTGGAAACGGCGTCGGGTCGCGGAGTCTGCCATGGCGAGAGCGTTACGCCGGGCCTGAGCCAGCGGCAACGTCCCTAGCGGCGCAGGCGCGGGGCCGCCCCGCCGCGCCGCAGGACGAGCGTCGCCCAGCCCTCGATCACGCCCTTCTCGGCCAGGTGGAAGCCGCGATGGCGGTAGGTGGAGAGGACGCCCGGGACGTCCCGCTCGATCAGCCCCGACAGGATGAGCACGCCGCGATCGGCGACGGTCGCCGTCAGCGAGGGCGCGAGGCGCTTGAGGGGTCGGGCCAGGATGTTGGCGAAGACGATGTCGAAGCGCCGCGGACGATCCGCCAGGGCATGACGCACGCCCGGGCCTTGGTAGAGCCGGACCAGGGGGCCGAGGCCGTTGAGGCGGGCGTTGCCCTTCGCCGTCGTCACCGCCTCCGGATCGAGGTCGCCCGCGATCACCGGCCGGTGCAGAGCCCTGGCCGCGGCGAAGGCGAGGATGCCCGTGCCGGTGCCGACGTCGAGGACATGGGCCGGCCGGCCGCGCTTGAGCGACCCCGCGAGTGCCCGCAGGCAGCCCAGCGTGGTACCGTGATGGCCGGTGCCGAAGGCGAGCGCCGCCTCGATCTCGATGGCGAGGTCGTTCGGCCGGACCCTGTCGCGGTCGTGGAAGCCGTGGACCAGGAAGCGGCCGGCGCGCACGGGCTTCAGCCCCTCGAGGGAGGTGCGGACCCAATCCTGCTGGTCGATCGTCTCGAACGTCGCGACGTCGGCCTGCGGACCCACAACGGGACGGATCAGGTCGCGGATCATGGCCTCGTCGGGCGCATCCGCGAAGTAGGCCTCCAGCCTCCAGGTGCGGCCGTCCTCCGCCTCGAAGGCAGCGACCGCCGTCTGCGTCGGATCGAACATCTCGCCGAGCAGATCGGTCATGACCCGCGCCGAGCCCTCGTCGGTGAGGAGCCGCAGCACGTGCGTCGGGCGGTGGGGCGGCAGGCCTTCGAGCATGGCGAGCCTCTAACACCCGCGACCCTGCGCCGCTACGGGCCGCGGCTGCACCGCAAGACGCCACGAGTGCCGAATTCTTAGTCACGGGGCCGGAACGGCGGATCGCCTCCCGCGTTCACGGTGGCTTCTCTTGCGGGCCGGTTACGAGGTTGGCTCGACCATCGAGGTTGCGTTGTGCGTATGAAGATCAAGCGGGCCGGCCGCCGTGCGCCGGTGGTCCTCGCGCGGGGGCCCGGCTCCAGCCGAAAGGCCGCGCAGACCAGGGCCGCGCTTGCCGACGCCGAAGTGCTGTCCGAGCCGCTGCCGGGACCGATGCTGGTCCTCCTGAGTCGTCTGCACCGGTCCGAGCAGCTCCAGAGCGACGAGGACGAGCGGGGCTGAGCCTGGGCCGACGCGAGCCGTGGCCCGCCCGTTTCCTTCCGCTCGGCGTCCTGACCGAAAGTGATGCGTGACCCTATGCGCCCGCCGATACCCTAGCCTTGAGAGCGCAAAGCATCGTATCGACGGTTCCGACCTTGGCAGGCGGAGCGGTTCCATGCGGCAGACCAGGCGGATGTGGCTCGGCGGCTTGCTTGCCCTTGCCCTCGCAGCACCCCCGGTCCGCGCCGAGGAGCCGGTCCTCGTCTTCGCCGCAGCGAGCCTCAAGAACGCGCTGGACGAAGCCAGCGCCGCCTGGACCAGGCAGACCGGCAAGACGGCCAGGATCTCCTACGCGGCCTCAAGCGCGCTCGCCAAGCAGATCGAAGCCGGCGCGCCCGCGGACCTGTTCTTCTCGGCCGACCTCGACTGGATGGACTACGCCACCAAGGCGAATGCGATCGACCCTGGGACACGCACCAACCTCCTGCGCAACGCCCTCGTCCTCATCGCGCCGAAGGCCGAGCGGGTCAGCCTCGAGCTGAGGCCCGGGCTCGACCTGACGAAGGCGCTCGGCACCGGCCGGCTCGCCGTCGCCAATGTCGACGCCGTGCCCGCGGGCAAGTACGGCCGGGCCGCCCTGGAGACGCTGGGCGCCTGGAACGGCGTCAAGGACAGGCTGGCCCAGGCCGAGAACGTGCGCGCCGCCCTGCTCCTCGTCTCGCGCGGCGAGGCGCCGCTGGGCATCGTCTACGCCACCGACGCCGCCTCGGACCCGAATGTGACGATCGTTGCCACCTTCCCGGCCGAGAGCCACCCACCGGTAATCTATCCCATCGCGCGCACGCAAGGCTCGAAGAACCCGAATGCGGCCGCCCTCCTCGCCTATCTGCGCAGCCCGGCCGCGCGGGTGTTCTTCGAGCGCCAGGGCTTCCTCATGATTGGGGCCGAGAACCGGACCTGACGGCCAGCCCCCTCGTGCTCGTTCTGACCCCCGAGGAGTGGAACGCCGTCGTCCTCAGCCTGAAGGTCGCAGCCGTCGCGACGCTCGCGAGCCTCGGCCCCGGCCTCCTCGTCGCGATGCTGCTGGCGCGGGGGCGCTTTCCCGGGCGCGCTCTCCTCGATGGCCTCGTCCACCTGCCGCTGATCCTGCCGCCTGTGGTCACCGGCTACCTGCTGCTCCTCGCCTTCGGCCGCCGCGGCTTGGCGGGGTCGGCCTTGGCCGAGATCGGCATCGTCTTCGCCTTCCGCTGGACCGGGGCGGCGCTGGCCTGCGCCATCATGGGCTTCCCGCTGATGGTGCGCGCCATGCGCCTCTCGATCGAGGCCGTGGACCGGCGGCTCGAACAGGCGGCGGCGACTTTGGGCGCGCGGCCGCTTGCCGTGTTCCTCACCGTCACCCTTCCGCTGAGCCTGCCCGGCATCCTGGCCGGCGCAGTCCTCGCCTTCGCCAAGGCGATGGGCGAGTTCGGCGCCACCATCACCTTCGTCTCCAACATCCCCGGCGAGACCCAGACGCTGCCCTCCGCCATCTACACCCTCACGCAGGTGCCGGGCGGAGAGGCCGGCGCACTGCGCCTGACTCTGATCTCGGTCGCATTGTCGATGGCGGCGCTGCTCCTGTCGGAGCTGCTGGCGCGGCGGCTCGGGCGTCGGCTGGGGGCGGGATGAGGGTTTTGCTCCCGGCCCCGCCATGAGCATCGACGTCGACGTCGCGCTGCGCCGCGGAGCCTTCGCCCTCGACGTCGCCTTCGCGGCGGGCGCCGGGCTCACCGCGCTGTTCGGGCGCTCGGGCTCGGGCAAGACCACGGTGATCGACCTGATCGCCGGCCTCGTGCGGCCCGACCGCGGCCGCATCGCGGCGGGCGGGCAGACACTCCTCGACACGGCGCGCGGCCTCGACGTGCCCGCCCATCGCCGCCGCGTCGGTACCGTGTTCCAGGAGGCGCGGCTGATGCCGCACCTCTCCGTCCGGCAGAATCTCGATTATGGGCGCTTCTTCGCCCGCGGGCGGGACGAGACCACCGGCCTCGACGCGGGGGCGATCGTGGAGATCCTCGGGATCGGGCACCTGCTCGGCCGGCGCCCGGCAGGCCTATCGGGGGGCGAAGCCCAGCGGGTGGCGATCGGACGGGCGCTCCTCAGCCGGCCGCGCCTCCTCCTGATGGACGAGCCGCTCGCCGCCCTCGACGAGGCCCGCAAGGCCGAGATCCTGCCCTGCATCGAGCGGCTGCGGGACGAGGCCGGCATCCCGATCGTCTATGTCAGCCACGCGGTCGCGGAGGTGGCGCGCCTGGCGAGCACCGTCGTGGTGCTGGAGGCCGGGCGGGTCGCCGCATCCGGTCCCGCCGAAGCGGTCCTGCGCCGGGCCGACCTGACGCCCCTTCGCGAGGGCGAGGCGGGCGCGCTCCTCGACATGGTCGTCGCGACGCACGACGCGGTCTCCGGCCTGACCACGCTCGCCGGCCCGGCCGGACGGCTCTTCGTGCCGCGCCTCGACCGGGCGCCGGGCAGCCCCGTCCGGGTGCGGGTCCCCGCCCGCGACGTGCTGGTGGCGCTGGCCGAGCCCGTGGGCTTGAGCGCCCGCAACCGCCTCGCCGGGCGCGTGCTTGCCCTCGATCCGCTGGGCGAGGCCGCGGTGCTCGTCACCATCGATTGCAACGGCGCGCGGCTCGCCGCCCGCCTGACCCGGGCCTCCGTCCGCGACCTCGGGCTTGAGCCGGGGCGGCCGGTCCTCGCGATCATCAAGAGCATCGACTTCGATCCCCAGGGCGTCGGCACGGGTCAGCGGCCCGTGGAGATCTGATCAGGCGGTGCGGTCGACGAAGGCCCGCATCAGCAGGTGCGCGATGGCCATGGGCGGCGGCACGCTCAACCCCTCGGGGTGGTCGCGCGCGATCATGGCCGCAACCGCCTCGCGGGTGAACCAGCGCGCGTCGGCGAGCTCCACTGGATCGATCGTGATCGCCGCATCGAGGGCGTCCGCCACGCAGCCGATCATCAGCGAGGAGGGGAACGGCCAGGGCTGCGAGGCGAGGTAGCGCACGGCGCCCACGCGGATGCCGACCTCCTCGAAGGTCTCGCGGGCCACCGCCGCCTCAATGGTCTCGCCGGGTTCGAGGAAGCCGGCGAGGCAGGAATACATCCCCTCGGGGAAACGCTGGGCGCGGCCGAGCAGGCAGGATTCACCCTGCGTGATCAGCATGATCACCACGGGATCGGTGCGCGGAAAGTGCTCGGCTTCGCAGGCCGCGCAGATCCGCTTGTATCCGCCGGACGCCATCGCGGTCGGCGCCCCGCAGCGGCTGCAGAAGCCGTGGCTCGCGTGCCAGGCGAGCAGCGACTTTGCGGTGGCGAGAAGCCCGAGCTCGTCGGCCGCGACGGCACCCTCGGCCGCGAGGCTGCGCAAGTCGACGAGCCGGTGGGCTGGATCGGCCTCGTAGCGCGCCCCAGCTTCCGGGGGCGCCGAGGCCGCGAAGACCGGCCGTCCGTCGAGGTGCCCGAGGAAAATCGTGCAGGTCCGCTCCTCGGCGGACAGGCTCCGCGCGGGATCGAGCAGCGCCGTCCATAGGTCCCTTTGCCACGGGTTCGCCTCGGCGAGCAGGATGCGCTCGCCCGTGATCAAGATCAGGGCCGCGCCGGATGCACTCTCCGAGGGTAAAATGCCTCCGCGCTCGGCCGAATGCCGCACCAAGCGGCTTTGAGCGTAGCCGAGGACGGTCATCGCTCAGGCCGCCGCGAACAGCGCGCGCAGGCGCTCGACCATCTGGGCGCGGGCGTGCGGCGGATAGGGCGTGCGCGCGCCCTGCCCCCAGACGGGGCCGGGCCAGGCCGGATCGGACCGGAACCGCCCGACCACGTGGACGTGGAGCTGCGCCACCACGTTGCCGAGCGCCCCGACATTGACCTTGTCGGGCTGGGCCAGCGCCTGCATCACGCCGACCGCGATCCGGATCTCGGCCATCAGCGTTCCGGCCTCGTCCGGTCCGAGATCGGTCAGCTCGCTCAGGCCCGGCCGCCGGGGCACCAGGATCAGCCAGGGGAAGCGGGCATCGTCCATCAGCAGCGCGCTGCTCAAGGCGAGGTCGCCCAGGAGCACGGTGTCGGCGGAGAGGGTCGGGTCGAGGGTGAAGTCGTGATCCATCGCTGCCGATCTAGGGCGCGGGCCCGAGCGGCGCGAGGGCCGGCACGCAACCCCCGCGGCTCGGGCCGGGTTGTCCCCGTCAGAACAGGAGAGCGCCCATGACGGACGAGACCCGCCGGCCTTCGCTGAAGGATTTCGACGCCTACACCGACCGCAACGGCGATGTCGGCCAGGAGGATGCCCGCGACGTCGGCATCGCCGCCCGCACGCAGGCGGATCTGCGCCGCGATCCCATGGCCCAGGCCGAGGCGGCCCGCTGGGCCTCCGGAACACCACGGCAGGACGCCACCGACGCGACCGAGGCGGAGACCCCGCCGGAGAACCTGCGCCGGATCAGCGACCCGACCCCGAAATCCACTGATGCCGCGGAGGCAATCGATCGCGCGACCGCGGCGGTCGGCAAGGACGAAGACGAATGACCATGTCCGGCGACAGCATCCCCACCGAGACCGTCACCCGCAAGCCCGATGCCGATGTCGGCACGCCCGGCGGTCCCGCGGCCGGCGGCGGGCACCAGACGCCCCAGCAGGCCGCGATCACCGACCAGAGCTCGGGCGGCCGCACTGATGCCGAGCGCCAGGAAAGCTGGAAGCAGGGCGGCGCGCCCGGCCGCAACCCGGCCCCGATCGGCGGATCGTCGAACGGCATGTCGGACCAGAAGGCGGGCGGCGGCCCGCGCGAGGACGAGCCGGTCGCGGCCGGCGAGTACAAGGTCGAGAAGCAGCAGGCGGGCGCATGACCGGAGCCGACCGGAAGGACGAGGCCGGAGCAAAGCCCCCCGATGCGGCGGAGCCGTCGCCGCGGAAGCCCGCCAACGCGGCGCCCGATGCGGTGAAGGATCCGAGCGAGAAGACGGAGGGCATGCCCGGCCTCGGCGGCACGGGCGGCGCACAGAACGGCGAGGTCGATCCGGGCGGCAGCTGAGGCGGGGTACGGCGACGGGAAGCGTCGCCGGCCAGGGTTCAGAGCCGAAAGGACAGGGGCTCCGTCGCGAGCGGCACGTCCGCCGGGCGGCAGCGCGTCTCCGAGCAGGCGAAGCGCACCGCATCGGCGCAGGTGCGGAAGATGCCGCCGCTCATGCCGTCGGCGCTGAGCGCGATCCAATGGCTGTGCCGATCCTGCCCGACGACGAAGGCGGGGAAGCGATCGATCGTGTCGCGACCGCTGGGTGACGTCGAGGGCTGTGGGGTGTGCATGATCTCTGCGGGGATCGCGCGGCCGTTGTCGACCGCACGGAGGAGCTAGGCGGAACCGCATAAGGATTCGAGACGCACCGGTACCCGTCCGCATGAGGATCGCATGAGGCGCGGGCGACCGGGCCTGGGTCGATGATCGCGAGGCGGCCATTGAGCCTTCCGGGCGGAGGGATACTGTGATCCCCAGGGAGACACGCCATGACCGCCTCAGCCACACCGGCCGACAGGGCCGCGACGATCTACGACCGCGATCTCGACAAGAACCCGGCCAACTACCAGCCGCTGACGCCGCTGAGCTATCTCGACCGGGCGGCGCGCGTCTTTCCCGATCGCGTCGCCGTCATCCATGGGCCGCTGCGACGCTCCTACGCCGAGCTCTACGCGCGCTGCCGGCGGCTCGCCTCGGCGCTCGCCGCCCGCGGCCTCGGGCGGGGCGATACCGTCGCGGTGATGCTCGCCAACACCCCGGAGATGATCGAGTGTCATTACGGGGTGCCGATGACCGGCGCCGTGCTCAACACCCTGAACACCCGCCTCGACGCGGCCGGCCTCGCCTTCTGCCTCGACCACGGCGAGGCCAAGGTGCTCATCACCGATCGCGAGTTCTCGAAGGTCGTCGGTCCGGCGCTCGCCCGGGCCGGGGTGAAGCCCCTCGTGATCGACGTCGACGATCCCGAATATGCCGGCGCCGGCGAGGCTTTGGGCGAGACCGGCTACGAGGATTTCCTGGCCGCGGGCGACCCTGCTCACGAATGGGCGATGCCGGGCGACGAGTGGGACGCGATCTCGCTCAACTACACCTCCGGCACCACCGGCGACCCGAAGGGGGTGGTCTACCACCATCGCGGGGCGGCGCTCCTGTGCCTCGGCAACGTCATCACCGGCGGGCTCGGGCAGCATCCGGTCTATCTCTGGACGCTGCCGATGTTCCACTGCAACGGCTGGTGCTTCGCCTGGACCCTGTCGGTGGTGGCCGGCACCCATGTCTGCCTGCGCCAGGTCCGGGCCGGCCCGCTCTACGCGGCTTTGGCCGAGCACGGCGTCACGCATCTGTGCGGCGCGCCGATCGTGATGCAGCTCCTGCTCAACGCGTCCGATGCGGAGCGTCGTCCCCTGCCCCGCCGGGTCGCCTTCATGACGGCGGCGGCGCCCCCGCCCCAGGCGGTGCTCGCGGCGATGGGCGAGGCGGGCTTCGACGTCACCCACCTCTACGGCCTGACCGAGACCTACGGCCCGGCGGTCGTCAATGCCTGGCATGGCGCGTGGGACGCGCTGCCGGAGGACGAGCGGGCGGCAAAGATGGCGCGCCAGGGCGTGCGCTACCCGGTGCTCGAGGGCTTCGACGTGCGCGATCCCGAGACCATGGACTCCGTTCCCGCCGACGGCGAGACCATGGGCGAGGCGATGTTCCGCGGCAACGTGGTCATGCGCGGCTACCTCAAGAACCCGTCGGCGACGCGGGCCGCGTTCAAGGGCGGCTGGTTCCGCTCCGGCGACCTCGGCGTGAAGCACCCGGACGGCTACATCCAGCTCAAGGACCGCTCCAAGGACATCATCATCTCAGGGGGCGAGAACATCTCCTCCATCGAGGTTGAGGACGCGCTCTTCCGCCACCCCGACGTCGCGGCCGCCGCGGTCGTCGCCAAGCCCGACGCGAAATGGGGCGAGACGCCGGTGGCCTTCGTGGAACTGAAGCCCGGTGCCGTGGTCGAGGCCGACGCGCTCATCGCCTGGTGCCGCGATCATCTCGCCGCCTACAAGCTCCCCCGCCACATCGTGTTCGAGGAGCTGCCCAAGACCTCGACGGGCAAGGTGCAGAAGTTTCTGCTGCGCGAGCGGGCGAAGGCGATGTGAGGGACGGCGCTGCCTCTCACCGCCGCCCTTCCCCGGACTGGTGGAGCGTCAGCGGAACCTGTTCCGGGTCCAGCGCAAGAAGCCGCGAAGCGTCGGTAACTTTGCGCCGCCCATTACGAGCCGCTGACGCGGCCGGTTCATGGGCTGGGTCCCGGATCACCTTCCGCTGACGCTCCAGGCGTCCGGGAAAGAACGACGCGGTCCTCGACCTCGCAAAGAAAAAGGCCGGGCGAGTTACCCGGCCTTCCTTCCTCCAAATCCTGGGAAAAACCTTACGCCACCGCCTCCTTCGACCGCTCGAACCGCTTGCGGTCGTTCGGGTCGAGGTGGGTCTTGCGCAGGCGGATCGACTTCGGCGTGACCTCCATCAGCTCGTCGTCCTGAATCCAGGCGAGCGAGCGCTCCAGAGTCATGCGGATCGGCGGCGTCAGGCGCACAGCCTCGTCCTTCGAGGTGGTGCGGATGTTCGTCAGCTTCTTGCCCTTGAGCACGTTCACCTCGAGGTCGTTCTCGCGGTTGTGCTCGCCGATGATCATGCCCTGATAGACCTTGGCGCCGGGCTCGATCATCATCGGACCGCGATCCTCCAGGTTCCACATGGCGTAGGCCACGGCCTCGCCCTTGTCATTCGAGATCAACACGCCGTTGCGGCGGCCCGGCATCTCGCCCTTGTAGGGCTCGTAGGCCTTGAACAGGCGGTTCATGATCGCGGTGCCGCGCGTGTCGGTCATCAGCTCGCCCTGGTAGCCGATGAGGCCGCGGGTCGGCGCATGGAAGACGAGGCGCAGGCGCGAGCCGCCCGACGGCTTCATCTCGATCATCTCGGCCTTGCGCTCGGACATCTTCTGCACGACGACGCCCGAGTACTCCTCGTCCACGTCGATCACGACCTCCTCGACGGGCTCCAGCACGTTGCCGTCCTCGTCCTTGGTCAGGACGACGCGGGGACGCGAGACGGCGATCTCGAAGCCCTCGCGGCGCATGGTCTCGATCAGGATGGCGAGCTGCAGCTCGCCTCTCCCTGAGACGAAGAACGAATCCTTGTCGGCCGCCTCCTCGATCTTAAGCGTGACGTTGCCCTCGGCCTCCTTGAACAGGCGGTCGCGGATCATGCGGCTCGTCACCTTGTCGCCCTCGGTGCCGGCGAGCGGCGAGTCGTTGACGATGAAGGACATCGTCACGGTCGGCGGATCGATCGGCTGGGCCTGGATCGGGGTGTCGACCTGCGGGTCGCAGAAGGTATCGGCCACCGTGCCCTTCACGAGGCCGGCGATGGAGACGATGTCGCCCGCCTCGCCGACATCGATCGGCGCGCGCTCCAGGCCGCGGAAGGCCAGGATCTTCGAGACGCGGCCGGTCTCGACCAGCTTGCCGGTGCGGTCCATCACCTTGATCGACTGGTTCGGCTTCACGGTGCCCGAGGCGATGCGGCCCGTGATGATGCGGCCGAGGAAGGGGTTGGCTTCGAGGAGCGTGCCGAGCATCCGGAACGGACCCTCCTCGACCTTCGCCGGCGGCACGTGCTCGAGGACGAGGTCGAAGAGCGGCGCGAGGCCGTCCTCCTGCGAGCCGTCGGGCGAGGTCGCCATCCAGCCGGCGCGGCCGGAGCCGTAGAGGATCGGGAAGTCGAGCTGCTCGTCGGTAGCGTCGAGCGCCGCGAACAGGTCGAAGACCTCGTTGACGACTTCCGTAATGCGCGCGTCCGGACGGTCGACCTTGTTAATCGCGACGATCGGCTTGAGCCCAATCTTGAGGGCCTTGCCGACCACGAACTTGGTCTGCGGCATCGGGCCCTCGGCCGCGTCGACCAGCACGATCACGCCGTCGACCATCGAGAGGATGCGCTCGACCTCGCCGCCGAAATCGGCGTGGCCCGGCGTGTCGACGATGTTGACGCGGGTGTCCTTCCAGACGACCGAGGTCGCCTTGGCCAGGATGGTGATGCCGCGCTCCTTCTCGAGGTCGTTCGAGTCCATCGCCCGCTCCTCGACCCGCTGGTTCTCGCGGAAGGAGCCGGACTGCGACAGCAGCTTGTCGACGAGCGTCGTCTTGCCGTGGTCGACGTGGGCGATGATGGCGATGTTGCGCAGCTTCATAGGGTATCCCGAAGCGAGAAGAGCCCGTCACGCAACGGGCCGCGGAAATGCGGCCGGCAGCGCCGGGTCCAGAATCGAGCTATCGCGGTGCAATAGAAGGTTGGCGCGTGTCCGGCAATAGGTGGGCTTGCATGGCGCCTGCGCGAACGAGGCGGGCGGAGTCGCCGCCGGGCAGGATTTCCGGTCCTGGAGAAGGTGGGCGGCGGGCTCGGCGTCCCTCCCGCAGGCGGGGTCGGCCCTCGGCCGCGCATTCCGGCGAGACACCGTAATCGTGTTGAAGAAGCGCGGCTCGGGCGCAGGGCCACCGTGCCACCTCAGCGTTGAACCGAGATGTGGTTCGCCTCCGTCTTCGAAACCGATCGGCGATTTGTGTTCAGAGCACGCGCAAGACGCTGGTCGGGCCGTTCCGGCGAGGATTTCGGCAAGCAAATCTTAGGACTTCGCAGCACCAGCTAGCGGAGGGGGGCTACGATGCTGCGAAGACTATCGAACGACGATCGGGGAACGAGCGCGGTGGAATTCGCGCTCCTCATCCCGGTCTTCCTCATTCTGGTGATGGGCACCATCGAGTTCGGGATGATCGCCTACACCTACAACGCCTCGACCAGCGCCGCGCGCAACGTCGCGCGCCAGCTCGCGACGAACCGGATCAAGGTGTCCGACGCTAGCGAGAAGGCGAAGGAGAACCTGCCGAACTGGGTGAAGAGCAGCGCGACCGTCGCTGTCAGCCAGAGCAACGCCTCGGACCCGAACAGCAACGAGTTCACGGTCGACATCAAGGTGCCCGCCGGCGACGCGGCGATCAGCAACGTCCTGATCTGGGCCTACGGCGCGCTGGTCATCAACACGAAGGTCACGATGCAGCAGGAGCCCCAGCCATGACCGGGTTCCTATCCCTCAGGAGCCTCTCGCGCGACGAGGGCGGCAGCTTCCTCATCATCGGCGCGCTCTCGATGCCGATCCTGCTGGGCGTCAGCGCCTTTGCCGTCGACCTCGGCAATGCCTATTACCTTGAGAATCGCTTGAAGATCGCCGCCGAGGCCGCCGCCCTGGGCACCGTGCTCGCCATACCGAACAACGCCGCCGCGCAGCAGAAGGGCGTCGACCTCGCCGCCAAGAACGTCCCCGCCTATCTGGGCGTGGTCACCAGGACCGCCGACGTGACGATCGGAACCTACGAGCCGAAGACGAGGACCTTCACGCCCAGCGCGTCGGATCAGAACGCCGTCCGGGTGGTGGCCAAGGTCACGCAGGAAAACGGAAACGCGCTTGAGACGTTCTTCGGACGGTTTCTCGGCAAGCCGACCCTAGACCTGACCGCGACCGCCATCGCCGTCAGGGTGACGCCGGCCTGCCTCATCGTGCTCGACGCCAGCGCGGGCAGCGCCTTCTATCAGCAGGGCAGCGCGGGCGTCGCCCTTCAGGGCTGCGGCCTCCACGTCAACTCGTCCTCGGGCTCCGGCCTGGCGACGCAGGGCTCCACCTCAACGAAGGCCGCTTCGATCTGCGTCGCCGGCGGGTTCACCGGATCGGGCTACTCGCCCGTGCCGAAGATCGGATGCGCCCCGCTGGCCGATCCCCTGGCCGGCCTGCCCGAGCCGTCCGAGCCGGTCTGCAACCAGTCCAACGTCACGCTGAACGGCGGGATGCTGCCGTCGAACTGCACCTACACCGGCAACCTCGTCATCAAGGGCAATGCCAGCCTGCAGCCCGGCTTGTACTACCTCAAGGGCGCCAAGCTCTCGATCTCGGGCAATGCGGGCCTGACCGGACAGGGGGTGACCCTGTTCCTCGACGCGACCTCGACCCTCGACCTCGGCGGCAACGGAAGCCTGTCGCTCTCCGCGCCGGCGACCGGGACCTATGCCGGCATCGCGGTCTTCCAGTCGCGCAGCGCGGCGCCGAGCGTGACGAGCACGCTGAAGGGAACGTCGGACTTCACGATCGACGGCGGGATCTACATGCCGACCGCGAAGCTCTCCGTGTCTGGAAGCGGCTCGGTCTCGAGTCCGTCCAAGGTCGGCCGCGTCGTCGTTGGTCAGATGGAGCTGAAGGGTTCGCCGTTCTTCAGCATCAACGCGTTCCCGAATAGCACGCATCCGAGCGGCATGGCATCGGGACGGACTGCCCTGGTCTACTGATCCCGGGGCGCTTCCACCTACCGCCCCGTCGCGCCCCGGATGCCCGTCATCACCGTCCCCAGAAAGGCCACGCCCCCGTCGGTGAAGTTGATCGAGTCGCCCTCGCTCCGGGCGAGGCCGCGCTCCTCCAGCTCCGCGACGCCCTCCGGATCGGCCTCGTGGCCCTTGCCATCCCTGCGGATGACGGAGGACACCCGCTCGCCGCTGAGCAGGCCGTGATAGGCGGCGAAGGTGAAGATCGAGAGGGCCTTGTCGGACAGGCTGTCAGTGTTCGCGGCCATGAGTGCTTCTCCGGGTGGGCGACGGGGTCGGCGAGGCAACGCGCGGCGGGCGCAATCGACTCCATCGGAGCGTCGGCACAACCGAGGCGCGGTATCGCTCTCCATCGCGCCGGGCGGTTCTGCTAAAGGCCCCGAGGAGCGACCCGCTCGGAGGGACCCGGCATCGATGGCCGACGTGGCTGAGGCTGATGGGGAGGCGCCGCCCGCGACCGGCCTGCGCATCGCCTGCGCGGCGATCGACCATGTCGGGACCGTCGTCTGGCAGAACGCGGTGCCGGTGATCCGCGAGATCACACTGACCAACGATACCGGGGAGGACCTGGCGGCGGTCACGCTGACGCTTCGCGCCGAACCCGCGTTCCTGCGGCTCGCCACGCTCCGGATCGATCGGATCGCTGCCGGCGGGCTGCACCGGATCGAGGCGCTGGACCTGCGCATCGACGGGGCGGTGCTCGGCCGCCTGCGCGAGAGCAGCCGCTGCAGCCTGACGCTCGTGGCCGAGGCGGCCGGCGGAGGCGATGCGACCCGCGAGGTCGGCCGGGAGACCCTCGAGCTGCGCCTGCTGCCCCCCGCCCATTGGGGCGGGTCCGAATCCGCGCCCGAGCTGCTGGCCGCCTTCGTGCGCCCGAACGACCCGGCGGTGGACGCCGTCCTCGGTCAGGCGGGGCGGCTGCTCGCGGCGGCGGGCGGGGCCTTCGACGGCTATCGCTCCGGGCGCAGGGCTCGGGTCTGGGCCATGGCGGAGGCGATCCATGCCGCGCTCGCCGGGCTCGGCCTCGCCTACGTGCTGCCGCCGGCGAGCTTCGAGCGGCTGGGCCAGAAGGTCCGCTCCCCGAGCGAGATCGTGGAGCGCCGGGTCGCCACCTGCCTCGACCTCACCCTGTTTGCCGCCGCCTGCTTCGAGCAGGCCGGGCTGAACCCGATCCTGATCTTGACCCGCGGCCATGCTTGTCTCGGGCTCTGGCTCGTCGACGAGGGCCTGGCCGATGCCGTCGGCGACGACGTCCAGGCCCTGCGCAAGCGCCGCGACCTCGACGAGCTCGTCGCGATCGAGACGACGCTCCTCACGAGCGACCCGCCGGGCCGCTTCGCGCAGGCCCTCGCCGCCGGGGCGCGGCACCTCGACGAGGGCGCCGAGGAGCCCCTCGACGTCGCCCTCGACCTCCGGCGCCTGCGCGCCCGCGGCATCCGTCCCCTCGACGCGGGCGAGCCCGGCCCGGCCGCCCCGCCGGCCCCCGTTCAGGCGGTGCCGCTGGCCCTCGAAGGCCCTCCGGCCTTCGCGGAGGACAGGCCTGCGGCAGTGCCCGAGCCGCCCGTCGAGGAGCCGCCCCGCGACCGGCTGGAGACCTGGAAGCGGCGCCTCCTCGACCTGACGCTGCGCAACAAGCTTCTCAACTTCAAGCCGGGCAAGGCCGCTCTGACCCTGGATCTCGGCGATGCCGGCGCCCGGGCGGAACGCCTCGCGGACGGCCGCTTCCTGCGGTTCCTCGCCCGCGCCGATGCCCCGGAGATCGGCGACCGCGAAGTCCAGGCGCGGCTGCGCGACGAGGCGCTCGGCCGCGACGAGATCGCCACGACGAGCCCGCCCGAGGAGCTGGAGGCGCGCCTCACGGACCTGTTCCGGCTCTCGCGCAACGCCTTCGAGGAGGGCGGCGCCAACGTCCTGTTCCTGGCGCTCGGTTTCCTCACCTGGACCCGCGGCGGGTCCTCGCCCCCGGCCCGGGCGCCGCTCCTCCTGGTGCCCGTGGCCCTGACCCGGACCAGCGTGCGCTCCGGCTTCCGGCTCGTGCGCCACGACGAGGAGGCGCGCCTCAACCCGACGCTGATCGAGATGCTGCGCCAGGACTTCTCGCTCGTCATGCCCGAATTCGAGGGCGGCCTGCCGGGTGACGGTCTCGACGTGGCCGCGATCTGGCGGATCGTGCGCGGGCACGTCCGCGACCTCAAGGGTTTCGAGGTGACGACGGAGATCGTGCTCTCCGCCTTCTCCTTCACCAAGTTCCTGATGTGGAAGGATCTCTCCGAGCGCACCGAAATCCTCAAGCGCAACGCCGTCGTGCGCCATCTCCTCGAAACGCCGAAGGAGACCTACGGCGACGGCACCGGCTTTCCCGCGCCCGAGCGCCTCGATGCCGAACATCCGCCGGCCGGGATCTACACGCCGCTCTCGGCCGATTCCTCGCAGCTCTCCGCCATCCTCGCGGCCGCCGCGGGCAAGGATTTCGTCCTGTTCGGCCCGCCGGGCACCGGCAAGAGCCAGACCATCGCGAACATGGTGGCGCAGTGCCTGGCGCTGGGGCGCACCGTGCTCTTCGTCTCGCAGAAGACGGCGGCCCTCGACGTGGTTCGCCGCCGGCTCGAGACCGTGGGGCTCGGCGCCTGCTGCCTGGAGGTCCATTCGACGCGGGCGCAGAAATCCGACGTGCTGGCGCAGCTGCGCGAGGCCTGGGCGGCGCGGAGCGGCGGGGCGGACCTGCCCTGGGCCGAGGCGGGTGACGACCTCGCCCGGCGGCGGGCGGAACTGAACGGCCTCGTCGCGAGCCTGCATCACCCGCGCGAGAACGGGATGAGCGCCTACGCCGCCCTCGGTCGGGTGGTCGCCGACCAGTGGCGGGACGGCGCGGACCGCCCGGCCGTCACCCTGTCCTGGCCCGATCACACGGCCCACGCCCCCGAGACGCTGGCCGCCCTGCGTGCCCGGGTCCGCGCCTTGCGCACCCTCCTGCCCATCGTCGGCGACGTGGCCGACCACCCGCTCCGCGGCATCGGCGCCGTGGAATGGTCGCCGCTCTGGCAGTCCGAGATGGAGCGGGCGATCGGCGAGGTCGTCGACACGCTGCCGGCCCTCGAAGCCTCGGCCCGGGCGCTGGCGGCCCTGCTCGGCCTCGATCGCGCGACGGAGACCGATGAGGGGGTGCGAGCCCTGTCCGTGCTCGCCGCCGCGCTCCTGAAGCCCGAGGCGCGGGTGGGCTTGCGCTTCTGCGGTCCCAGAGGGGCTGCCCTGCGCGAGGCGGTCGCGGCGCGCCAGGCCTTCGAGGACGAGGCCCGGCGGCTCGCCGCACGTCTGTCCGTGCCGTACGCGCCGACGGTGTTCGAAGGCGACCTGCGCCGGCTGCAGGGGGAGTGGCGCGAGGCGAAGGCCGCGAACTTTCTGCTGAGAGGTTCGTGGCTCAGGCGGGTGCGCCGGATGCTGGAGCCGGATGCGGAGGGGCCGCTCCCCGAGGATCTCGGCCCCGACCTCGCGACCCTGATCGAATCGAAGCGGCTGCGCGAAGCCGGCCCGGCCTTCGCCGGAACCCTGGAGCGGGCCTTCGCGGATCTGCCCTCGCCCTGGCGTGACGCTTCGGCGCCGGCCGCGACCTTCGCCCCGGCCGTGACATGGGCGGCGAAGGTGGGTCCCGCCGTCGCGGCGTTGGCGGCGGATCTCGGGCCGGAGGCCCTGCGTGCCCGCCTTGCCCAACTCCTCGACGCGCAGGACGGCCGTCTGGAACCCGGCGGTGCGATCCATGCCGCGCAGGGCGATTTCGCCCGCGCTCGGACGCCTGCCCTGCGGGCGATCGAGGCCCTGGGCCGGCTCGCGGGCCGTGCCAGGCCCGAGCGACCGCTCGCCACCGGACCGGGTTGGGTCGCCGGGACTCTCGCCACGGCCCGGCGCTGGCAATCGGCCCTGCCGAAGGCGCAAGCCTGGGCGAGCTGGCAGGCGGCGGCCGCGGCCGCTCGGCAGGCCGGGCTCGGCCCGCTCGTCGCGGCGATCGAGGCCGGCGGGCTCGGCGTGGACGCGATCGAGCCGGCCTTCGAGAGCGCCTATGCGCGCTGGTGGAGCGACCATGTCGTCACCCACGATCCGCGGCTGCGCAGCTTCCTCGGCCAGCGGCATGCCGAGGACATCGCGGCCTTCCGCGCCGCCGACGCGCGGATGTCGGATCTCGCCGGCGCGGCGGTGCTGGACCGGATCGGCGGGGCAATCCCCCGGCCCGACGCCTTCGGGAGCGATCCCGAATGGGGCACGCTCGCCCGCGAGATCACCAAGCGCGCCCGGCACCTGCCACTCCGAAAACTGTTCGCGCGGATGCCGAACGCGCTGACCCGGCTGACGCCCTGCGTGATGATGAGCCCGCTCTCGATCGCGCAATACTGGCCGGCCGAGGCCAGGCCCTTCGACGTCGTGATCTTCGACGAGGCCTCGCAGATCGCGCCCTGGGACGCGATCGGGGCGATCGCGCGGGGCCGGCAGGTGGTGATCGTCGGCGATCCCGAGCAATTGCCGCCGACGAATGTCGGCGACCGCGGCGTCGACGAGATCCCGGACGGCCTCGACGTCGC
This sequence comes from Methylobacterium iners, assembly GCF_022179305.1. Taxonomy (GTDB): domain Bacteria; phylum Pseudomonadota; class Alphaproteobacteria; order Rhizobiales; family Beijerinckiaceae; genus Methylobacterium; species Methylobacterium iners. The sequence goes on from NZ_BPQP01000047.1 coordinate 40,329, forward strand.
CGATCAGGAGAGCATCCTCGACGAGTGCCTGGCGGCCAACCTCCCCCGGCACCGCCTGTCCTGGCACTATCGCAGCCGCCACGAGAGCCTGATCGCCTTCTCGAACCGGCACTACTACCGCGGCGGCCTCATCACCTTCCCCTCCCCCGTGACCGAGGACCGGGCGGTTCGGCTCGTGCCGGTGCCCGACGGGCTCTACGAGCGCGGCGGCGCGCGGGTGAACCGGCCCGAGGCCCGCGCCGTGGTGGCCGAAATCGTGGCCCGCCTGAGCGACCCTGATTTCCTGAATGACAAGACATCGCTCGGCGTCGTGACCTTCAACGGCGAACAGCAGCGCCTGATCGAGAACCTTCTCGACGCGGAGCGCCGCGCGAACCCGGCCCTGGAGCGCTTCTTCGACGCCCGGACCTGGCACGAGCCCGTCTTCGTGAAGAACCTCGAGACCGTCCAGGGCGACGAGCGCGACACGATCCTTTTCTCGGTCGCCGTCGGACCGGATGCGGCCGGGCGGATCACCGGCCAGGTCAGCTAGCTCAATCGTGAAGGCGGCCACCGCCGGCTCAACGTCGCGATCACCCGGGCCCGGCGCGAGCTGACGGTCTTCGCCTCGCTGCGGCCGGACCAGGTCGATCTCGGGCGTTCCAGCGCCCGGGGCGTGCGCGACTTCAAGCACTTCCTGGAATTTGCCGAGCGGGGCGCGACGGCGCTCGAGGCGGCCGCGGCGCCCACCGATCGCGACGTCGACTCGCCCTTCGAGGCCGCCGTGATGGCGGCGCTCGAAGCGAAGGGCTGGCGGGTGGTGCCGCAGGTCGGCGTCTCGGCGTTCCGGATCGATCTCGGCATCGTCCATCCCGACGCGCCCGGCCGCTACCTCGCGGGGATCGAATGCGACGGCGCGACCTACCATCGGGCCGCCACCGCCCGCGACCGCGACCGCCTGCGCGAATTGGTCCTGACCGATCTCGGCTGGCGCATCCGCCGGGTCTGGAGCACGGATTGGTGGATCGACGCGGAGGGCGCCCTCGACCGGCTCCATGCGGCCCTCACGGCGGATCTCGCTGCCGATCGGTTGAAGGCGGAGACGGCGTCCGAGCCCGCGGCGGAGGCGCCGGCGCGGCTCTACGCAAGCCCGCCGAACGAGACTTCGTTAACCATTCGGTAACCATACCGACGGTCAATGGTTCGGTAAGGAATCGACCCGTGACCAGCCCTTCCCACCGCTCCATTCAGCTCCGCGGACGCGCCTTCAGGGCGCTGGTTCTCGCGCCGGAATCACCCCTCTCCGAGTGGCTGGCGGGACTCGACGCGGCGCTCGGCCGGTCGCGCACCCTGTTCGACGGTCGGCCCGTCATCCTCGACGTCGCGGCGCTCGCCTTGCCGAAGCCCGACCTCTACCGGCTCATGGCCGAGATCTATGCCCGCGGCATCCGCATCCTCGGAATCGAGGGCGCCAATCCGCTGCACGCGGATGTGGACCTGCCTCCCTTCCTCGTCGGCGGCCGCCCGACCACGAACATCGAGGTCCCCGAGATCGCCCCGCCGGGGCCGGTCTCCCTCATGATCGAGGGCTCGGTCCGTTCGGGCCAGTCCGTGGTGCATCCGACCGGCGACGTCACCGTGATGGGCTCGGTCTCCTCCGGCGCCGAAATCCTCGCGGGCGGCTCGATCCACGTCTACGGGGCGCTGCGCGGCCGGGCCATCGCCGGCGCCGCGCGCAACCCGCGCGCCCGCATCTATTGCCGCAAGTTCGAGCCCGAGCTCCTCGGGATCGACCGCCTCGTGCGCACCGCCGAGGACATCGGCCCGAGCTTCCGCGGGCAATCCGCGCAGATCTGGCTCGATGCCGGCGCCATCAGAATCGCAAGCTTGGATTAGGGGAACGCAGACACATGGCCAAGGTTCTGGTCGTCACATCGGGCAAGGGCGGCGTCGGCAAGACGACGACGACGGCGGCTCTGGGGGCCGCGCTGGCGCAGGGCGGCGCGAGCGTCGCGGTCGTCGATTTCGACGTCGGCCTGCGCAACCTCGACCTCGTCATGGGGGCCGAGCGCCGCGTGGTCTACGACCTCATCAACGTCGTGAACGGCGACGCCAAGCTCAACCAGGCGCTGATCCGCGACAAGCGCCTCGACACCCTGCACCTGCTGCCCGCCTCGCAGACCCGCGACAAGGACGCGCTCACCGACGAGGGCGTGGCGAAGGTGATGGACGAGCTTCGCGAGAAGTTCGACTGGGTGATCTGCGACTCGCCCGCCGGCATCGAGCGCGGCGCGACGCTGGCCATGCGCCACGCCGACCTCGCCGTCGTCGTGACGAACCCGGAAGTCTCCTCGGTGCGCGATTCCGACCGGATCATCGGGCTCCTCGACTCCAAGACGCTCAAGGCCGAGCGCGGCGAGAAGATGGAGAAGCACCTCATCCTCAGCCGCTACGACCCCGCCCGGGCCGACCGCGGCGACATGCTCAAGATCGACGACGTGCTCGAGATCCTCTCGATCCCGCTGCTCGCGATCGTGCCGGAAAGCCTCGAGGTGCTGCGCGCCTCCAACGTCGGCTGCCCGGTGACCATGAACAACCCGCTCAGCGCCCCGGCCCGCGCCTATATCGACGCGGCCCGCCGCCTCAAGGGCGAGACGGTGGCGATGTCGGTGCCGTCCGACAAGAAGTCCCTGATCAACAAGCTCTTCACCCGGAGGGCGGCATGAACATCTTCAACCTGTTCGGGCGCCGTCCCTCGGCGCGGGTCGCCAGCGACCGCCTCAAGCTGATCCTGGCCCACGAGCGCTCGGGCCGCGGCGGCTCGGACCTCGTGCTGGTGCTGCGCGAGGAAATCCTCGCCGTCATCGAGCGCCACGTGGCGGTGGAGCGCGACAAGGTCCAGATCCGCCTGGAGCGCGGCTTCGGCGTCTCGACGCTCGGCGTCGACATCGAGCTGCCCGTGACGGTGGGCGGGGGGCTCGCGGCGGCGTGAGCGGCAGATTCATCCGCTCCGCCGGGGGGGTGACCCATGCCGGCCGGAGACCCGAAGCATCGCGCCAAGCGCTTCAACGAGGGCGTGAAGCTGACGGCCACCCTCTTCAACTCGCTTTCGATCGCCACGGTCGGCGCGGTCTTCATCGTGCCGATCGCGCAGCGCCAATTCGATGTCCTCCGCGACGGCGGCGGAAGTTTGCTTTTGGTGGCCGTAGCCTTACATCTGGTGGGACAAGCGATCATTCAGTTCACTCGGGCAGAGGATTGAACGCGATGACCGAAGCCTACGCATTGCAGATTGCTGGAGTGGCTGCGGTCTTCTCTGCCGTAGCTTTGACCTCGGTCTGGATCGCTGCGCGGATCTTCGATCGCAACACCCGCGAGATCGAGCGGCGCCGGCAGGCCGATATGCAGGGCTGAACGAAGGCCGAAGGTCTTCGTTCATGACCGACGTCCAGGTTCTCGCCTTCGTCATCGTTCCGATCGTTGCCGCCGCCTTCGCATGGGGCGTCGCCCTGTGGGCGCGCCACGCGGGCTGAGCGCGCCTACAACCCGATGAACAATCCGGCGATGGCCGCGCTCGTCAGGTTGGAGAGCGTGCCGGCCAGGATCGCGCGCAGGCCGAAGCGGGCGACCTCCGCCCGGCGCTCCGGCACCAGGGCTCCGAAGCTCGCGAGCTGCACGGCGATCGAGGCGAGATTCGCGAAGCCGCACAGCGCGAAGCAGACGATCGCGCTAGTGCGCGGGTCGAGGGTTCCCGCCTTCAGCGTCGGCGAGAGCTGGGCGTAGGCCAGGAACTCGTTGAAGGCGATCTTCTGGCCGATCGCCCCGCCCACGAGCCCCGCCTGCTCCCAGGGCGTGCCGAGCAGCCAAGCGAGCGGCGCGAGCGCGGTGCCGAGCATGCCCTCCAGGCTCAGGCCGGGCAGCCCGACGAGGCCGCCGCCCCAGCCGATCATCCCGTTGAGGAGCGCGATCAGCCCGACGAAGGCGATCAGCATCGCACCCACCGAGGCGGCGACCGCGAGCCCCTTCATGGTGCCGTCGGCGGCCGCCTCGATGACGTTGGCCGCGCGCGTCTCGCCGAACTCCACCCGCATGGTCTCGATCCGCGTCGGCTCGGTCGAGGGCACCAGGATCTTGGCGTAGAGGAGCCCGCCGGGGACCGCCATGGCGCTCGCCGCGAGCAGGTACTCCATCGGCACGCCGAGCGCCGCGTAGCCGGCCAGGATGGTGCCGGCCGTCGAGGCCGCCCCGCTCGACATCACGGCGAAGAGTTCGGCGCTGGTGAGGGCTGCGAGGAAGGGGCGGAGCGCCACCGCGATCTCGCTCTGACCGATGGCGATGGTGACCACGGCCGAGAAGGTCTCGATCCGCGAGGTGCCGATCAGCCGCTGCAGCGCCGCGCCGAGCGCTCGGGCCACCGCCTGCATGATCCCGAAATGGTAGAGCACGGCGATCAACGCCGAGACGTAGAGGATCTGCGGCAGCACCCGCAGGGCCAGGATGAAGCCGCCGCCGCCGAACAGCTCGAACATCCGCGGCTCGACGAGGCCGCCGAACAGGAAGGCGACGCCGCGGTCGCCGTAGCCCAGCACCGTCTGGACGAGCTCCGCGGCGGCCGCGAGCGCCGTCCGACCCAGCGGCACGAACAGGATGAGCGCCCCGATCGCGACCTGGAGGGCCAGCGCCGAGAGCACCACCCGTGGGCTGATCGCACGGCGGTTCGTCGAGAACAGGATGCCGATCGCGAGCAGAAGCAGGAGGCTCGCGCCGAAATGGAGGATGCGTTCGGTCATGCGGCCCCGCTCATCGTCGCCCGGAGGAGCAAGGCCGATGCCGGCGGAGGCCTTCATCCGCCTCCTCGTCGAGCCGGCGCGGTCGCTGCGGGCTAGCGCCCCGTCCCTGCAGGTCCCGCCGGTACCGGCGCCGGATGGGCATGTCCCGGGCGCGGCGACTGCTGCACAGCAATTGTTTCCCTCCGGCTACGAACTTCCGGACCCGGCATGCTAGCAGCCAAGCTTGACCATTGACCATGGTGGCCGGCGACCCGGCTCACTGGAGTACACAGCGTGGCGACGACGGCCGGCCTTTCGCGTTCCCGTTTCGGCTGGGACTATCTTCGCTTCGTCTATGCAGGGTCGGCGCGACGGGGCGAGCCGATCCGGTTCGACAGAGAGCCCGAGGTGCCGTCCGAGCCGGGCCTGCCGGATCGTCAGCGCCTGTTCCTCGTCGGCTGGGCCGTCTTCATCGCGCTCATCTATCTCGCGATCGGGACGCTGGCCTACGTCGTCATCCACGGAGAGAAGCTGTCGGCCGAGGCGAACCAGCGCATCCGGCTCACGCCCGGTGCCGTCGAGAAGGGCCAGACACCGCTCGAGCCGATCCCGGAGACCGGAACCTTCGTGCCGGTGACGATCGGCCTCTACCTCGACGGGATCGACGGCATGTCGATCCGGGATTCCGTGTGGACGCCCACCTTCTACGTCTGGTTCCGGTGGAAGGGCGATCGCGCGCTCTCGCCCGGCGCGAGCTTCCGGATCGTCGACGGCCGCATCGAGCGCAAGGATCTCCAGGACGAGTATTACGGCCCGGACGGGACGAACTATCAGCGCTACCGGGTGATCGCGCGCATGACGAAGTTCTTCAACACCACCCGCGTCCCCGTCGATACCCACATGCTCAACATCTATATCGAGGACACGCGCCTCGACGCGTCCCGCCTCCGCTACGTTGCCGACCCGGGGACGAACGTCTCCTCACGTGTCCGCGTCTCGGGATACAAGGTCGCCAAGAGCGAGCAGGTGGTGAAGACGCACACCTACCGCACGTCGTACGGCGATCCGCGCGAGGTCGGCACCGGCAACCGCACTTTCAGCATGTACACCTATGGCCTCAGCATCGCGCGCGACGGGATGGGGGTCTACTTCAAGATCTTCATCGGCCTCTTCGCCGGCATGGCGCTCGCCTTCGCCAGCTTCGGCCTGCGCGCCTCGGATGCAGGACCGAGATTCTCGATGCTGGCAGGTGCCTATTTCGGTGCCGTCGCGAACTCCTATCTTGCCGGCTCGCTCATCCCGTCCGCCGGCCAGTTCGGCCTCGTCGAGTATGTCACCTTCACCGGTCTGTTCACGATTTTCTTCTCGCTGATCGCCACGATCGTCTCGATCTTCATCTGGAACATGAAGTCGGACAAGAAGCTGTCGCGCGCCTTCGACCTCACCACGATCGCGACGGCCGGAACCGGCTACGTGCTGGTCAACCTCGTCATTCCGTGGAGCGCCTGAGGCCGTCGCAGCGTCGGCGCGTGGAGGGATCGGACCAGCAGGGTGTTGGCGTTTCGTGGCCCGATGCCTTGGGCCCGCTCCCGCCATCGGGGGAACGGCCGCCCGGCTCCGCCGTTGATAGCGCAAGCTGCGCCGTTTCCTGGCGCGTCACGTCATCAGGGTAGAGCCATGAGCCTCATCGGACGCATCGTCACCAAGCTCCTCGGCAACGAGGACCGTCCCGTCGTCCGCGACGACCGCAACGCCGATTCGAGCAATCCGATCGGCCGTCTCGTCACCAAGATCCTGCGCCGCTGAGGCCTCACGCCGCCCGGCGCTTGGCCCGCTTCTCGCGGCCCTGGCCGGGCGCGCTCTTTGCGGCGCGCGCCCGGTCGAGGACGAGCTTGGCGTAATCGTCCATGTCGCCGCTGAACGGCTTCACCGTGTTGTCGGCCGCGAGCCAGAGCCGGTCGGCCACGAGCTCCATCAGCGAGCGGTCGTGGGTGATGAGGATGACGGCGCCCCCGTAGTCGTTCAGCGCGTCGAGCAGCGCCCTTCGGCTGTCGATGTCGAGGTGGTTCGTCGGCTCGTCGAGGATGAGCAGGTGGGGCGCCTGCATCGATACGAGGTTGAGGAGCAGCCGCGCCCGCTCTCCCCCCGAGAGCGATTCTACCGTCGTCTCCTGCTTGTCGAAGCCGAGGCCGAAGCTCGCGAGCTTGGCGCGCCGCGAAGATTCGCTGTCGTCGGGCCGCTCGCGGCGAATGATGGCCAGCGGCGTGTCGGCGGGGTCGAGCGCCTCGACCTGATGCTGGTGGAACCAGCCCACCTGCACCCTGCCCTCTCGCACCATCCGGCCCTCGCGCACCTTGAGCGCGCCCGCCGCCATCTTGGCGAAGGTCGACTTGCCGGCGCCGTTGACGCCGAGCAGGCCGATCCGGTCGTCGACGTCCAGCGTCAGGTTGAGGTCGCGCAGCACCGGCGCATCCTCGCCGTAGGCGATCGAGGCGTCGGTGAGGTGCATCAGCGGCGGCGCGAGCGGACGCTTGGGCGAGGGCAGGTGGAAGGGCGCCACGTGCTCCTCGATCGTCGTCGCGATCGGCTCCAGCTTGGCGAGGCGCTTGACCCGGGACTGGGCTTGGGCCGCTTTGGAGGCCTTGGCCTTGAAGCGGTCGATGAAGCTCTGAAGGTGGGCGCGCTCGGCATCCTGCTTGGCCTTGGCCGAGAGCTGCAGCCGGGCCTTCTCGGCGCGGCGCTTCTCGAAGTCGTCGTAGCCGCCCGTGTAGAGTTCGAGCTTGCCGTTGGCGACGTGGAGGATGGCGTCGACCGAGTTGTTCAGGAGCTCGCGATCGTGGCTGATGATCAGCGCGGAATGCGGGTAGCGCTTCAGCCGCGCCTCCAGCCAGAGGGCGCCCTCCAGGTCGAGGTAGTTGGTGGGCTCGTCGAGGAGCAGCATGTCCGGCTCGGCGAAGAGGGCGGCGGCGAGCGCCACGCGCATGCGCCAGCCGCCCGAGAACTCCGCCATCGGCCGGGTCAGGTCGGCCACTGAGAAGCCCAGGCCCGCCAGAATTTCACCGGCCCGGGCCGGGGCGCGGTCGGCATCGATCTCGATGAGCCGGGCGTAGATCTCGCCCATGCGCTCGGGTGCGGCGGTCTCCAGCTCCTGGTTGAGCGCCTCGCGCTCGATGTCGGCGGCGAGGATCGTGTCGAGCAGGCTCACCGGCGTCGCCGGGTGCTCCTGGTCGACGGAGGCGATCCTGGCGGTTCGAGGCAGGGACACGCTGCCGCTGTCAGGCTGGAACTCGCCGAGGATGATCTTGAACAGGGTCGACTTGCCGACCCCGTTGCGGCCGACGAGGCCGACCTTGGCGCCCGGCGGCACCGCGACGCTCGCCCGGTCGAAGAAGCGGCGGCCCCAGGCGTTGAAGGTGAGATCTTCGATCTGGAGCATGGCGCATTCGGGTCGCGGGCGGGCCGGCGACCCACGGGAGCGTCCTCCTACCGCAGTGCAGCAAAATGCGCGAGGGGAGCTCGTTTCAGCGCGATCGCACGTGCACGTCGCTCGACGCGCTTCGCGTGGGATGATGACGCCCACGCTTGTCATCCCGGGGCTGCG
>NZ_BPQP01000048.1 GCF_022179305.1 Methylobacterium iners
GACCTGGGTTGTCATTCCGGGGCTGCGAAGCAGAACCCGGAACCCAGAGCCGCCAACGTCCCAAGCTGAAGAATTGTCGACGGTTCTGGGTTCCAGGCTCGCCTGCGGCGCCCCGGAATGACAAAGCCGGGTGACACGAGCAGTCTCCAAGATCGTACCATGGCCGATCCCGACAGAGTATCCGCTCTTCCCGCCTCTCTCACCCTCGTCGGTGCCGGCAAGATGGGCGGCGCCATGCTCTCGGGCTGGCTCGCCGGCGGCCTCGACCCGACGCGCACCAGCGTCGTCGATCCGGCGCCTGCGCCCGGGATCATCGATCTCTGTGCGGGGCGCGGCATCGCGCTCAATCCCGCGCGGGTTCCGGCGGCCGACGCGCTGATCCTGGCAATCAAGCCGCAGGGTCTCGACGCGGCAGCCACCGCGCTCGCCTCCCTCGCCGGTCCCGACACGCTGGTCGTCTCGATCCTGGCCGGCAAGACCATCGCGGACCTCAAGGCCCGATTGCCCGGCGTGCGCGCCGTGGTGCGGGCGATGCCGAACCTTCCCGCGAGCATCGGGCGCGGTGCGACCGGCGCCGTCGCGAGCCCGGAGACGAGCCCGGCTCAGAGGGCCGGCGCGGACGCGCTCCTGCGTGCCGCCGGCCTCGTCGAGTGGCTCGACGACGAGGCGCTGATCGACGCGCTGACGGCCGTCTCTGGCTCCGGTCCGGCCTACGTCTTCCTGCTCGCCGAGGCCCTGGCGGAAGCCGGTGTCGCTGCGGGCCTGCCGGCGGAGATGGCGGCGCGCCTCGCCCGCGCCACGGTCGCCGGCGCCGGCGCGCTCCTCGATCAGGACCCGCGCGATGCCGGGCAGCTGCGACGGGACGTCACCTCGCCCAGTGGCACGACGGAGGCCGCGCTCACGGTCCTGATGCGGCCTGACGGCCTTCCTGCGCTCATGCGCGAGGCCGTCGCCGCCGCGCATCGCCGGGCCGGCGAGCTCTCCGGCTGAGCCCGCCTCTAACCGATCCGCGCCCGGCACCTACATGAGGAGGCCAGAGGAAGAGGATCGGAGCACCATGGACACGTCCCCGCCCGCAGCGACGCCGCCGCCGCCCAAGCTGCCCCCGCGCGAGGCGGCCGTCGAGGCGCTGATGCGGCTCGCCGCCGAGCAGCCCTGGAACGACATCGAGATCGGCGACATCGCCCGCGAGGCGGGCCTCAGCCTGGCCGAGTTCCGCGACCTGTTTCCCTCGAAGGGCGCCGTCCTCGGCGGCCTCTCGCGGATCATCGACCGCAAGGTGCTCGAGGCCGACAATTCCGACCTCGCCGACGAGCCGACCCGCGAGCGCCTGTTCGACGTGCTGATGCGCCGCCTCGACGCGATGACGCCCTACAAGCCGGCCCTGCGCCGCATCGCCTATGCCCTACGCGGCGATCCGTTCTCGATGCTGGCGCTCAACGGCGTCGCCCTCAACTCGCAGCGCTTCATGCTCGCCGCCGCCGGCATCAACACGGAGGGACCGCTCGGGCGCCTCAAGCTCCAGGGCGTGGTCATCGCCTTCGCCCGCACCCTGGAGACCTGGCTCGACGACGACGATCCGGCGCTGGCGCGCACCATGGCCCGCCTCGACCGCGAGATCCGCAACGGCGAGCGCTTCATGGAGCGTGCCGAGGATGCCCGCCGCCTGACGGCACCCCTGCGGGCGATCGGCCGCTCGCTGCTGGAGCGCCGGTCGAACAAGGGGATGCGGGCGCCCCGCAACGAGGACGACGGCAACCCGCTGGGCGGCGATCCCGCCGCGGCGATCTAGGGCTCGACCCGCCGCAGCACGAAGGTCGTGCCGATATCCGGCTCGCGCCGCCAGCGACCCTCGCCCGCCGGCACGAGGTCGACGCTGTGGCCGCGCTTCGCCGTGAGGGTCAGGCGTCCCGATGCGTAGCGCCATGCCACCGGATCGAACACGGTGACGCCCCCGTCGCGGCAGCCGTCGCGTATCCGCACTGGCGCCCGCCCCGGGTCGCCCTCCATCAATTCGAGGCGGCAAACGTCCTGCTCGCGGTAGCGGTCGAGGGCGTAGGTGCCCGGAGCGGGTCGCTCGCCCGGGGAGAGTGGCTCCGCCCGCGACGGTCCCGGATCTCGGCCTGCCACTGACGCCTCCGGGACAGCGGGCGATGCCGGCGCCGGGGGCGGCTGCATCGCCGCGATCTGGAGCGGAACCAAGCTGTAGGTCTCGCCGCCATCCGTCCGGGCGACCAGACTGCGCTCATCCGGACGGCGGGTGAAGAGAAGGATCGGGCGGACGTCCTTGTCGACGAGGCGGACCACCCCGTCGGCGAACAGCCATCCCGCGATCCCGCTGAGGATGGGCAGCGCCTTGCGGCAGCCGGCCGGGAAGGAGAGGCGCCGCCCGGCATCGATGCGCTCGGCGCCCAAGGTCAGGACGCAGCGGCGGGTGCCGCCGTCGCGGGTGAGGTCCCAGGTGCCCGGCACGCCGGCCAGGGAGTCTGGTAGGCTCGGCACGAAGGCGGCGTCCGGTGCCGGTGCATCCTGCGCAAGAGCCCTGTGACCCGGGCCTGCGCCGCAAAGCAGGGCCGCAAGGAGGAACGTCGCGACCTGCGTCCTCATGGCCCGCCGCTCCAGGGCGTCTCCGGCACCGGCGTCAAAGGGCCTTTGCCGGCAAACCACGAGATGAGGTTGTCGACGACGAGCCCTCCCATGGCTGCCCGGGTATGGACCGAGGCCGAGCCGACATGCGGCAGGAGTACGACGCGGTCGAGCGCGAGCAGCGCCTCCGGCACGTGCGGCTCGTTGGCGAAGACGTCGAGCCCGGCGCCGAGGATCGTGCGGTTCCGGAGCGCCGCGATCAATGCCGGCTCGTCGATGAGGCTGCCGCGGGCGATGTTGACGAGGATCCCCTCCGGCCCGAGCGCCGCCAGCACCGCGGCGTCGACGATCCCCGCGGTCCCGGGACCGCCCGGCGCGGCGATCATCAGCGTGTCCACGGCCCGGGCCAGTTCGATCAAGCTCGGGTGATAGGCGTAGGCCACGTCTGGGACCCGGGTCCGGTTGTGATAGGCGATGCCGACGCCGAACCCTTCGAGCCGGCGCGCGATGGCCCGGCCGATCCGCCCGAGGCCGAGGATGCCGATGGTCCTGCCCCTCAGGGTCGCCGTGAGAGGGTAGGAGCCCTTCGGCCACAGACCGGCCCGCAGGTGCCGCTCGGCCGCCGGCAAGTCCCGCACCGTCGCGAGGAGGAGGCCGAGCGCGATGTCCGCGACCTCGTCGGTGAGCACATCCGGGGTGTGGGTAACCACGATGCCGCGCGCCCGCGCGCCCTGCGCGTCGATGGTGTCGTAGCCGACGCCGAGGCTCGCCACGATCTCGAGCTTCGGCAAGGCGTCCATCAGGGGACCGTCGATAGGCGATTGCGCCGCCGCGGCGATGCCCCGGATGCGCGGCCCGAGGCCGGCTTGCAGCGTCGCGAGGTCCGGCGCCGATCCGACCTGGTGCAGCGTGAATTGGGCACCGAGCGCGTCCATCACCGCGGGCGGCATCGGCTTCAGCATAAGGATGTCGGCGGGATCGCGGCTCAAGGCGGCTCCTGGCAGAGGGGTGTCTTGTGGTTCCTAAAACGCGGCTCAGGCGCGGTCCAGCGCGGTCATGCCCCCTGTTCCCGGCAGCCATCCGCGCCTTGCATCGGCGCCGGCCCTTCCGAAACGCATCGCCCGACATTACTAAGGGAATTCAACGAGACAGCGACCCCGAGCCCCAAGCGATCATGACCGCGCCGCGCACCCTTTACGACAAGATCTGGGACGACCACGTGGTCGACGTCGAGCCCGACGGCACCGCGCTGCTCTACATCGACCGGCACCTCGTCCACGAGGTCACCAGCCCCCAGGCGTTCGAGGGCCTGCGCGCGGCCGGCCGGCGCGTGCGCCACCCCGAGAAGACGCTGGCCGTCGTCGACCACAACGTCCAGACCTCGGACCGCCGCTTCGGGATCGAGGACCCGGAGAGCCGCATTCAGCTCGAGGCGCTGGCCGAGAACGTGCGTGACTTCGGCATCGAGTTCTACGACGCCCTCGACCGCCGCCAGGGCATCGTCCACATCATCGGCCCCGAGCAGGGATTCACGCTGCCTGGCCAGACCATCGTCTGCGGCGACAGCCACACCTCGACCCACGGCGCCTTCGGCGCGCTCGCTCACGGCATCGGCACATCGGAGGTCGAGCACGTGCTCGCCACCCAGACGCTCTTGCAGAAGAAGGCGCGCAACATGCGCGTGACCGTCGACGGCACCCTGCCGCTCGGCGTGACGGCCAAGGACATCATCCTCGCGATCATCGGCGAGATCGGCACGGCCGGCGGCACCGGCCACGTCATCGAATATGCCGGCGAGGCGATCCGCGCCCTCTCGATGGAGGGGCGGATGACGATCTGCAACATGTCCATCGAGGGCGGCGCCCGCGCCGGGCTGGTGGCGCCCGACGCCACCACCTTCGCCTACGTGAGGGACCGGCCGAAGGCGCCGAAGGGCGAGGCCTTCGAGCGGGCCCGTGCCTATTGGGAGAGCCTGGCCACCGACGATGGCGCCACTTTCGACCGCGAGGTCCGCCTCGACGCCGCCAGCCTGCCGCCGATCGTGAGCTGGGGCACGAGCCCGGAGGACGTCGTTTCGGTCTCGGGCCGGGTGCCCGATCCGGCCACGATCCCCGACGAGAACAAGCGGCAATCCAAGGAGAAGGCGCTCGCCTATATGGGCCTGACGCCCGGCACCAGGGTGACCGACATCACTCTGGACCGGGTCTTCATCGGCTCCTGCACCAATGGCCGCATCGAGGATCTGCGGGCGGTGGCGAAGATGGTCGAGGGGCGCCGGGTGCATCCCAACGTCTCGGCCATGGTGGTGCCGGGCTCCGGCCTCGTGAAAGCTCAGGCGGAAGCGGAGGGGATCGACCGCGTCCTGCGGGATGCCGGCTTCGACTGGCGCGAGCCGGGCTGCTCCATGTGCCTGGGCATGAACGCCGACCGCCTCTCGCCGCTCGAGCGCTGCGCCTCGACCTCGAACCGCAATTTCGAGGGGCGCCAGGGTCCGCGCGGCCGCACCCACCTCGTCTCGCCCGCGATGGCGGCGGCGGCGGCCGTGGCGGGCCGCTTCGTCGACATCCGCGAATGGCGCGACGCCTGAGGCATGGGCGGACGATCGGGGCGGATTCCGGATTGACGATCCCGGCCGCCCCGCCTAAACGACCCCATCGTCGGTCGCGCACGCCCGACGGGCCCAGGTGGCGGAATTGGTAGACGCGCTGGTTTCAGGTACCAGTCTTGCAAGAGGTGAAGGTTCGAGTCCTTTCCTGGGCACCATCAGCGGCCTAAAGCGCTGATCCGCATAGAAGTTGTGTAGAGTCAGTAGGTTGGGACTGCCCGTTGGTACAGACGGGTGGTACAAGTGCCTCTTACGATGACTCGTCCCTTCAAGCACCCCGTAACCGGTATCTACTGGCTTCGTCGGGCGGTGCCGGCAGATCTGCGTCCCCTTCTCGGCAAGAGAGAAGAGAAGCGAACCCTCGGAACGCGGGACCCGGTTGAGGCACGGAAACGCCACGCCGCGGAGCTCGCGCTGCTCGAGGAACGCTGGGCGGCAGCTCGCAACACGATGGGCGACGCGGCAAAAGCGTCCGCCGGTTCAAGCCAGCAGCTTGCAAGTTTGACGGAGGGGCAGGCGCACGAGCGTGCGGCCTGGATGTATACGTTCTGGCTGAACGATTACCGTGACCGTCCGGGTGAGCAGACCTTCTGGCCGACGGCCCTGTACGACAAGCTTTGGATTGAAGTGCCAGCTTGGCAACCATTCTTGGATGCCACCGAGGAGCACGGCCCTCCAGATCCACCCCCCGCGGCTAGGCAGGAGGACAAGCGCCTGAAGGCTCTGCGAGAATGGTGCTTTGACCATGCTGACGACGTCCTCGCCGTAAACGGATTGGTCGTTGCAGAGCCGAGCCGCCTCCGACTGGCGAAGGCTATTGCAGCCGCGGTCCAGCGGGCCAGTTTGCGCCTTGAACGTCTAGCGCTGGGTGAAATCGAGGATATCTTGGTGCCAAGGAATGATCGGCGTGTCCACTCTGCTTCCGCTTCGAGAGCGTCAGTCAGCTTCGACGAGCTGGTGCGCGGCTGGATCGCCGAACGGAAGCCAGGGCCGAAGACGATCTATGAGTGGTCGCGCGAGGTGAGGAAGTTCACGACGTTCCTCGGCCATTCGGATGCTGATTGCGTCACCCCAAAGGATGTGGTGCGTTGGAAGGAGGCGCTCATCGAGCAAGGTCTCTCTGCGAAGACGATCAGCGATGCCAAGCTCGCGGCGATTCGAACTGTGCTGCAGTGGGGCGCTGATAGTCGTCGACTGTCCATCAACCCGGCCGAGCGCGTCAGGATGGACGTGAAGAAGTCTGGCAAAGGCCGGCTCGGGTTCTCGGACGCTGAGGCTGCTATCATCCTGAGTGCTGCCCTTGCCGAAACAAATCCGGTGCTGCGCTGGGTTCCTTGGCTTTGTGCCTACTCGGGAGCACGACTATCAGAGGTATGCCAGCTGCGAGCCGAAGATGTGCGTGAGATCGACGGGTTCTGGTGCATGGTCATCGACAGCGATGCGGGATCAGTGAAGACTGCAGCTTCAGAACGAACGGTCCCTTTGCACAAAGCCGTGCTGGACACCGGCTTTGTTGAATTCGTGCGGAAGGTTGGCCGCGGTCCTCTCTTCGCGGATTTATCACCAGACCGGTTTGGCAAGCGCGGCGGCAACGGTACCAAGATGCTGGGTCGCTGGGTACGAGGTTTGGGCCTCACAGACACTCGGCTGGCACCGAACCATAGTTGGCGACACCGCTTGAAGACGCTTGGACGCCGTCATGGCTTGGCGCTAGATATCGTGAACGCAATCACCGGTCACGGCAGTCGGACCGTCGCGGATCGCTATGGGGAAGTCGAGGTTGCCGCGATGCAACGCGAGCTGACGAAGATCCCAGAATTGCCCCTCAAGCGTTAACGCCCGAGGGCCGCGCGCTGGTGGAAGCAGTTAATCGACAACTCGCCATTCTCGCGGCTGACGCGGTCTAGCTGTGGGCGGCCAAGTCGCCTTAGGGTCAGGACTCACTACCGGGGCAGCCAGAAGATGACCGTCGCCGCGAGTGCGATGGCGGACATGAAGGTGTGGGCGCACCGGTCGTAGCGGGTTGCCACCCTGCGCCAGTCCTTCAGCCGGCCGAACATGATCTCGATCTTGTGGCGGGAACGGTAGAGCTGTTTGCCGTGCCGGATCGGGCGGGAGCGGCCCGAGCGACCGGGGATGCACGGACGTGTGCCCCTGTCGCGCAGCGCCTGCCGGAACCAGTCAGCGTCGTAGCCTCGATCAGCAATGAGCACGGGTGCCTCCGGCATGGCGGGCAGCATGGTCGCCGCGCCCTTGTAGTCGCTGACCTGGCCTTCGGTCAGGAGCAGAACCCGCGGGCGGCCTTGCTCGTCGCAAACTGCATGGAGCTTCGAGTTCAGGCCGCCTTTCGTGCGCCCAATACGGCGCGGAACAGCCCCTTTTTGCGGAGCGACGCCGCGGTCCGGTGCGCCTTTAGGTGCGTGGCATCGACCATGAGCTGGTCCGGCCTGCCGCCCTCCGCCGCAAGCCCGGCGAAGATGCGGTTGAACACGCCGGCTCGGCTCCACCGGACGAACCGGTTGTAGAGCGTCTTGTGGGGGCCATAGGCGGGCGGAGCGTCGTGCCACATCAGCCCGTTCCGGATCACGTAGATGATGCCCGACAGCACTCGCCTGTCGTCCACCCGCGCTAAACCCCGCTGCAACGGGAAGAACGGCTCGATCCGGCGCATCTGCGCCTCTGAAAGCAGGAACGGCTCAGCCATGAGGGCACCTCCGGCACCCCGAATCCGCTACGCCGCGAGCCGTTCCACACGAGCGTTATTGGGTCCTGAGCCTAGTCGTCTACAACATCTTTCACGCGTCGTTTTGCAACAAGCTCGCCGTCAAGTTGAAGCTTTCTCACGAGAGCGCCAAGGCAACTACTCAAAAGCACGGGCATAACCCTTTTCCTTGTAGCGGCTGATCGATACTTCCATTTCGTTTCCGTCGTCATACTTGACAACAACGCGATCTTTTTCAGGTGTGTCACCCTTCAGCCGATAAATGCCGTGGGTCATCTGGAACTCCTGGTGACTACGCATGTCAACGATGTTGGAGGCGTGAACCGGACGGTCTAAGCCGAAGCTGAGTTCAGATGGCCCTTGATCTTATTAGTTCATCTACGGCGCCGTTGCGATTGCGCCTAACATCAACACGCGCAGTTGTATGCTGCGGCCTGACAGCGAAGATAGTGACTCTCTTCGTGTTCAGTTCGCCGCAATTGCTGGTTTCCAACTGCCTGAAGACAATTCGTCGGTCATGATCCGGAACTTGTCCAGAGCCACGACCACCACGCGCTGCCAGAAAGCATGCTGGGCCGGCTGTCGGATCAGCTCGAAATGCACTTCGTCAGACACGTACTCCACTACGGCAAAGCGTGCGACATCATTCAGCTGTGTGCAAAGAAAACTGTGAAGGACGGCGTCGATCTCGTCCTCCGTCGCGTCGGAGCGGTTGGCAAGCTCCCGTAGGGCCTGCAGGCACGGCTCAGCATCCTGCATGGTCAAGCGTCCAGCGCCTCGGGCTTATGCTCCGGCCGCGCCTTCACCGCTGAACGCGACCGACCCGCTTAGCTTTCGGCGATACCCCTATCACGTACTAGCTTGGCCGCAAATGAATCGCGGCGCCTCCAAAGCACCCTTCCTCGCGAGGCAATGCAGCGGGTTGCCGTCATCATGTGCCTGAGGCTGCCGCGTAGGGCTGATGAGACGAAACGCCCTTACTGATTTGCTAACTGTGTCTCGACCCAAGCTGTGCTGCTGTACCTTCAGAGCGGCATGGCCCTGCTGGCGATCGGTGACACCGCTGGTGCGGCCGCTCGGCCCCTGGTGCGGCGCAAGACGGTAAATTCCTGCGAGGTTCGGCTATCGGACAACGCTCAGCGCACCACAAGACCCAGCAGCTCGCAAGCAGCTTCGTTCATGGCGACCCGCGTTGAGGCTCATCATGTCCGACGATTTCGACAGGCTTCGCGACGAGTTCAGGAGGTTCAGGATGGTGCTTGCACGCATGGTCGAGGCCAGCGATGCCGTGCTGCAGGGCACGTCGGTTGCCAAGGCGCTGATCAACGACGGTGTCCCCGCAGGCAAGGGCAGCCTCTTCCAGCTACAACTCAACCACGAGATCCGCGTCTTCGAGAAGCGCCAGGAGCTGACCAGACTGATGCAGCGCTACGATCGGCTTCAGGGGAGTTTCTCCACGATCTGACGGGAAGCTCATCTTCTCTCAGATAGCGGCCGTCAATACAGCCTTTGTCGTCTCATCCTGTACAAAGTCCCCCGGTGTGTAGCTGAGCACTTCACTGAGTTTTAGGCGTGCTCGCGAGACACGGCTCTTGATCGTGCCGACCTTGCACTCCATCACGGCTGCAGCCTCGTCGTAGGACAGGTTCTCGACCGCAACGAGCACGAGAGCATCGCGCTGCTCCGAGGGCAATTTGTCCAGCGCCCGCCACATGTCCGCCACGTCCAAGCCATGTCCTTGCGCCGGTGCGATACTGAGCTTGGACTGATAGACGCCGTCGGCATCCTCAACCTCCACGCCCTTGCGGCGGTACTCCGAGTAGAAGGAGTTGCGCATGATCGTGAACAGCCAGGCGATGAGTGTCGTTCCCAGCGTGTACTTGTTGCGGGATTGCCAGGCTTTCAGCAGCGTCGTCTGCACGAGATCGTCGGCCGCCGGCGCATCCCGCGTGAGGGAGAGCGCGTAGGCGCGAAGGCTTGGCAGGTGTTTCACGAGACCTGAGCGCATCTCGGATGTGAGCGCTTCGCCGTGGGCGATGAGCACCGCATCGAGTTGTTGTAGCAAGCCGGCGAACACGTCGGGTGGATCAGCCGATCTGAGTGTGTCGCCGAGATGATTGCGTGCGTCGGCTGGCAGGTCTGCTCTGCGTGTAGAGCGCTGATCGATGTGTGATGGCGACACGAAGCTGCGTCTTTCTACGACCTGTCAACGCTGCCCGAGCACCGCGCTTGCATGGATCTCTGCTCGGGCGACGTCATGCGGCAAGGCTATCGCATGACGCGTCAGGCTGGGCCCATGTCCAGATGTCCCGGTACCTGTGAAGTCCAGTTTCAGGTCGTCTTGTCGTGCCGGCCGTGAGGGTTGCTCGTCAAGCGCTTCACCGAGGAAGTCGGTGCTGGTGAGTTTACGCATGGCTTCATCGCTGCCCGCGATCGTCACCCTGACATCGCAGCGGCCATCGGGATGATGGAACGAGATCGTTACAGGCTTGGCCGCACCGAGCACGGCGACCAGATGCTCCACCTCGTCGATGAAGGTCTGCCTAGCCCCGGCACTCAGCCCCCGCCGTACGAAACTCCGTTTCGTTCTCATCATGAACCTCTTATCTTGGGATGCCTTGGCATTGTGCGAGCGACCCGCCCCGAGCGCTAGCCGGCGCCCGCTTCGCCGAAGCCGCGTTGCAGCGCGGTTCTTTGCGCTCTGACGCTCGCGCCGCGCTTCTAATGATCCTGTGCCGAGACGGGGACGTATACCCCCGATGCCAAGCTCCATCAGATGCTCGAGGCTGTCCAGAGTGGGTTCAAGTCAGCGTGGCAGCGCTCTAGCGTTTCTGCCACCGTCACAAGCTCATGCGCACCCATGTTTCGAAGGATCGACAGCGAGCCGGCCAGCAGGGCTGATCCCAGGCCATTTGGCCACCTTGCTCGGCGCCTTCGGCCTGTCCTAGGCTAGGACTATGATGGACGACAAAGCTTTTGGCGGAGAGATCGAGATCGCCTTGTTAGATAGGGCCATAGACGCGCTGCGAACTTCCGGTCGCTTCGTCCGGAAATTGCCCGGCTCACGCGACAGCTACTTTATCGACGACGGCTCGCTCCTAACGGCAGCGCAGGTGGTGGCGCTCGCATGGAGCGCCGGCCTAATGGGCGGGTCCGAGGGCATGCAGTAGCGAGGACCGGAACACGAAAGCGATATCTCGATAGCACATCCTACAAAACGCTTTGGCGATGAAGGTCGGCCGGCGATACGAAATCGACCGGCGTACAATGCAGGCGGTCTTCGGACGGCAGGGCGTTCTGAAGGCATGGCGTACCCCGGAAGACGACTTCTTGGATCAGCTGCGGGGCGTCGATGTCAGCGCTTGGCCGTGCAGGCAGGACGTTTTTACCGATGCTTCAGGATCATGCAGTACGAAAAGCCGGGCAAGCCTATCTTAATAGCCCGGGACCGATGCTAGACAATGACCTGCCAGCCTACCTTCGGCGATCTATTGCGCCGAGGTGCGATCACCAAGGCCGACATTACTAACGTCGTCGACGCCTACATGACCAATCTTCAGCTCAGACGGCTGAGGGTGGGCGATGCCTACTTAATCGACCCTGCTGCCGCCGTCCGGGAATGCGACCACGCCATTCTGGTGCTCGCCGACGCTGAGATCGAAGATTGTCGTAAGCGGAGTGCGGTCCGCACCGCGCTTCTACTTGCTCACCCTATAAAGGCGTGATGGTGCAGCCATGCGAAGACCGCGAAATGTCGGGATGGGCTTTAGCATGCGGGGGGCGGTAACGATCAGCGCAGCGCTTCGAGTGAAGCGAGCGGACGTTGAGATGGAAGCTTAGTGCCTCGACAAGTATTGCGATGTCACTACTTATTACAGTTGTGTACTGACAGGCAAACCCGAACGAGCAAGAGGCGCTGGTCGATCGTGCAATGAGGATGATCCAGGACGTTGTAAATTCGCGCTAGTGGTATGAATCTGAAATGTTTTTGCGATTTGAGGTGACGGGATCGAGGCTGCTTTGGTCCTATGATGGAAGGCAGCCGTAGTGCGCGGTCGCAAGCCGGTTTTGCTCACGCTGAGCGACGAGGAGCGCGCGGCGCTGGAGAGCATCGTGCGCCGGCGCGGCAGCGGTGAGGCACTCGCTCAGCGTGCCCGCATCGTTCTGGCCTGCGCCGAACCGGACTCGACCAATGCGGGCGTGGCGCGAGCGCTGGGCGTGAGTCGCTCCAGCGCGATTGTTTGGCGCCAGCGCTTCCTGGCCCACCGGCTGGAGGGCCTCGTCGACCAGCCTCGCTCAGGGGCACCGCGCCAGGTCGGGGATGATCAGATCGAGCGCCTGATCGCGCTGACCCTGGAGACTCAGCCCGACAACGCCACGCACTGGTCGACGCGGGCCATGGCCCGGCAGGCCGGCATGAGCCAAACTATGGTCTCGCGTGTGTGGCATGCCTTCGGCTTGGCGCCGCACCGGCAAAAGACCTTCCCGCTGTCCTCCGACCCGGCTCTCGTCGACAAGGTGCGTGACATGGTCGGCCTTTACATGGCCTCGCCCGACCGGGCGCTGGTACTGTGCGTGGACGAGAAGCCCCAGATCCAAGCCGTCGAGCGCACTGCGCCGGTGCTGCCGATGCGCCCCGGCCAGCCCGAACGCGCAATCCACGACGACAAGCAGCACGCAACCACCGACCTGTTAGCAGCGCTGGACGTGAGGACAGGCACCGTGATCGGCGCTCGCAAAGGTCGGCACCATGCGGTCGCGTTCTGCGCCTTCCTGGACGAGGTCGAGGCGGCGGTGCCGGCCGAGCTCGACGTGCACCTCGTTCTCGACAACGCCGCCACCTACAAAACCCGGCTGATCTTCGACTGGCTCGTCAAGCGCTCGCGCTGGCACCTGCACTTCACTCCAACCTCGGCTTCCTGGCTCAACCTTATCGAGGGCTGGTTCGCGCTGCTGACCCGCAGGCGCCTGCAGCAGGGCGTGTTCACCAGCACCGCCGACCTTGGGGCGGCGATCCACGCATACATCGACCAGACCAACGCCGACCCGAAGCCCTTCGTCTGGACCAAGACGTCCGACGCCATGGCTTGGCCGACCCTGAGGCGGAGTGTGCCTTGATGCGTAACGCCGTCAGCACGGCGATCCTGATGAGCCGTCCCTCCAAGGCATGAATGCCGACGTGGCGAGCGCGTCTGGTTACGGCTGTGCGGGCTCCTAGTGTGAGAGCACGGTGTCGGCTGAGCTTGGGCCGACCCCCTCGGGCACGGGCACGTCCGTGCTGCCGTAGCGCGCGTTCAGCATCAGGTTGGGGCCGTCATACAGGTTGATCTGGCGAGCCACGATCACGGTGTAGGCGGATTGGTCCGCCACCGGCTTCTTGGAGTCTATGATCAGCCGACCGACAGGCAGGTAGATGGTGCCTAAAAGCGTGCGCGCCTCGTCGCTGATAATCCGGTACTCGCGCAGACCTAACGCACCCTCAGGCGCGTTCTTCGCCTTGCCCTTGCCGCTGGCCGGCAAAGGAAGCGAAATCGGGCTTGAGGTCTCCGGGTCCTCGGAGAACAGCAGCCCGGCCATGTCACCGTCCCTGGGCGCAGTGAGGCTTACCACACTATCCTGGTCAAACAGCAAGCCTGCCTTGTCGCCGGTGAAGTAGAGGCTGACGTTCGTACCCGCGAGCGAGCCCTTCTTGTCGACGATGAGGGGACCATCCTTCATGATGTAGGTACCCGGCCGCAGGGTCACCGATGCCTTCTTCGTTAGGCGTAAACCACCGCAATAGGTGCCCGGATCGAGGGTGACGGTGCCGCTCACCACATTCGATCCATAGGCGGGATCATCCGGGCCGTCGTCGCCCTTCTTCGGGTTCGTGTAGGTTGGGAGCACGATGCAGGGGCCAGGTGATGGACGTGCCCGGCCAGCCAGTGGGTCCTTCAGCGGCGGGCAACCCGTGGCGGGCGGCGGCGTGAAGTTCGCGCTGCTGCCCTTGTAACCGCCCGCCGTGCAGGTGGAGATCGAACTGGCCACGGCGTTGTTCTCCGCCTGGATGCCGGCCGAGCTCGTGGAGTTCGAGTAGAGCGAGCAGTCGGTGGCGGTGATCCGGGCCGAAGCCTCCAGGTGGAAGGCCCCCTGGCGCGTCGGGTCGAGCGCGAGCAGGCAGAGGCGTGTGGTGCCGGCGAGCTTGGCGGTGGAGTGCACGACGAGCTCCACCTGCGGCACGTTGAGGAGCTTGCCGAAGGCGAGCGGCACGCTCTCGCGGACCGTCACCTTGACCGAGGAATGGTTGCCCAGCACCTCGGCCTGGACCTGCGGCTGGCGGTCGGTCGAGGCCTGCGCCTGACCCTGGGCCATGGCGATGGCCGCGCGGATGGCGGCCGCGTCGTCCGTGTTGGCGAGCTTGAACTGGTTGACGCCCGCGATGCTGCCGCCGTCGGCGGCGCGCTGCAGCTCGGTGCGGCGCTTGACCAGCGAGCCGTATTCCAGGGCCGCCGAGGTGAGACCCATAAGAACGGGGATTGCGAGCGCAAAGATCAGTGCCACCCCGCCATGATTGTTCCCAGTCAATGCTCGTACGTAATGGTTCATGGCTCGCGCTCCTGATCGCACGAAGATGCGAGGGCAGCTCCTTCCAAGTTCTAAATCCTGACGAATGAACTCGGGTGTTACTCACGATTTGAACGGAAGGATTCGAACAAAATTACTAGCTTATGTTTGTTTGTATGACTCCATACCGACGACTGTAAGTGACTGGATCTAACACGCACGTACCGTCGGTGGCGAGCAGTGCGCGTCTCGCACACTGCGCTGAGACTTCGATTGAGTGCACCTTACCGTGCTGCCCTGAGGCGGCTAAGCGGCTTCAGAGCTGGTCGCTCATGAAGCGCGGCGGCGCGGCGATGATCGGGAGGTCTCAGCTTCTGGTGCCGTAACGGCTGCGGCAGTGCTGTCGGCGCTTTCGTGCGAGGCGGGTGCCGGTAGTGCAGGTATGGGCCCAGCCGGCGGCCGCTCCTCGCCATGCAGAACGAAGCGGGCGAAGGCAGGGCGACACGTTCTCGTACTCGTTGATGATGCGCACCGTCGCGTACATCTCGGGCTTGAGCAGGTTGTTGCTGTTGTCGATCTCGCCGCGCACGACGATTCGGCGCGTCGCCGGGTCGACGGAGGTGCCGATGAAGTTCACTCGCGCCTCGAAGACCCGGTCCGGATAGGCGAGGACCCGGAATTGCAGCCGCTCGCCCAGGCTCACCTTGGCCGCGTCGGGCTCGCGAAGCTGAGCCACGAGCCAGACCAGCGACAGGTCGCCGATGACGTAGGACGGGTCCGTCCCGCCCGTGGCCACGTATTGCCCGGGTCCGATCTTGCGCTGGATGATCGTGCCGCTGAGCGGTGCGTTGATCATCGTCTCGGCATTGATCACGCCCTTCTGCTGGAGCGCGGTCATGTCGGCATCCTTGAGGCCGAGGATGCGCAGCCGGTTGCGCACCGCCTCCAGTCCGACCTCCGCGGTCTTGAGATCGTTCGTGGCGTTCGAGAGGTCGTTCTGCGCGGTCTGAAGCTCACGCAGGGTGAGAAGCGGCGAGACCTCTCAAAGGCAGTTAGGCAGATCGCCATTACCGCGATGATGCCCGTGCAGGGACAAAGATTATCGGTCCGGAGGTCCGAACCATGATCAAGTGTTACGGAAGATGCGCAGGCGTTTTTCGACAGTATGTTGGGTCAGTGCGTATGTGGTTAATAGCAAAGCATGGGAAACACCTAAGTCGAATTTTTAGTGTCTGTAATCTCGCGCATGAGGGTACATAAGAAGCAAAATGATAAAATGTTCAACCGCGTGCGACTTTGTGAAAATGTGACTGTTCTATTTGGCCTTCATTCCAACTGAGCCACAAACACAATTCCTTGATCGTAAGTGAGATGCAATGCATGGCAAGGTCCAGCGACGCCGCCACATCCTCGCCACTTCGGGTTGCAAGTTCAAGATGCCGCGCGACGAAAACCATTCTCTCGCAGCCGAGAAAGCCGGCGCTGGAAATCAAATTGTGCGCGTCGCGGCACACTGAGGTCGCCGTCGAGGACTTCTCGTCGAAGGAGGTTTCGAATTGTTTGATAAGGCTCCTGACGAGTCGAAGAACACTTTGAGAACCGATAAGGTCCCGGACCACCGCGAGCTTGGCGTGATCAAGAATCGTTATTTTGGAGGAATGTGCGGCGAGTTCTTCTGCCTTTTCGCCCTCAACAACTGGGTATCGCGGAAGATCAGGTGGTGTCGGTCTGAGTCTATCACGAACAGCTGTGTCGCTCTGCCTTGAATGTGGTGAAGTGTTGTCGGCAAGAGGGACAATAGTGCGGCTCGTCAGGACATCTGCGCCGAGCTGGGATATCTCGAAGCTGATGAAGTCATCCGCCGCCTCTGCCTCTACAAGACCGTCAACAGTTAATCTCATAACTGCATCTATCAGTCGTTTGCCTGTGAGGCCGAGTGCGTATTCTGAGCCATATCCGCTATCGGGCGTTCCGTGGACCGCGTGCGTGCGAGAACTGACGTAGAGGAGAGCGAGCAATTGCAGTGCGTCGGAATCAAGTGCCTCGATGTTGGGACGCAGCTGCTTACGACGTAACGAAAAGTTTCGAACTGTCTTGGCCACAGCAAGCCACGATGCTTCTTCTTCGATTCGGAAAGAAATATCGCACAACGCCTCATGACGTCCCGATACGTCGATCGAAGGGAGCAGGAAGCACGGCACCTTCTCGCGAAGTGCCATCAGTTCTCTTGCACTTGCATCGTCGATCACGAGGACCGCATCGGCGTTCGTCTCATCGGCATCGATGAGTTCGAAGCAGAGCCTGAGCGCTGCCGCATGTTGGGCGGGCACCTCGGTGGGCAGTATCGTTCTTGGCAGCCCTGAGAGGCCGAAACGCTGCCATCGCAGCAGCGGATTTCTTCGGCCATGCTCCAGGGTTGCGATTTGGGACGGAAAGGATCGATCGACTGGGTTGACGGCCGGAATAGGAAGCTTCGCGCTGAGCCGGTCCAGGGCGGCATACAGCACGGCCGGCTGGATCGGCTTTACGAGGATGGCGTCGAACAAGCCGTCGGAGCCGCGACGGGCCGCCAGCCCTTTACGGTCGGCGGTGATTCCGATGAGGGGCACATGTGTCTCGGCGGATCTGCTATTCAACTCGCGGAGGAGGCGAGCTAAGGCGTAGCCGTCCATCTCGGGCAGATGATAGTCGAGTAGGACGACATCGTATCGCTGGTCGTTGAAGGATCTGAGGGCACGAAAACCGTCGGCCACGATCTCGACGGCATGGCCCTTGGCTCTGCACAGTATCGAGACGACTTCCTGCGCGAGGGAGTCGTCCTCAACCAGCAAAATGCTCAGTCCATCCATTTCCCGCTCTCCCTCGCGCCCGTCGTCTGAGCGACTTCGCATGCAGGCCGTAAGCATCGAAACATCGATCAAGATCGGCAGTATGCAGCCAAGTGAAGTTTTTCCGTACTTAGCCGAGTCCAAAATATATCTGGCATTCGCAAACCAAGACCGCTAACGGATCGCGAGCTCAATCTCTAGCTTATCGGCGCTTTAGCTGAAATTTCTGTCCGCATCGAATGCAAGTTAAGCCAAGTCTTGGGCTGATTTTTATGTGCAAAGAGGTAAAGCAGATCTGGTTAAAAGATGATTTAATTGCCAACGTAGTCCAGCATATATAACGGCTTAGGCCGGACGGCATACCGCGTAGTACCTTAAGTCGTAGGCGAATTTGCCGTATTGATCATCCGTTATGTTGTTAGGCGTGTTGCGACGATGGGAAAGTTCGATCAGGTTTCGAATGGCTTCCTGCAGTGCGTAGTGGCAAGCCCCGAATAACTCGGGCGTCGACCTCGGAGATGTCCGAGCTTAGATCAGGCTGTCGGCCCTGCTAATGCCGCGATATGCCGCCAAGCCGACACGCAAACCTTTCCTCTATGGGTCTTTGTGGCATGCCTTGCCGATTGCACTTGAGGAGCTGCGAAAGATGCGGTCAGTTGCAACCCTGTGATGGTCAGGAATGAAGGGCCTACTCAACGCAACACTCGATTTCGTCAGCGACGGAATTCGTACTTCGCCCTGGGTCTTTGCCGTGACACACGAGCGGCTGTTTCACACCGCATGATGGAACCGGCCGCAGCTACCATGAAAACCTCGAGCTACTCGAGAAGCTGAGCGCCTCGGACCGCCGCCGCAGACCTATTCGCGACCTTTAAAGTTCTGAGTAGGGCAGCGATGTGCACCTTGACAGTGCCTTCGCTCAGAGAAAGCAATCGGGCGATCTCTTTATTCGATTTTCCAACCGAAACAAGTCTCAGGACATCGCATTGCCTCTTGGTGAGTTTTGAAACCAGAGCCGCGTCATCTTCGACCGTACCGCTGGACTCCTTAGACGATATCACGGATTTTCTCATCGCTTGTGGCAAGAGCATGTCGCTGGGAAAGCCGTCGGATGGGATCGTTGCAAGAGAGGAGGGTACGAAGATCTGTCCGGACACGATTATTTCGATGGCTTTTGCGAGTTCGCCGACACCGAGAATTTTTGGAACATACCCATGTGCTCCGGCCTCCAAAGCCCGAAGTATGTTGATCCGGTACGCGGATCCGGAAACGATGGCGACGCGAACTTCGGGGAAACATTCCCTAACCGCGCTAACGGAACTGGCGTCGGCCATTCCCGGCATCTGAAGGTCGAACAGGGCGAGGGAGATCGCACCGTCCATCTCGCCCAAGCGGGCAAGAGCCTCATCTAAAGAACCGGTTTCAATGACCGATTCAAATCCTAGACGTTGAGTCAGGATGGCGCTTGCGGCAATCCGGAAGAACTCGTCGTCGTCCGCCACCAGGGCGCACCTGTTCTGCAACGATCGCTGGTTCATGGTTTCCACAGTTCACCTTTACGCGAACGCCGGTCGCGGCTGTGGACCGTTCACGGGCTTCCTACCTTGCCGCCTCCCGCTTGGCGACCAGCGGCGCCGCTCGATGCGCCGAAAGCTTGAATGCGTTACGTCGATTGTCCCGCGTGCGGCCAAGGGTGCGTCATGGAGAGCGGCCACCGATGCGCCTTGACCAGTGGGCACGTCGTTCGCAACCCTCCGATCGATCTTCGCAGAGATCGGCGACGGCAAGTGAATGCCTGATCTCGGGACCGAGGTCATGCTGTGCGTCAGCCGGGTCCGAGCACTCGAACGAACGTGTCTCGATCTACGGTGGCTTCAATCCGTTTCAGCGTTTCGTCGTTCGTCACGGCAGAGACACCGCGTGGAGAAACGGCGATGTTGACTCCGCTCTCGCAGTGTCTGCATGACACGAAGCCAAGGAGTTCAAGTCGAACAATCGCTGCCGTAAGCTCTTCGCCCGAGTACCCAGTGACGTATTCGCTGGCTGAGTCGCCCCGGTTCATCTGTATCACGATCTCCTTTCCTGCCGTGACGAGGAGGCTCATGAGGCGCCATGAGATCGGATCGAAGCTCGAAATAGGCTTAATCAGACGGCTGCGCTGCATCGCGAAGCTCAGCTGCGCTTCAGCGACCATCGACCACGATGCGGGATCGTCGATCTTGAAATGGGTGTCGCAGGAGCCTTGGAGATGCCCCGACAGATCGGCAGAAGGAATAAGTTGCGAAGCCGACGATCTTCGGTGTTGCGCCAGTCCCTCAAGCCCTCCTTCGTTCAACACCAGTACGAGATCGGCTTTATCCGGGCTTGCGGCAAGATCGAAGCACTGACTTAGCGCTTCCGCTTGTTCCGTAGTCGCTGCCGGAAACGCGACGATCGTGGGACGGCCCTTCAAACCTCGACGGCGCCAGAGGACCGACGCGATGTCGAGCAAATCCCCGGCGTTCCCTCCACCGCCCAGTGACTCCATGCAGATCGAGGTGTCGGCGGCGCGATCGGACAGCCTTGAATGTGGCTCGAGACTGCCGAGCAGCGCTTCCGGATCGAGCGGTTTCGGCAGTACAGCGTCGAATAGCTTGTCCGCACCCCGACGAGCAGCGAGGCCGTCCTTGTCCGACGTCATGGCGATGAGCCGCAGGGGCTCACCGCCTCGATCCCCGATTTCCCTCATCAGACGGGCCAAGGCGTACCCGTCCATCTCTGGAAGATGGTAGTCGACGAGCGCAAGGCGATGGCCGGCCTCGCTTAGAAGGCGCAGCCCCAGGAAGCCGTCGCACGCCACGTCGACCCGATACCCCTTGGCTTCGCACAGGAGTCGGATGAGGTCTTGAGAGATGGGATCGTCCTCGACGACCAGGACCTGCTTGTGCATCGTATTTCTCTGCCGAACACTTGTTGCGGGCCTGCGTGGCGAACCAACACGATCCGAAGCGGATGATCGATTGCGAACGGTACCTCAGTTTCGCGTCGCGGCGGCGTTCGGCTTCGAGGGACCGCGGAAAGCTTCCATCGGAAGATCGGCGGCAATGGCGCTTGGCGCGGCTGCAGCAGATCTGAAGGTGCCAAGACCCGTCGGCATACCGGGTGTCGCTGGCGCCGGGAAAGTCGCGGGCTTCGATCGCTCCGCACGGGAGGGCTCCGGCAGCAACGTGTCGCTGGCGAGGTAGCGCTGCCGTGGTTCGTTCATTGCGACATTCGCGATGGGCTGTCGAGGCGGCGTGGTGGGCATTTCCAGGCGGCTCCGATTGATCCGCTGCCTTGGTTGCCGGGGAGGCTGCGACGCGGCGAAAACCGGCTGGTTCGGTCGCAGGAACGGGGTGCCCTCCCTCCGATGCACCAAGCGGATCCGATCAATCGCCGCGGCCATCGCCTCGAATGTGATGTCGCTGCGGCAGAGACGAACCCGGAGGGAGACGGAGCTCGGTGCCCCCTCCCGATCCGCGCTCTCCTTGGATTGGCCGAGGTGATCGATCCACTGCCAAGCGTACAAACACCGCGTGCCACCGCGAGTCCGCCCGATCGCCAAGCCGTAGGGTCCGTAGGCGTTGGCGGCAGGACGCGTGACGACCTGCATGTCGGTATCGGGAAAATGCTCGACTATTTCCGATCTGATGCCTGCCTCCGTTGGCTTCGCAATCTGCTGCGGATCGACGGCCCTGGTGTTGAGCGAAACGAACAATGGTCGGTCGGCATTGCGATGTTGTACGACACGTATGAAGTTGGCCTGGCGATCGCCGCGAGCTGAGGAGGCTAACTCGGTCGTCTGCTCGACGACCTCGTTGCCGACGCGTTCCCGAGGAAGCGAGGGACGGCCCACCCAGTCCGGCAGAACGGCCATAGGCGCGACGCCTCCGAGCGTCCCCTCGCCTCGTGCGAAGGAACGCGAGACGGCAGCGTCCAAGCTCGCGAACTGGCCCACCCTAGTGTTCGCGACGTTGTCGCGTCCCGTACAGGCGCCGAGCAGAACGGGGAGTATGATTAGGACGAAGTGTCGGATCATGGCTGGATCGCTCGGATCGTCATGGGAGATTGAGGATTGACGCGTGCATTGGTGGAGAGCGTCCGGTCCGGCGACGTTCCGTGTGGCTCATTCGCATCCGGTACGATCCCTCGGGTCTCGGAGTGCCAGAGCGTGCCTATCGGTGGCGGCTGTTCAGCGGCGATCGTGCCGCTTGCCGCCTCGGCACCGTTCCAACCGACCTTGAGAGTGAAGCCGAAGCGCTCGTAGGGCATCGCGCCGACGCCAGGGACGCGTCGAGCCACGACCGATGGCCGGCCCATCGACCGATCGGGCCATCGCAGATCAGCCACCGCATCCCGACTGGTCGCTGAAGAGGGTGCGAACCGCAGATCGTTCTCCATCTGCACAGCGATGGGAAACTCATTGCGCTTGACGAGCGGGGCCGCGGCGGGGCGTGCGAGATCTCCGGGCTGTGGGACCACGATTCGGGTCCGGCGTGCGTCGACCGGAGTTACGAGATCAAGGTACTCGGCCGTGCGCACGGAAGGGATTTCGTTGGCGCGAATTGCTTTTGCTTCACAGGCAAGCGGCTTGTCCTCGGGCTCCCGAAACAGAAGGTCGACCACCTTCGGGAACAATCCGTCGTAGCGGTTGACGACTTCGACGAACTCGCGCTGTCGCTTCTGGCGTCGCAGAGTCAATGCGTAGCCGTAGACGGTCGCTTCCTTCGGAAACCAGGCGACGGCCCTCTTGAACCAATGCAGCGCGGTTTCGAACTGGCAGGTGTTATACGCATACCAGGCGAGCGCCTGCGCACCCTCGCCGGAGGCGACAGCCGCCACGACCTGGGCATAGCGGAGCAATCTCTCGGCCTCGATGGACTCCGGCGTCGAGCGCGTTAGATCCGCTTCGAGGATGTCGAGGAACAGCAAGGTGTTGTTGACGAGCGGCTCGCGCCAGGCATAGGCGACCTCCTCCGCTTCCCGCCTATGGCCGAGTTGGCGGAGCGTATGGGCGAGACCATGCGCGATCATCGCGTCGCCGCCGCGCGCGATGGAACGCTTGAACCAGGTCAACGCCTCGGGGAAGTCGCGACGCTTGAAGGCGTGCCACGCCACGAGCCCTGCCTGATTTGGATCGTCGGCCGATGCAGCGTAGACCTCGAAGACCGCAAGTTCGGTACTTGACAGGGCGACATCCGGCACGTCGTGGAGCCGCGCGCTAATCCGCGCGCGGGTGATGTCGATCGCGATGGCGTCAAACTCGCCCGGCTGCCCTCGCGCGAGAAGCTTTCCGACGTCCAAAACGGGGAGGACCGCCAATCCCCGCAGGATCGTGGCACGCCGCTCTTCCGGCGTGGTCCGGGGTGCCGCCATGACACGCGCGAGCAGCGCGTTCGCCTCGCTGGTTCGATCTGCCCGGGCAAGTGCTTCGGCAATCGCCCAGGCAAGTTCGACATCGGTCTCGTCGATATCCGCCGAGCGGGCACGCACCAGACCGACGAGGTCGATCCATCGGCCGGCATGGGCGAGTCCAAGTGCGTCAGTCCGCAACTCGCGATGCTTCATCTGCCGGCTTAAGGCATGGGACGGTCGCCACTTCGCGTCGGTCCGCGAGCGGGCGGCGAGCGCTGCGCGCAGCTCGTCCAGCCGGCCCGCCGCAAGCATGTCCCAGTACGGTCCTTCGTCCTCCTGGCCGGGCTCCGCCGTCCACAGATCGGCGGGAGGCTGCCAGCCTGGATGACGACGACGCAGCCGCTCGGTCTCGGCATCGACGCGTGCCGTCAGCTTCTCGGCCGCGTAGTAGCGAAGCGCACTCTCGTCGGGTTTTGGCGCGGATTCGGCGTGGCGCCTCGTCATCAGGATCGGGGACTGCGCCATCGCCGGTCCGGCAGCCAGCAGAAGCAGAAGGGTCAGCGCGCGACGCATGTGGGATACCTCATGCGAGCCGCGGCAAGCGCCAGCATGTGCAAGGTGACGGGATAGTAGTGTTCGGTGGCGACGCGGACCGAGCGAAGCGAAGCGGGCAATGGAGTGCCGTCCGCCGCGCATGCCGCGAGCGATGCAATGGCCGCGTAACCGCTGTCTCGCATCCACTCAATGGTTCGGCCGGTGCTGGTATCCACCACGGGCAGCCCTCTTTCGTCGCGCTTCTTCCAGAGCGCCAGAAACGGTCCGTAGAGTTCGGGAGAGGAGACGCCGGCCCACGCAAGGTAGAGGGGGATGCGTATGGAGTTGTAGGCGAAGGTCGGAGCGAAGCCTTCGGCTGCACGCGGGCTCTCGCCTCGGAGCGAGATCCATTCCGTCGGCAGCCGATCCGTGCCGAAACGTGCAGACTCGACGAGCCGGCGGCCACTGCGGGCTAATCCCATCCAGTCGAACTCCGGAGCGACACGGGCCATCCGGTCGAAGGCCGGGAACACCCAGTAGGACAAGTTGATGACAGGACCGTCCTCCCGGTCCTCTGCCGAGAAGCCGAAGATCCCGGGCAGCAGCAAAGGGCCGTGCGCCACCTTCGGCAGGATCAGCTTGCGCCCGAGCTCCACCGCAATCCGACGACCCGCGACGCGATGCGAGGGATCAGACCAAGCCTCGACGGCCTCGACAAGCGCCCAGGCGACGAGGAGATCTCCGTCGGACGCGTCGTTCATGTCAGCGACGGCCGGGCGCTTGTCGGGCTCCCAGCGCCAGGCGAGGAGTTGGTCGTCGCGCACCATCAGGTTGGCACGCGTCCACGTCCAAATCCGTTCGAAGGCAGCTCGGTCATTTGCCGCGACCGCGAGCAGCATGCCGTAGCCCTGACCTTCGCTGTGACTGATGCCGCCGTTCGCCGTGTCCACCACACGACCCTGCTCGGTGACGAAGCGGGACTTGTAAGCTCGCCAAGCCTCGGCATCGGCCAGCGAGCCGGCGAGCGGAACGAGCGGTTGCGCGACAACGCCGGTCGCCATGGCCAGAAGGATCAGGAGGCTTGCAAAGACGTTCATGGCGATTTCCGTCCGAGGCTGCCGAGGAGCCAATGTGTCGAACCGGCAAGACAGGCTGCCACGAGTAGTGCGAGGAGCGCGTAGAGTCCGGCGTTCAACGAGAGCCATCCGGCGGCAATCCGGCGAAGGTTGCCGATCGACAGAGGTGCGGTGGCGACGTAGCGGGGGGCGTCAGGCGTCAGGCTCGCGATGGCGCCGGAACCCGACAGGGTGGCGAGGCGCCCCTCTGGCGCATGCCAGACGCGTGGGTGGACCAAGCACCTCATGGCCATTTCCAGCGACGGAGCGTCCGACGCCGTTGCGACGGTGAGGACGTCGTCCGGCTCGGGGCCGGTGATGGCCTGCGCGACGACCCCGAAGGCGCGGGCGAAATCGGCGGCTTCACGGTTGCGCGAACCGCCGACTGCTTCGGACGGTGCGGTCGCCCCATCCCAGGCGTGACACGCTTCGATGCCGTCCTGGCGCAGAAGGCGCCGTTGGCGCGCCGCACTGCCGTAGGCCGTTTCCGGCGCCCCGCCCGCCTCCAAGGGGAGCCGCGTCCGCCACGCGTCGCGCAGGAGATTGGGGTCAATCCCGGCCGCGGTCAGGAGCGAGGGGTCGAAGGCGCGGGCAGGCGCGATCGCGATCGTGGGACCTGACCCACTTAACCGGGTCGCGGAAAAGCGAAACGGAACGGGTTTGCCGCCTGCGCGTGCAAGCCTTGCTGCTAAAGTGGCCGCAGCCGCCATCGACGAACGATCCGGCGCAGGCACGAGGAGGGTGGTCGGACGATGCGCGGCTGCATAGGGGTAGCCGGCGCCGAACGTCTGTCCGATGTCGGGCTGCCGAGCGATGCGAGCCAGCGGCGGCACGACAATTGTGGTCGAGGCGGACAGCGTCATCCGCTCAGCCTCGGGTGTGGCTGCCACAGGGCACGTCGCCTCCCCCTTGCGAGGCAGCTGCGTGGCGACGACGATTCGATTGAAGCCCGGCCGCATGAGACGCAGAGGCAGGAAGATCGTCTTCCTTGTCGGCTTCGTAGCGTCCGCTTGGCCGAGCTCGACGCTGGCGGCGTTGACGCCGTTGATCTCGGCAAGGATCTTTGCATCCGTGGCTAGGCCGGCCGCGTACCGTCCCGTGACCTCAAGAACGAGCTTGGCGTAGTCGGCGACGAGCACGTCGTGCGGTAGAAGAAGATCAATGACGATCCGGTGTTGACGCCCCGTGAAGGAGACGTCGGCGAATCCAAACTCGTGCAAGGTGATGCGCTCGCCGCCCTCGACCGGTCGGCCTGCGGCATCGGCCAGGACGCGCAGGCCAGGCTTGGTTCCAAGGGGCTTCGCTTTATGAATCGTAGCGAGACGCGCGAGAGCCTGCTCGACTTCGGCTTCGGTCGTACCGGTTGCCAGGAGCGTCGGGCGCCTGTCCGGGCGCGAAGGCAGGAGCGCCAAGTGCGGTCCGACGATACCCTCAACGGCTCTAGGACCGAGTATCGACGCCATCGTGCCTGCCGTACCGACGGCGAAATTGATGCCCTCCGTGCCGCCTGCAGGGGCCCCGAAGTCGACGACAGGCTGGACGACCCGACCCGCAAGAACGAGTTCCTGAACGGCCGTCAGCAACCGTTCGACCGCCACCTCGGTCAAGCGCTCCGTTCCGTGAACTAGTCGGATCGGAGTCGCACCGTCCGAGGCAACGCCGAGAGCCGGCAGATCGCGCAGGTCGGTGATCGTACCGGCGCGCTCGGTGCCGACCAGAAAGCCTGTGCCGTCGACGTCGATCTGCGTCCACAGCTCATACGTCGCTGCGAGCGTGCAATCGACCCGGTGCCTCTGGTCCACGGACACGCCGACTGCGTTGTAGCCGGGCACGAAGCGACCGGGCGGGATGTCGAAGTGAATGGTTCGGATGCCGCTCGCGCCCTCCACCGGCGCGGTACCAACGACCTCGTCGTTGATAGCGAGCGTGATGGTCGATGCTTCCGGGAGCACCGAGATGGCGGACAGATAGCTTACCGCGAACCGACCCCCGACACGCGCTTCGGTCTCCGTGACGTAGAAGGCCCAAGACGCGCGACCGTTCTCGCCCGAGAGCCGAAGGCTGGCCGAGTTCGGCTGTGGTCGCCGGATATTTCGCGAAGGCAGCACCGAAGGAAAGTTCTCTGCCTCGGGCTTGGGAGACGCGTCGAGGGAGGGCGGCAGAACGAAAGTCTGGGTCGGCCCGCTTCCTGAGAAGACTTGGGCGATCGCAGCCGGCATGGCCGTGCAGGACAAAAGGCCTGCCGCAAGGGTGATGAGGGCGACGCGCATGACGAGCCTCACGCTGCCTGGCGGGTTTGAGCGCTGGAAGGAAGCGGACGGGAGGTCTCGGACCTGTCTGCGAAGGGTCGCTCCGTCTCGTCGAGCTTGTACAGCCATTCCATCCACTTGGCGGGATCGAAATCGGTGCTGGTCGATGCCTCGGGCGCAGCTTCCGAAGTTTCCGCGACGACGCTCCCGCCCAACTCTTGACGCCCGAGCGCGGCAACGACTTCGCGCCAAACGTCGGCCGCGAGAGCGGGGGCTTCGAAGAAGGGTTGCGGCGGCGAAGCTGCAGCGGCGACGAGCTGTCGGGACGGGACGCCCTGATCGACTACCTGGACATCCAGAAGCGTCGACTGAGACGTGTCGTTCGCCACACGTTCCGCGAGCGGTTGCACGACAGCTGCCTTCGCCTCGGCAATCGCGCGAGCTCCAGTCTCCGCCGACGCGATGGATGTTGGCCGTCTCGCAAGAGCGTAACGCATCGCTCGGATCGGCTCGGTCAAGCCCCAGGTGAGAAATCGCAGACTTCCGGCGACCAGGCCAGGCGACCGACGACGACCGGCAAGAAAGGTTTCTAACGCGGTGGCGTCGGCGTACATGAGGTCGGCGAGGGCACGGAAGTCGCGATCGGCAAGGCTCGCGAACGTCACGATCCGCGTGTCGACGCCCGCCGTCCCGGAGACGTGAAAGGCGAGGGCGTCCAAGGACGACCTCGACGGAATGGACGTACCGACGAGGCGGCCGTCTCCGCCTGTCGGCCAGACGCTTCCGTCGCTCCGCCGAAGCGTGCAGCCGCTGACGGAGATGCTCTCGATGGCGACGGCGAACCGGTCGCCGTTCAGTTCGACCGTGCCTTCGCGCGCAACCCGCAGACTTGGCCAGCGGTCGGGCTGTCGGCGCTCGGCGACGACACCGAGTGCGGCTCCCGCGACCACGAGATTGAAAAGGCACCAGAGGCCGACGACGATCATCAGGCCCGTGACCCCGGGTTCGTAGAGATACCGCCAGGCTGCGGTAGCGACGCCGAGTGCCAGCACTGCGAAGATGACGAAAAACGGAAGGGCCAGGCTCGAAAGGTGGTTTTGATCGAGTGTCCTCCCCTTGGCCGTAACGGTGAAGCTCGGCTTGCGGGGAGCTACGATAACCGAAGCGATCGAGCGGGCGAGATAGACACCTTGCACGTACTCGTAAAGTTCAGAGACCCAGGGCCAGCGTACGTGTCCATAAAGATAGTTCTGAAGCATCAAGTTGCCGGCGACATACATCGCCGTGAATGCAAGCGCTTCATCGATGGAAGACACGAATATCTTTACGTCGAAGAAGATGTGCAACAGGGGGGCCAGCATGAAGACCAGGCGAGGAAGCGGAAACAACCAGAACAGCATGCTCGACAAGTAGCCGAGGCGTTGGATTGGCCTCAGCCCCGGCTTCATTAGCGGGTTTTTCAGGATGAGGATCTGGAACATGCCCTGGCACCAGCGCGCCCGCTGGCCGATGAAGTCGGCAAAGTTCTCCGGTTGCAAGCCTGCGATCAACGGCGTGTCGACATACGCACTCGTCCACCCCCGCGCATGAAGCTCGAGCGCGGTCTCGCAGTCTTCGGTGATCGTGATCCCAGAGAAGCCGCCGACTTCATCGAGCGCCACGCGTCGTAGAAGCGCGGCGGACCCGCAGAAGAACGACCCGTTCCACTTGTCGAGCCCACGTTGTGTGACTGAGTAGAACATCTCGTTTTCGGAGGGCATGCGCTCGAAGGTGCGCAGGTTTCGCTCGATCGGATCCGGGTTGAGGAAGACGTGCGGCGTCTGAACCAGGAACAGCTTGGGATCGGCGGCGAAATGCCCGATGGTCTCGCGCAGGAAACTCCGGAAGGGCGCATGGTCGGCATCGAGAACGACGACGATCTCACCGTCCGACGAGTTCAGACCGCTGTTCAGGTTGCCGGCCTTGGCGTGCTCGTTACGCGCGCGGGTCAAGTAGCGGGCGCCCAGGTCCGCGCAGAGCGCCTGCAAGCGTGCTCGGCGCGCCCTCGCGCCTGCGGCCCGGTCCGGATCGGCATCGGCGCATTTCTGGTCCGTGCCGCCGTCGTCGAGGAGCCAGACGGTGAAACGATCGCGTGGGTAGTCGAGGTTGCATGCGGCGGCGACTGTGGTAGCGAGAATCTCGGCATCTTCGTTGTAGGTCGGGATGAAGATGTCGACGCTCGGGAGGTCCTCCTCATCAACCGCCGAGAGCTTCGGGCGCACGAGCGGGTCGGCGTTTATCGTCAAGCTCACCGCCAGGATCACCACACAGTAAAGTTCGGCCGCGAGCAGGAGGAGCCCAAGGCCGAAGCTGACAGAATCCTCGGCGGAGGGCAGCGTTTCTGAAATCCGCCAGTAGACGTAGCGGAGCACGACAAGGCTTCCGAGCGCGATGAAGCCCATGCGCGCGACGCCCCTACGCGGCGCTACGAGCCACAGCGCGGCCATGCCGGCGAGGGCACTAAGGCTGAGAATGAGCTGCGCCTGGACGCTGACCGGATGAGTCAGGAAAGCCAGCGCGAGCGCACCGGATGATCCCCACGCCGTCCAACGCAAACCTACAATCGCCCGAGAGCGGATCTTGGCGGATTCGCACCGCGGCGATGCGGTTTGCGGTGCCGATAGGACGGAGGCTGACGTCGCAGGCATTAGAAGCCTGCTCGCATGTCGACGGTCGTATAGAAGCCGGCTTTGTTGGCCTGATCGTGCAGATAGCCCGCGGCAAGACCGAACTGAACGGCGCCCACCTGCATTCCGGAGAGGTGGGCGCCGACGCGCCACTGCCGGTAGAAGTCATCGCCGAGCAGAGCGAATTCGGGGCCGACATAGCCACCGGCAAACGTAGCCATCCCGGCCCGGACGCGACCGAAATAGGCGTTGAACGTGGTGGCGTAGGAGCCCGTCGCATGGATCATGGTTCGGGCGCTCGGGCGAGCATAAAGGTCGAGCGCCGCCTTAGCGCCAACCTCCGTTCCGGCGGGAGTCGCGATCAAGTCCAGCCCCGACACGGCGTTGTGGCGGACATTCAGTCCGACGAAAGCGGAAAGGACCGCGTCCGGCCAGACCCAGGCATAGCCCGCCATGGCCGCAACCTCGGCTTGTTGTCCGATCGTCGCGCGTCCCGCGACGGTCGGGGACCGATAGGAGCCGATCAGGCCATCGAACCGCAACCGCGGACCACTGTGGGTAAGCGTACCGACCGGAGCGGCCGTCAGCGTCGCGCCTGCGAACTGGGATCCTTGCGAACTGAGCGTGGTCGAAGCGTCGACGGCGACGATCCAATCATCGCTGCGCTCGGACGGCTCGGCGCCCCGATACCAATCAGCGGCGTGGGCGGACGCGCCGTAAAGCACGGCAAATGCCGCCGTGAGCCATAGCAAACTCTGTTGCATGTCGATACGCCACGAAACCTGCAGAACGACTGCAACGTTTGTCGGGGGCGGTTAAGGAAAGCCTCTTGGAAGCGCTCGGATGCACCACGCTGAAGACCTAAGCCGAAAGACATAGGTCGTCTAAAATCGTTCTTCGGCGGATATCGACGGTGCGTTTTCCGGCTCCAACCTGCAAATCCTTGGGGTCGTTCTTGTCCCAGCCGTATGCAGTGCCGCTCCTAACGCGCGCCTTGGCTCCTTACGCCTCGTCCAAGGCGGAGGCCGAGCGCGTGCTGCTCACGGCGAACGGCTCCCGGCCCGGTTTCGAGACGCTCGCGCTGCGTCCGCCCCTCATCTGGGGCGCAGGCATGCCCACGCTCGACCACATGGTCGAGCGCGTGCGGGCCGGCCGCTGGCAGTGGGTCGGCGGCGGCGGACAGGCCATGTCGACCTGCCACGTCGACAACCTCTGCCACGCGCTGCTGCTGGCCGCGGATCGAGGCCGAGGCGGCGAAGCCTACTTCGTCTCGGACGGCGAGAACGGTACGCTCAAGAGCGTGATATCCGACCTCCTCGGGACCCGGGGGGTCGTGCCGGAGGACCGGGCGGCGCCGTTTGCCGTCGCCTGGGCGATGGCGGGCGTCTTGGGCGTGGTCTGGGGTGCGCTGCGCCTCAAAGGCGAGCCCCCGCTCACGCGCCAGATGCTGCGCCTCATCGGCAAGCCGTTCACGGTCCGCAGCGACAAGGCGGGGGCTGAACTAGGCTATCGTCCTCGCATTACCTGGGTCGAGGGGATCTCGGCGATGCGGCATGTCTCACCCGACGCAACGGTCTCGGCGAGCGCCTTGGTCACTGGCAGCCAAACAGGCCCGTCGCACCTCGCGCCCAAGATCTCGTGACGGCTGTGCGCGACCGCACCTTCGCCGCTGCGAGTTCGAGCGCCTGATGCTTGGACCCATGGTCAGGAGATGACGATGTTCGCCTCAGCCGCCGTCCGAAGCCTGCTCGTTTTAGGAGGAATGGCCTTCGTTGCCGCCGCGCAGCCGGCGGCCGGACAGACCATCGACGCTTCTTATGGCGCTAGGCTTGCTGGGGTCTCCGTCGGGCAGGGCAGGATCAGTGGCGCCGTGACCGCCTCGTCTTACCGTGTCAGCATCTCGGGCCGCTACTCCCTGCTCGGCTTCGGCGGCACCTTCGAGGCCGGGGCCAACGGCGCGGTGGCGGGCGGCTCGCGTGTGGTGCCCGAGAGCTATCGCACGACGGGCTCCGGCCGACGGACACGAACCACGATGGTGACGTTTCAGGGCGGCAACGCTGTCGACGCGCGCATCGAGCCGGCGCTCGATGCCGAGGAGAAGGAGGGCCGTGTGCCGCTCGACGACAGTCACCGCCGTGACGTGGTCGATCCTCTAAGCGGCCTCGTCGCCCAGGTGCTGCGCGCTTCGCTCGGCGACGATCCCTGCGCGGGACTGGCACGCGTGTTCTCAGGCATCACCCGCTTCGACGTGAGTCTTGCCCCTGCGGTGAGCAAACCCGACGGTGAGCGCACCTGCCAGGCAACCTACCGACCCATCGCCGGTCATCGTGCCGACGGCTCGGTCGCGGCCGCCGGTCGGGCGATCACCGTAGCCTACCCGGTAGCAAGAAGAGCGGGCGAGGCACGGCTGCCGAGCCGCATCGAAGTTCCGCTCGCCGTCGGTACGCTGGTGATCGAGCGGGTGCTATAAGGGTCCAGTGGCGGCTGCGTGACGGCGCCCTGCGTGGTGGCGGTGCAGGGGGGGCCTGTCGTCACCCGAGGTGATCAAGGTCAGCGGCACGGCGGGCGAGCATCGCGCGGTCATGGGAGGCACTCAGGGAAAGCGAAGCCGCCTGGGAGCTGGAGAAGCGCTTCTGGCTGGAGGGTCCCTCGGTCTACGACGACCTGCTCGATCCAGCGTGCCTCATGGCGTTTCCCGGCATGGGAGTGATGCGCGCGACCGACATCCTCGCCAGCCTCAGGGAGGCGCCTCGCTGGACGTCAGTGGTAATGAGCAACCGGGCGCTGGCCCGGCCTCGCCGGGACGTGCTCGTGCTGGGCTACACGGCGGAGGGTCACCGGGACGGCTCGGAGCCCTACCGCTGCCACTGCACGTCGACCTACGTGGAGGACGGCGGACACTGGAAGCTGGTACAGCATCAGCAGACCATGGCGGCTTGAGACCCGGCATCCGTTCCGACCCAGCCGCGGAAGGCCGCCTTGTCGTCCTCGAAAGTGGACCTCCGCAGGTTGCGAACCGCAGCCGCAAGCCGATCCCCTAACCAGCCTGAACCTGAACAGGTCAGGCCGGTTCAGGAAGGCCACCGGCCCAATCCGAGCGGATGCCACACCAGGGTTCGACAAGGCACCCGACATCGCGTCAGATTGGCGGAGAACCGATCCCGGGTCCTCGGAGGCGTTCATGCCGACCTACACCTGCCAGGCTGCACCCGCCCTACTCACGTCCTCGCGCAGGACGGCCCTCGCGCGCGCGATCACGATGGCCCACGCGGAGGTCACGGGCGCACCGGCCTACTTCGCCCAGGTGATCTTCCAGGAGGTTGCCGATGGCTCGCACTTCATCGGCGGCGCGCCGCTCACGGACGACCACCTCTTCGTCTACGGCCGCATACGTGCGGGGCGCCCTGCCCAGATGCGGCGTGCCCTGATCGAGCGCCTCGTGGCAGACGTCGCCGCCGCTGCCGCCGTTCCTCCCTTCTCGGTGTGGGTCTACCTCCTGGAGCTGCCCGCGAGTGCCATGGCCGAGTTCGGGCGTGTCCTGCCGGAACCCGGGGATGAGGCGGCTTGGGCGGCCTCCTTCCCTGAGGACGAGCGCGAACGCATGACCAGCCTCGCTCAAGGGACCTGAGCATTCGTCCGACGATCGTCGTTCTCGAAGGTTCCGCAATGGTGGACGAACCCATCGACCCTCCCCACAACGATAGGGAGAGCCTGTCCCGTGAGTGGGCCGATGCGGCCGTGACTGCGTGCCATAACCTCGGCTTCGACAAGCCGCCGTCCCGCCTCAGCCCGGAGCACTGGCAGCAGGTTCTGGCGAGTGTCGCGGCCCGGATGCGGATGCGCGGGGTCTCGCCTCCGACGGGGTGGGAGAGCGCCCTCGCGCGGCAGGTCGGGCGCGATGTCGAGTGATCCTCTCCCTGCGTCGATGGGCGACGGCCGCCCCTTGTCTGCTGTCGCGAGCATCATCCTTGGAGAAGGCTGACGACGTGAACGCACGCGACCGACGCCTTGCATGGATCGGAGTGACGGGCGGTCTCGTCGGCATCCTCGTCATGAACGTTGCCCCGCTCGACGCGCTGCTTCCCGTGAACCGCGCACTCTTCGCTATGGTCTGTATCTTGCTGGCGATCTGGGTCGTCTTGGCCATAATCCCTGACGGCGACGGATCATGACGAATATCGTGGCCACACGTCTAGGAGCGATACGCGCTTCAGCAGAGTAACCGTCTCAGAAAAGTGAGGCCCGGCGCTCGCCCCGCATGGCAAAATGCAAGCCTGGCGCGCCAGTGAAGCGGTCAGGCTCGTAGGTGGCAAACTGGGTGGCCTCGCTGCCCATGATCGGGGGATGCAAGACAGCGAGGCCGTGCCGTTCACCTGCGGTGCTCAGCGCCTGCAATCTGCGGGCCGGCCTCGGTTCTCGCAATCACGTACACTAACCCATCATGGAAAAAGCCTGTTGCGGTGCGTGCCGGGCGAGCAAATTGCGTAGGTGTCGGAGCCCGCGTCAGTGTGTTCAGGGCGAACCGTCGAACGGGAGGCACAGGGCGAGCATGACGACGGCAAGGGACGAGGACGGCATCGCCTCATGATCCAGGGCAATCCTGCGACAGCGTCGAGCCGTGCATCAGCCACAAGGGTCGACACCGAATGAGCCGCGGCATGTGCCCCACAGAGCGCGCGGCGCATGAGGTCGTTGGGGAGTTCGCTGCCGTTGCGGTATTCCTCCGGATCGGGTCCGGGGTCGCCGGGTATGGGAGAGACGTTCGGCGCGGTCAGGTTCGTGGGCCCCCTTGCCTCGTTCGAAGCCATCGCAGGGTCGAGATTGCCACGCAGACTAGCTTGCGCCAGGGCCCCACGTTGATCTCAGCGTAACGGCCCTAGCCCACCAGGCTGGTAGGTTTGATCCGCCCCTCCTGACGCCACTACGATACCTGCGGGCGCTTCACGTTACGGAGGCGCGCGAACTTGAATTTAGACGCTATGTGCTGGTGCGAGGCCGTTGGCTGGTACTATTGCTGTCAAGGGCGAACTTTCGCGAATTGCGTCGAGGCGAACAGTACCGCCCTTGGTCGATGATCATGGGAAGTGCTATGTCGTAGCTGCCGAGCGAAAGTCTCTGCTCCGGGTGGATCGCTTGTTTCTGTTCGCTGTTTCGGCGAGTCCTCGGACCTGCAGAGAGCCAAAAATCGGGAGCAACTCTGCCTGCAATGGGGCGTATTGCCCAGGCATGAGCGGTGGTATACCAGTTGCTGCTGGGGAACTGGACAACGGCGGCTGAGCGTGACGCACCTTCAGTGGCCACGTGCCAAGTCGGGATTGATCGTGATGGTAATTTCGTCTCCGTTGCGAACACCGATGGCAATGGCTTCTAGAAGGCTCGCAGTCCCTTCCCGCCCCATGCCCTTCATCATCTCCTCAACGGCCACCATGAGCATGCCGGTGACGGCCGGCTGGGCGCCGGCATCTTTAGTGGCCTCGGCGAGCGCTTCACGCCAGGACGCAGCAATC
Source organism: Methylobacterium iners (assembly GCF_022179305.1). Taxonomy (GTDB): domain Bacteria; phylum Pseudomonadota; class Alphaproteobacteria; order Rhizobiales; family Beijerinckiaceae; genus Methylobacterium; species Methylobacterium iners. Next base: position 34,729 of record NZ_BPQP01000048.1, read on the forward strand.
GCGCTGCCGACCATCGCTTGCAGCCCCTCAATCGTCGGGATGTCGTCGGCCATGGCAGTTCTCCAATGCTGTTCGGGTATCCCGATCTAGGGCAGCGTAGCTCGCCGGCACTTCGCGCATGTCGAGTGGGGCAAGTGCCCCGGGGCGCGTCAACTGCATCGGCGAGCGCAACACCGTTCGCTTCCGCTCGCGTCAGGCGGGCCTTCAGCTCCGCGTCGCGAACTCCGGGCGAGACATGTGCGACAGTCGTGAGGCATGTAGCGCGAGAAGTCATCGAGCACCGTCGACAGGTAGTACCAGCCCCAGCCGTCGAACTTCAGGTAGGTGAAGTCCGTCTGCCAGAGCTGGTTGGGTGCGGTAGTCTTGTTGCGGAACTCGTCGGCGGCTTTGACGACGATGTAGGCCGGGCTGGTGATCAGGTCCTGAGCCTTGAGTAGGCGATAGACGGTCGCTTTCGAGACGAAGTATCGTCGCTCGTCGGTGAAGCGCACCGCCAACTCGCGCGGGCTGAGCTCCGGCTGTTCCAGGGCGCGGGCGACGATCTGCCCGCGGACCTCATTCGGCAGACGGTTCCAGACCCGGCCGGGTCGGGACGGACGATTCGCCAGGGCCTCGGGGCCGCCGCGCTGATAGGCGTCGTACCACCGGTAGAACGTCGCCCGGGTGACGCCGAGCTTCTCCAGGGTGGCGCGCACCGGCAGGTGGGATTGCTCGACCAGCCGAATGATCTCCAGCTTCTCGGGGGCCGGGTACCTCATGCCTCGTCGCCCCCCAGCCCCGCTCATGCTTTTTTTGAGCAGGCGGTTCTCCAGCACGAGATCGGCCACGACCTCCTTCAGCGCGCCCGCCTCGCGGCGCAGATCCTTGACCTCGTCGGCGGTCGCGGCGCGGGTTGTGTCGCCGGCCAGCCGCTTCTTGCCGGCTTCCAGGAACTCCTTGGACCAGCCGTAGTACATCGAGCTGGCGATGCCCTCGCGCCGGCACAGTTCGGCGATGCTGTCCTCGCTGCGCCGGCCTTCTCGCACGATGCGGATCGTCTTCTCAGACGAGAACTGCCGACGTGTGGCCCGGCGGATATTCTTGATCACCGCTCCTGCCGGCTTCCGTGCCGGCCCGGATATCTGTTTCATCTTCGCTCCTGAGGGCTACGATGAACCAGCCATCCTCCGTTCGTGAAGACCCTCAATCTGTCTCAGGTGTGCTGACGGCGGACAATGCATTGGCAAAACCGCCTTAGACACGAGCGGGACGGGGCATCTAGGAGGTATCCCGTCTGTCCCGCTCACTCCCTGACAAGGCGTTCCAAAACAACTCGTCAAGGCGCCTCGGGACCGCGGCATCGCGGCTGCCCAGTTCAACAGAATTTGGAAAGAGATTAGCGACGGCAAGCGAAACGCTGCTGTAAAGGCAGCTGGTTACCAGGTTCTTTTTATAACTAACAAGAACATCGTCAACCGATAGAGAAAAATGGACCAGTCCGTTAGCGTTGTGGCGCTCTCCTGACACCGGCTGCCGTCATGTCCAGGGTGGATGACATCGCGGACACGCTACTTCAAGCCAAGCCCGACACTACGTCGTGATGGCTCTGGATGGCAGCCTTAAGGTCAAGCCGTAGCCCCTGCTGTCCTCAAAACTGATCATAGCTTCTGGCGTGATCGCCTTCTTAATCTGCGCAGGCGTAGCTTTGGCGGCCGGACTTCCACAAGAAGCGGAGACTTTGTACAGGCTGGCCAATCTTGTGTGGACGGACAGGTTCAAGTCTCGCAGGTTGGGATGGCGGCACGTGGTTGTTTGACACGAAAGCCGAGACAATCTTGGCCTTAGCTTTGCTGAATAACTTCTGCTTCTGTCCGCTCAGCCATCGCGCACCTTACCTGCTGGCTGATCGGCATCGTCTAACAAATGGTGATCCGGGATCAACGGCGTGACGTTGACCTCCGTGCGACGGATTCGGCATTTAACTGCCGGACCGTGCAGGGCAAGCGCCTTGCGCTGGGCATGCAGCAGGTCCTCTACGCACGCTCGACTTCGAGGTACCCGATGACCCCCGAGGCATCTTCCGTGTAGGCGATCTTCCGGACCTCTGCCGGTACGAGTTCCCTCGCGAAATCCTCCACTTCCTGCCGCGTCCTGTAAAGAAGATACCAATCCATGAAGACTTCCATGTAGGCCTCCTCACGGACGCCCCATAGGAAGTTAGGGATCAGGAGGCGCCCACCCTCGTTTAGGTGGTCGAAGAGGACACGGGTGAGGCGTGCCGCAACCTTTTCTTCGAGGTAGTCATACAAGCCAGCGGCGTACACCAAATCGAACCGTCCAAGATCCGTCTTGCCGGCCAGGATGCTCCGAACATTGACTTGTTTCGTTTCGACGGCCGCTGAGATCGATGTGCTGTACTTGTCGACGGTCGCGAGGCTCAAAGGATCCTGATCGATCGCCAACAGGCGACCGACACGCCCCTTCCTGAGCGCCATGCTCAACTCTGCTTCACGAAGATGGCCGCTGGCCACAGCCAGGATGGACGGCGCCTCGCGGCGGTCGGCGGCCTCGTCAATCTTCGCCGCCAGGATCGAGCGCCGGGCACGAACGGCCTCGCAGGCCGTCACGTCGACGGTCAAGGTCATTACCGTGCGCCCAGCGTCCGTTGCGGCCTCCCGCGCAGCCGTCGCTGCCGGGTGCCGGTAGACGAAGTCCAGAAGCCCTGCATCACCCGGGTAGCCCCGCGGCTTCGTGAACGAGTGGCGGGTGAAAGGACATTCGTGCACCAGTCCTGCAACGGCGTGTCCGCGGGCTGCCGGAAGGACCGCCTCTCGCCAAGTCTTGTCGCTGAACGTGTCCTTCAACAAACCTAGCAAGTCGATAACGGCATCCGTTACCTTCGTGTAATCTTGCGCCGTCCCAAGCTCGAGGATCGCGTCGAAGGCACGACCGACATCATCGGCCACGACAGGGTGCAGCGCTTCTGACACCGTTGCGGCGAAACGCTTTCCGGCTGCATCCGGGTAGGCGTATTCCCGGAGCGACGCGAACGCATTCAGGCGATTGTGCGCACCATTCAGTGACGCTGCCCCCGCTGCCATTTCAGTTTCCTTGAGCCGGCGGAGGCACGCCCTCCCGCAACAAGCTTTACCTTAACGAATGGTTAAGCTTTGTCCAGGGACGGGCTTGGCAGCCCGTCGTTTCGAGCCGGCTTCGTCTCAAGGCAGCTGGTGGGAGACCATGCACATCATTCGGAGTTGCCGCGCCGGCGGGCGTTCCAGTACGACCATCGGCTTAAGCGCTCCCTTGTCGCTTGATCTGAGCGGCCGCTCGCCACAGGCAGCTTCGGCCGGCCGGGACATCCGGAGTGACGCTTCGGCGGCATCCAAGGCCGACCGACGATCCGCCGGCCGCGGATGCGTGACCCGCGTTCTCTTGGGTTAGGAGTTTGGACAGCCTTTGCGGGTAGTCGTGGCGCAACAACCGAGAGCCGCGATGAGTACAGCAACAGTAGATCTGCTCGATCTGGAACTGGGCAAACGCTGGTTCGAGCGGCGTTCGCCTCCATTACATGCAGCATTCAAGGCGCATCACTCGCAGGCCGTGCGGGCCGAGATCGCAAGCGCATGCACCCTCGTGGGCCTCTTGTACGTCGCCTTCGGTGCGATGGACGCCCTCTTGATCCGGGACATGCTGCCCTACGTTCTCACGCTGCGCTTGTGCATCGGCGTGGTTTACGTGGGTGGAATCCGCTTGCAGGCTCGGCATGGGGTCGACGCACGCATCCTTGAACTGCAGTGTTCCCTCGGAATATATCTTGGCTTCGCGGCGTGGCTTTGTCTTGCAGCGCAAAGCAGCGATACGGAAAACATCCTGTATTACGCGGGATACGGCCTCATATTTATGCTGGTAGCCAATCTATTTTTCAACTTTCGGTTCGAAGTTGCCCTACTGTCATCGGGCCTCATAACACTCACTTTTCTGGTTTGGGCCTTTACATTTACTGATGATCAAGATTACTTTGTGTGCTTCGCATCCCTATACATACTTAGTTTCGTTCTAACAGCTTTTCTGAACTTCAAGCACAATCGAGAGCGCTATCGCGTGCACTTGAACGCTCGCAGGGCAGACCTGCGTCAGCGCGAGGCGGTCCTTCGTGGGGAAGAACTCTTTCGGTTATCAACGACAGACGCGCTGACCGGCTTGGCGAACCGGCGCGCGCTTGATGATGTCCTGCAGGAACTCTGGCACGGGTATGTGACGACACATCATGCGTTCGGCGTGATCTTGATCGACGTGGATTTCTTCAAGCTGTACAACGATCGCTACGGCCATCAGCAGGGAGACCAATGCCTGGCCGCAGTCAGTCAGGCGATGCGGTGCATCGCGGAGCCTCATGGCTACGCCCTTGGCCGCTTCGGCGGCGAGGAGTTCGCCGTGATGTTCCAAGCGGACTCCGCGCGACAGGTCGTCATTTTCGCGGAGGAGGTCCGGCGAACGGTCGAGGCGTTGCGGATCCCGCATTCGGCGAGGCGCGATCAGTTCTCCATGGTCACGGTCAGCGTAGGAGCAGCGTTCTCGGCGGATGTCGCAGGTGAGAAGCCCGAGCGGACGATCACGGCGGCTGACCTTGCGCTCTACGTCGCCAAGGAGGAGAGAAACCGCATCCACCTGTATGACCAGCGGATGCATGCTGCCGATGCCAACGACGATGTAACGGCAGAGTTGCTTCGGTCGGCCGTCAAGGAGGGCTTGGTCTCCGTGGTGTTTCAGCCGATCGTTGACGTGAGATCGGGTCGCATCTGGGCCGCGGAGGCGCTCATGCGTCTGAAGGATCGGCATGGTCGAGCGATATCGCCCGACAGGTTCATACCGCTGGCCGAACGCACCGGGGCCATCCATGAACTGGGCGAGTGGATCCTGCGCGAGGCCTGCGACCTCCTCGCGAACGAGCCCTCGCTGCCGGTCGTCAGCGTGAACGTGTCTGCGAAGCAGATCTGTGATGCCGGCTTCGCTGATGCCGTCGAGGCGATCGTGCGCGCCGCGAAGATTGAGCCGGCGCGGCTGGCTCTCGAGATCACGGAGGGTGGACAGATCAGCGGCAACCCCGAGGTTTCCAGGTTAATGGGTAGGCTGTCCGCGATTGGCATCCGCGTGTGGCTCGATGATTTCGGGACGGGGTTCGCGGGTTTGACCTGCCTAAGTGAACTACGATTTGATATGGTCAAGATTGATCGGTTTTTCGTACAGAACTGCAACACGTTACGCGGTGCAAAGCTGTTAAAGAACATCGTAGATCTCGTCGGCAGTTGTGCGCAGAGCACCATCGTTGAAGGGGTCGAGGAGGCTGAGCAAATCGAGCTCGTCACGTCCTTTGGGGTGGAACTGTTCCAGGGGTATCACCTGGGTCGTCCGATGCTGAAGCAGGAACTCGTGAGTAGGCTGCAGGGCGAGGCCGAGGCGGCATCGGCCGCCTGATCCTCTTGCCTCGTGTTCGTTGATCGCCAGCGGATCCAGGCTGTGGGGCGCGACCAACATCTTAAGCCGGAAGGTGCGGGCACCGAACCGAGCCTCGAGCTGGTCGAGGACTTGCCTCTGCGCACGCCAGTCGGCCTGCCGGATCGTGTCGCCGAAGGGGGACTCGTCCGGCCGGGTCACGCCGGGTGGGTCCGGCGGGAGCCGTGTGGTCCGACGGGCATCCTCGCAACCGCCCACGGCCAACAGCATCGCCGCCAGCAACAGGGAGCTTACGGCCACCCTCATCGCTTGGCGCGATCCTGCTTGAGGTAGTTGCCGCCGTTGATGACGAGCAGGCGGTCCGAGCCATGCTCAGGAGCGAACAGGCTGAGGCGCTCGCTGCGGCCGTCATCGCCCAAGAGGGTGAGCGCATGCCCCATCACCTCGTAACGGCCCTCCTCGAGGAGACGCTTGTTGCTGCCCGCTAGTCCGGTTGTGCCGGTGCCGGTGTCGGTGGACGAGGAGAAGCCCACGCCGCCGGTGCGGCGGAAGCGTCCGTCGCGCGAGAAGGAGAGGGTGCGCTCGACCGCGATGCTGCCGGATGAGAAGGCACCCGACCCGCTCTGGGCGAAGAGGTAACGCCAGGTGCCCTCGAACGGGCTGCCCTCCGGCAGCGGCGCGATGCGCCGGTACTCCGCCTCGCCGATGACGAGGTCCTCGCCCTTGCGCGTGAGCGGCTTCTCCTCGCGCGAGAGCATGCCGAAGCGGTTCTCCACCTCGGTGAGCTCGATGCGCTCGGCTCCGCGCATCCAGCGACCGGACAGCCGATAGGTGCCGCAGTCGGTCGGGGTCGCGCGACAATGCTCGGCGAGGGTGAGGCCATCCTTCGGGATCTCGCGGCTGTAGAGGCCGGAGGGCGCAAACATCATGATCTCGTTCTCGGCGTAGAAGTCCGTGCCGCCGAACGGATTGGGTCGGATGCCGGTGCTGAGGTGCGTGTAGGTGCCGTCCAGACCACCACCGTCCTTCGGCGGCTGCAGGGCGAAGGGACGGTCGTCCGGACCGGGCCGCAGGGAGCGCACCACCGCCTCGAACTCGGCCTCCACGGGCTTGGCATCGTCACTCGACAGCTGCAGCGTGGTCAGCGAGAGGAAATGATGCGCCCTCGGGCTGCCGACGCCGACGAAGACGCCATCGGCGCGCACCTCGTTCGGCTGCCCTTCGTTGGCGCGTCCGCAGCAACGCCGCTCGAAGGCGAAGGCATGCCCGTTCACCGTCACGCCCGTGCCCTTGGTGATCGGCTTCTGACGGGCGAGGGCCTTGAGGCCTGCGACGTAGCCCTGGAACGCGGTCGGGAAGGGGGTGTTGGGCGCCGTCGGCTTGGTGATCTGGATGAGCGCCGCGCCGGGCCGGCGCCTGCCCTGTGCTGGATCAGACGGTAGTGTCTTCTGCAGGATGACGCCGTCGCTGAGATCCTTGCGCGTCCAGCCCTCCGCGGAGCCTGGGAGAAGGAGCGTCATGCCGTAGATCGTCGTTGCCTCGGTGGCATGCACCCGATCTTCAGGAAGGACGAACCCGAGGACGAGCGTGGCCGCGACGGCGGCGCACATGGACCAACGCTGACCCATGCCTCGATGACCTCTCCCGTTCGAGTGTACTGAGCCGGTGATTGCCAAGGTGCGTGCCCAGTACTCCCTCATTTTTTACCTGCAAACTTCCGACCCTGTGTGACCGGCGTCGCCCAGGCAGCACGACATTGCCAACCTTGTTGCCTTCGGCAGGTCGCCGGACCGGACGTGTCCGACTGAGGCGCTGCAACCCCGGCTTGGCGGTCTGCTGGCGCTACCACGCGTCCGGGGTCATTAAGCGATTTTCGCCGACAAAACGGCGTCTGTCTCTCCCACGTGAACGCGGGGCACCTTGGCAGCGACATCTCTGCCCTCTAGGCAGCCCCGATCACGTGGGAGAGCATGGCATGATCATCTGGTCTGGCTGGGGCGCGCTGACCGCGCTGATTGCAGGCGCAGCCCTTTTCGGCAGCATCTTGCTCGATCCCGCCCTTGCGCGACTAGGGGTGCCTACACCAACGGGCGTCGTTCTCGTCTGGGTGGCTGCGGCCGTTCTGAACTGGATCCTCGGTACCCGTCTGAACAACCGGCCAGGACGCGAACTCGTCGATCCTCGCACCGGGCAGGTTGTCGTTCTGCGCCCTCGGCACACCCTGTTCTGGATCCCGATGCAGTACTACTCCGTGCTGCTCCTGCTGATAGGAGCGCTCGCCGTACTCGGCTCGCTCGGTGGCGGCGTGTCACGAACCCGGGTCTAGGGTGTGATGCGGCGCGCCGACCAACCCAGAGTTCTCAGCCTGCAGGACGCAATTGACGTGCACGTTCGAGAGTCCGAGCGCATCGGCGAGATCGAAGGCCGCTCGTGAGCCGGGCTCATCCCACAGCTGGCGCCACGACCATGGACAGCATCAGGCATGGCCTGAGTTGCCTGCGCATGCCGTATGCTCTGGAAGCCTCGACGCTACGCTCCGGCGCATCGAGTAAGGTGAGAGCGTCGGCATCAGTGTCCTCGACGAGATCCTCGTCGAGGAGCTTACATCATCGACCTGTTGTTTGCGGAACGGGTTTCTTGAGAATGCCTGCTGTCCGGACTCGTAGACAGCCACTTGTTCAATGCCGTGAATAGTACGTCTCGCTTGAACGGTTTGCCGACATGGTCGTCCATCCCGGCCGCCAGGAACTGACGGACTTGCTCCGGCAGAACGTTGGCCGTCATGGCGATAATCGGTAGCCGTGTTCCTGGTCGCTCGTTTCCACGGATGAGCCGCGTTGCAGCAAGGCCATCCATACCCGGCATCTGCACGTCCATCAGCACGAGGTCGTAGCGCTTCGCCTGAACCGCCTCGACCGCGCTCGCGCCGTCGCCGATGACATCGACCCTGTAGCCGCCGGACTCCAGGACCAAGCGCGCAAGTTCCTGATTGATCTCGACATCCTCAACGAGGAGCAGATCCCTCCCTTCGCTGGCGCGGTCGATTGCCTTGGCGCCAGGAATGTGAAGCTCCGCGACCAGCCTCGTCCGCGGTAGGACCACCGTGAACCAGAACGTCGAGCCGCAGCCCTCGTCCGAGAATACCCCGATCTCGCCGCCCATCAACTCGACCAGGCTCCGGCAGATCGCCAGCCCGAGGCCCGTGCCCCCGAAGCTGCGGTTGATCGCGCTGTCCGCCTGGCTGAACCGCTGGAACAGACGGGCCTGCTTGTCCTTCGGAATGCCGATGCCTGTGTCGCTGACGGAGAACCGGAGGCGCTCGCCCTGATACAGGCTGGCCTCGTGACGTACGCTCAGCGCGATGTAGCCCTCGTGGGTGAACTTGATCGCGTTGTTGAGAAGGTTCAGCAGGATCTGGCGCAGCCGGGCCTCATCGCCGAGATACGCCGACGGCAGCCTCGCATCGATCTTCACCTCGATGTCGAGCGGTTTGTTGCGGATCGAGCCGCGGCCGATCGAGACGCAGTTGTCGACGAGCGCGGCCAGGGCGAATGGCCTCTGCTCCAGCTCAATTGCGCCGGACTCGACCTTGGCGAAGTCGAGGATGTCGTCGACGATGGTCAGGAGCGCCGCGCCCGCCGACTGCACCAATTTCGCATGGCGGCGAACGTCGCCCGGCAGGTCCGCCTCTCGATCGATGATGAGGCCGGTGAAGCCGATGACAGCATTGAGCGGCGTGCGGATCTCGTGGCTCATCGAGGCGAGGAAGTCGGTCTTGGCCTGGCTCGCCTGGTCGGCGCGCGCCTTCGCGAGCTCGGCCACCTCCTTGGCATTGCGCAGTTCGTCGGCATGCCTCTGGCGCTCCGACACGTCGCGGATGGCCGTGATGATGCGAACGTCGCCCTCAGTCTGCACGTACTGGAAGGCGGCCTCGGCCCAGATGTAGGCGCCGTCCTTGCGCTTGAGCCGGTAGATGACCGATCCAGTCGATCGTTCGGCGTTCAGGCCGCGCGTCGTGGCGAACACCGTCGCGACGTCGTCCGGGTGGATCCACTCGCGCATGGAGATCGCGTGCGCCTCCTCCACCGTATAGCCGAGCATCGCCGTCACGGCCGGCGAGATGTAGGAGCGTTCGCCGTTGGGACGGCCCAGCACGATGAGGTCCGAGCCGTGGTCGGCGAGCAGGCGGTAGCGGGCCTCGCTTTCCTTGGCCGCGCGCTCTGCGATCCGCAGGTGCGTGATGTCGCGGGCGCTGGCGAAGATGCGACTGATCCGACCGTCAACACCACCCTCGCGCAGCGGCACGTGGATCAGTTCCCAGGTCTGACCATCCTGAGCGCTCGACGCCCCGTGCTCGTAGCGCATCGGCTTGCCGGCAGCGAGCGTCCGCTCCAGGTCGGCGCGTGCCCTCGCGGCGGCGGCGGCGGGCAGCACCGCCTCCAGCGTCCGCCCACAAACGCCATCGGCTGCCACACCGATCGCCTCCGCCGCGCGCGGATTGAGGTCTTCCAGCGTGAACGAACCGTCCAGCCCGACCTGATGCACAAACAGCAGGTCGGTCGCATGATCGAACAGCCCGCGAAACAGCGTCTCGGCCTCGCGCGCCGCATCCTCGGCGCGCGTCAGGTGCGTGATGTCCGTGAAGGTCTGGAGTACGCCCCCGTCGTCGAGCGGCACCGTCCGGATCTCGAGGACGTGGCCGTCGGCGCTGCGGCGTTGGCAGCGGACGTCGCTGGAGCGGCGGTCGTCATCCAGGTGCCACGCCGACTTGGCCTCGCAGATCAGGGTACCCCAACGGCGCGCTTGCCGCTGATGCTCCCGGACGAGGCGGTAGCTCGGCCCCGACGCCATCAGGTCGTTCGGCAGTTCGAGGAGCTCGCTAGCCCGCCGATTGGATACCGCAACGTGCCCATGAGCATCGACCAGGATCAGGCCCTGGTCCATGTTGGCGAGCGTCGCCTCAAGAAGCGTGGTCTTGCGGCGAAGGTCCATCTCGACGGCATGCAGACGCGTGACGTCGCGCGCGATCGCCACCAGCCGCTCCGGAGCGCCGTCCACGCCGCGGATGGCGGTGATCAGCACGTCGACGTGCAGCACGTTGCCCTTGCCGGTCAGGATCGGCGCCGTGAACCGCGCCGGCACGCCGGAACGAGCGAGCTCGACCATCTCCGCGGCGAGGCCACGCGTCTCCTCGGGCCACATCTCGACGAACGACTTGCCGATGACTGCATCGACGTCGTCGACCTCCATGAGGCACTGACCGTTGCGGCTGATGAACTCAAGGTGGCCCGACAGGTCGAGCACCTTGATGCAGTCGCCCGAGCCGTCGATGACGCCGCGCAGGAAGGTCTCGCTGTCCCGCAGCGCCCGACCCGCCTCGACCAGCGGCTCGACGAAGATTTTGCGTCCGGCAAGCCAGATCGCGCCGGCGAGCAGCGCGCTGATCGCCAGGAACAGAAGGCCCGAGCGGAGGATGGCCGCGTCGATCGGTGCCAGGACGGCGCCGCGGTCGAGGCTGACCATGAGCCGCGCCCCGGTCTCGGGAAGGCGCAGGTAGCCGAAGATGCGCTCAACGCCGCCGATCCCGCGTCCCTGGTACACGCCGGAATCGTGGGTCAGCGATTCACGCACGGCGTCGACTTGCGTCAGATCTTTGCCGACGATCTCGGGAAGAGCCGGGAAGCGCGACAGACCCCTTCCCTTGTCGTCGACGAGGAGGATGGTAGCCCCGTTGTCGCGGCCAAGGTTGGCCGCCAGCTGGTCGAACCAGCCGAGGTCGAGATTGACCATCAGCACCGGCGGCGCTGTCATTCCGACTGCTGTCGTCAGCGGCAGCGCCGCGGCGATCGTGGGCTGCTTCCGCACCAAGGAGACGTAGAAGTCGCTGAGTGTGAACGCAGCGCTCGTCAGCGTCTTGCGGTACCAGTCGCGTTCGGCGACATCGAGCCCGATGGCCCTGGACACAGTCGAGCAGGAGATGCGTCCGGCTGCGTCGACGAGGAAGAAGCCGGACGCCCAAGGGCGGCTGGCCAGGACCGTGTCGAGGAACTGGCTGCATGCCTCAGGAGAGCCATCGACGACCGCCGGCACACGCGCCAGGAGATCCAGTGTGTTGCGGGCGTCACTGATGGCATCCTGGTAGCGTTCGGCGCCGATGCGCGTTGAGAGCTGCACGCCTTCGATCGCCTCCGCGATCAGGCGCTCGCGTTGATGCAGCAGGTCGTAGACTTGGAAGGCGGCGAGCGGTCCAAGGGCTGCCAGCACGAGAAGGACGAGCCGGGCTCGCAAGCCGATATGTCGGCGACGGGGAGCATGGACCGACATGGTTCTGGGTCGCCAAAACGAGGACGCGATGGCATGCCGCGGCGCATGCGCGGCGCTGCCAACCGTGAGCAAACAGCAATTGTCTTAAAACAGTTGACCACCAGCGTCAGATGCGGCGGCAATCGCGATGCTTTGCAAGACCCCTGCATACGTGACGGGTCACACCATCGGACGACGCGCGTTCGATCATGCTCAACAAGGTCTCATGAGGCGCGGTGTTCGCCGGCGTCCTCGTGGCACTTGTCATCCAGCTGCGCCCGAACATGCTCGGGATCGGCATCGGTGCGGCGAGCAGGTGTGGCGGCGGACGCGCGGCCGGGCCGTCAAACGCTTAGGGGCGAGGCAGCACAAAGACGGTGGTCGCCAGGAGTCGGACGATCGCATCTGCGCCGAGAACTCTGTCTCAGTCGCAGAGTGTGATCAATGGGGATCGTTGAGAATATGGCCAAGTTTTAGCCCCATTCTGAACTGTAGCCTGCGTTCCGTTTGATTGGGGGGCCGTCCGATGACGATACTTGATCCCGTAACCGGCAAGCTCGTAACAATTGCGGTGCCACAACCCCGCCCGCGCTGATCCATGGTCATGCTCCGGGTGTTCAAGCGACCACGACGGGGCCTACACCCTTCCGCAGCTATAGAAACGACCTCGTATTCACCCCTTGGCAGGCAGCAGCCGAAGCAGGCGGTCGCGCAACGCGTCAGCCGTGAAGGGCTTGAGCAGGAAGTCGTCCGATCCTGCCCTCTTTGACGCCATCGCAACCTGATGCTCGCGGCTTGCCGTGACGAGCACGACACAGATTGCGGCAAGCTCCGGTGTGCTTCGGATCGCACGAACCACCTGCAATCCGCTCTCGTTCTCAAGCTTCTCGTCAACGATCACGAGATCGAACCGGCCTGCCTGAAGCTCGCGCATCGCCTCGCGGCCGGTGTCGCACACGGTGATGTGCCTGAAGCCGATCCTTGCGCACACGGCGGCGATGATCTCACGCATGACGAAGAGATCATCCACGATGAGAACGTGGAGATCGGCGAAGTGCTTTGTCTCGGTGACCGAACCGTCTGACATGCTGACCAAGCTTTGCACAATCCAGTCGCTTTGCCCGAGATGGATGGTTCGAGCAACTGCTCGATCAGAAATCGGTAGGATCATCAAGAGCAAAACCAAGGCAGTTGGAGAGCGACGATGTCGCGACACTGGAAAACGCGGTCGCCGCCGCAAGGCTCATCGCCGAACGGCTGGAGCATCATCCCTTGTTACTGGTCGGGGCAGATGCCGTGCGTGACACGACTCATGCATTTCTGCACGACCTGTAGACCATCGATCCAGCTTCTGATCCCGGCGATACTGAGGCGTGAGGACGGAGTAGGCGCGGATGGTCACCTTCGTGCCGCCGCTGCGTTGACGACGCATGACGAAGTCCACGCAGGCCCTCGCCGAGGCACAAGCGATCACGGGCAAGCTGCGCCGCCACCAACGCATCCTCGTCGATCTCGGCCGGTTGGCTGCCCAGAAGCTCGACCTCGACGGCTTCCTCGCTCAAGCCATCGCGCAGGTGGCCCGCGCGGTGGAGATTGACCATGTCAAGGTGCTGCGCCATCGCGCCGAGCGCGCCGACCTTCTCATGGTGGCCGGCACGGGCTGGAAGCCGGGCGTGGTCGGCCACGCCCGCTTTCCCACCGATTTCGCCTCAGCGCCGGGGCGCGCTTATCAGACCGGCGAGCCGGTCACCGTGGATAATCTGGCGCACACCCCTGACCTGAAGCCAAGTCCGACGCTGACGGAGCACGGCATCGTGGCGTTGGCGAACGTGTCCGTCCCCGTCGATGGCACTTCCTGGGGCGTGCTGGAAGTGGACTCGACGGTCCCGCGGGACTTCAGCGCGGACACCGTGCAGTTCCTGACTGCCACCGCAAACCTGATCGGTGCCGTGGTCCACCGTGACCAGATCATGCGGGCCGAGGCCGAGCGGCTCGCCGCTGCGGCCGCCGAGACCAAGGCGCAGGCAGTGCTGCTCACCGAGATGCAGCACCGGGTCAAGAACAACCTCCAGATCATCCTCGCGATAGTCGCCATGCAGAAACGGCGGCTGCCGCAGGAGGCGGCTCAGCGCGCGCTCGACCACATCGCCAACCGGATCACTGCGATCTCGCTGGCCCATGACCAGCTCAACCCGGTTCAGAGCGCGGGCGGTGCACGCACCGTCAACCTCGCCAGCTACCTCGAAGCACTCTGCGCGGCCATTCAGCAGCAGCACGAGGGCACGGTCTCCATTGCCATCGAGGCGGACGACATCGACCTGCTCATCGACCGTGCCGTGCCGCTGGGATTGTGCGTCAACGAGTCGGTGGTAAACGCCGTCAAGCACGCCTTTGGGGCTGACGATACAAGTGGCCGGATCATGGTGCGGCTCACCGCTGGCATAGGTCGGGGCGAGGCGCGGTTGACGGTGGCCGACAACGGGCGGGGCATTGATCCCGAACGACCGAAAGGCTCGGGCACACGCCTCATCCAGTCGCTGGCCGCTCAGATCGGCGGCACGGTGGAGACCGCCAGCTCGGATGAGGGCACGACCACCACGGTCGAGTTCCCGGTCGTGACCTGAGGGGATATGGAGAACGTCAGTACTAGCTCCGGGTCACAGGATCTTCGCACGCAAGAGCTGCTACAGCTCGCGCCGCAAGGAGCGTCGACTGCGCGGTATCCTCCTGGCACCTAGGGCACGGTAGCGTCGCGAAGGCGCGTGCAGCAGAACATCGAAGTGGAGGTTTAGGGGCTTTCCTCCCAGCTGATTGGACCACTCAGGTCACGTCCTCCCCAACGATGAACTTCGGGTTGACCAGATCGCCGAGGTTAGAGTCGTTCGCCATGTTGAATAGGTAGGGCCGGCGAGGCTCAGCGGCCAAGCAGCCCGCCACCTGATCCGATCATAGTCCAGCGGTAGCCTGTCATCATATTGGAGGGCGGCGGTAAGGCTGGAGTGCGAGTAAGGAGGTCGCCTTGACCCTGGCATACCAGCCTGCAACAGTTCGACGTCATCCCAGGACGCTCTCAACAATCTGAGTCCCCCCGGTTCACGCCGTGATGGGTCTTTTTGCTACCGTCCTGCGGCCAGCGATTGAACATTTGGGTCCGCGGCAGCCTCAGCGCCTCAGAACCGTCGAGCTGGAGCCACCCGCCAAAATGAGCGTTGCCCGCCCATTCACACAGCGCTTGGTCCTCTCTTGCTCGGATATGCGTTCTGCGAGGCCGATGGGCTCCTTGTCGGATGGTCGCGAACCGATGTTTTTCGCCGGTCCGGTGCTTTCGCCCAGCTGCTTGGTCTCCTGCTGGGGTGTTCAGCTGGCACCATCGCTGTGAGCTGCGCGATCACCTAACCAGACGTCGTCCTGCGCTGTCGCTTTGATCTTAGCTCTTCATCGAAACATGCCAAGGCACAGCGCAATCTATTGAGCTAATGGTCGCTCCAGCCGGTGGGCTGTCACGATAG
The DNA here is from genome assembly GCF_022179305.1 of Methylobacterium iners. GTDB lineage: Bacteria > Pseudomonadota > Alphaproteobacteria > Rhizobiales > Beijerinckiaceae > Methylobacterium > Methylobacterium iners. The sequence goes on from NZ_BPQP01000048.1 coordinate 49,977, forward strand.
CATTGAATGAAATCGGTGCTAACCCAGCACCGAACCGGCTGTCATGACAATCAGGCACATTACGATGCTGGCGAGCCCAACCATCAGCGAGGAGCCAATGGTGGTGAAGAGGCGCCTCACCCCTTCAACAGCTGCGCGAGCATGGTCGCCGCGGCAGCAATAACCCATGTAAATCGAACGAGAAAATCTCTAAATAATGAAGAGAATATCTACTCATATTTTTACTATTCATTAAGTGTCTGCTTCGGATATTAGCTCGCAGATGGCACATTATTGCAACACTTCGGAGATGCGAGATGGCCGAGCGCCGGCGTGTACAAAGGCAGCCTTGTGACTTACCTGCACGTATCTTCGTGCCCGGCTCAAGCAAGCCTATCAAATGCAACATCACGGACATCTCAACACGCGGAAGCTTCGTGCGCACGAATGCCCATGACTTCATCCCTCCAAACTTTGATCTCGCCATCGGTCTGAGCAACCTACCGCGTGCTTGCCGCATCGCGCGCTATGAGGCTGATGGTCTGGGCGTCGAGTTTCTTGATCCCGTGCGTCGGGAAGTCGAAGAGATCCTCGTCGAATACGCGTTCAAGGAGGAACTGGTGTTTGAGGCGCTCAGCCCCTCTCTGACGGGTGACGCAACGATGACCAGGGTACGTCTTCGTCAAACGGTGGACGCCCTCATGGAGCTGATTGAGCGTCGCCATGCCATGAGTTGGCAGCACGCCGATGCGGCCTGAGCTGGAGAGTTGATGGCCTACACCCTTCATCGTCTTGCAGCCGGCAGCTACGACCTCGCCCTCGATGATGTCATGGTGGGTTCTGTCGTTCGGGAGGTTGGGCCAAGCGGGCACGGCAAAAACGGCACGGCGAGTTGCTGAATGACCTGCCGGCAGTGCTGAAGCAACCGCCCTTCACGCAAGCAGAACATCACTCTCCGACGCTTGACGCCGCGCTGGCAAGGCTCGGTGACGCCTCAGTGATAGAGGATAACTGAGGTGCTGCTGCTCCGAACCTTAGGTGTTCTGGGTCCGCGCGGCTCTCGCCATGCGGATGAGTTCGTTTGCAGTCAATTTATAGGCCGGTAGGTGCAACTCCGGCTCAGAGCCAACCACAAGACCTGGGCGACCATTGACCAAGCCGGTTGCGCGGATCGTCAGATCGCGACTTCGCCTGAGGCGACGCAGCCTAGCGGCCTTCCCTAAGGTCTGTTCGGTCATTGCGGCTCCTCAGGCAAATCATCTGGGCCGAAGTTAGCAAAGCGTGGCTGTGAGCGACATCCTCGAACTGGGGGGAGCACCGTCACGCGACATGGAACTGCGAAATCCGTCGCTGGGTCTGTCTCAGGTACGTTGAGCCTGCAGGGCCTCAAGCGCTGCTTGCAGCCGTGGCGTGAGACTATCATGCCAAACGGCTGGGAAGGCCTTCTCCAGCGCGATCGTGATGCCTCGCCCGCATGAACACCTTCGACTGCTCGGGGGCGGGGTCCAGATGAGAGAACGAATCTGCGCCATGGCTTCGCCTTCGATGACCGCTCCTGTCTGCTCAAACTGCGCGCTCACGAGCAGCCTGCCTCCCCGTTAGGATGAGCAATGGTCTGAAGCCTGCAGAAGTTTCACCTTGACCGCGCTTGATGGTCACCGCTGCCGATGTGGAGCGATCTAAAGCACTGCCTCACGGGCCGGTGTAGCCGAGCGCCGCGGCTGCATCCTTCAGCCGAGGCATCGAGGCGGCGTAGCGCATCGACAAGGTGCTGCCGGCTGGAAGCGTTCGGACAGCGTTGGCGTCGTCCTCGTTGTCGGACGACCGGATCAGGATCGCGCCCAAGTTGGCGCTCTGGATCAGTGCGGAGATGCGCTCGGCATAGCTCAAAGGCTCATCCGTGCTCGTCGGCAGCTGGACCATCACGACCGCGCTTTCAGCAAACCCAGCCCGTCGCAACGCTTCAGCCGTAGTCTCTGTGTCTTCCAGAACGTCGTGAAGGTAGGCCGCCTGCAGGACGGCTGCGGGATTGACCTTGAGGCCGTTAGTCAGCCGCGCATGGCGAGCCCGCGCGTCGGCCGCCGCAGCCACACGGTTGATGTGCCGGATGTGAGGCTTGCCACTTTGGTCCAGCTGCCCAGAATGGGCGTTGGCTGCGAAGCGATGAGCGTCAGAGGCCGTTGGCACGTCAACTCCTCAGCGGCCGTCGGCAGGATCGTGGTGCCGAACGGCCAGCCCCCTGAGTGACGGGTATTCGGGATTGGATACAGCTTTGCTCAGTCGGCCGTCGAGGCGCTCGCGCCGTTCGCTCACGACGTACCTCGGGTGAGCTGCTGCTGCTCGTACTTCAAGCCAGCGTAGAGCCGACGCAGCCATTGCTGCGCCTCCCGTTCACGCGCCTGGGCTGCTCGGGCCAGCTCCTCAGCTTGCTGCAGCCGCTCCTCTGCAAGACGCAGGCTCGTCTCAGCGCGATCGGCACGCAGGTTCGCCTCATAGGCTTCCGCTTCAGCCATCTCGGCCCGCCGTTCAGCCCCTTCCGCTTGCTGAACGGTGCGTTGGATGAGGGAATGCGCCTGCTGCACGATCGCCTCGGCTCGGTCCCGCTCACGACGGACTTGCGCGCCAACATCGCGGATCAGCTGGAGCGCACCCGGCCAGTCCGGATCCTGTAGGTCCGCATCTGAGTCCAGAGCCTCAAGCTCAACAAAGAGCGGAACGACATTCGGAGAGGTTGTCGATGCCGGCGAGATCAGGGCCGCTGATGACGCACTTCTCGTGCGTGAGAACGCAGCCGGGGTTGTCTCGACCGAGCCCTCGTCGGAATGATCCGACTCACCCGACATCAGCCATGAGGATCCCTGCATCATCGCGGCACCTGCTTCGTGCCTGGCTCGACCACGAACTCGTGAGAAATCGTGTCGTAGACCCGTGCCAGCCACTCCTCGGCGACGCGAGCACGCTCCTCAGCCGCCGTCACGCGCTCGTCGGCAGACTTGAGCAGCTTTTCAGTGCGAGCCTCCATCTCAGCAGCACGCGCATCGGCGGCGCGCACACGCTCAGCGGCGGCCTGAATGTCCTCCCGGGCACGATCCAGGAGATCCTGAACGCGCAGTTCCTGCTCATGGGCCTGTGCCTCGACTTCGCGGGTGTGCGCAGCAGCCTCACGGATGCGGTCGATCAGCTTAGCCCAATCCTTTGCTGAGGATCGCCGAGGCGGCGGCGCCTCGCTCTCAAGATCATCGAAGGAGCCCACCAAGCGCAGTACTTTGCTCAGGCTGCCGTCCCCAACTGCGGCACGGACCTCGATGGCAGGTGTCACGTCAGAAGTAAGGTCCCAGGGTGCTCGCTTGATCGGATCCATGAACATGACACCTCTCACAACGCAGCACACAACAGACCGCTCGCTGAGCTTAGAAGAGGTTTAAGCAGTATATTTCCGACGTCAATGCGTAGGTCTCGGGTTAAGCAAAGGGGAGGGCGCACGCGCTTGGCTGATGCTGTTTTGCCACTTAGCTGAGTGAAGTAGCCCCTTAACTGGCCGGACAGGGCCTCGCACTCATGGAAGTGTGATGCCTATGATGGACCCTACGGTGAGTTCTTACGGTCCTGCGCGCGCCGAGCATGTCGAGGTGATCACGTCGGTACAGCGGCGGCGACGCTGGTCGACTGAGGAAAAGGTGCGGATCGTCGATGAGACGTATCTGCCCGATCAGTCCGTCTCGCTCGTGGCCCGTCGCCACGGCATCAGCGCCAACCAGCTCTTCACCTGGCGCCGCCTGATGGCCCGCGGCGCGTTCACGGCCGCGGGCGCGGGCGAGGAAGTCGTTTCCGCTTCCGAACTGCGCGCGGCTCGAGCCATAGATCCGCGAGTTGCAACGGCTCCTGGGCAAGAAGACGCTGGAGACCGGGATCCTGCGCGAGGCGATGGAACGGGTCGTTCCCCTAAAAAACTGCCGTTGCGCGTGACCTCGTGGCCGGAGGGCGGTCGGTGAGCGCGGTGGCCTCGGCCTTGAATGTGTCCCGCCCGCACCTCGCCTCCTCTCGGCGGCCCGTGGCGCGGCAGCGCGAACGTCCCCTGCGCCCGGCGTGGATCTGCCGGCTGCAATCCGGGCGCTCATCGTCGATCTACCGACCTACGGCTACCGGCGCGTGCACGCCCTCTTGCGCCGGCAGGCCGAGCGGGAGGGACGACCTGCACCGAACGTGAAGCGGGTCTATCGCGTGATGAGGGCGCATGGCCTCCTACTCCAGCGCCACGCTGGTGGTGCCGAGGCGTGCCGTCATGAGGGCAAGGTGGCCATGGCCGCACGTAACACGCGCTGGTGCTCGGACGGGCTGGAGATCGCGGCAGAGAATGGCGAGCGGGTGCGCGTCGCCTTCGCGCTCGACAGTTGCGACCGCGAGGCGATGAGCTACGTGGCGACCACGGCGGGCATCACGGGGGAGGACGTGCGCGACCTCATGGTGGCCGCCGTCGAGCACCGCTTCGGGCGGGTCAACCAGGTGCCGACCCTCATCGAGTGGCTGACCGACTTTCGCCAGCTGCTATCTCGCCCGCGACACCCGCCGCTTCGCCCGCGACATTGGCTTGGTGCCGAAGACGACGCCCCTGGAGAGCCCACAGTCGAATGGCATGGCGGAGGCGTTCGTACGCACCCTCAAGCGCGACTACGTCCGCGTCTCCGTTCTGCCGGATGCCCAGAGCGTGCTGCGCCAGCTACCACTTTGGCTTCCCCACTACAACGAGTTGCATCTTCACCGCGCGCTCGGCTACCGCTCGCCGCGCGAGTTCATCGCCCGATCAACCCAGGAGACCCTGTCCGGTCTTTAGGGGGCAACAACACCATCTGATTGCCCTCGATAACCTTATGTGAAACTACTTAAGTAATCAATCCGGAGTGGGCGGTGAAAACGCTCCTCACGTCAGGGTCTGATGCTCGTCGGCATCGCCTGCCTGGCTAGTCTCGCCCTGCTTCTCGAAATGGTGCGCCGCGCTTCTGAGATCGAATGAGCTGAGGCGCCGTTAGCTCAATAGGTATGTGGCCAAGCTCATAGCGCCCCAGCCTAAGAGCCCAGTCCAGGCCACCGTTAGCAGCCCACCGAGCGCCAGCACCGTCAGGGTAAGTAAATCACGCCCGCTGGTTCCGGTCTGCCTTATGACTTCTGATGACTGTAAAGCCTGATCAAGCTGCATCGCACCGCACCCCTATCAAAGCCTCAGACTGCCGTTCGTGATTACTTACGGAAGCATCAGACAGCTTGCGAGGAAGGCGCCTTGGACAATCACAAAATTAGCTATGATTCAGCGTGACGCGCGGTCGTCGCTTGCGTCGAAAACTAAGCCCGTGATGTGCCGCATGGTGTGCCCCCACCAAGGATCACAGGTTGGCTGATTCGGACGCGTTTCACAATAACGTGAAATACGCAGATGGCTTCACTTGGGCCGTCTTCTGCAGTCGCAGGCAGCTTTGGTCCAGACACAAGACGCATTTCTCTAGAGGTTGAGCAAGTCGCGCCCCAGCTTTACACGATATACCGGCGTCAGCAGACATCGAGCGGGCTGAACGATGATTAGCTTTGACGTCGAAGATCAGGGGGAGGCGCTCATCGGCAGGGCAGTCTATCGTTTCCGCTCACCCGGCACCCCCGCTTCCGCGTGTTTGTGTGCGTGAAGCGATAGCGAGCTTGACGCTGGCATACCAGCCTGCGAGGCTTTGTTCGCCCTCCTCGGGGCGCATTCCCTTCTAGCCCCGCCGGCCTACGCCGCGCGGGGCCTTTCTTCGTATCCCGCCCCAATCCAAGCTCCACTGTTCACAGCCTTGATCCCGCGCCCCGATCTTCTGCACAGGGCCTGCTCTTGCCCAGTCCCCTCTCCGTACGATGGTGGAACGCCACGCCATGAAGGTCGCTCAGAGTTCTCGAAGTTGAGCATTTTTGAGCCTGCGCTCACTCCTGCGAACTGGATCATGAGAAAAATATTGCTTTTCGCGTCGGCGGCATGCTGCTAGAGCAGCGCACCCAAGAAAAAGGGCCGCCCCGAAGAGCGGCCGAAGTCTAGGGAGGAAACGCCCATAAGGGCAGCGGGATTGCGACGCCATCGCAATCCCGCACTGCAACAATGGTGCGTTTGGCATGCCAGCGCAACCTCTTATGTTCATTTAGAACCCGCCGGGCTTCTGCCGGGCGGGCTTTTTCTTGGATGAGTCTGCCGTCAGCACATACGCAGCGGTAGAGCCATGTAAATCGGGTTTGGATCCGCTCGATTCGGCGCGGATGGGATGGCCTGTTAAGGTCCAGCTATCGTCGGCTTCCAATCTCAGGCGCGACGGCTGAGAGACGCGCGCACTCCCGCCGTACTCTATGGGAGCTTCGCCATGTCCGAAGTGGCTACCGCTGTGAAAAATACACCTGCCTATCGCGCCCTGGTGTTGGCGCCGGATGGCGCAGTTGTCGAGATCCACTCGCTCATTGCCGCAGACGATGACGAAGCTCTAGCTTTAGCGAGGTGCATGGTAGACGGTCACGCCATCGAGATCTGGGATGGCTTGCGGTTCATCGAGCATATCGACCCTGCCCAGACGCAGCCGTAAACGCTCGGTTCGGAACGATTTCCAACTTACGTAGTAAATACCATCATGTGACAGTTTCGATGTGCGTGGCTTTAAGTACGCCCGCGCATGACTGGTGAGGGCAGGACGTGGCTCGCTACTTCTTCGACATCAATGGCTGTGGCACGGCCGAGTGGGACGATGTAGGCATTGAGTGTGCGAGTCACGCCGAAGTTGAGCAGCGCACGCGGAATTTGCTCGCCGAGTGCTTGGATCAGCCTGACGCGGGTGCCTATGGACACCAGGCTGCTTCGGCAATTGTCCGACTTGAGAACGATGACATCGTTCTAACGGCGACTGCCAAGCCGGGCGAGCCTACTCATCTCAGATGGTCGAGATCGTGAGTTTGCAGCTTCACTGAGCGGCATTGCCGTCACGTGAGATCGCATCTGCATGCTCTGCCAATCGAGATGGTGACGATCACCGCTCCGTTGCCTAGGTGTTTGATCCCGCGGTGTGGTGGTACGATTGATCACCACGCTGCGAGGGATGGGCTATGGGCCAGGTTCTCCATGGAAGCGCCACCACGACGGAGGCAGTCCGTCGCGCGATCCAGCTACGTGAAGAGAGCGTAAGGGCGCTGGCCAAGCGCTACGGCGTCAGTCCGACAACGGTCCAGAAGTGGCGCAAGCGGGCGACCACGGCGGACGCTCGGATGGGTCCCAAGGAGCCGCGCTCCACCGTGCTGACAGCCGAGGATGAAGCGGTCATCGTCGCCTTCCGCCCGCACACGCTGCTTTCGCTCGACGACTGCCTCTACGGCCTTCAGCCGAGCATCCCGCACCTGACTCGGTCCTCGCTGCACCGCTGCCTGGAACGCCATGGCATCAGCCGCTTGCCCGAGATCGACGGCGACAAACCCAAGAAGCAACGCTTTGCGAGTTACGCCATCGGCTACGTCCACATCGACATCGCCGAGGTGAGTACGGCCGAGGGCAAGCTCAGGCTGTTCGTGGCTATCGATCGCACCAGCAAGTTCGCGTTCGTGCGACTGGTGGAAAGCGCTGGTAAGTTGGAAGCCGCTCAGTTCCTGCGTGATCTCATTGAGGCGGTGCCCTACCGCATCCACACGGTCCTCACCGACAATGGCATCCAGTTCACCTCACGCCAGCGGGATATCTGGGACAGCCAGCACATCTTCGATCGTGTCTGCGACGAGCATAGTATCGAGCATCGGCTCACCAAGGTGAACCATCCTTGGACCAACGGGCAGGTCGAGCGGATGAACCGCACGATCAAGGACGCCACCGTCAAGCGCTACCATTACGACTGCCACGACCAGCTTCGTGCCCACCTGCATCTGTTCGTCGATGCCTACAACCACGCCCGCAGACTCAAGACCCTGCGCGGGCTCACACCCACCGAGTTCATCCTCAACGCCTGGACCAAAGAGCCCGAGCGCCTCAGGATCAACCCGTCACACCTCATCCCGGGACCGTACACCTAGGCCGCGATCGACCTAGATCACCAAGCCGCCGTTTAATCGGTGGGTGATCGCCCGCTGGCGTAGGACAGAGCTTTAGCTTTTCGTGATTTTGTTAACTACGTACGCCAAGGCAAAACTCGCCGGGCGCATCTACACATAGCTGTTTAGATAAAATTCAGCGAATCGTCGTTACAAAGCCGTAGGATATGCCTCGGACTACAATATAGTCTGGCTGAACAAGAAGAGGTTCAAATGCAGGACCGTCGTCGGATTTATAGACAGCCCTGTGATCTAGAAGGACGGATATACGTCTTGAATTCCGATGACGCATCTAATGAATGCAAGATCATTGATCTCTCGACGCACGGGGCGTTCATCCGACCGGCATCCGATGTTCAGCTGCCGCCGAAATTCGATCTCACCATTGGGAATGGCAATGCTTCGCACTCCTGTCGCCTTGCACGCATCTCCGGCGACGGCTTTGGGATCGAATTCTTAGACCCGGTTCGTGACGAGATCGAGAAAGCTTTAATCGAGGCCGCTTTTCGCGAAGAATTGCTCTTCGACTACATCGCTGGGATTTCGAGGGACAAGTCCCTCATGGCACCTCGCTTACGTCGAGCCGTTGCCGCGATGATGGAGATTATCGAGCAGCGCAACTCGATGACGTGGCACCAGGCCGCTGATGGTGGTGAGCGGACGCAGGTTCGAGCGCGTTCGGCTGCATGAGCTCAAGCAAATACAGCAGCCGTCACAAGCCGCCGGGCCTCGCATTCGAACGATCCGTTAACCATTTGCCGCTCGACTATGGTCAAGCTGGAGGACCTTCAGCATGGCAACTATCGTCGTCTTTGACCCCGTGACCGGCCGTTTCGTTACGATCGCCCTGCCAATGCCACGCCCGCGTTAGGAGCTTCGGCGCTCCTAAGCCAGCAGATCTCCGCCCTGGCCGATACAGTGGCTGGCCTGCGCGGGAGCTTGGATGACGGCACGATCGGGCTGGCGCAGCAAAATCCGGCGACCCGCACGATTCATCTCGGCGCGAGAACGAATGGGACCCTCGTGGACGTAAGCGGAACGGCGCGAGTGCGACGCGTCACGAGTGTCGCCGCCAGTACAGCGGGCAGCGATGCCCTCAACGTCGCCCAGCTGATTGCGGCCGAGACGCGTGTCGACGCGTGCGTCGCTGACCTGCCGGTGGCCAGCAGCAATGCATCCGGCTTTGGGCACACGGCGTCCACGGCAAGTGGCGGGCTGGCCCTGGGGCACGGCGCGGTGGTCTCGGCGGCACGGGCAGTTGCCCTCGGCAACGGCGCGGTCGCTGATCAATCTGACACGCTATCGGTGGGACCAGTCGGAGCTGAGCGCCGTATCGTGAACGACGCCGCCGGCAGCCTCGCGACCGGCTCGACCGACGCCATCAGCGGTGGGAAGCTCTTCAACAGCAACGTCCAATTCGCGGCCGCCCTCGGCGGCGGCGCGCGCTTTGACGGGGTGAGCGGCACCTGGACGGGCTCGAGCTACAATCTCGCGACGTCGGATCATGGACCGGGCACCATGGCCGCGATGCAGGGCCAGATCGGCGGCTTGAGCGCTCAGGTCAGCAGCCTTGGTCAACACGCCGCTGCGACGCGGGGCGAGGCGCGGCAAGGGGTGGCGGCGGCGATGGCCATGACGTCGGCCTCGATGCCTTCGCTACCTGGCAAGACGAGCTGGACGCTCAACAGCTCGACGTTCCGTGGCGAGTGGGCGGGCGGCGTCGCCCTTGCGCACAGGCTCGACACGAACGTGCCGATCGCCCTAACGGCTGGTTACAGCTTCAGCCAAGCCAACCAGCAGGGCGCCAGGGCCGGCCCTGCGGGCGAGTTCTACGCATTGCCGGTTCGATCAAAGTGTTGACCGACACCTTAAAAGGGCAGCCAGGATCTACCGAGGGGAACGCGAGCGGCCGAGCAATCCTGCATGGCCGCGCGTGCATCTTCGGGCGTGAGCCGTTTGCCTCGTCTTATTTGTCGGCGACGTTTACCTCGGACTTCTTGCCGCGGCCCTTCAAGGCAGACTTCGACGTCGACGCTGAAGAAGAGCGGCCGCGACGGGCTTTGGGCGCTTCCTCAACCGTCTCGGCAATCTCGGCCGCCTTCGGTTGAGCGTTCCGCCGCTGCTGCCCAAGTCCCAGGGTGCGCGCGAGTGCCGACCGCTGCGCCGAGTAGGCAGCCGACGTCATCGGGTAATCGGCAGGTAGGCCATGCTTGGCTCGGTAGGTCTCCGGCGTCAGGCCGCGGATCGTGAGATGGCGCTTCAGCGTCTTGTAGGCTTTGCCATCCTCGAAGCTGATCAGCCCCTCGTCAGTGATCGACTTCTTGATCTGGGCAGGCGTGGCCTTCGTCACCGCGCCCTGAACGGCAGCGGTGGGCTGACCCAGTCCAAGCACGGCCAAATGAACGGATTGAAGAAGGTCCGCCAAGCCATTGGCCGGAACCGGGTTGTTGGACACGAACGCACAGATGATCTCGGCCGTGAGTTCGATGGGATTGATCTGATTGGCCTGGTCGACGGATTGAAACTCTGCGGTATTTGACATTGTGCGCCTCGTTCGTGGATCGTAGGGCGGCAATGTGCCAAAACTCGCATGAAAGCAAGTCGGTAATGGTAAGTTATCTTGGGACAGTGCATTCATTTGCTACCTCGCCATGAGGTGATCCCACTCGATCCAGCATCGAGCGGCAGTGAAGCGGGCTACAAGACGCTGAACCAAAGGGATTGCCACGACTGTTCAATTGTCTACCGTCCAAGTGCTATCGACGCTACTTGGCCCGCTTGCGCTTGCAGAGCGTTTTGGGGTGAGTGCTCAGAGCGCGATCCGCTGAGCCGCTCTGCGCCGGACCAGCGGTGACGCTCGCGACCCAAGTCACAAGGCGGCGACCGGCTCTCGCACAAGACTGCGGTGCACGCCGACTTCATCCATGCCGCACCGGAGAGGGTGCCCAATATCACTCTTCCGGAGCTGAAGGCGCAATTGGTCCAATAAGGCGCTCAGGTCAGCGTGGCGTCACTCTAGAGCGTTTTCCACGCTCCCTGAGTCGTTGTGGCGGGGTTTGCGTTGATCCCTGAGGCTCTGTCAGGGAGATCGCCATGGCCCATGCCTACAGCCACGATCTGCGGGTTCGCGTCCTGGACGCGGTGGGTGCCGGCCTGTCACGCCGGGCTGCGGCTCTGCGCTATCAGGTCGGCATCGCCACGGTGATCCGCTGGGCGGCGCACGCAACGACGACGGGTGAGACACGGGCTTGCCGTCAAGGCCGCCCACCCGGCTCCAAGCTCGACACGCACGAAGCCTTCCTGCTCACCCTCACCGAAGAGAAGGACGACATCACGCTCGCTGAGATGCAGGATCGGCTGCGTGCCGAGCGCAGCGTATCGGTCGGGCTGGGCACGCTCTGGCGGTTCTTCGCCCGCCGGGCGGTGACATGGAAAAAAAGTCAGCGCACGCCTCCGAGCAGGCTCGCCCGGACGTGGCGGCCGCGCGCGAGGCTTGGTTCGAGGCCCAGCCCGACCTCGATCCCGAACGCCTGATCTTCATCGACGAGACGGGGCTGTCCACCCGCATGGCGCGTCTGCGTGGTCGCTGCGCCCGCGGTCAGCGCCTACGCTCCGGCATCCCGCACGGCCATTGGCTCACGACCACCTTCGTGGCGGGCCTGCGCCTGTCGGGGATGCGGGCACCAATGGTGCTCGACGGACCAATGATGCGGGACTGGTTCTTAGGCTGACGTCGAGCAGGTGCTCGCCCCGACCCTCACGCCCGGCGACACCGTCATCCTCGACAACCTCCCCGCCCACAAGGGCGCGGCGATACAGGCCGCCATCGAGGCGCGCGGGGCACAGCTCCGCTTCCTCCCGCCCTACTCGCCCGACTTCAATCCGATCGCGATGGCCTTCGCCAAGCTCAAGGCGCTGCTGCGCAAGGCCGCCAAGCGCACGGTCGATCGGCTCTGGACAGCTGTCGGCAATCTCCTCGACGCCTTCACGCCAGCCGAGTGCGCCAACTACTTCGCAGCCGCTGGCTACGAGCCGGAGTAAATGGAAACTGCTCTAGCGCTTCTGCCGCTGCCACAAGCTGACGCGCAAAAGAAGATGGCGCACGCTTCAGAGCAGGACCGTCCCAACGTCCTGCGCTGCCGGCAGTTTTGGTTCGAGGGCCAACTTGGTCTCGACCCCGAGCACTTAGTTTTGATTGACGAGACTTGGGTCTCCACCAACATGGCCTGTCGCCACGGGCGGGCTCCGCGCGGCCAGCATTTGCGGGTCGGCGTGCCCCACGGCCACTTAACCGCCACGACCTTCGTGGCGGAGCTTCGTGCAACGGGCTTGATCGCATCTGTCGTACTCGATGGCCGACCAACTGGCACACCTTCGAGGCTTACGTTGCTCGGGTGCTCATTCCTGAATTCACCACCGGTGACGTCGTATTCATGGGCAACCTGTCCAGCCACAAGGGACCGCGGATGCGCAATATCAATTAGGCCGATGCCAATCTGGGCTACCTCCCACCCTACTCGCCCGAACCGAAGGACCACGCAGCGACTTCAATCCTATCGAGAAAGCCCTCACGAAGCTTAAGGTGCTCCTGCGCAAAGCTGTCGAGGAAACCGTCGAAGGGCTCTGGACCGTCATCGGTCGCCTCCTCGATGCTTTCACGCCAAGCAAAAGCGCCAACTACCTGACCGCAGCCGGTTACAGTGCAACGCGAGCGAATTCCGCTCTGGTGCTCGAGCCGCGAGTGGACGCGACTAGCGCGCTCCTCGCTTTGATCCGATCCGTGGGCGCCTGCGGCACTGGCCTCGCTATCCTGGCTTCCTGCATGGTCGCGGCACGAGACATGAAGTAGCACCTGCGAGGGCGCAGGTTTTATGATAATCGCGCCGAAAACGTCCTTCACTCGGCATATACCGACGCAATACAGTCCACCTTGCTACCTGCCAGCACCACTGGGTCCGTCCAGCACATCGCGCACCTTTGCCGCCAAATCGGCAAAGGTGAAGGGCTTGCCGATCATCTCCACATCGGCGTCAAGCCGCCCGTTATGAACGATCGCGTTCCTCGCGTACCCCGTCGTGAACAACACTTTAAGTGCAGGCCAGCGCGACCGCGCCGCATCGGCGAGATCACGCCCTGTCATGCCGCCAGGCAGCACGACGTCGGTGAACAGGAGATCCAGGCGGCTGATCCCCTCCAACACGCGCAACGCCGAGGCTGCATCCCGAGCTTCGACCACCTCGTAGCCAAGTTCGCGCAGGACCTCAGCCGAGTAAGCTCTCACGTCATCGTCATCCTCAACCACAAGGATCACCTCCTCGCGCGAGCCCTCCGGGATGGCCTGTGCCGGCACGATCACCTCCTCTGCGGCCGCTCCGAAGAGGCGTGGCAGGTAGAGCTTCACCCTCGTGCCTTGACCCTCCTCCGAGTAGATTTTCACATGCCCGCCCGATTGCTTGACGAAGCCGTAGATCATCGACAAGCCGAGCCCGGTGCCGCGCCCCACGTCCTTGGTGGTGAAAAAGGGCTCGAAGACCCGCGCTACCACCTCCGGCGACATGCCTGAGCCTGTGTCGGTGACGCAGACTGCCACGTATTGTCCCGGAACGACCTCGACGTTCTCCTGTGCGTAGGCCTCGTCGAGGCGACTGTTGGCCGTCTCAATCGTGAGCTTGCCACCATCCGGCATGGCATCACGTGCGTTCACGGCGAGGTTGAGCAGTGCGTTCTCAAGCTGGTTCGGATCAGCCTCGACCCGCCACAAGCCCCCGGCCAGCACGGTCTCAACTGCGATGGGTTCGCCGAGCGTGCGATGAAGCAGCTCCGACATGCCCGCCACAAGCGCGTTGACATCGATGGGCTTGGGAGCAAGCGGCTGCCGGCGCGAGAAGGCAAGAAGGCGCTGGGTCAGTATCGCCGCACGCTGAGCGCCACGCATGGCATTGTCCGTTGCCCGACGCAGGCGCCCTGCCTCTTCCGGCAGGTTGCGTCCGAGGATTTCCAAGTTGCCGGTAACGATCTGGAGCAAGTTGTTGAAGTCGTGGGCGATCCCACCCGTGAGCTGACCCACGGCCTCCATCTTCTGACTTTGCCGCAAGTTCTCCTCGACGCGCTCGCGCTCGGCGATCGCGGTTGCGATGCGCTCTTTCAGCGATGCGTTGAGCGCCTGCAGCTCCGTCGCCTTCTGATCGAGCTCGGCGTAGAGGGCTACGACCCCCTTGTTGGTATGATCCAGCTCTTCGTTGAGGCGGGTCGCCTCGTCCTGCTGTCCCTTCAGATCCGCAAGGCTGCGCAGAAGTTCTTGGTTCTGCGCCCTGAGCTCCGCGAGCGGGTCGCCAACCGCGTCGGCTGCAAGCCGTCGGGAGAGATCAGAAAGCGCCGATTGGGCGACAGACAGCACCGTCTTGGGGAGCGTCTTCTCAAGAGTGACGGTCGTGCCCCGGCCTGGTGCACTGTCGAGCTCGAACTTGTCCATGAGGCGTCGTGCGCCAAGGATGCCAAGCCCGAGCCCTGTAGGGCTTTGATAGCGTCCGGACAGAATGGCTTCGAGATCGCGAATGCCGGGCCCCTGGTCGCTCACCCGGATCACGAGGCGTTGTGGTGCATCCGCTCCGCTAAGCGCGAACTCCGCCCGGCCACGGCCAGAGTAGACAACGGCGTTGCGCGCGATCTCGGAGACGGCAGTAGCGATCCGGGTCTGGTCCTGCATGCCGAACCCGACAAGCTCGGCGATGCGTCGCGCCCTCTGACGGACAGCCACCACATCGACTTCCCGCCCGAGCGCGACGGTGAGGATGGGCCAGCCGCTCACGCCGTTGCCTCGGCTCGAGCGACGAGCACCGTGACATCGTCGCGGCCGCGGTTGAAATCGCGGTAGAGCACGCCTGCGACCAGGGTCGGGTGGCGCTGTACGAGACCCGGGTAGGCGTCGAGGCTCCAACTCGTACCCAAACCATCCGAGCACAGAATGACCAGCGGTGTGCCCTCTAACGGGTAGGTGAACTCCTGCACACGCTTGGCGACGTGCCCCACAGTGCCATTGTGCGAGACCATCCGGCGCGAGGTGCCGTCCTCGGCAACGAGCACACCGGCAACGTTGCCGATTCCGGCGAACACGACCTGCCTATCACTGACCTCGGCAATCGAGATCGCCGCACCGCGCGTAGGGCGAAGGGCTGCATGCATGCGCTCCAGAACGGCACCCGGCCGATCCCTATGCTCGGCGATGAACACGCGCACGGCAGCGTGCGCGGCTTCGGCTGCGAAGGGTCCGTGGCCCAGCCCGTCAGCCACCATCAGCTTGAAGCCACCTTCTTGCGCCTTTCGACACCACGCATCGCCGCAGACGTCCTCACCCGTCTTGGGCAGATTGACTGCGCCCGAGACAGGTTCTGGGGATGGCAGGGCATCGGCAGGGCGCCCTTGCTGCAAGCGCACCAGGATGGCCGTGCCGAGACCCGGTCGCGAGTAGATGTCGAGAGCGTGCGCGCCCCTCGCGATCGCGCCAAGGCCGGTGCCGGGGCTCCCCGTCGTGGAGTGGCCGTCTCGCGAAGAGGCTTCGACATCCGCCATGCCCGGGCCCTTATCGAGAGCGAGGCACTCCACACCGCTACCGGTTCGATCATCGTACGTGCCGATCAGCAACTCACCCCCGGCACCATGCTTGATCAGGTTCGTCGCCAGTTCCGTCGCCACGATGGCGACCCGTCCTGCATCTTCCTCGCCAAAGCCCATTCCCTGGGCGACTGCCACGGCACGGCGGCGAGCCTCCGCGACTTGAGACGAGTCTCGGACAGACATGGCCTGCATGAACTTACTTCCACCGCGCGATGGTGACCCGTGTCCCCTCACCAACAACGGAATGGATCTGGAACTCGTTCGATAAGCGCCTGGCGCCGCTCAGGCCTAGGCCCAACCCACCGCCCGTCGTGTAGCCATCCTTCAGCGCGAGCTCGACGTCGGGGATGCCCGGTCCCTGATCCTCGAAGGTCAGGCGCAGCCCCTTGCGGGCGCCGTTCTGAACGACCTCGATCCGCGCTTTGCCACCGCCACCATAATCGAGGGTATTGCGGGCGAGCTCACTTGCGGCAGTCACGATCTTCGTCTGATCAACAAGCCCAAAGCCGGCCGCCACCGCGCGGGCACGCACCTCCTGGCGAACACGTACGACATCATCAGGATTGCGGATCACGAGGGTGTCATCCCTCGCCACGATCATCGCTGTCCTCCAGGTCCTCACTGCCCTCGCTGGCGTGGCCGTAATCACCCGTGATCAGCGCCATGCCGCGATCCACGTCGAGCGCCGTCTTGACGCCGTTCAACGACAGGCCAAGCTCCACGAGGGTAATGGCGACCGCGGGGCGCATGCCGACGACCACCGTGTCGGCATCGAGCAGCCGAGAGACAGCTGCGATGGTGTCGAGCATGCGGCCCATGAACGAGTCGACGATCTCCAGCCCTGAGATGTCGATGAGAACGCCGCGAGCACCGGTCGTGACGATCTTGGCCGAGAGGTCCTCCTCAAGCGCCATGGCAAGGCGGTCGTGCATGTCGACTTGCACGGTCACGAGCAGGGCTCGTCCGAGCTTCAGGATCGGGATACGGTCCATGAGGAGCTCAGGTCCGAGCCGCGAGCGTGCCGGCCAGCTTGCTTCGCACCACCGTTCGGCCGGTTCGCTGGAGCGCGAGGGCGAAGGCGTCGGCCAGCGAAGCTTTGGACACCACGTTCAACTCGACGCCGAGATGGACCATCGTCTGCGCAATCTGCGGGCGGATGCCTGAGACGATGCAGTCGGCACCCATGAGGCGGGCCGCTGCTATCGTCTTGAGGAGATGCTGGGCAACGAGCGTGTCGACGGTGGGCACGCCTGTGATGTCGATGATGGCGATCTCAGCGCCCTGGTCGACGATGGATTGCAGCAAGTTCTCCATGACGACTTGGGTGCGGGCGGAATCGAGAGTTCCGATGAGGGGCAGAGCCAGGATGCCGTGCCACAGCTTGACCACAGGAGTGGAGAGCTCCGCGATCTCCGCTTGCTGGCGGGCCACGATGTCCTCGCGGCTCTTCTGATGAATCTCAGTCGTGTAGAGCCCGAGCTGATCGAGCACCTGCGTCGCCTGCCAGCTCTCATCGACGATCCGAGCCGTGTCGCCGCCAAGCTCCTGGCGCAGCCGCTCGAACAGGGGTTGCTTGAGCGAGAACACGAAGCTCGCCGTCTCCGTCGGGCTGAAGCCCTGCGCGGCACGCGAGCGTGAGACGTCGGCCAGCAACTCTCGCACATCTTCGAAGGCTGCGCCTTGGATGTTGCCGTCGCTGTTCTTGGCGGTGGCGAGCGCCTGTCTCAGCGCATCCAGGAAGTGGCGGCACTGGGTTTGAAGCTCGCCCTCCTTGATGCGTCCCCCACCCGTCCCCCCGCTCGCCTTCAGTGCGACCAGCCACTGGGCGAGCACCTCGCCGTCGTGCGCTTCAAGTATGCTGGAGAGTATCGTTGCCATCTCGCCCCTTGTTATCTTTGCGCGCCGATGCGTGGCGACCTAACTCTCATGGTACATAGCAGACTCGGTTGGTCCCGCTAGAACGGATGTGCCCGACTTATTTTCGGTTGTCGGCCGTGTTGCCGATGCCAGATCGAAGCCGTACGCCGCTGCTGCATCACGGGCGTGGGTCCGCACAAGGGTGCAGTGGTTGCGACGCCTATGCGATAGAAGGCTTTACGGTCTTTATCGAGACGGGGGTCTGAGCCTGTGGCTCGAACGGCCGCGTTGATACGTCAGCGCCGCACACCGCGAGCGCTAATCCGCTGCGATCCGGCCGAACGAACGCTGATGATGGACTTCGTCTCCGACGCGCTCTTCGACGGCCGCCGTCTACAGGGCTTGCTGATCGTCAACGCTTTCATGCGGGAAGCTCTGGCGATTGAGATCGATCAGTGCATCAGGGGTGAGCAGGTGGTGTCCATCGTCGATCCGGCTTGCGTTCGTTCGCGGAGCACCGAGGCACGATCCAGGTCGATAACGTCCTACGTAGCGAGGGAGGACGGCGAATCGGGCAACAGGTCTGACGCTGATCGATGAACACAGCCGGGCGTGCCTGGCGCTCAAGGTAGCGCGGCGCATCAACAGCCTTGGCGTGATCGAGGCGCTGGCCGACGCGATGTGCCGGCCGGCCGCGCCCGTCATGTTCCCGGACCTCGCCTTCCAGCTATCCATGCCCCAGCCATGCAGTAGCCTCCTGATCGGCTCGGTCCAGAATATCGGTCAGATCACTACCGCTCTCACCTCCTCCCAAAGAAGGCTTCCCCGCATTATAATGTGATGGAGGACAGCTGATGCACCGCCCAGCCATCCAGCGACTATGGCTTTGTCCTGGATCAAGACTTCTTATGACATTAGATCTCGCGCTGATGATCGGGCGCCCCTGCGTGAGATCGCTCGAAACAACCAAGCTCCGCCACGCCCTCAGCATGCTCACGCCTTGAACTTGGTCAGACGGATGTTTGTGGACGGTTTGCAACACAACGAAGCGTCGCTGCAGTGGCCTTGGTGTTCGGCACCACCTTGAACTTACTGAATGATCATTCCGTCACGATCCTAGATCGTGATGCTAAGTTTGAGGCCAAGATCGCGCGTCTGCTTGGGTCGCTTGACGAAGCCGTTCGCCGCACGGCTGAGGACGTTTTACCGGCGACAGCCGAGGATTAGCGGGAGCTTGCCGATGCGTGGCACCCTTGCCGCCCTGAGGCTTGGCGAGGCAAGCGTCCGCTTTGAAGGACCGTGCAAACCGGCTCCTACGACGACGTGCAGTCGAGACCCGACGGCGAAGGGATGTGACAGTACGCTGTGCGCCACCTTCAGTCATTGTGGAGGCTGCACATTGGTCTAGGGGTGCTAAGATTTAGTTCATGCAGCTTTGGCGAAGCGTGATGATTGAGCTGCCGCAAGCGCACGGGTGACAGCTTGGATCAGCAAGTACCGTTGGTCCAGGCCCCCTCCTCGTTCGGCGGCCTCCCCGACTTCGCTGGCTAGCAGCGAAAGTTCCATGAACCCGAGCTGTCCCGCCAACGAGACGAGGGCGTGGGTCTCAGCCGACATCGTGGCAGAGGTCGCCTCGGGGTCTTCGAGACGAACAAGGCGGCGTCGAACTTCGCTCGTAAAGCTTGAGAGCAGATCAGGGATACGCTGATCCCCGAGCAGGCTTGCCAAAACTTCCAGGGACGTCTCGTCCAATACGACGGCTGATGCTGATTTCGACGCCCCCTCGATGTTTGATCGCTGCTGCATGGACATGAGCCTGTCCATCGTCGCGAACAGGTCCGCCCAGTCGACAGGCTTGGCCACATGCGCGCTCATGCCGGCTCCCCGGCAGCGCTCCACCTCCTCGGCCATGGCATTGGCGGTCAAGGCAACAATTGGCAGACCGATCAATCCAGCCTCACGCTCCCATTGCCGGATCTCTTGAGTCGCAGAGATCCCGTCTTGTCCCGGCATTTGCACGTCCATCAGGATCAGGTCGAACGCAGGTTCAGTTTTCACGGCAACGACAGCAGCTCGCCCATCGCCGACAAGCGTAACCTCGTGCCCCTTCTGCCGAAGCACAGCGGAGATGATTTCCTGGTTGATCAGGTTGTCTTCAGCCAGAAGAAGGCGGTAGGTCCAAGCGCCCTGGCTCCTCGACAGCGTCTGGTCGGAAAGCAATGAACGGCCTCCATGAGGCTCTGCGAGCATGAGAGGCAGCTCGAACCAGAAGGTCGAGCCCGCACCAAGGGTGCTCGTGACACCCATCTCGCCGCCCATCAGCTGAGCGAGCCGTCGGCTGATGGCAAGGCCGAGGCCTGTTCCGCCATAATGCCGCGAGATGGATCCATCGGCCTGACTGAACCGCTCGAACAATTTCGGCAGCTTATCGGCTGCGATGCCGATCCCGGTATCGATCACCTCGACCCGCAGGTGCGGACACCCACCCACCTCAGACAGCCACCGGACGCGCACGGTCACTGAGCCTTGCCGCGTGAACTTGATGGCGTTGGTGAGGAGGTTCAGCAGGATCTGGCGAAGGCGCGTTTTGTCGCCGACGAGCCAATTTGGGACATCCTCGTCGACCTCATCGATGATGACAAGCTTGCGGTGCTGAGCTCCCTCCCTGGCAAGGTCCCGGCAGCTGGTTATCAGGTCGCGCAGGCTGAACGGTAGGGCGTCGATCGTCAGCTGACCCGCTTCGATCTTGGAGAAATCGAGGATGTCGTTGACGAGGGTCAGCAACGACTGACCCGCCTCCTGAGCCAGACCGATCAGCCGAATCTGAGACGGCTGCAACGAGGGATCGTTGCGAAGCAGGTCGTGCACCCCGAGCATGCCGGTCAGCGGGGTCCTCAGCTCGTGGCTCATGTTGGCGAGGAACTCGGCCTTGACCCTGGCGCCCGCCTCGGCTGCGACGCGTGCCTGCTCCAGATGGACGGCTTGTTGTTGTCGCTGTGTGACGTTGCGCAAGGATTCGATGATCTGGACTCGGCCGTCCTCCTCGACCCGCCGCAGGGCGGCCTCGACCCAAAGGTGATGACCGGCTTTGTGATGGATGCGATAGACAATCGAGGCCGGCAACGCGTCACGACCCAGGGTCTGGAGCGTGCCCGCCAGTGCGTCGCGGTCCTCAGGGTGGACGAGCGTTCGCAGGCCGGTACGCTTGGCTTCCTCAGCGGTATAACCGAGCATGTTCGTGACCGCGGGCGAAATGTAGCTGTGCCGGCCCTCCGCGTCGCCAAGCACGATCAAGTCGGAGGTGTGATCTGCCAGAAGCCGGTAGCGGGCCTCGCTCTCTCGGATGCGCTCTTCCGCCAATCGCTGTCGGGTGACGTCCGTCAGGGTCTGGACGTATCCCTGCCCGTCCTGCATGGGCAAGGAACGGATCTCGATGACGCTGCCGTCAGCGCGGCGGCGTTGCGAGCGAAGGTCGGAGGTGCGGCGCTCCTCATCGAGCTGCCAGTCCTTGAAGTCCTCGATGGCTTCGCCCCAGGCGCCGCTCTCGCGTAAGTGGTCGCGAATGGCCCTGTAACTCGGCTGGGTCTCCATCAACGCCATCGGCAGGCCAAGGAGCTCAAGCGCACGTGCGTTGGCTACCGGAACCGTTCCGTCGGCGGCAATCATCAGCAGGCCCTGATCCATGCTCTGCAGGGTCGCCTCCAAGGTCATCGACTTCTCGGCAAGCGCGCGCTCGACCTGCTTTTGCTCGGTCACATCCATGAACACGCCGAAGACGGATCGAACCTTCCGGCCTGGCCCCTCAGACCGGTGGTCGACCTGGCAGATGCCGCGCGCGAGGACGTGGCGGACTTCGCCTGAGGGGCGCACGATGCGCAACGCGGCTTCGAAGCCCTCCTGTCGATGGATTGCCCGGGCGACGCAGGCCGTGATGCGCTCGCGGTCTTCCGGATGGTAGGCATCGATGGCTGCCGCCATCGATGGCTCGAACGACGTACGATCCACGCCGTAGATGCGGAAGACTTCGTCGGACCAGGTCAGCGTCTGGGACGGCAAGGCGATGTGCCAGTGGCCCACATGTGCGACCTGCTCCGCGAGGACGAGCAGTCGGTTGGCTTCCCCAAGGCTCGCCTTGTGCTGTTCCAGGTCCTGTGCCTGGTTTGCGATGACCGCTTCATGCTCCTGACGCGCCGCAATCTCGTGACGATGCTGGGCATTTGCCGCGTGAAGCCGCAGCTGGGCCACGA
>NZ_BPQP01000049.1 GCF_022179305.1 Methylobacterium iners
GGCGCGCTGGGCGCCGTCCTCCTACAACTCGCAGCCCTGGCGCTTCCTCTACGCCCTGCGGGACACGCCCGATTGGCAGACGTTCTTCGACCTCCTCGTGCCCGGAAACCAGAAATGGGTGAAGGACACCGGCGCCATCATCTTCCTCGTCTCCAACAGCCGCATGAAGGTGGGCGACGAGCTGAAGCCCTCGTGGAGCCACTCGCTCGATGCGGGGGCGGCCTCGGCGAACTTCCAGCTCCAGGCGATCCGGCAGGGCTGGCATGCTCACGGCATGACCGGGTTCGACCGTGACCGGGCGGTGACCGCTCTCAACGTGCCCGAGGGCCACCGCGTCGAGGCCGCCTACGCGGTCGGACGCGCGATCGCGCCGTCCGAACTCACCCAGGAGCAGCGCGCCCGCGAGGTGCCGAACAGCCGGCGCCCGATCACGGACTTCGTGTTCGCCGGCGGCTTCAAGGCCTGAGCGACGCCGGTGCTGCAAGCCGCCTCCACCTACGACGCCCTCGTCGCCGGCTTCGCGTGGTCGATCCCGAAGCGCTACAACATCGGCGTCGACATCTGCGACCGCTGGGCCACGCGCGACCCAGGGCGGGCGGCAATCCTGGAGGTCTCGGCCGAGGGCGGCATCGCGACCACGACCTTCGCGGGGTTGCGCGACGCCTCGAACCGGCTCGCGAGCGCCCTGAGCGGCCGGGGCGTCGGCACCGGGGATCGGATCGCGGTGCTGCTTCCGCAATCGGCCGCCGTGGTGATCGCCCATGCGGCGGCCTACAAGCTCGGTGCGATCGCCCTGCCGCTGGCCGGCCTGTTCGGGCCTGACGCCCTGCGCTACCGGCTTCGTGATGCGGGCGCGCGGGCGCTGATCACCGACGGGTCGGGCTTGCGCAAGCTCGCCGGCATCCGCGCCGGGCTGCCCGATCTCGACACCGTCGTGTCCCTGGATGGCGCCGGGGAGGGGGCCCTCGACTACGCGGCGCTTGCCGCGGGCGGCGATCCCGCGTTCGAGCCCGTGGTGACGGAGGCCGACGATCCGGCCCTGATGATCTACACCTCGGGCACCACAGGCCCCGCCAAGGGCGCATTGCACGCCCACCGCGTCCTGCTCGGCCACCTGCCGGGCTGGGCGATGATGCACGACTTCCCGCCGCGACCCGGCGACCTGATGTGGACACCCTCCGACTGGGCCTGGGCCGGCGGTCTCCTCAACGTCGTGATGCCGAGCCTGCATCACGGCGTGCCGGTGGTAGCGCAGCCCCATGCCCGGTTCGCACCGGAGGCGGCGCTGGGACTGATCCAGGACCTTGGCATCACCAACGCCTTCCTGCCGCCGACCGCCCTGAGAATGCTGCGCAGCGTGGCGAAGCCGCGCGAGCGCTTCGACCTGACGCGCCTTCGCAACATCGCCTCGGCCGGCGAGGCGCTGGGGCCGGAGACCTTCGCCTGGGCGGAGCGGGAGCTCGGCCTCACCATCGGCGAGGCCTATGGGCAGACGGAGTGCAACCTGGTGCTCGCCGCCTGCCGCGAAGCGGGCGTGGCGCGTCCCGGCTCGACCGGGCGGCCGGTGCCCGGCCACCGCGTCGCGATCCTGCGGCCGGACGGCAGCGAGGCCGACATCGACGAGCCGGGCGAGATCTGCGTCGCGCGTCCCGACCCGGTGATGTTCCTGCGGTACTGGAACCAGCCGGAGGCAACAGAAAGGAAGTTCTCCGGCGACTGGATGCTCACCGGCGATCAGGCCCGGCGGGATGCCGACGGCTACGTCCACTTCGTCGGCCGCGAGGACGACCTCATCACCTCGGCGGCCTACCGCATCGGTCCGACCGAGATCGAAGATTGCCTGGGCAGTCACCTGGCCGTGGCGCTTGCCGCCGTCATCGGCAAGCCGGACGCCCTGCGCACACAGATCGTGAAGGCCTTCGTGGTGCTGCGGCCTGGCTTCCCGCCCTCGGAGGCGCTCGCCGCGGAGATCCAGGCCTTCGTGCGCGAGCGGCTTTCGGCTCACGAGTACCCGCGCGAGATCGCCTTCCGCGAAAACCTGCCGATGACGACGACGGGCAAGATCATCCGGCGGCAGCTGCGGGATGAGGGATAGCGCTCAGTAGTGGGGCGGGGGCGACTCCGTCCCGGTCGGGCTGCGCGTCCCCGCCTCCTCGAACTGATCCTGTAGCGCAGCGACCTGCCGGCGCAGCCGGTCGATCAGGCGCCATTGCTCTGTGATCGTCCGGTTGAGATCCTCGATCGTCGCCTCCTGTTCGGTCAGGCGAATCTCGAGGGTGTCGATACGGGGTGCGAGCGTGTCGCTCATCGCGGAGGGTCCCAGCCAGAAGGTCGGCCGGGATTACAGCCTACGGCGCCGGCCGGATACGCTCCGACCGGCGCCGCGCGACGCAGGACGCCCCGATAGGTCCGCTGATGCTTCAAGCCGCGGCCTGCTCCTCGTCGAGGACCATCGCGTGCAGCACCTCGAAGATGCGCTCGCCGGAGAGGCGCGAGAAGTCGAAGCCGCTCTCGCCCGCGATCGACCCGTAGCGCGCCTCGTCGGCGTCGGAGCCGCCGACATAGGCCATGGACCAGACGGGGAAGCCGCGCGCCTCGGCCGGGCCGAAGGAGAGCAGGGTGACTTCACCGTGGCGCGCGTCCTGCTGGATGCGCTCGAAGGTTGTCTCCACGGCGCCCTGCGGGCCTTCGAGAACCTGGGCGAAGCAGCCCTTGTTGAACATCAGCGCCCCGGTCACCCCGACGCGATCGTTGTTCACCTGGCTCGTCGCCAGGATCTGGGCGACCTCCCGGTCCATCGCTTCGGGCGCAGCGGTGAGACAATTCCGGCTGTAATAGACTAGCCGATGCAGGGTCTCGGTCACGATTCCATCTCCTCGTTGACTGTCTCGGTTCGGCGTGGCGTCAGGCGACCCGCGCGGCGATGAAGGCGCGGGCGGCCTCGGGCGTGAGGGGGCGGCTGATCAGGTAGCCCTGGGCCTCGGTGCAGCCCTCGGCCCGGATGCGCGCCAGCTGCTCGGGCGTCTCGACGCCCTCGGCGATCGTGGTCATGCCGAAGCTCGAACCGAGGCTCGTGACCGCGCGGATGATGGCCGCGCTGTCGCGGTCGCTCGCCATGCTGCGCACGAAGGACTGATCGATCTTGATCTTGTCGAAGGGGAATTTCTGCAGGTAGCTCAAGGACGAATAGCCGGTGCCGAAATCGTCCATGGACACCCGCACACCGAGCTCGCGCAGGCCGTTCAGCACGGCGAGCACGGCGTCCGTGTCCTCCAACAGGGCGCCTTCGGTGATCTCCAGCTCGAGGCGGGCCGCCGCGAGGCCCGAGCCCGCCAGCGCCGAGGTCACGGTGTCAAGGAGCCGCGAGCCCCGGAACTGCACGGCCGAGAGGTTCACGGCGATCGTGATGGAATCCGGCCAGAGAGCGGCCTCGCGGCAGGCGGTGCGCAGAACCCACTCGCCGATCGGCGTGATCAACCCGATTTCTTCGGCAAGCGGGATGAAATCGGCCGGCGAGACGAGGCCGCGGTCGGGATGCCGCCAGCGCAGCAGCGCCTCGAACCCGACGACCGTATCCCCCTCGATCCGCGTCTGAGGCTGGTAGACGAGCTCGAACTCCTTCAGGGCGAGCGCCTTCCGGAGATCGATCTCAAGGCCGCGGCGCGCCTGCATCCGCTCGTCCATCTCGGGCTTGAAGAAGCGGAAGGTGCCGCGTCCGTCCGCCTTGGCTCGGTAGAGCGCGAGGTCGGCATTGCGCAGGAGCGTGTCCGCGCTCAGGCCGTCCTCCGGAACGAGAGCGATGCCCACGCTCGTGCCGATATTGAGCATGTGCCCCTGCGCCACGTAGGTGCGGCCGATGAGATCCACGAGGCGCCGGGCCAGCGCATCCGCCGCCTGCGGCTGCTCGCCCCCGATCTGCAGGATGGCGAACTCGTCGCCGCCGAGCCGGGCGACCACGTCGCCCTCGCGCACCGCGCTGCGCAGGCGCTGCGCCACCATCTTGAGGAGCGCATCACCCACGGGGTGGCCGAGGGTGTCGTTGACCGCCTTGAACCGGTCGAGGTCGAGGCAGACCAGCGCCGCCTGTCCCCCTTCCCGCTGAACGGCCGCGAGGAACGCCTTCAGGCGCTCGTCGAGTTCGCCGCGGCTCGCGAGACCCGTGAGGCCATCCCGCTGATCGATCCGGTTGGCCGCGCGATGGTGCGTCACGTCGTCGAGCGTCACCACCCAGCCGCCGTCGTTCCGGGCTCGTGCCGTGAGGGCGAGGGCCCGGCCCTCATTCTCCTCGACGACGCAGGGGCGGTCCGACCCCGCCGCCGTGATCCGGCACAAGGCCGCGGCGGCTTCGGTGCTCCAGCGCCCGATCCTGACGAGTTCCTTCCCGAGAGCGTCGAGCGTCAGCCCCGCAGCGTCGATCGGCGCGAGGATCGCGCTGGCCAGCGTATTGGCGAAGACGACGTCGCCGAGCCGGCCGAGGACGAGAACGCCGACGGCCAGATCCTCGATGAGCGACCCCGGATCGGAGTATCCCACCGGGTGCGCGCGGACGATCTGAGCTGGCATGCGAGGGACCCGATGGAAGGACGTTCCTCCAGCTTGACCGGGGAATACTAAGGATCGGTCAATCGGGAGCTCTCGCCACGCGCTCGGCAGAGGGAAAATCGCTCGATGCCGAAAGCAACTCCAACGTAGTGCCGAGAATTTAGCGCTTCCCCAGGTCGATGCTGCCCTGGGCCTCCCCGCTCACTCACGACAAAGTGATCTTTCTCCTATCATTTGTTACGTTGCGTTACTCGCCTGTCGGAGGCGCTTTCTAGAAGTTGGTGAATGATCCGGCATCGGGTCGAGCGGCCTCCGCCTTGAGGGACGGGTGCCCTCAAAACGACGCTCGGCATCCCGCGCAATCCTAATCGATCCGTCTCGCCCACCTCATCCCGAGACGGTCTGGCGCGAGGGAGGCTCCATTCTCGCCGATGGCTCCTCGCGGCTTGCCGCGGGGCCTGCCGCCCGGACGAGTGATCAATGCGCCTCCTCCCAGTTCAAGGCCGCCCGCGCCTCCACGACCAGCGGCACCCGCAGCGTCAGGGCCGGCGCCGGGGCCTCGACCATGATGCGGGAGATCACCGGGAGCGCCTTGTCGACCTCCTCCTCGGACGCCTCGAACACCAGTTCGTCGTGGACCTGCAGCAGCATGCGCACGTTCAGCCGCTCGGCGCGCAGCGCCTCCTCCATCCGGATCATCGCCCGGCGGATGATGTCGGCCGCCGTGCCCTGGATGGGGGCATTGATCGCCTGGCGCTCAACGCTGGCGCGCTCCTGCGGGTTGTTCGAGCGGATCTGCGGGTAGTGGCAGACCCGGCCGAACAGGGTCGTGACGTAGCCCTTGTCGCGACAGAGCCGCTTGGTGTCGTCGATATAGGCGCGGATGCCTGGGAAGCGCTCGAAATACTGCTTGATGAAGGCGGAGGCCTCCTCGCGGCCGATGCCGAGGCGATCCGCCAACCCAAAGGCCGAGATGCCGTAGATGATGCCGAAATTGATCGTCTTGGCCCGCCGGCGCAGGTCGGGCGTCATGTCCTTGAGCGCGACGCCGAACATGGCCGAGGCGGTGGCCGCGTGGATGTCGATGCCGTCCTCGAAGGCTTGGCGGAGCTGGGGGATGTCGGCGATGTGGGCAAGCAGCCTGAGCTCGATCTGGCTGTAATCGGCCGAGATCAGCTTGTTACCCTCCGCGGCCACGAAGGCGCGGCGGATGCGGCGGCCTTCCTCCGTGCGGATCGGGATGTTCTGCAGGTTCGGATCGGATGACGACAGCCGCCCCGTCGTGGTGGCGGCGAGCGCGAAGGAGGTGTGGACCCGGTCGGTTTCGCGGTCGGCGTGCTGCTGCAGCGTGTCAGTGTAGGTCGATTTCAGCTTCGAGAGCTGGCGCCATTCGAGGATCTTCTTCGGGAGCGGATGGCCGGCTTGGGCCAGCTCCTCCAGCAGCGTCGCCGGCGTCGCCCATTGGCCGGACGGCGTCTTTTTCGCGCCGGGCAGGCCCATCTTGCCGAACAGGATGTCGCCGATCTGCTTGGGGGAGGAGACCTGGAACTTCTCGCCCGCGTCCTCCTGGATCTCCTCCTCCAGCCGCGCCAGGATCTGCGAGAAATCGCCGGAGAGCCGACTCAGCATGTTGCGGTCGACGCGGATGCCGCAGGCCTCCATCCGGGCGATCACCGGCAAGAGCGGCCGCTCCAGGGTCTCGTAGACGGTGAGCCGCCGCTCGGCGACGAGGCGGGGCTTCATCATCCGCCACAGGCGCAAGGTGACGTCCGCGTCCTCGGCGGCGTAGGCCGTCGCCTTGTCGAGCGGCACCTTGTCGAAGGTGACCTTGGCCCGGCCGGTGCCGGCGACCTCGGCGAAGGTGATCGGCTGATGGCCGAGATGACGGCGGGCGAGCTCGTCCATGCCGTGCCCGCCCTTGCCGGCGTCGAGCACGTAGGAGATCAGCATGGTGTCGTCGAAGGGCGTGATCCGGATGTCGTGGCGCGCCAGCATGACCCAATCGTATTTCAGGTTCTGCCCCACCTTGAGGACGCCGGGGTTCTCCAGCAGCGGCTTGAGGCGGGCGAGCGCGGTCCTCAGAGGAATCTGGCCCGGCAGGAGGTCGGCCCCATCGGAGCCGAGGCCGCCGGCGAAGAGGTCGCCGCCCTTCTCGTCCTTCACGTGCGCCAGCGGGATGTAGGCCGCGCGCCCCGGCGCGGTGGCGAGCGACACGCCGACGAGCCCGGCATTGTTGGCGTCGAGCGAATCCGTCTCGGTGTCGACGGCGATGACGCCCGCCTCCTCGCATTCCGCGATCCAGGCATCGAGCTGCTCGACCGTCGTGACGGTCTCGTAGGATTCCGTGTCGAAGGGCTTGGTCGATTCCGCCGCGCGCGCCGCGACGAGGTTCGAGGGCGTCGGCTCCGCCGGCGGGCGGGGCTTGGCCGGTGCGTCGGGCAGGTTGAGATCCGCGAAGGGATCGACCTCCGGCGGGCCGGCGCCCTCCGGCCGGTCCATGCCGCCGGCCGCGGTCTCCGGATCGGGGGGCACGCTGTCGCCGAAGAAGGGCACGGCATCGCTGCCGCCGGCGCCGTTGGCGTAGGCGTGCGGCGTGCCGCCGGGCAGGAGCGCCGGATCGGGCTTCACGGCCTCGGGGTCGACATGAAGCATCTGCGCGATGCGCCGGGTGAGCGTGTTGAACTCCATGGCCTTGAGGAAGCCGACGAGCTTCTGCGGATCAGGCTGCGGCAGCCGCAGGTCGTCGAGGGGCACGGGGACGGGCACGTTCTCCTCGAGCGCCACGAGTTTTCGCGAGAGCCGCGCCTGATCGATGCTGGCGAGCAGCGTCTCGCGGCGCTTGGGCTGCTTGATCTCGCCGGCCCGCTCGAGGAGCTGCTCCAGGCTGCCGTATTCCTTGATCAGCGCGGCGGCCGTCTTGAGGCCGATGCCGGGCACGCCGGGCACGTTGTCCGAGGTGTCGCCGATCAGCGCGAGCGCGTCGCCGATCTGGCCCGGGCTCAGCCCCTCCCACTTGGCGATGATCGCCTCGACGTCGAGGTTTCGCTCGGGCCGGTAGCCCGGCTTGCCCTTGGCGCCGGACTCGAAGTCGTAGAACCGCACCAGGGGCCCGACGAGCTGCATCAGGTCCTTGTCGGACGAGACGATGATGACGCCCGCGCCCCGCGCCTCGGCCTGGCGCGCATAAGTCGCGATAAGGTCGTCGGCCTCGTAGCGCTCCAGTTCGATCGGCATCAGGCCGAAGGCCCGCACCGCATCGCGCATCAAGGGCATCTGACGCTTGAGGTCGTCCGGCGCGTCGGGGCGATGGCCCTTGTAGTCGGGGAAGAGTTCCTTGCGGAACGAGCCCTCCGACTTGTCGAAGACGATGGCGAGGTGCGTCGGCTTGATGCCGGCCGCCCCGTCCTGCACGAACTGGGCGATCTTGGTGCAGAACAGCCGCACCGCGCCGGTCGGCAGCCCGTCGGAGGGGCGGGTGTTGTACTTCTGGTCCTGGTTGATCGACTGGAAGTAGGCCCGGAAGATGAAGGACGAGCCGTCCACCAGGATGAACTGGTCGCCGGGGCCGACGGGTGGATTCGAGGCAGCAGACATCGAGGGCTAACGTTTTCCGACGAGAACCATTCCACCGATCTTACGGAGCCGAAGGCGCATCCAGCTCCGTGCGGCAGACCGCGATGATCTTCGGGAGTTCGTCGTGGACGGTCTTCCAGACGATGTCCAGCGCCACACGGTGATAGCCGTGACGGTAGAGATTCCCCGCGTCGGCAACGTCCCGCCGGGGAATTTGCGGATGCCGCGCCTTCGCTTCCGGGGCGAGCCTGCGGCTCGCTTCCGAAACGATTTCAAGGCAGCGGACTACGGCATAAATGGTCCGCAGGTCGGCCGCGAAGGTCCCGAACGTCATTCCGCGGACGAAATCCAAGGCCGCCTCGCCATTCGTCAGGATGTCTTCCCACGCATCGAGCTCGCGATCAGAACGCAGCGATCGCCTCGCGCTCGGCCCGGACGCGGATACGGTCCTTCAAGGTCCCGCGATTGGCCACGTCGACCTTCATGGCGAACAGGTCCTCGATGAAGCTCACAACACTCACATGATCGTAGACGGTGAGGATCTCGGCCTCGTCGATCTCGATCATTACGTCGAGATCGCTGCCGGCATGAGCCTCGCCACGCGCGACGGACCCGAACAGGGCGGCATGGCGGACACCGCGCCGACGCAGCTCCGCTTCGTGCTTGCGAAGCGTCTTGAGGGCGGCGTCACGATCCACGTCGGAAGGATACACAACCCGATTGCTGCGCAGAAGCGCGTCCGACGTGACGCCGCAGCGCGGAACGGCGATTTTCCGCGAGGCGTTCTCCGGGTGCATTCCCTTTCGGAGATCCCATGCCGCACAGCCGCCTCGTCCTCGCGCTCTGCCTCGCGCCACTGCCCGCCTTCGCTCAGCCGCTCCAGAACCCGAGCGCGACCCGGATCGAGGCCAACGTGGTCAAGCCGGCGCCACTCGAGGCGACGCCCGAGCGCGTCGCGGGCCTGAAGCTGCCGGCCGGCTTCAAGATCGAGAAATTCGCCGAGGGGATGAAGGCGCCCCGCGTGATCGTGGTGGCCGAGAACGGCAGCCTCTACGTCAGCGATCGTGACGAGGGCACCGTGACAATGCTGGACCCCAGTGACCCGACGAAGCGCAGGGTCGTCCTGAAGAAGCCCGACGTCCACGGCCTCGCCCTCCACGACGGGCGGCTGTTCTACGTCACCGTCAAGGAGATCTTCTCCGCGCCGATCCAGGCCGACGGCACGCTCGGCCCCGAGACGAAGCTCGTCGCCGACCTGCCGGATGCCGGCCAGCACCCGAACCGCACCATCGGGTTCGGGCCGGACGGCTGGCTCTACGCGAGCCTCGGCTCCACCTGCAACGAGTGCGAGGAGCGCAACCCCGAGAACGCGACGATGGTGCGCATGAAGTCCGACGGCTCTGGCCGGGAGATCGTGGCCTCGGGCCTGCGCAACACCATCGGCTTCGACTGGGACCCGCGCACCAAGGCGCTCTACGGCTGGGACGACGGGGTCGACTGGCACGGCGACAACGAGACGCCCGAGGAGCTCAACCGGATCGAGGCCGGCAAGAAGTACGGCTGGCCCTACATCTTCGGCGCGGGCATGAAGAACCTATATCGCGAGGTCCCGAAGAGCAGCCTGGAGCAGTGGGACAAGGACAGCGCGCGCCCGCTGCTGACCTGGACGGCCCACGCCTCGTCGATGCAGTTCACCTTCTACGACGGCGCTCAGTTCCCCGCCGAGCACAGGGGCGACGCCTTCGTCACCATGCACGGGTCGTGGAACCGCAAGCCGCCGAGCGGTTACGAGGTGCTGCGGGTCCGCTTCGAGAACGGGGAACCGAAATCGGTCGAGCCCTTCGTCACCGGCTTCCTCGTCGAGGGCGGTCCCAGCGGCTGGTCCCGCTTCGCGCGGCCCTTCGGCCTCGCTGTAGCGAAGGACGGCAGCCTCTATCTTGGCGACGACCAGCACGGCATCATCTACCGGATCAGCTATCGCGGCTGAGCGGGGGAGATGAGATGAACGGGCTCACCGCGCGCGAGGTCATCGCGCGGCTCGGCCTCGCGCCGCATCCCGAGGGCGGGCATTACCGCGAGACGTTTCGCGATTCCCGCCTGGTCGAGGGCCGGCCGGCGGGCAGCGCGATCTACTACCTGCTCGATGTCGGCGAGGTCTCGGCCTGGCACCGTGTCGATGCCGCCGAGATCTGGCTCTGGCATGCCGGGGCACCGCTGGTGATCACGGTGAGCCCGAACGGGCATGACGCCGAGGCTCGCTACCTCGGCCCCGACATTCTGCGCGGCCAGCACCCGCAAATCGTGGTGCCCGAGGGGCATTGGCAGACCGCGACGAGCCTCGGCGCCTGGACCCTGGTGAGCTGCACCGTCTCGCCGGCCTTCACCTTCGAGGGTTTCGAGGTGGCCCCGCCGGACTGGCGCCCGACGCCGCGGGCGTGAGGGCGGCGCGGGCCGCGACGACGGCGCCGGCGACGATGAGGAGGCACGCGAGTCCGAGGGCGGGTGTCGCCGCGGCGAAGCCCGTTGCCACCAGGATCAGCGTCGAGAGCACCGGCGCGGCGTAGGACGAGACGCCGAGCAGGCGGATGTCGCCCCGCTTCATCCCGATGTCCCAGAGGTAGAACGCCGCCCCCACCGGCCCGAGGCCGAGCGCGACGAGCGCGATCCACTGCGTCGCACCCTCGGGCCAGACCGTGCGCTCGAAGGCGAGATGGCAGAGGAGGCTGAGGACCGCGGTCGCGAGGCAGAACCCGGCCACGGCATCGGTCGGCACGGCGCCGACCCGGCGCGAGAGCACCGAGTAGCCTGCCCACACGAAGGCGCAGGCGAACGAGGCGGCGTAGCCGGGCAGGGCGCCGGCCGCGAAGTGAAGGTCGCCCCGCCCGGCGAACAGCGCGACGACTCCGGAGAGCCCGAGGAGCGCGCCGATCACATGGCCTCGGCGCAGGCCCGCCTCACCGGGGAGCGTGGCGGAGAGAAGCACGATGAGGAGCGGCCAGAGGTAGTTCAGGAGCCCGGCCTCGGCCGGCGGCGCCAGGCGCAGCGCCGTGAAGTAAAGCGCGTGGTAGCCGAACAGTCCGCCGATCCCGAGCGCCCAGACCGCCACGGGCTGGCGCAGGGCCGCCAATCCCGAAGGCCGCAGGATCCAGCTCGCGCAGCCGAGAAGCCCGCCGATGGCGAAGGTCATCGCGGCGAGCTGGAAGGGAGGCACGGCGCCCGACGCGGCGGTGAGAACGGCGAGCAGCGATCACAGAACGATTGCGCCGGAGCCGATCAGAGTGGCGGAGGGCACGGGCGACGGACCTGGATGCGAAGACGGGACGGCCCGCTCTCCCACACCGGCGCCCGGGCGGGCAACCCGGCCGGCTTCACGCGCCGGTCACGCGGCAGGGCTAACCCTCGCCGTCTCGGAGGAAGCTAGGGGAGACGGGCATGCGCGGGATCGCTGCGGGATTGACGATGCTGGCCTGCCTCCTCGGAGGAATTCCCGTTCGAGCCGGCGAGCCCGCCCAGATCGGGCCCCGGCCCTTCGCCCTGGTGGACGGCATGAAGCCGGGCGCCCTCAAGGAGCGGCTGCAGGCCTGCGGCGTGGATCGGCCCTACACCGCACGCGCCTTCTCGATCTCTCACCGGGGAGCGCCTCTGCAATTCCCGGAGCACACGCGGGAGGGCGTGAGGGCGGCCGCGCGCATGGGCGCGGGCATCATCGAGTGCGACGTCGCCTTCACCCGGGACCGGCAGCTCGTCTGCCGCCATTCCCAATGCGACCTCCATGCGACGACGGATATCCTGGCAAGGCCCGACCTCGCGGCAAAGTGCACGCAGGGCTTCCAGCCGGCCGATCCGGCGACGGGGCGCAAGGCCACCGCGAAGTGCTGCACCAGCGATCTCACGCTCGCGGAGTTCGGGTCGCTCAAGGGCAAGATGGACGCCAGCGATCCGGCGGCCGGCTCCGTCGCCGCCTTCATGAACGCCACGCCCCGTTGGCGGACTGACCTCTACGCCACGACCGGCACGCTGATGTCGCACGAGGCCTACATCGCGCTGGTCCGCTCGCTGGGGCGCCGATTCACCCCCGAGCTGAAGACGCCGGAGGTCGCGATGCCCTTCGACGGGTTCACGCAGGACGACTACGCCCAGGCGATGATCGACGCCTATAAGGCCGCCGGCATCCCCCCCCCGCGGACGTCTTTCCCCAGAGCTTCCAGCTCCGCGACGTCCTCTACTGGCTGAAGGTCGAGCCCGCGTTCGGCCGGCAGGCGATCTGGCTCGACGGCCGCGACGAGAAGGATCCGGCCTTCGATCCTGAGAAGCCCGAGAGCTGGAAACCCGGGATGGCGGAGCTTGCCGCGATGGGCGTGCGCACGCTCGGGCCGCCCCTGTGGATGCTCGTCCGTCTCGGCCCCGACGGGGCGATCGAGCCGTCCGCCTACGCGCGCGCCGCGAAGGCCGCGGGCCTCGACCTCGTCGCGTGGTCGCTGGAGCGCTCGGCGCCGGGGGAGGGTACTATTACAAGTCGGTCCGGCCGGCGATCGACCGCGACGGCGAGATGCTCACCCTCCTCGACGTGCTCTATGGGCAAGTCGGCGTGAAGGGCGTGTTCTCCGAGTGGCCGGCGACCACGACCTTCTACGCGAACTGCGTCGGCGCGCCCTGAGGCGGGACCGGACGGGAGTTCGGGCTCCCGTCCGGTAGAGGGATCAGGCGATGTACTGGGCGCCGTTGATCGTGAGCGTCGAGCCGGTAATGAAGCCCGAATCCTCGGCGGCGAGGTATTCCACCGCGCGGGCGATCTCCTCGGCCTCGCCGAGGCGGCCCACGGGGATCGTCGAGATGATCTTGTTGCGCACGTCCTCCGGCACCGCCATCACCATGTCGGTGGCGATGTAGCCCGGCGCGATCACGTTGACGGTGATGCCCTTGGACGCGCTCTCCTGGGCCAGCGCCTTGGCGAAGCCGATCACGCCGGCCTTGGCGGCGGAGTAGTTGGTCTGGCCGATCTGACCCTTCTGGCCGTTGATCGACGAGATCAAGATGATGCGGCCGAAGCCGCGGTTGCGCATGCCCTCGATGACGGGGCGCGTGACCGTGAACATCGAGTCGAGGTTGGTCTTGATGACCGCCTGCCACTTCTCGAAGGTCATCTTGTGGAACAGGCCGTCGCGCGTGATGCCGGCGTTGTTCACCAGGATGTCGACGGGCCCGACCTCGGCCTCGACGGCCTTGATGCCGGCCTCGCAGGCGGCGGCGTCACCCACGTCGAACTTGAAGACGGGGATGCCGGTCTCGGCCTTGAAGGCGTTCGCCGCCTCGTCGTTGCCGCCGTAATTGGCGGCCACCTTGTAGCCCTTGGCCTTGAGCCCGTTCGAGATCGCGGCACCGATGCCGCGGGTGCCGCCGGTGACGAGGGCGACGCGCTGTTGGGACATGGTTTCCTCCTGATTTTTTGTTTGATTTGAGTTCGCTACGGATTGTCATTCCGGGGCGCCGCAGGCGAGCCCGGAACCCAGAGCCGCCGGCGGTGCCTGATCAGGCCTGACCTATGGTCATGGGTCCAGGGCTCTGCGGAGTTCATCCTTGGACCGGCCAAAGGCCGGATCCGGGGGCAGCCCCGGGATGACAAGTGTCAGCTCACACCCGCTCGATGCACATGGCGACGCCCATGCCGCCGCCGATGCAGAGGGTGGCGAGACCCTTCTTGGCGTCGCGGCGCTTGAGCTCGTGCAGCAGGGTGACGAGGACGCGCGCGCCCGACGCCCCGATGGGGTGGCCGATGGCGATGGCGCCGCCATTGACGTTCACCTTGGCATCGTCCCAGCCCATGTCCTTGTTGACCGCCAGGGCCTGGGCCGCGAAGGCCTCGTTGGCCTCGATCAGGTCGAGGTCGGAGGGCTTCCAGCCCGCCTTCTCCAGGGCTTTCCGCGAGGCGGGAATCGGACCGGTGCCCATGACCTTCGGGTCGACGCCGGCGGTCGCCCAGGAGACGATCTTCGCCAGCGGCTTGATCCCGCGCTTCTCGGCCTCGGAGGCCGACATCAGGACGATGGCCGCGGCGCCGTCATTGAGGCCGGAGGCGTTGGCCGCCGTCACGGTGCCGTCCTTCGAGAAGGCGGGCTTGAGCTTGGCCATCGCCTCGACGGTGGCGCCGTCGCGGATGTACTCGTCGGCATCGACGATGGTGTCGCCCTTCTTGCCCGGCACGGTGAAGGGGACGATCTCGTCCTTGAAGCGGCCCTCCTTGCGGGCGGCCTCGGCCTTGTTCTGCGAGCGGGTCGCGAAAAGGTCCTGCTCCTCGCGGGTGAGCTGCCATTGCTGGGCGACGTTCTCGGCCGTCGTACCCATGTGGTAGCCGTTGAAGGCGTCCCAGAGCCCGTCCTTGATCATCGTGTCGACGAGCTTCACGTCGCCCATCTTCTGGCCGCCGCGCAGGTACTGGGCGTGGGGGCTGAGCGACATCGATTCCTGGCCGCCGGCCACGATGACGGTAGCGTCGCCGTTGGCGATCTGCTGCATGCCGATCGCGACGGTGCGAAGGCCCGAGCCGCAGACCTGGTTGAGGCCCCAGGCGGTGGCCTTCTCGGGGATTCCGGCCTTGATGGCGGCCTGACGGGCCGGGTTCTGCCCGGCGCCCGCCGTCAGCACCTGCCCGAAGATGACCTCGTCGACGTCGTCGGCCGGCACGCCGGCGCGGTCGAGGGCGGCCTTGATCGCGACGGCGCCGAGCTCATGGGCGGGAACGCTGCCGAAGGCGCCTCCGAAGGAGCCGACGGCCGTGCGCGCCGCGCCGACGATGACGATGTCTTCCGCTGCCATGTGATGGTCTCCTCGGTTTGCCGGCGCTGCCTTGTGATGCTCCCGCGGGAGCGCGCTGCCGTTGAAGGGATGAAAGCCCTCGACTTCGTGAAGTCAAGCACGGCTCCTGCGTATACCAGCGGGTTACCATCGCAAGAAGCGAAGGGATGTACGCAGAGCATGGCACTATTCTGCGGGGACGAGGCGCAGATTGCTGTTTTCGTCGGCGTGGGAAAGCCTTAAGGTCCCTCCAGGAACGCAGCGATCCCTGCTGGTCCGGGAGGAGCAGGAATGAACGCTGGTACGATCGGTCGGGAGAGGCCGCAGAAGATGGCGGATAACGGCAAGGTGCATCAGACGGTCATCAAGAAATACGCGAACCGGCGCCTCTATCACACCGGTACCTCGACTTACGTCACCCTGGAAGATCTTGCGGGCATGGTGCAGAACGGCGAGGACTTCCTCGTCTACGACGCGCGCTCAGGGGACGACATCACCCGCTCGGTGCTGACCCAGATCATCTTCGAGCAGGAGAACAAGGCCGGCGAGGACAATCTCCTTCCCGTCGCCTTCCTGCGCCAGCTCATCCGCTTCTACGGCGACAGCATGCGCACCATGGTGCCGAGCTTCCTCGAATTCTCCATGGCGAATTTCGCCCGCGATCAGGACGGCCTGCGCGAGAAGCTGACCCAGAGCTTCGCCCCGACGGTGTTCCAGAACGCCCTGGAGGAGCAGGTGCGCGCCAATATGAGCTTCTTCGGCGACGCCATGAAGATGTTCACGAGCTTCGGGACCGGCCCGCTCTCGGGAATGAACGCGCCGACCGGGACGCAGCCCTCCGCCCCGCCGCCCTCCGCGGGAACGAGCGACCTCGACGAGCTGAAGCGCCAGATGGCCGAGATGCAGTCGCGGCTGGAAGATCTGGCGAAGAAGTAGGCGGATCTGGGTTTGACGAACGGGGCGGCACACGGCGCTTGCGTTCGTAACGATCACTCACACGCTCCGCTGGGGCCCCGAATTCAGGTCGACTACGGGTGTTGCTCGCAGAGGAAACGACGGCTCGGTCACTGATCGCCGTCATTCCGGGGCGCCGTAGGCGAACCCGGGATCCATAACCGCCGACATCGACAAGTCCGGCATAGGTTGCGGTTTTGGATTCCGGGTTCCGCGGAGCCTGTCCTCGGACTTGCCGAAGGCCAGATCCGGGGGCGGCCCCCGGAATGACGGTGTTGGTGCTCCTTCCGCGGTAACCCCGGCCGTCAACCTGCGTTCGGAGCTTCGCCCCGGCAGCAAAAGGTTGACGAAAGGTTAACGCCGGCCCAACCCTTGCGCCATCCGTCCGGTATCCCCGGCGGAGGCGGAAGCGATGTCGCGTTCAGAGACAGATCGAACCGGAACGGCGCAGTCGGCGTCCCAGGCGCTCGTCCTGCTGCCGGGTACCGCGGATTCCGAGCCCCGCGGCCGTGCGCTGAGGCGGCCGAGCGCGGGCTTCCTGGCTCAGCTCATGGTCAGCGCCGACCCGAATCTGAGACCGTCGCGCCGCGACCGCACCCGGGCCGCCGCCGCGCTCTACGCCGAGACGGCGCAGCTTCGCGCCTGACCGCGATTTCCGGTTGATCGGTACGGAGCCGGACCCGCGACCCAGGCATCAGGGCGCGAGGCGTCCGAGCCCCTGCGCCCTTCACTACGGGCTGCCGAGGCGGCGGTCCCTCGCTTGATCCCGCATCACCTTCCGCTGACGCTCCGGGCGTCCGGGAAAGGGTTGGGAGACGAAAAAGCGAGCAACCGGATGGGACTCAGGCGCCGGGCCAGGCGTCAGGCCTCGGTGGACTTCACCTTGAGGACCTGACGGCCGCGATACATGCCGGTCTTCAGGTCGATGTGATGGGGACGGCGCAGCTCGCCGGAATCCTTGTCCTCGACATAGGTCGGCGCCTTGAGCGCGTCCGCGGAGCGGCGCATGCCGCGCCGGGAGGGGGAGGTCTTTCGCTTCGGAACGGCCATGACGAGGTCCTGCTACGGCAAAAAGGCGCTGGGGCGCTCCTTCGCGAGGATCGCCTCGGCACCGTGTCCAGACGGAGATTCGAGGAGGCGTCTATAACGGGATGAGGGTCGCCTGACTAGACCCGTCCGGGGCGATGCAGGGCCAGAACCCGGGGTTGCCATCCTTCCCCGTGGGGACACTCGACCCACCCTTGTCATTCCCGGGCCGCGGAGCGGAGCCCGGACCCAGAACCGCCGATGGTGCTCCGGCTTGCCGTGTCACCGCTTGTGGGTTCCCGGCTCGCCGGAGCCTGTCCTCGAGGTGGCCAAAGGCCAGATCCGGGGGCACCGCTAAGCGTTAAGATGCGGTTCAAGCGGGGAAAACTAGAGACTTCCTCCGTCGGGACCGGCATCGTGACCGCGATCGACTTCAGGAGCTTGCCATGACTTCGTCCCTTCTGCGCAGCCTGACCCTTATCGCCGGCCTCGCCGCCCTCCCTGCGTTCGCGCAGACGCCGGCGCCCGCGACGCCGACGGCCAAGCCGCCGGCCGCCGCGCCGTCCACTGCCGCCAAGCCTGAGCCTGCCAAGGCCGACGCGAAGGCGCCGCTGATCGACCTGAACAGCGCCAGCGCCGAGGAACTCGACGCGCTCCCGGGCATCGGTTCGGCCCGCTCGGCCGCGATCATCAAGGGCCGTCCCTACAAGGGCAAGGACGAGCTCGTCTCGAAAAAGATCCTCTCCGAGAGCGTCTACGAGGGCATCAAGGACAAGGTCATCGCGAAGCAGAAGTAGGCGGGCCTGGTCCGGGCGGACTTGTCCGCCCGGACGCCCGATGCTAGGCGCCGGCGCTTTCCCGCGCCGAGAAAAGCCGCCCGATGCCCGCCCAGCCGACGATCCGCGTCCATCGCGGCGACCTTCCCGCCGACTACGTCGCGGGCCCGGCCATCGCGATCGACACCGAGACGCTCGGGCTCAACCCGCATCGCGACCGCCTCTGCGTGGTGCAGATCTCGCGCGGCGACGGCGATGCCGATGTCGTGCAGATCGTGCCCGGCGGCCCGTCGCCGGACCATCTGAAGCGCGTCCTCGCCGACCCGGCCGTCATCAAGATCTTCCACTTCGCGCGCTTCGACCTCGCGGTCCTGTTCAACGCCTTCGGCGTGATGCCCGCGCCCGTCTACTGCACCAAGATCGCCTCGAAGCTCGCGCGGACCTATACCGACCGGCACGGCCTCAAGGACGTCGTGCGCGAACTCGTCGGCGTCGATCTCTCCAAGCAGCAGCAATCCTCCGATTGGGGCGCCGACGCGCTGAGCCAGGCGCAGGTCGACTACGCGGCCTCCGACGTGCTCCACCTGCACGCGGCCTGGGAGCGGCTCAACACCATGCTCGCCCGCGAGGGGCGCACCGATCTCGCGCAGAACTGCTTCGACTTCCTGCCGACGCGGGCCAGGCTCGACCTCGCCGGTTGGGCGGAGGCCGACATCTTCGCCCATAGCTGAGCGCGGCCAGTCCCGTGCGTCCCCGCACATCGCGAGAACCGATTGCGCGGCATCACCGGCACGGTTGATCATTCCGAAAGATCACGGCCATAACTTCGCCATCGCCCGCGAGCAATCGCGGAGCCGATCCGGCGGCGGGCCGGATGATTTCCGCCGCGATCACACGGGACATCGATGCAGGTGGTCGACGCCATCGAGACGGGGCTGCCTGCGACGCGCGGCGACGCGCGGCGGACCCGTGCACATGCGCGCGCTCGGAATCACAGCACTCGCGTGCGGGCCCTGCGCCGCCTGATCCCGGTCGCGGCCGGCCTGTCGCTGGCGGCCGTCGCCGCGGCGGTCTTCCTCAACCCCTTCGCCAACCTTCCCGCCGAGGTCAGCATGGGCCCGGTCAGCCTCTCCGGGACCAAGGTCCGGATGGAGAGCCCGAAGCTCTCCGGCTTCCGCAAGGGCGAGCGCGGCTACGAGGTCACGGCGAGCGCCGCGCTGCAGGACGTACGCAAGCCGACCATCGTCGAGCTCGAGGCGATGAAGGGCCGGATCGACACCGACGACAAGGGCGGCGTCGCCCACCTCGAGGCCGCCTCCGGCCTGTTCGACACCGCGCGCGAATCGCTCAAGCTCGACCGCGACATTCGCCTCTGGACCGACAAGGGCGAGGAGGTGCGCCTGAGCTCCGCGGCGATCGACTTCAAGGCCGGCACCGTGTCGTCCCGCGAGACCGTCACCGTCTCGGTGCCGACCGGGCAGGTGACGGCCGACAGCCTGGACGTGGTCGACAACGGCCGCGTCATCTCCTTCGTCGGCAATGTCCGCACGGTGTTCAACGGCTCGCCGGCGGCCAAAGGCGCGGCGCCGGCCGCGCGCATCCTGACCTCGTCGGCCGAGCCCCCGGACGGCAGGGGCCGCCCGTGATGCGCCGGTCCGTCCTCCTGCGCGCGGGAACGGCCCTCGCGGCCCTGCTCCTCGCGGCGGGCGTTGCCCATGCCGAGACCTCGGCCGCGGCGAAGAAGGAGCGAAGCGCGCCGATGGGCGCGTTCGGCGGTGGCGGCAAGGAGCCGATCAAGATCGATGCCGACCGGCTCGACGTGTTCGACCGCGAGAACAAGGCCGTGTTCGCCGGCAACGTCGTCGCCGTGCAGGGCGACAGCACCATCCGCTGCTCCAGCATGACCGTGCGCTATCGCCGGGGCAAGGAGAAGCGCGACGATGCGAAGGCCGCTCCCGAGGAGGGCGCCGAGGCCAAGGCGGGACCCTTGAGCGAGAACGGCATCCAGCGCGTCGAATGCGCCGGCCCGGTGACGGTCGTCCAGAAGGACCAGGTCGCGACCGGCGACAACGCCGTCTTCGACCAGGATGCCAAGCGCATCGTGCTGACCGGCAACGTGGTGCTCAGCCAGTGCCAGAACGTCACCCGCGGCTCGCGGCTCGTCTACGACATGAACACCGGCCGCGCGAACATGGATCCGGGCGCGGGCGGACGCGTCTCCGCGATGTTCGTTCCCCAGAAGGACGACGGCCCGAAGGGCGCCAAGGGCTGTCCGCCGCCCGCCTCCGCGAAGCCGACCGAGGCGGCAGCCGACAAGCCGCCGCCCAAGCCGCGGGCCCAGGTGAATTGAGCCGGGCGGCAGCGTTGCCCTCGACCGTTGCCGTCAGCCGCGCGAGCGCGGTCCCCGCGAGCGCCACGCGCTCCTCGTCGCTCATCGCGCGCCTGTTCGGCCGCCGGGAGCGGAAGAAGGAGCGATTTGCTGCGGAAAACTCTCACCTCGATGATCACGGCGGCCCCGGCATCCTCGCCGTGCGCGGCCTGCGCAAGAGCTACGGCGCCCGCACCGTGGTGCACGAGGCGGGCCTCACCGTCCGCAACGGCGAGGCGGTCGGGCTGCTCGGCCCGAACGGCGCGGGCAAGACCACGATCTTCTACATGATCACCGGGCTCGTCTCGGCCGACCAGGGCACGATCAGCCTCGACGGCCTGCCGATCACGCACCTGCCGATGTATCAGCGCGCCCGGCTCGGGATCGGCTACCTGCCGCAGGAGGCCTCGATCTTCCGGGGCCTCTCGGTCGAGGACAA
Source organism: Methylobacterium iners (assembly GCF_022179305.1). GTDB lineage: Bacteria > Pseudomonadota > Alphaproteobacteria > Rhizobiales > Beijerinckiaceae > Methylobacterium > Methylobacterium iners. The sequence continues at coordinate 20,471 of NZ_BPQP01000049.1, forward strand.
CATCCGGGCGGTCCTCGAAGTCGCCGAGCCGGACAAGCGCGAGCGGGAGCGCAAGCTCGATTCCCTGCTCGAGGAGTTCGACATCGCGCGCCTACGCAAGTCGCCGTCCATCGCGCTCTCGGGCGGCGAGCGCCGGCGCTGCGAGATCGCCCGCGCGCTCGCCTCCAGCCCGAGCTTCATGCTGCTGGACGAGCCCTTCGCCGGCATCGACCCGATCGCGGTCGGCGACATCCAGGACCTCGTGAAGCACCTGAAGCAGCGGGGGATCGGGGTCCTCATCACCGACCACAACGTGCGCGAGACCCTGGGCCTCATCGACCGCGCCTACATCGCCCATACCGGGCGCATCCTCACCGAGGGCACGCCGGAGCAGATCGTGGCGAACGAGGATGCGCGGCGGCTCTATCTCGGCGAGGATTTCCGCCTCTAGCGGATCGCTCGGTAGCGCACGCGCACAAGAGGCTGTGCACAACTCCGCCGGACCGGTCCGGAGCGGCGGGCGCCCGAATTCTCCGGCTCCGTCAAGGACTTCTTATCACCCGGCGGCCGATGCTGGTCCGGAGCGGGGAGGCGGTCCTGTGTCCCGGGCGCCACCCGCAGCGACGCAGACGCTGTCGACCGACGACACGCTTTGACGCGCGGCTCGGATGTCGATAGATCTGCGGAAGGGCAGAAGAAGCAAGATTTGTGCCGCAAACGGGTGAGCGCTGAATCAAGCGCTGTGCCCGGTGTCATCCGCGTGTTGGGGCAACACCATGAGCCTGCTGCAACGGCTGGAGATGCGCCAGGGCCAAGCCCTGGTGATGACGCCACAGCTCCTGCAGGCGATCAAGCTCCTTCAACTCTCCCAGCTCGATCTCGCCGCCTATGTCGATGCGGAGCTGGAGCGCAACCCGCTCCTCGAGCGCGCGGAGCCGGAGAGCGAAGCCGAGCGATCCGGCACCGAGGAGCCATCCGAGGGCGGGGAGGGCGATTTCAACGGCGGCGAGACCGAGCCTTGGCTCGCCAGCGAGCTCGGCGCCAGTCAGGCGCAGATCGAGACCGACCTCGACACGCGCCTCGACAACGTCTTCGAGGCCGAGGCGGCGATTCCCACGCAGGAGGCGGCATCGGGCGACATGCTCTCGCTGACGCCGGCGCCCTACGGCAATACCGGCGGCAGCTTCGAGGGCGACGCGCCCGATTTCGAGGCGACGCTCACCCACGAGATCTCGCTGCGCGAGCATCTCGGCGCCCAGCTCGACCTCGCGACGCGCGACCCCGGCGACCGCCTGATCGCCGGCTTCCTCATCGACGCCGTGGACGACGCCGGCTACCTGCGCGAATCCATCGACGAGCTTGCCGAGCGGCTCGGCACGAGCCTCGACAGCGTCAGCCGCGTCCTCATGCTCGTCCAGAGCTTCGATCCGCCGGGCATCGCCGCTCGCGACCTCGCCGAGTGCCTCGCGATCCAGCTGCGCGAGCGCGACCGCTTCGATCCCGCCATGCAGGCGCTGGTCTCGCGCCTCGATCTCGTCGCCAAGCGGGACTTCGCCGCCCTGCGCCGCCTCTGCGGCGTCGACGACGAGGATCTCGTCGACATGCTGGCGGAGATCCGCCGCCTCGATCCGAAGCCCGGCCGCGCCTTCGGCTCCCGCGCCGTCGAGGTGCTGATCCCCGACGTGTTCGTGCGCGCGGCCCCCGACGGATCATGGCTCGTTGAGCTCAACGCCGAGGCGCTGCCGCGGGTGCTGGTCAACCAGAGCTACTACGCCCGCGTCTCCCGCGGCGCCAAGGCGGAGGGCGACAAGGCCTTCCTGTCCGAGTGCCTGCAGACGGCCAATTGGCTGACCCGCAGTCTCGAGCAGCGCGCCCGCACCATCCTGAAGGTCGCCTCCGAGATCGTCCGGCAGCAGGACGGCTTCTTCATGCACGGCGTCGCGCATCTGCGCCCCCTGAACCTGAAGACCGTGGCCGAAGCGATCGGGATGCATGAATCGACCGTGTCCCGGGTGACGTCGAACAAGTCGATCGGCACGAGCCGCGGCACCCTGGAGATGAAGTACTTCTTCACGGCCGCGATCCCCGGCGCCCTGGGCACGGCGGCCCATTCCTCCGAGGCCGTCCGCCACCGCATCAAGCAGCTCGTCGACGGCGAGGCCCCGAGCGACGTGCTGTCCGATGACGCCCTGGTCCAGCGGCTGCGCGACGAGGGCGTGGACATCGCCCGGCGCACGGTCGCGAAGTACCGGGAATCCCTGCGGATCCCTTCGTCGATCGAGCGGCGTCGCGAGCATTTCGCCTATGCCGGCCGGTGAGGCGCCCGGCGCCCTTCCGCTCGCGTTGACTTCCCTTCGCAACGCTCCTTAACTCGCCGGCTGAAACGGCGGGAGCGGGAGGGATCATGGGGTCATTGCGCGTGACGGGCCACGGCCTGGACCTCGGCGAAGCCCTGAGGGGGCGTGTCGAAGAGCGGATGGCGGCCACCCTCGCGAAGTACCTCGACTCCCACATGAACGGTTCCTCGTCCGGTCACGTCACCCTTCGTCGCGACGGAGGCGCCTATCGCACGGACTGCGTTCTCCACCTCGTCTCGGGTCTGACGCTGGAGGCGTCGGGCGCCGCCCACGACCCGCATGCGAGCTTCGAGCAGACCGCCGACAAGCTCGAGAAGCGCCTGCGCCGCTACAAGCATCGGCTCAAGGATCACGGCGCGGCGGACCACGACGGAGCCACCGTCGAAGCCGCCTATGCAGTCTTCGCCGCACCGAGCGAAGCCGAGGACGACCTCGATGACGACGAGGAGGAGGGCGGGGAGCACCATCCGCCGGTGGTGGCCGAGAGCACCAAGACCCTGAAGCGCCACTCCGTCAGCGAGGCGGTGACCGCCCTCGACCTGACCGGCGCCCCCGTGATCGTGTTCGTTCACGCTGGCACCGGGCGCATCAACGTCGTATATCGGCGCAGCGATGGTGCGATCGGCTGGGTCGACCCGCCGGACGCGGCCTGAGCGTCGTCGGGACGACATCGACCGAGTGCGCCGTGTGCGGATGCGAGCCTGGCGGCCGCTGCCGCGCTTCACCGAGCAGGACCCGAGCGGGTCTCCGCCGATAGGGTAACAACCCTCTATGCCTATGCTGGAATTCCTCAATTCGGATTCCGTGGTGTTCTCCTTGCGCGCGCGCGCCAAGAGGCAAATCCTGCAGGAACTCAGCGCGCAGGCCGTGCGCCGACTGCCGGCGCTCGACGAACAGGCCGTCTTCGAGACCCTTCTGCAGCGGGAGCGTCTCGGCTCGACCGGCATCGGTGAGGGAGTCGCCATCCCCCACGGAAAACTGCCCGGCCTCGATCGCCTGTTCGGCCTCGTCGCCCGCCTCGAGCGTCCCGTGGATTTCGAGGCCCTCGACGGGCAACCGGTCGATATCGCCTTCCTGCTCCTCGCGCCGGAAGGAGCCGGGGCAGAGCACCTCAAGGCGCTCGCGCAGGTCGCGCGCCTCCTGCGCGAGCCCGGAATTCTGGAGCGCATCCGCGCGGCCCGCGATGCGAGCGCGCTCTATGCCCTCCTCACCCATACCTCGGCCTCGCAGGCAGCGTGACCGGCGTGCGGTATGCGCTGGTCCTCGTCGGCTGCCTGTGGTCGGCCACCCCGATCTCGGCGCAGACGCCCGGCACCGACACGGCTTGCGCCCGCGATGTCCTGGTGGCGAGCTCGATGCAGCGCCAAGCCATCGATCAGCTCGAACAGGCCGGCTCGGACGAGGCGGATCGTTGCCGCGTGTGGCGGCGCCATGTCGAGACGATGCGGAGGGTCGCGTCGGTCTACGGTCGCTGCCTGTCCGGCGCCGAGCGGAGCGAGCGCCTGTCGCAGGTCCAGGGTTCGGAGAAGGAATTCTCGGGTCTCGTGCGCAAGAGCTGCAAAGGTCTCTAGCGCCGACTTAGTCGTTCCCGCGCAGCAGCGGCTCGGCCACCCGCTTCACCGGCTTTCCGCGACCGATCAGGATCGCGGCGCGGGAACTCTCCGGATCGCTCTCGAACCGCGTGCGAACCCAGGCGACGAGGAACTTCGCGTATTCCGATGCCAGCAGGCGGGCCGAGGAAGGGTGCTGCCACCACCGCCCCGCGTCGAGGCCGTCCGTGACGACGGGGTGGGGCACGACCCGTTCACCGCCGGCAAGAGCGTGTTCGAGCTCGATCAACGTCCGCGGCATATGATAGTTGGACGTCACGACGGCGACGGTGTTGAAGCCGTGCTGGCGCATCCAGCGCCGCGTCTCGATGGCGTTGCCGATGGTGTTGCGTGCCCGGTAATCGAGATCGACGCAGCAATCGATCCAGTGCCGCTGACGGGGGTTGAGGCGGGCGATCTCGTCGCGACTGGTTCGTTCGTTCACGCCGGTGATGAGGAGGCGTCGCCCATAGCCTCCGGCCAGGAGGTCGATCGCATCGCCGATCCGCTGCGCGCCGCCGGTGAGCGCCACGATCCCGTCGGCCCGCTCTGCGAAGATCCGCTCGTCCCGGTCGAGGCGGGTCACGAAAGCCAGAAACCCGAGAAGAAGGGCTGCGGCACCCACCGCCGCGAGGCCGAGCAGCACCGCACCGATGTTCAGCACACGCATGCTGTTCCGACCTGTCGCGGGTCGCCGCGTCTCGCTCCAGGCCCAGCCGAACGCTTCGAAGGGCCTCATGGTGCGGTCGCTCGACATCCGCGTGGTCATTCTCCGGGAGGATAGCCTCGATTGAGGCGGCCAAGGGGCAAGCCACAGGCAAGCATTTCGTGGGTGAAAAGTTCACAAAACGTGAAGACCGGAGTCAAGGTCGCCCACAAACCCTCGTCCTCACAAGGAGATGACCGGTTCTGGTCAGGCCAGGAAGCGCCGGACCGTGAGGCGGGAGACGATGCCAGTGACGACGGAGGCGATGACGCCGATCAGGATGACGCTGGCATAGCCGCGCCACCCCACTTGGAAGGTGCCGAACAGCGCCTCGATCTCGTCCCCAGCCGGCCCTGAGCGCCAGTTGCGGGCGACGATCCCGGCCAGGGCGAAGGCGGCGAGCGCTAGGCTCGCGCCGATGACGCCGCCGCGCAGGCCGAGCCGGAAGAAGCGGCGCTGGAAGGCGCGGGCGATGAAGTCGTCGTCGGCACCGACGAAGTGGAGCACCTCCACGACCTCGCGGTTCCCCGCCATGGCGCCCCGCGTCGCGAAGACGACGGCGAGCCCCGTCGCGACGAGGACGAGGGCGACGATGCCGACCCCGATCCCGACGAAGGTGTTGGCCATGGTGGAGAGGCGCTGCAGCCAGAGCGCGTGGTCGTCGAGGCTCGCGATGCCGGGCAGGGCCTCGGTCAACGAGGCCCGCAAGGCTTTCAGGTCCGGCTCGGGCGAGCGGCCGAGCTTGAGGGTGATGAGACGGGGGACCGGCAGGTCCGTGAGGTCGAGGCCACTTCCGAGCCAGGGTTCGAGCAGACGTTCCGCCTCCTGCTTGGTGAAGACGCGGGCGGCCGCAATCCCCGGGGCCGCCCGAGCCATGGCTGCGGCGCGGCCGACATCCGCCTCGATGTCCCGGGCAGGGCTCGGGCGGATCTGGATGGTGACCTCCTGCGCGACCGTGCCCTGCCACTGGTCGGCACTCGACGCGACGATCTCGGCGGCGCCGGCGCACAGGGCTGCCAGGAAGGTCAGGATCGCGATGACGGCGGCGAGCGCCCGGCTCGCCGCCGAGTCCGTCGGGACGAGGGGTGCGTTCCGCCGCAAGGTCAGCGGCAGGGCCGGCTCGGTCGCACCGTGGGCGGCGACCGAACGGGGCGGGGGGCCGACCTCACCCATCAGGACTGAACCGCCAAGCGCCCGTCCCCGAGGACGAGGCGGCGCGCGTCGACGAGGTCCATGAGCGCGAAGTCGTGGGTCGCGATGAGGACGGATGTCCCGAGCCGGTTGAGCTCGATGAAGAGGCGCAGCAGGCGCCGGCCGAGGCCGGGATCGACGTTGCCGGTCGGCTCGTCGGCGAGCAGCAGCTCCGGTCGGGCGATCAGCGCCCGCGCGATGGCGGCGCGCTGCTTCTCGCCGCCCGAGAGCAGCGGCGGCAGGACGTGCATGCGCTCGCCCAATCCGACCCATCGCAGCAATTCGACGACTTCGGCCCGATAGCTCGTCTCCGCGCGGCCCTGGACGCGCAGCGGCAGCGCCACGTTCTCGTAGGTGGTGAGGTGATCGAGCAGGCGAAAATCCTGGAAGACCACGCCCATCCTCCGGCGCAGGCCCGTCAGCGCCTCGCTCGAGATGCCGCTGACCTCTTCCCCGAACACCGAGACGAGTCCCCGGGTGGGCCTTACCGCGAGCAGGATGAGGCGCAGGAGCGTGGTCTTGCCCGCGCCCGACGGCCCGGTGAGGAACTGGAAGGAGCGCGGGGCGATCTGGAAGCTCACGTCGCTCAACACTTCCGGTCCGAGCCCGTAGCGCATCCCGACATGCTCGAACTGAACGACCGGCTCCTCAGCTCCGGGCAGCAAGCTCTCCGCGTTTACCCGATCCGACACGATCCCCCCGCCGAAGCGCCGCCCACGCGAATCCCTCGCTTCACGGACGATTAACTGCGTTGCGCGAGAACGGTGTGAGTCTTTTTTCGAGCACCGGCAACCGCCGATCGAGCCGTTGAGCGCCAATTCGCCATGCTGATCGTCTGCCCGGCCTGCGCAAGCGAATATGTGATCGACATCGATCGTGTCGGGAGCGAGGGCCGTTCGGTCCGCTGCGCGGCCTGCCGTGAAACCTGGTTCATCTCGCCCGACGACGTGGCCGCCGCCCGTGCGGCCGAGCGCGGGGAGGAGCCGGCGAGCGGTCGCGTCGACGACCAGGCCGCGCTCGACGCCTGGGAGGCGGCGCTTGCCGAGGAAGGCGTCTCCTTCGGCGATCCCGACCCAGCGCCGGCGCCGCCTCCGTCCGAGAAGCCGAAGGCGCGAGGGCGCAAGAAGAAGGCGGTATCAAGCAAGCGGCGCCCGCGGCTGTCCCTTGCCGCCTCGATCGGCCTCGCCGTGCTCGCGAGCCTGCCGCTGGCCCTTCTCGCCCGCACCAGCGTCGTTCGCGCGATGCCCCAGAGCGCCGGGGTCTATGCCCGGCTCGGCCTGCCGGTGAACCTGCGCGGCTTGGAGCTGCGGGACGTCGTCGCCTACCAAGTCCCGGGGGAGGGCGGCCAGACCCAGCTTGTGGTGGAGGGCGACCTCGTCGGGATCGCGGCCAGAGCCGCCACCGTTCCTCCGATCGAGGTCGAAGTGCGCGATGGCCGCGACCAGAGCCTGTACCGCTGGACCTTGCCCGCCCCGCGGCCGGTGCTCGAGAACCGCGAGACGGCCCGCTTCCGCGCCAGCCTGTCGACGCCGCCCGTGGAGGGCCGGTCGGTCCAGGTCCGCTTCGCGACCATCACCGCCTCGGAAGCCAAGCTCGACGCCAAGGCCGATGCCAGCGCCAAACACCCGTGATATGGCTGCCTCATGAGCAGTCCCGCCAGACGCGTCCGCGTCCTCTTCGACGAAGCCGCCATCGCCCGCCGCAACGAGGAACTCGCCGGCTCCATCCTGGCCGCGCGGCCCGAGAACCTGCTCGTCGTGGCGGTGCTCAAGGGCAGCTTCATGTTCGCCGCCGACCTGCTGCGCAGCCTGCACCGGGTCGGGCTCGACCCGCAGGTCGAGTTCGTCCACCTCTCGAGCTACCGGACGGCGACGGTTTCCTCCGGTCAGGTCGAGATCCTGCGCGACGTCGAGAGCGAGGTTCGCGGGCGCGACGTGCTCCTCATCGACGACATCCTCGAATCCGGCCGGACCCTCGTCTTCGCGAAGGACCTGCTGATGGCGCGCGGCGCCAACCGCGTCCTGACCGCCGTTCTTCTCGAGAAGCCCGGCAAGCGCGCCGTGACCATCGACGCGGATTTCGTCGGCTTCACCTGCCCCGACGTGTTCGTCGTCGGCTACGGCATGGACGTCGCCCACGCCTATCGCCAGCTGCCGTTCGTCGGTCTCGTCGATTACGACAGCAGCGAGCCGGACCTGTTCGGCGGCACCTGACGAGAAGCGTTGCGGCGACATTTGCGCACATCCGGGCGCAACCGGAACGCGATGCGCTCTTCACGTCTTGACACGTCTGAGACGCACCCTTGTGATCGAACGTAGATCGGAGAGCAGGGACCGATGGCCCGCATCCTGCTGGTGGATGACGAAGAGACGGTGCGCGGCTTTCTGAAGCGCGGCCTGGAGATCGACGGCCATGCCGTCGTGACCGCGAGCGACGGCAGCGACGGGCTCGACCGTCTGACCGAGGCGCAGGGCGACTTCGACTTGATGCTTACCGACATCCGGATGCCGCTGATGGACGGGATCGCCCTGGCGCTGGCCGCCAAGCGCGACTTCCCCGACCTGACCATCCTCCTGATGACGGGCTTCGCCGATCAGCGCGAGAGGGCGCGGGGCCTCGACGCCATCGTGACCGATGTCCTGACCAAGCCCTTCTCCCTGGCCGACCTTCGCTCCACGGTGAACCGGGCGCTGGCGGCCTGAGCCGGACGCGGGGCGAGGCCCGTCAGGTGCCCAGCTTGAGCTCGGCCACCAGACCCTCGACCGCCTCACGCGCGGCCCCGACGGCCTCGGGGTCCTTCCCCCGCACCACGATGCGGTTGGCGAAGCCGCCCTGCACCATCGCCGGATAGGAGCCGATCGAGACCGTCGGGTGCGCGGCCGCGACGGCTGCCAACGCGGAGGCGTAGGTGCCCTCGGGCAGGTTTCCGGCCTCGATCGTCTCCGAGAGCATGCGCTGGCCGGTCGTGAGCGTGGGCCCGATCGCGTCGAGCATCACCTGCATGATCGCCGGCACGCCGGCCATGACGAAGACGTTGCCGATGCGGAAGCCCGGCGCCTTCGAGATCGGGTTCGGGATGAGGTCGGCCCCGGCCGGGATGCGGGCCATGCGCAGGCGGGCCTCGTTGAGATCCTCGGGCTTGTGGCGCTCCAGCAGCATCGCCTTCGCGCGCGGATCGACGTCGATGGTCACGCCGAAGGCCCGGGCCACGCAATCGGCGGTGATGTCGTCGTGGGTGGGGCCGATGCCGCCGGTCGTGAACAGGTAGCTGTAGCGGGCCCGCAAGGCGTTCACGGCGGCGACGATCTCGTCGGCCTCGTCCGGCACCACCCGCACCTCGCGCAGCTCGATACCGATCGCGGTGAGGTACTCGGCGATGGTGCCGATGTTCTTGTCCTTGGTCCGTCCCGACAGGATCTCGTCGCCGATGACGAGCACGGAGGCGGTGACGGTCTGGGGTACGGTGGAGGTCATCGATATCCGTTTCGGTGCTGTGCGGCGCTGCAGGCCAGGTAACGCGGGACACGCATTCCCGCCATCGGTTCCGTCGAGGAGGCACCGCGTCCCATGCGCTTCCCGGCAGCCCTGATCGAGGGGCGGCTCGTCCGGCGATCCAGGCCCTGCACCGGACTTGCCGGTTGCCGAGGACCGGACGATGCTCAGCGACCGGTCCGGAGCGGCCGGCGCGAGTGAGCCGATGACCGAGCCCGCATCATCTCCGACTTGTCGCCTGGTCCGGCCGGGTGAGACCTTCACCGGCAAGCAGGGGCTCGACTACGCGGTGGCCATCTCCGCCGAGAGCGTCGGCGCCCGAGCCCTGCATATGCAGCTCGTGACCCTGGCGCCGGGCGTCAGGGCCAAGGCGCACAAGCACGAGGCGCATGAGAGCGCGATCCATGTGCTGAGCGGCGAATCCGGCTGCTGGTACGGGGAGACGCTCGAACACCACGCCGTCGTGCGGGCAGGAGACTTCTTCTATATCCCGGCCGGCGTGCCGCACCTGCCCTACAACCCGAGCGACAGCGTTCCTTGCGTCGCGGTGATCGCGCGGACGGATCCGAACGAGCAGGAAAGCGTCGTGCTTCTGCCAGAGCTCGATCGGGCGCTGGGTCGGCGGGAGGGCGGGGCGATCTGATCCCGCTCAGCACGCCCGCTCGAACATCAGGTTCAGCCGGGTCGTGGCGATGCGGCGATAGCCGTGGCCTTCCAGGAGGCCCGGCAGATCGATCTGCCACTGGTCGGTGCCGTTCTCGACGAGGATGAGCCTGGGGTGGAGCGCAGGAGGCGCCTCCCGGAGGAACGGCTCGAGGATCAGGTCCTCCGCGCCTTCCACGTCGAGCTTGATGCCGTCGATGCGGGTGATGCCCTCGCTCTCGGCGAGCGCCAGCAGCGTCACCGCTGGCACGCGGATCTGGGCGCCCTCGTTGGTGCCGACGATCTTGAGGCTCGACTCGCCGCGGTTGCGCGGGTCGACGAAGAGCGTCAGCTCGCCCGCCTTGTCCGCCACCGCGCAGGCCACCGCCTTGATCGTGCCGAACGGGTTCTGGGCGATGTTGTAGGTCAGGCGGTCGAAGACGTCGGGCTGGGGCTCGACGGCGAGGATGCGGGCCCGCGGGCCGGCGAAGGCCGCGACGAAGAGGGCGTAGGCGCCGATATTCGCGCCGATATCGAGGAAGGTGCAGCCGGGCGGCAGCTTCTCCTTGAGGATCGCGCGCTCCTCCGGATCGAAGAATTGCGGCGTGAAGAGCACCTTCTTCTCGCAATTGTTGTTGTAGGGGTGCAGCCGCATCCGGGCGCCGTAGCGCTCGACGTCGAGGGGCTGCCCCCGCAGCATCGAGATCGCGATGCGGCGCAGGAAGAGCGCGAGGCGGCGCCCCTGCCAGGTTCGGTCGGAGAGCGTCTGCGTATGCGCGGCGATGCGCGCGACGAGACCGGTCGGCACGTAGGTGCCGTAGGGTTGCGTGTCCTTCATATCGGGCGGTGATGCCATCGGCGCGGCTTGGCCGCAACTGCGGGCGAAGGCCGCCGTTACCGGGGGAGACGTATCGTTCGGCCAGCCCCGACCACGGGGAACCCAATAAGGTCTTCCGACAATACTCTTCCTATCTTGTCCTATTCATTCGCTATAGAGTCGTTGCTGCGACAGCGAAAAATGAGAGCGACCCTAAAGGCAGGTTAGAAAATGGAGAGAAGAGGAACAGCATTGGTGTCGTGCCGTTTCTGTGCCGGAAGATCAGTCTTGTCTTCCGTCACATTGGAGCTCGAATGATGAAAAGCATCACGATCACCACGCTAGCTGCGGCGGCCTCGTTGACTGCCGCTCTGCCCGCCCAGGCGGTCACGCTGCCGGTGGAGCGCAGCGTCACGATCGAGGAGCAGGATCAAAAGCTTCTCCACTCGGTCGGCAACAGCTCGTCGAACAGCTCCTCCAACAGCTCTTCGAATTCCTCCAGCAACAGCTCGTCCAACAGCAGCGACGACGACGATTGGGACGACTGATCGACCCTCGATCCGTTGAAGTCGAGGCGGGTGCGGGCCATGGGGCCCGGCCCGCTTTGGCGTGTTCGACAGTCGTCATGCGTGATCGCGAGGCGGGATGATCTGGTTCAGGAACAAGGCGCAGGCCGCCCAGGGGCAAATCGAATTTCTGTGCCGGCCGCAGGACAAGGGCGTCATCGCCGAGCCCTACCCGGCGCGGGACAAGCTTCCGGACTGGTTTCGCAAGGTGCCGGCGATCGACAAGGAGGTGTTGAGCCCGACCAACAACGCCATCACGGTCAAGCGCTGCATGCCGTTTCTGGATGCCATGAGCGCGGGCTGGATCCTGCCGCTCGCCGCCACGGTGCGGCTGGAAGTCAAGGACGAGGGTCGAACCGTCAACGCCGGCTGGGAATTCGACCGCGACATGGTCGGCAATCACGCGCCCTTCCAGGTCGCCGGCCATCCGGCCCTCCCGCGACCGCCCTGCAAGATGTACAACTACTGGACGATTCGCACGCCACCCGGTTGGAGCTGCCTGTTCGTCGCGCCGCTGAATCGCGACAACGGCGTGCTCGACGTCATCTCCGGTGTCGTCGATACGGACGAGTACAACTCGCTGATCCATTTCCCGTTCTTCGCGAACGCGCCGGACGGGATCTACACGTTGGAGAAGGGCACGCCGCTCGTCCAGGTCATTCCCTTCCAGCGCAGCACGACCGACCTCGCGGCCGTCGTGCGGGCAGAGGACCCAGATGAGGCGGACACCCGCAGGCGCATCCTGCGCAGCACCCAGGCTGGGGACGGCTGGTATCGCAAGACGGCGCGAGCCAAGCGGTAACCGGCGTCCGAGATCACGCAAGCGGGTGCAGCGTCAGGTCCCGTGAGCATCCGGACCCGCATCCTCCTGTTCCTCGTCTTCGTCTCGCTCGCGATCGTGACGACCGGAGTCGTGAGCGTCGTGACGCAAGCGTCCACGCGGAACTACCTGGAAGGCGTCAAGCAGGCGCATCAGCAACTCGAGGCGATGGTTCAGCTCGCGGTGCACGCCAACCGCTACTCGGAGCAGATCGCCGAAGTGCTGCTTCTCGGGGAGGACGAGCGCGAGGATTTCGAGGGCGCGAGCGCGCAGGTCAAGGCGGCCATGACGAACCTCTACGACCGCACCCGGCGCGTGGCCGTGAACGCAGGCCATGGCGACGTCCGAGACCGGGAGCGGCGCGAACTCAAGCGCCTCGATCGCATGCGAACGATGTTGAACGAGGTCGATGATGCCGCCAAGCGCGCCTTCGCTCTCAATGGGACCGACCGGAAGAGCGAGGCGGTCGCGCTGTTTCGTGATCAGATCGAGAACCGTCTCGATGCGGAGTTCGATCAGATGATCGTCATAGCGATGGCCAACGAACGCGCGGACGTGTCGAAGGCTGAGGACGATGCCAACGATCTCTCGAGACGCCTCGCCGTGGCATCGGGCCTCACCTTCCTCGGGCTCCTATCGGCAACGCTCGTGTGGGGCTTCCTGCTCGGCCGGTCCTTGGTGGGTCCGATCGGCGCCCTGACCGAGGGAGCCTCCGCGATCGGGCAGGGCAAGCTCGATCATCGCATCGATGACCGGGGCAGCGGCGAGCTGGCGCTGCTCTCGCGACGCTTCAACGAGATGGCGAGCGAGCTCGGCGAGCGCCGCGCGGAGATCCTCGAGGGGAGCGCGGCCCTCGAGCAGCAGGTGGCGCAGAGGACCGAGCAGCTCGAGCTCGCCAATGCGCGCCTGAGCGCACTCGACCGCTTTCGCGTCCAGTTCCTCGGCGAGGTCAGCCACGAACTCCGCACGCCGCTCACGGTTCTGAGGGGCGAAGCGGAAGTCTCGCTCCGGGGCAAGCCCAAGCCCGTGCAGGTTTACCGCGACACCCTCACCCGGATCGCCGAGCAGGCGATCGAGATGGGCTGGCTCGTCGACGAGCTCCTCACCATCGCCAGCACGGAAGCCGACCAAGCCAGCTTCGAGTGGTCCCTCGTTTCCCTTCGCGACGTGGCCAAGGAGGCCACGCGGGACGGTGCCGTGCTCGCGGCGCGACGAAGCATGACCGTCGCTCTGGATGTGCCGGAGGCGCCGATCGAGGTCTACGCCGATCCGCGGCGCCTGAAGCAGACGATGGTCATCGTCCTGGACAACGCCGTCAAATACTCGCCGGCCGGCGGCACGATCAAGGTTCAGGTCCTCGCCGGCGAGGAGCTTGGCATGGTCATGGTCTGGAACAAGGGCGACGGCATTCCGCCTGAGGATCTGCCGCATGTGTTCAAGCACTTCTATCGTGGGGACGATGCCAGAACCCGCGTCGCGGAGGGAAGCGGGCTCGGCCTTCCGATCTCCAAGCGGATCATCGAGAAGCATGGCGGTACGATCACGATAGAAAGCGAGCCGGGCAGCGCCACGAAAGTGACGCTCAACCTGCCGCTGCGGAGGTGAGATGGCCGTGAAGATGCTGCTCGTGGAGGACGACCGGCGTGTCGCCTCCTTCGTGGCGCGAGGGCTCGAGGCGGAGGGCTACGCCGTCGAACTCGCCCGCGATGGGCGGGAGGCGCTCGCGATGGCCCGCTCGAACCCCTACGACCTGATGATCCTCGACCGCATGATCCCGCACATCGACGGCCTGCAGGTGTGCAGGACGCTGCGGGAGGAGGGTTGCGAGAGCCGTATCCTCATGCTGACGGCGAAGGACGGCCTTCAGGACAAGATCGATGGGCTGACCGGCGGCGCGGACGATTACCTCACGAAGCCCTTCGCCTTCGACGAGTTTCTGGCGCGGATCACCGCGCTGATCCGTCGAAGCCGACAGGAAGCTAGGGCGACCGGGGCGCAAGCGCCGATGCTTTCCGTCGGCAACCTTCGGCTTGATGTCGGCGGCAAGCGGGCTTGGCGCGGCGACCGCGAGATCCCGCTCACCGGCCGGGAATACGCGCTTCTCGTCTACCTGATGGAGAACGCCGAGACCGTGGTCAGCCGGTCCCGGCTGCTCAGCGACGTCTGGAACCTCGGCTTCGACCCGGGCTCGAAGCTTGTGGACGTCTATATCCGGTATCTCAGGCGCAAGGTGGACCCGGACGGCGCTCCGCCGATGATCCGCACGGTCCGTGGCTTCGGCTACATGATCGCCGCCGCCAGCGAGGAGGCGGACTTGCCCGGCAACGGACCTTCGGAGAAGCCGACCGACGGCGAAGGATGACGTCCGGCGGCTAGGACACCCGTCCCGTGCACGCTGACTCGATGAAGCAACCTGTGTTAGGCGGGGGGCCGAACTCAGTCGCCGGTCTGCAACGCCGTCCGCCGAACCGTCGGCCCTCGGTCTTGGCGGGTCGCATTCGAAACCGGAAGGCGGTCGAGGACCGGCCCGTCCCGCACGCACGGATTTCCATGCAGAGCTTCGATTCCGACGGCGTCCGCATCGCCTACATCGACGTGCCGGCTGCGCAAGGCGCCGAGGGCGACCCGGTGCTGCTGATCCACGGCTTCGCCTCGAACCACCTGGTCAACTGGGTCAACACGCTCTGGGTGCGCAAGCTCTCCGAGGCCGGCTACCGTGCGATCGCCCTCGACAACCGCGGCCACGGCGAGAGCGAGAAGCTCTACGATCCGGAGGCCTACGGCTCCGACCTCATGGCCGGCGATGCACGCCGCCTTCTCGACCATCTCGGCATCGAGCGGGCGGACGTGATGGGCTACTCGATGGGTGCCCGGATCGGCGCCTTCCTCGCCCTCGACCATCCGGACCGGGTCCGGTCCCTGCTGCTCGGCGGCCTCGGGCTGCACCTCGTCGAGGGCCGGGGCCTGCCGGCGGGCATCGCGGAGGCCCTGGAAGCACCCGCCGGCGCGCCGGCGCCGAACCCGACGGCCGCGGCCTTCCGCACCTTCGCCGAGCAGACCAGGAGCGATCTGCGGGCGCTGGCCGCCTGCATGCGCGGCTCGCGCCAGACCCTCTCGCGGGCAGAGGTTTCGGGGATCGAGGTGCCGACGCTGGTCACCGTCGGGACCCTCGACACGGTCGCCGGCTCGGCGGCCGGCCTCGCCGCCCTGATGCCGGACGCCCGCACCCTCGAACTGCCGAACCGCGACCACAGCACGGCGGTGGGCGACAAGCTGCACCGGGAGGGCGTCCTCGCCTTCCTGGCGCAGCGGTCGTGAGCGCCGGCTCAGCTCTTCAGTCGGTATCCCGTACGGAAAATCCAGGTCACCGCCCCGAGGCAGAGGGCGAGGAACAGGAGCACCATTGCCAGGCTGATCCCGACGCCGACGTCGGCCGTGCCGAAGAAGCTCCAGCGGAAGCCGCTGATCAGGTAGACGACCGGGTTGACGAGGCTGAGGGTGCGCCAGAACGGCGGCAGCATGTCGATGGCGTAGAAGCTGCCGCCGAGGAAGGTCAGTGGCGTCACGATGAGGAGCGGCACGAGCTGCAGCCGCTCGAAACCGTCGGCCCAGAGGCCGATCAGGAAGCCGAACAGACTGAAGGTGACCGCCGTCAGGAGCAGGAAGGCGATCATCCAGACCGGATGCTCGATCCGCAGAGGCACGAACAGGGCCGCCGTGGCGAGGATGATCAGCCCGATCAGGATCGACTTGGAGGCCGCGGCGCCGACATAGCCGAGCACCACCTCCAGGGGCGAGACCGGGGCCGACAGGATCTCGTAGATCGTGCCCGCGAAGCGCGGGAAGTAGATGCCGAAGGAGGCGTTGGCGATGCTCTGGGTGAGCAGCGCCAGCATGATCAACCCCGGCACGATGAAGGCACCGTAGGGCACGCCGCCGATATCGGTGACGCGCCCGCCGATGGCCGCGCCGAACACCACGAAATAGAGCGAGGTCGAGAGCACGGGCGCCACGATGCTCTGCAGCGCCGTGCGCCAGAAGCGCGCCATCTCGAACCCGTAGATCGCCCGGACCGCCGGCCAGTTCATGCATCCTCCCGGACGAGGTCGACGAAGATTTCCTCCAGCGAGCTCTGGCTGGTGCGCAGGTCGCTGAAGGCGATTCCCGCTGCGGCGAGATCGGTGAGCAGAGCGGTGATACCGGTGGGCTCTCCCCTGGTATCGTAGGTGTAGACGAGCTCTCCGCCGCCGGCGGCGAGTTCGAGGCGGTGGCCGGAAAGCGCCGGAGGCACCTGCACCAAGGGACTCTGGAGCTGCAGGGTGAGCTGCTTGCGACCGAGCTTGCGCATGAGCTCGGCCTTCTCCTCCACCAGGATGATGCGGCCCTTTCGGATCACGCCGACGCGGTCGGCCATCTCCTCGGCCTCGTCGATGTAGTGCGTGGTCAAGATGATCGTGACACCCTGATCGCGCAAACCACGCACGAGCCGCCACATGTCCTGGCGCAGGGCCACGTCGACGCCGGCGGTCGGCTCGTCGAGGAAGAGGATGCGCGGCTCGTGGGCCAGCGCCTTGGCGATGAGCACCCGCCGCTTCATGCCGCCCGACAGGGTCATGATCCGGCTGTCGCGCTTGTCCCAGAGGGAAAGGTCGCGCAGCACGCGCTCGATATGGGCGGGATCGGGCTTCAGCCCGAACAGACCGCGGCTGAAGCTCGTCGTCGCCCAGACCGTCTCGAAGGCGTCGGTGGTGAGCTCCTGAGGCACGAGACCGATCGCCTTGCGGGCGGCACGGTAGTCTCGGGCGATATCGTGGCCGTCCACGAGGATGCGTCCCCCGCTTGGCGTGACGATCCCGCAGACGATGCTGATCAGGGTCGTCTTGCCCGCACCGTTCGGCCCGAGCAGGGCGAAGATCTCACCGCGCCGGATCTCGAGGTTCACGTCCGACAGGGCCGCGAGGCCCGAGGCATAGACCTTCGACAGGTTGGCGATGGAGACGATCGGCTGCATCGGGCCTCGGATGATGTCGACGGAACTTTCGCGGGGCGGCTATCGCCCAAGTCCGGAAATGAAAAAGCCGTCCTCGCGGGACGGCTTCATCGTCGATGGGAGCGACGCCCGCTCATGCCCGCAGACGGTTGCGCACCTCGCCGAGGCTGAGGCGGACGAGGTCCTGGGCCGCCTCGCCCTGCATGCGCTCCTTCAGGATGACCTCCGAGACCCGCACGGCGGCATCGGCCGCTGCCGAGCGGACCTGCGCCGTCGCCTGGACCTCGGCCTGCGCGATCTTGGCTTCGGCCGACTTGGTGCGGCGGGTGATGAACTCGTTGAGCCGGGCCTGGCCCTCGGCCGCGATGCGCTCGGCTTCCTCGCGGGCTCCCGCGACGATCGCCTCGGCCTCCTTCTCGGCCTCGGCGCGGCGGCGCTTGTAATCGGCCAGAACGCCGGCCGCCTCCTCGCGAAGGCGACGCGCCTCGTCGAGCTCGTTGCGCACGCGCTTGGCGCGGCCGTCGAGCCCCGCCGTGATCTGCTTGAAGCCGCCGACCTTCCAGACCACGACCATGAACAGGACGAAGGCGACGGCGACCCAGAATTCTGCTGTCAACAACATGCTCGTCGTCCCACGATCATCGAGGCATCGGGCCTTTCCGGGCCGGATGCGAAATCAATAAGCCGGATCGCCCGTCAGTGGGCGGTCGATGTCTTGTCGAGGGCCCGGTTCAGAGCGGCCTGGTCGGGGCTGTGGCCCGTCAGGCGCTCGACGATGGCAGACGCCGTCTCGGCGGCGATCCCGCGGACGCTGCCCATGGCCTCGGCGGTCCGCGACTTGATCGTCGCCTCGGAGGCGACCAAGCGCTCGTTGAGTTCGGCTTCCAGCGACTTGCGCCTGGCGTCCGTCTCTTGAGCGACGCTGTTGCGGGTGTCTGCGGAAATCGCGCGGGCCTTCGACTGGGCCTCGCTCAGGGCCCGCTCGTAGGCGGCACCCGCAGCCTCGGCCTCGGCCTTCATCCGGTGGGCCTCGTCCAGGTCACCGGACAGGCGCGTGGCGCGATCGTGCAGGATGCCCTGGATCCGGGGCAGCGCGATCTTGGCCATCAGGTAGTAGAGGAGCCCGAAGGCGAGGGCGAGCCAGATCAGCTGGGACAGGAAGGTATGGCTCTGGAACGGCGGAAAGCCGCCGCCATGCTCGGAATCCGGCACCACGACCGTGGCTTGGTTGGGGGCTGTCGGGGAGGCCGGCTGAGCCATGTCGTCCTTCGCTTAAACGTCGTGCGTGCAGAGGTCTCGGAACGCGGCCGGGCGGGAGCGACCCTCGGGTCCTCCGCCCGGCCGGTGCCGGCCGACCGTAGTGATCAGACAGCGAACAGGAGCAGGAGCGCGACGAGCAGCGAGAAGATGCCGAGCGCTTCCGTGAGGGCGAAGCCGAGGAGCAGGTTGCCGCGCTGGCCGTCGGCGGCAGACGGATTGCGCAGCGCGCCGGCGTAGAACTGGCCGAAGAGGTTGCCCAGGCCGATGGCGGCACCCGCCATTCCGAGACAGGCCAGGCCGGCGCCGATGAACTTGGCGGCTTGGGGATCCATGAGATGCTCCTAAAGGTCGTGCGTTCGTTGCGTGGAGAGAACCGGCCGCGAGCGCGGACCGGGGACGGAAAGGGTTGACCCGCCGCTAGTGGCCGGGATGCAGGGCGTCGCTGAGATAGATCGAGGCGAGCGTCGCGAAGACGTAGGCCTGCAATCCGGCGACCAGGAATTCGAGGGCGGTGACGGCGATGCTGAGCGCCAGCGGCAGCGGGGAGATGATCCCCCAGGCGCCGGCGGCGAGCAGCGCCGGCACGAAGCCCGCGAAGATCTTGAGGGCGATGTGGCCGGCGAGCACGTTCGCGAAGAGACGAACCGCGAGGCTGATCGGCCGCGAGATGAAGGAGACGATCTCGATCGCGACGATCATCGGCATCAGCCAGCCGGGCA
Source organism: Methylobacterium iners (assembly GCF_022179305.1). Taxonomy (GTDB): domain Bacteria; phylum Pseudomonadota; class Alphaproteobacteria; order Rhizobiales; family Beijerinckiaceae; genus Methylobacterium; species Methylobacterium iners. The sequence continues at coordinate 39,599 of NZ_BPQP01000049.1, forward strand.
CGCCCGACGGCACGAACACCTTCAGGAAGCCGGTGCCGTGCGCCATGAAGCCGTAGACGATGACGGTGCCGATCACGAGGAGCGCCAGCGCGAAGGTGACGATTATGTGGCTCGTGACCGCGAAGGCGTAGGGGATCATGCCGAGCATGTTCAGCACGAGCACGAACATGAACAGCGAGAAGATCAGCGGCATGAAGCGCTCGCTGCCGTGGCCGGCGGATTGGCGCAGGGTCGAGCCGATGAAGTCGTAGAAGATCTCGGCCATGGACTGCATGCGGCCGGGCACCACCGACCGGTTCGCGGTAGCGACGATGGTGATGAGCGCGATGATCCCCACCGCCGAGAACATGTAGAGGGCCGATTGCGTGAACGCGATCTCTTGGTTGCCGATATGACCGAACGAAACCAGCGGCTTCAGCTCGAACTGGTGGATCGGATCCATCTTTACGGCCATTGCCGCTCCCGCCCTTCTGACACCCGACGCGAACCGCGCCCGCCACCCTCATCGACCGCCGCGCGGCGGTCCACCGATCCGGCTCCCCTCAGGGATCGCGGTTCTTCGTCGGCGCCCTGGGCAACGAGCCCGAGACACGCATGACGTTGTAGATGCCGGTCGCGAAGCCCAGCATCAGCAGGACGATCATCCCCCAGGGTTTCGTCCCGAGGTAATGATCAAACATCCAGCCGAGAATGCCCCCGGCGATAACGCCCGCGATGAACTCCGTCGAGAGCCGCATCGCCTGGCCGAGGGGTGAAGGCCCTCCGGCCGATCCCGAACGCGACGAATGAGCGGGAGAGGCCTCGGGCCGCTTCCGTTCAATCTTCGTCTCAAGACTTTTGAGCCTCGCGGAGAGATCGCCGTCCCGGTCCTTCCCGCCTCCACCGTCCGCGTCGCTGCCATTCATGGCGACGACCCACACCGACGAAATGCGAGGGAACCTCGGGGCGACACCCCCAAAGCGCGGCGCACCATAGTTTCGCCCAACCAGGGTGTCAAGGCAAGCCCTGCATCCATTAAGTGTTTGCGGGAAATGCGAAAACCGGCTTTCCTGAAAGTCCGGGACGGCGAGTTTCCCGCTTTGCGCATGAGGGGCGATCAGGCGCCGAGGATGGGCTTGATCACCTTCTCCATGCCCTCGATCGACATCTCGCCCTTGTAGCGCTCGCCGTTGATGAAGAAGGTCGGCGTGGAATCGACCTTGTAGGTCTCGAGGCCGCGCTGCTTCACGGCGTTCACGGCCTTGTAGATGTCCTGATTCTTGAGGCAGCTCTCGAACTTCTCCTTCGAGTAGCCGGCTTGGCGCAGCATCTGCTCCAGCGCGTCGATCGGCTTCTGCGGCTCGCGGACATAGGCCCAGCCCGCCTGCTGATCGAAGAGCAGGTCCGTAATGGGGTAGTATTTCGCCTCCCCATCGCAGCGTGCCAGCATGAAGGCGGCCGTCGCCAGCGGATCGAGGGGGAACTCGCGCAGGGTGAAGCGGACCTTGCCCGTGTCGATGTAGCGTTCCTTGAGCGCAGGCCAGGTGTTCTTGTGGAAGGCGGCACAGTGCGAGCAGGTCATCGAGGCGTATTCGATGATCGTGACCTTCGCGTCCTTCGGCCCGAGCCAGACGTCGCCGAGCGGGCCCGGCTCCATCAGCGTCGAAAGGTTGGCCTCCTGCGCGATGGCCTCCAGCGAGAGGTGCGGCAGCAGGGCGGCCGCGCCGACGGCGAGACCGGTGAGTTTGATTGCGTCGCGCCGGGTGATCATGGAGGTGACGGGCTCCGTTCGCGGAAAGTCCGAGATTTCCACTGCGGTAGAATCCTCGCGCACGCCTGACAAGCCGTTAGACCGCCGCGGGCGCCGCTCAGCGCTTCGAATCGGCGGCGACCGCGATGCCGAAACGGTCGAGCGCCTCCCGGAGCGCCGCGTCCTCGATCTTGGACACGGCGAGCGCCACCTCACCCCGCTGCACCGGGTCCAACGGCGGCGGCGCGGCCTTGCGGGCGCCACCGCCGATCCGACCCTGACGCATGACGATGCGGCCGACGCAGGCCCAGCCGTAATGCGCATTGATCCGCTCGATCACGATGGGGCCGAGATGCTGCAGCTCGAGGGCGAACGCGCCGTCCACCCGGACCACCAGCGTGCCGGGCTCGGGACGTGCCTCCTCGTCCCGCCGGCGCCGGCGCGGCCATTCCAGCTTCGAGGGCTGGCAGTGTCGGGCGAGGCGCTCGCCGACGATCTCCGGCCAGGCCGCGAGGATGTCGGTCGAGGCGAAGCCCTGGGCCGCGAAGGACGGACCGATGCAGGCCTCGACCAGATCGGCGAGCGGTTTGACACGCGCCATGCGCTTCACACGTTCCTCCAGATGCGGATGCCGAGCATACGATGCCGGCGCGTCGTCACAAACCGGCACCGGGCCGACATCCTCCGCGAGAGGTCCTGCCCGGCGGCAACGGGCATTTTTTCTCGCAGCAGATGCGACGAGCGGTCGAGCGTAACGCCTTTGCCGGACCTGGCGCTGCTTGTAAGGACGGGCGCCCATGCCCACCCCCGATCCCAGGCCCAAGGCCGCAGACCTCCTCGTGTGGTACGACCGGCACCGCCGCGTCCTGCCCTGGCGAGCGCTCCCCGGCGAGACGCCGGACCCCTACCGCGTCTGGCTCTCGGAGGTGATGCTGCAGCAGACGACGATCGCGGCGGTGAAGCCCTACTTCGCCCGGTTCCTGGAGCGGTTCCCGACCCTGCAGGCGCTGGCGCTGGCGCCCGAGGAGACCGTGATGTCGACCTGGGCCGGACTGGGCTACTACTCGCGGGCGCGCAACCTCCATGCCTGCGCCAAGGCGGTCGCGGCCGCGGGCGGGTTTCCGGACGATGCCAAGGGCCTGCGGCGCCTGCCCGGCATCGGCGCCTACACGGCCGGGGCCATCGCGGCGATCGCCTTCGACCGGCAGGAAGCCGCGGTCGACGGCAATGTCGAGCGGGTGGTGACCCGCCTGTTCGCTATCGAGACGCCGCTGCCGGCGGCCCGGCCGGCGATCCGGGCGCTCACCCAGGACCTCGTGCCGGCCGACCGACCCGGTGATTTCGCGCAAGCCGTAATGGATCTCGGCGCCACGATCTGCACCGTGAAGCGCCCGGCTTGCGCGCTCTGCCCCTGGATGGCGCCCTGCCAGGCGCGGGCGCTCGGCCTCCAGGAGACGTTTCCGCGCAAGGTGAAGAAGGTTCCCGGCGTGTTGAGGCGCGGCGCCGCCTTCGTCGCGATCCGCGGCGGCGACGAAGCGGTACTGCTGCGGACGCGCCCGGCCGAGGGCCTGCTCGGCGCGATGGCCGAGCCGCCGACGAGCGAATGGACGGCCGATTACGATCCGGCCCGGGCCCTGCTCGATGCGCCCCTCGACGCGCGCTGGCGGCGCCTGCCGGGGATCGTGCATCACGGCTTCACGCATTTTCCGCTTGATCTGACGGTCTTTCTTGCCCGCGTCGGCCTCGGCACCGTCGCGCCGGAGGGGATGCGCTTCACACCGCGCCGCGACCTCGCCGAGGAGCCGCTGCCCGGAGTGATGAAGAAGGTGCTGGCCCACGCCTTCGACCCAAAGCCCGAGGCGCCGAAAGCGCCCCGCGGCCGTCCGAAGAAACCTCCGGCCGCCGCGCCTCTCCTCGACGAGCCTGAACCACCTGAACCCGAGCCGGCCCCAAGGCTCCGGCCGGTGCCGAAGCCGCTGCCGCGGGTCATCGCTGCAACGGAGCCGGATGACGAGACCAGCGAAGCCCCGCCTGCGCACAACGCTGCGCCGCGCAAACGTTCCGTCGCCAAACGCCCGGCATCGCGCAAGCGCTGATCACCCCCGGCCTTGAGCGCCGCCCCTCGCGAAGAGAGGCGGCGCTCGACCGAGAAGCCGATCAGGCAGCCCCGGCCATCGCGGCGCGCATCTTGCCACGGAAAACGTCGATCACGACCGGCTTGCCCGCCCGGGTCGCGTGCCAGAAGTCCCAGCCGTTGCAGGCGGGAAGCCCCTGGACCAGCGCGCCGATCTTGTGGATCGAGCCGGAAGCCGGGCCGACCATCAGGGTGCCGTCGGGCCGTACGATCGCCGAATGGCGGCCGCGGGCATCGGTCAGGGTCTCGCCGGCGCGGATGTGACCGGCCTCGATCACGCTCAAGAAGGCGACGCGCGGCTCGGCGCGCTTCGTGGGCGCGACGAGGAGCGCGGCCGTCGAGAGCGGCTCGACCGCCGCGATGCGCGCGCGGGCGGCATCGGCGTAGACGGTCTCGCGCTCGATGCCGATGAAGCGGCGGCCGAGGCGCTTGGCGACCGCACCCGTGGTGCCGGTGCCGAAGAACGGGTCGAGGATCACGTCGCCGGGATTGGTGGCCGACAGGATCGTGCGGGCAAGCAGAGCCTCGGGCTTCTGGGTCGGATGAACCTTCTGGCCGTCGGCGCCCTTCAGGCGCTCGTCGCCGGTGCAGAGCGGGATGAACCAGTCCGAGCGCATCTGGACGTCGTCGTTGCCGCCCTTCAGCGCCTCGTAATGGAAGGTGTAGCCCTTCGAGTCCGCCGAGCGCGAGGCCCAGATCAGGGTCTCGTGGGCGTTGGTGAAGCGCTTGCCCCGGAAGTTCGGCATCGGGTTGGCCTTGCGCCAGACAATGTCGTTCAGGATCCAGAAGCCGAGGTCCTGCAGCACCGTGCCGACCCGGAAGATGTTGTGATAGGAGCCGATCACCCAGAGCGTGGCGTTCGGTTTCATCACGCGGCGCGCGGCGGCGAGCCAGGCGCGGCTGAACTCGTCGTATTGGGCGAAGCTCGAGAACTGGTCCCACGCGTCGTCGACGGCGTCGACGCGGCTGTGGTCGGGGCGCAGGAGCGCGCCCTCGCCGAGCTGGAGATTGTAGGGCGGATCCGCGAAGACGCAGTCGACGCTGGCCGGCGGCAACGCGTTCATGGCGGCGATGCAGTCGCCGACGAGGATCTCATCGAGGGGGAGACGCTGGACGGAGGGTACGAGACCCATCCGCGGCGCCGACACGAGCCGCCCGGTACGCGAGACTTTATTCCGGGCGGCGGTGCCGGCGACCGCGGTACGCGGGGAAGCCATGGCAAACACCGGTTACGCGACTGACAACGCGACTCTGGCCCCGTTAGGGTAAAGGCCGGGTTGCCAGAGCCGGGAAAATGCGTCTCGATTTGGGGCTGCAGATTTTGCCTAGGCAATAGATCCAAGTATAAACCCGTAATTCGGTTTGCAATCGAATACGCATACTTATAATTCCGGCAGACACTGCTTGTTTTAAGCTCGTCTCACTGAACTCTTGCTCTGACGCACCTCGCGGGGTCCAAGCGCTGAGCGTTAAGGATGGGAAACGACGCTCCTCGGTGACGCGACGCGCCGAAAGTTCCCGATTGCGAGCAGGGCAGGGTTTCGCGAGACGCAGGGCGGCGGTGCGAGCGCAGGCACCGCCGCTCGGCGTGCCCTCTCGTGAATGCCTTCGAAGTCTGTACCGGGCGGGGAGCAATCCGCCTCGGCAATGTATTTCGAAGTAATAAGTACTTATTCGTCCTGCAGTTGTATAGAGCAAGCTATATCCGCCAAAAACGTGACAAGCTCTGCCATATTCATCTTGTCTCATTTTGGCCGTCATTGGCTTCATTTTCCGCACCCGTTGCACAAGCCTATTAAGGCGCAAGGGAATGCGAATGAACATGAAGCCTGTCCGTACCGTCGCTGTTCTCGGCACCGCCCTCACGCTCGCCTCGATCGGCCTCCCAGCCATGGCGCAGACCGGCGCGGCCTCCTGGTATGCGAGCGGCTCGCGCACGGCGAATGGCGAGCGCTTCAACCCCAACGGCATGACGGCCGCCCATCGCACGCTGCCCTTCGGCACTCGCGTGCGCGTGCACAACACCAGCACCGGCCGCTCGGTCGTGGTCCGCATCAACGATCGCGGCCCCTTCGCGCATGGGCGCATCATCGATCTCGCCCGCGGCTCGGCTCGGGCGCTCGGCATGGGCGGCGTGGCGAAGGTCGCCTTGACCGTCGTCGACTGAGCCATCCGCTACCGGCCGGCGTTGTTCGTCCGGCGGTCGGCACCACATGGGGTGCTCGAAAGCTAAGGGGCTCTGGTGACACGATGCCGAAACCGCTGATCGTCGAACTTCCGCACGAGCTTGGCCCTGTCGAGGCCAGGCGCCGCATTGCGGAGGGGCTGGACCAGATGAAGGGCATGCTCCTCAAGGCCGGCGTCGCCGTCGACTCCATGGCCTGGACCGGCGATCGCCTCGACTTCGCGGTCGCGGCCATGGGTCAGAAGGTCGACGGTCAGGTCGACGTGCGGCCCGAGACGGTACGCATCGAGGTGCGGCTTCCGCTGCTCCTCGCTCTCTTCGCGCAAAAGATCCAGAAGTCGATCGGCAAGGAGGGCGGCAACCTCCTCCTGACGAAGAAGTAGTACGGAGCGGCGTGCGGAACCGGCCTTTGCGGCCATCCGTTTCGTTGGCGTAATCCTTGAGCTTCGCGAGGCGGCGCATGGCAAATCCCGGTCCGATTCCTGAGGCGCCGGTCCCCGAGACGCCCTACGAGCCGCCGCACACGCCGATTCCGAGCCCTGGCCCCGAGATTCCGGGGGAAACCCCGGTGGAAGCGCCGGGCGGACGACCGGCCGAGATCCCGATCAACGATCCCGGCACCTCGCCGCAGATCACGCCCGATCCCTCGCCAACGGGGCCGGTGGCGTAAGGTCCGTACGCCCAGCGGATTTGTTCGCGCCGCACGGCGCTGCCATAAGCCGGCGCATGGCCGCCCCACCGCTCCTGACCCTGCAAGACGTCGCGCTCACCTTCGGCGGCACCCCGCTGATCGAGGAGGCCGCGATCGCGATCTCGCCGGGCGAGCGGGCCTGCCTCGTCGGCCGCAACGGCTCGGGCAAGTCGACGCTGCTCAAGATCGCGGCGGGGCTCCTCGAGCCCGACCGCGGGGTGCGCTTCCTGCAGCCCGGCACCACCATCCGCTATCTCGCGCAGGAGCCCGACTTCTCAGGCTTCGAGACGACGCTCGGCTTCGTCGAGGCGGGCCTGATGGGCGGCGACGATCATTACCGGGCGCGCTACCTCCTTGAGAGCCTCGGGCTTACCGGCGCGGAGGACCCGACGAATCTGTCGGGCGGGGAGGGGCGGCGCGCGGCGCTCGCCCAGGCGCTCGCGCCCGAGCCCGATATCCTCATGCTCGACGAGCCGACCAACCATCTCGATCTGCCGGCGATCGAGTGGCTCGAAGCCGAGCTCAAGGGCAGCCGCTCGGCTCTCGTCCTCATCAGCCACGATCGGCGCTTTCTCTCGGCCCTGTCGCGCAGCACGGTCTGGCTCGACCGCGGCGTCACGCGCCGGATCGAGCAGGGTTTCTCGGGCTTCGAGGCCTGGCGCGACGCCTTCCTCGAAGAGGAGGAGCGCGACCGACACAAGCTCGACCGCAAGATCGCGGACGAGGAGCATTGGTTGCGCTACGGCGTCACCGCCCGGCGCAAGCGCAACGTCCGCCGGCTCGGCAACCTGCATGCCCTGCGCAAGGAGCGGCGCGAGGACCGGCGCCCCGTCGGCACGGCGACGCTGAACTCCACCGAGGCGGACGCGTCGGGCGCGCTGGTGGTCGAGGCCAAGCAGATCGGCAAAGCCTACGGCGACCGCCGGATCGTGGACGACCTCTCGCTCCGGGTCATGCGGGGGGACCGCCTCGGCATCGTCGGCGCGAACGGGGCGGGCAAGACCACGCTCATCAACCTGCTGACCGGGAGCCTCGCGCCCGATACCGGCACGGTCAGGCTCGGCACGAACCTGCGCATGACGCTGCTCGACCAGGCCCGCGCGGTGCTCGAACCCGGCATGACCGTCACCGACGTCCTCACCGGTGGTCGGGGCGACAGCGTGACGGTGGGCGGCGTCAGCCGCCACGTGATCGGCTACCTCAAGGATTTCTTGTTCGCGCCCGAACAGGCGCGGACGCCCGTCAGCGTGCTCTCGGGCGGCGAGCGCAACCGCCTCCTCATCGCCCGTGCGCTGGCGCAGGCCTCGAACCTCCTCGTCCTCGACGAGCCGACGAACGACCTCGACCTCGAGACCCTCGACCTCCTTCAGGAGATGCTGACCGAGTACGCCGGAACCCTGATCCTGGTGAGCCACGACCGTGACTTCCTCGACCGGGTGGTGGGCAGCGTGCTGGTCAGCGAGGGCGAGGGCCGCTGGGTCGAGTATGCCGGCGGCTACAGCGATATGGTCGCCCAGCGCGGGGAGGGGATTGCGGCCCGCAAGGCCGCGCAGGGACCGAAGGCCGAGAAGGCGAGGCCGGAGCGGTTGGAGGCCTCCGGCGCCCGCCCCATCCGAGCCAAGCTCGGCTTCAAGGACCAGCACGAGCTGAAGACGCTGCCGGAGCGGATCGCCAAGCTCGAGGCGGGGATCGAGCGTCTGCGCGCGGTGCTCGCCGACCCGCAGCTCTACGCCCGCGACCCGGCCCGATTCGAGAAGGCCTCGGGCCTTCTCGCCCAGGCCGAGACCGAGCTTGCCGAGGCCGAGGATCGCTGGCTGGCCCTGGAAATGCTGCGGGAGGAAGCGGAGGGCTGAGCCGCACAGCCTTCATGATGCCGTGAAGTTGAGGCCTCACCACGTGATCGCCGAGCGGCTGCGCGCCGCCCCGCGCCATCGAGGTCAACCGTGCCGTCCGCCCCCACGCAAAGCACCCTGTTCGCTCGGTTCGGCTGGCTCACGGGTCTTCCGGTGCTCGCTCTCATCATCGGTGCGGCGATCCATCTCGGCACGCCGCGGATCGAGGCGGAGCTCGCGGGCGAGGCGGCCCGGGTCGTGGCCGCGACGGGTGAGGCGGGCGCCGAGCCCTGGCTCGTCGCGAGCGTGCAGGGCCGCGACCTCTCGGTGAGCGGCGAAGCTCCGAGCGCCGAGGCGCGGGCAGCGGCCCTCCGCCAGCTCGACGCGCTCCCCGGCCTGCGCCGGCTCGAGAACGGGATCGGCTTGGTCGAGCCGGCCTCGCCCTTCGTCTGGACTGCGACGCGCTCCGCGTCCGACCGGATCGAGATCGCCGGCAGCCGGCCTGCGGAGATCGGCCCGGCGGGATCGGCACGACTTCTCGCGCCGGCGCTTCCGGCTGGCGTGACTCTGCGGGACGGCTCGCGGCGGGCGAGGGGCGCCCCTCCGGATTTCGGGACCGCCTCGGCCTACAGCCTCGCCCGGCTCGGCGAACTCCTGCCGGGCGCCAAGGCGACGATCGAAGACACGACCCTGTCCTTCGCCGGAGAGGCGGCGAGCGCGGCCGATTACGAGCGCTTCCGCGCGGCGCTCACCGAGCTGCCGCACGGCTACACCCTGGCCAAGGCCGAGATCCTGCCCGCGAAGGTCGAGGATTTCCGGTTCAGCGTGTCGCGCGAGCCCGGCCGCCTCGTCCTCTCCGGCAACGTGATCTCGGAGGCCGCGCGCGCCGAGATCCGCGCCCTCGCGTCCGAAATCTCCGAAGGTGCCACGGTCGAAGACCGGACCCGGACGGCCCGCGGGCTCGATCTGGGCATCGACCCGGCTGCCCTGACCCGGTTCATGTTCCGGGTCGCCGGCCTGATGCAGGACGGCAGCGTCGAGCTTGCGGGCGCCACGCTCTCGGCCGTCGGCACCGCGCTCGACCGTCAGGCGACTTCGGAGGTCGGCGCGTTCATCCGAGATGCAAGGCCTGCCGGGATCGGCGAGGGGACGGTGAGGCTCGGCACGCGGCCACTCTCGCCCTACCGGGTCACCATTCGCCGAGAGGCCGAGAGCGTCACCCTGAGCGGCCATCTGCCCGACGACCGCGTCCGGGAGCGCCTGCTCGCCGCCCTGCGGCCGCGCTTCTTCCACGAGCGCGTCGTCGACCGACTGCGGATTGCGGAAGGCGCGCCGGCCGAGCTGCCCGCCGTGCTCGATCTCGCGCTCGGATCGCTCTCGACGCTGGCGAGGGGCGAGGCGGCATTGGCCGACCGGACGGTGAAGCTCAGCGGCGAGAGCCTCTACCGCGAGAGCGCCGGGCGTATCGCGTCGGATTTCCGGCGTTCGCTCCCGGCGAGCTGGCAATCCGACGTCGCCATCAGGGCGCCCGGCGAGACCGAGCCCCGCGATGAAGCCGCCTGCGCGGCCGCATTCGGGCAGGCGGTCGAGGGCAAGATTCTTCGCTTCACGCCCGGCAGCACCGTCCTGACGCCCGAGTTCTACCCCCTCCTCGACGCGCTCGCCGCCCTCGCCAAGAGCTGTCCCGCCACGCGGATCGAGGTGTCGGGTCACGCCGACCCGGCCGGCACCGCTCCGCGAGACGCGAAGCCCGTCCTCGACACGGCCGTGGTCGACAGCACCGCCTCGGTCGACACGACGCCGCCAAGGCCGGACCCGGTGGCGGATGCGGGCAAGGCACGTTCCGGGAAGACGGACAATCTGAAGGGCGGATCGCGGGCAGCGAACGCCGCCCCGGGGAGCAAGCCGCCGGCGAAACCCGCCGAAGCGAAGGCCGTGGCGAACGCTCCTGCAGCGCCCGAGCCGGACCTTCCGCGGCAGCGCGCCCTTGTGATCCTGGATTACCTGACGAAGGCCGGCATCCCTGTCGACAGGGTCGTCGCGGCGCCTGACGACCGGTCGCCCTCCGAACGCCAGGGCATCGGATTCACGCGGCGCCCGTGACGCGACTGCGGCAGGGGGACGCGCCATAATGCTTCTCTTCGCGACACTGTAGCCGGCCCTCCTCGCCGGCCTCATCCTCGGAACGCTCGTCGGCGGCCTGAGCGACCTTCCGTCGAGCTGGCCTGCCCGCGCCACTGCCCTCATCCTCGCCGCGCTGGCGATCGGGCTCGCCGGTCTCGCCGTCAGCAGCCTCATTGCGGGATCGCCGGGTTTCTGGCTCGAGGCCTCGGCCCTGATCTTCGGCGCTTACGTCGTCGGCTGCCTGACGGGAGGTGTCACCGCCTCGCGCCGTGCCGACCTCCCGAGCGACTCGATTGAGAGCTGACGGTCCCGGGCGGCGCTCCCGGTCGCCGGAACGTTCACGATGTCGGGAGCGGCCTGAGGCGCTCGTCGGCGGCGGCGGCAGGCGACGCCCCGCCCGACCACGAGCGCGTCGATCCATCGGCGCTCCGGAACGAAGGTCGGGCCGTCCCTCACGCTACGACTGACGATCGCGCGAACCCTGAGACTCGGGCGCGCCATCCCTGACGATCCGACGGCTTGTCGTCATCAAGCCTTCACATGCGCCCTCCAGACAGACGCCCCGAATTGCGAGCGTATACGCGGTCTAACAGAAAGCAATTGAGCCAGCTAATATATGGTCCGGTGAGGTTATTCATCGCATCATGGCCGCCGTATTAGATTACTCCGGCACATTTGCCTTCATCGACTGCAATTGTATCGATCTACAACCTCAAGCGCGGTGACGCGCTCCCTCCCGCATCAACGGACAGGACGGCACGATGTCTGACGAGTATCATCGGCTCGCGACGGGCGACTTCACGCAGGATTGGAGCGATACCGGCCTGATCACCCGTAACGACGATTGGACCGGCGTGCCCGCGATCGTGGGCTATCTCGGGGACATCAATTCCGGGACTCCAACCAACGTCGATCCGCAGACGGTCACCGGCGAGAATCTCGGTACCGCCGACGTTATCGCCAACCAAACGAGCACGAACATCACCAACGGAGGCGTCGCCGAGTTCCAGATCTCGAACCCTGTCGTGGCCCTGCAGGGGTCCGGGACCGCCGATGCGCCGAGTCTCGTCATCCATCTCGACTCGACGAGCCATGAGAACATCGTCCTCGCGTTCAATGCGCGGGACCTCGACGGGTCGGCGGACAACGCAGTTCAGCCGATCGCCGTCCAGTACCGCCTCGGCGCCGCGGGAGCCTGGATCAACCTGCCCGCCGGCTACGTCGCCGATGCCACGCAGGGGCCGAGCGTTGCCGGGAGCGTTACCCCCGTCAGGGTGACGCTTCCGCCTGAGGCCTCCGACCAGCCCCAGCTTCAGGTCCGGATCCTCACCACCAACGCGGTCGGCAACGACGAGTGGGTCGGCGTCGACGACATCCGGGTCACCAGCACACCCAGGGAAGACGAGCCAGCGACGCAGGTCTCGATCGGCGACGTCTCGGTCGACGAGGCGGCCGGCACCGCGACCTTCACGGTGTCGCGCTCGAACGATGCAAGCGCCTTCTCGCTCGACTACGCGACGCAGGGCAACACCGCGACCGCCGGAAGCGATTTCACCGCTGCCGCCGGCCAGCTCACCTTCGCGGCGGGCGGCCCGCTCACGCAGATCGTCACGGTCGCGATCACGAACGACGCCCTCGTGGAGGAGAACGAGACCTTCAGCCTCGCGCTGTCGAACCTCACGCCCCTCTCCGGTCAGGCCGTCATCACCGATCCGACGGCAACCGGCACGATCGTCAGCGACGACATCCAGTTCGCCCGCATCAGCGAGGTCCAGGGCAGCGGCAGCGGAAGCCCGCTCGCCGGCCGCACCGTGACGATCGAGGCGATCGTCGTCGGCGATTTCCAGAACGGGGATGCCGATGGGCGACGCAACCTCGGGGGCTTCTACCTCCAGGAAGAAGCGTCCGACAGCGACGGCAACGCCCTGACCTCCGAAGGCATCTTCGTCTACGAGGGCTCGGGCAACCTGCGCGCGAACGTCAACGAGGGCGATCGCGTCCGGGTCACCGGCACCATCACCGAGTTCAACGGCGAGACCCAGTTCGTCGTCAGCAGCGCCGCGGCGATCCAGGTCGTCGCGCCGGGCGCCGTCGCGGACGTGAGCACCCTTGCGACCGTGCTCAACCTTCCCGCCGCGGGCGCGACCGGGTCCGTCACGGCCGGCTTCCAGCCCGACCTCGAGGCCTATGAGGGGATGCTCGTCACCATCCCGCAGACCCTGACCGTCACCGAGCAGTTCAACCTCGATCGCTTCGGCGAGATCGAGCTCTACGCGGGCGAGGGCGACGGGCTCGCGGGCGCCATCGACGAAACCGCGGGGAACCGCCCCTACTCGTACACGCAGACGAACGACCCGAGCGCCGCGGGCTACGCCGCGCATCTCCAGAGCATCGGCGCCCGCACGGTCGTCTACGACGACGGGCTCAACGCGCAGAATCAGCCGATCGAGAACCTCGACGGCTTCGACCCGGACGATGACGGCCTCGGCGTCTCCGCCGCCGACCCGACCGAGCCGGGCTATGGCACCGCGACCGCGCCGCGCATGGGCGATACCGTGACCGACCTGACCGGCGTGCTCGGCTTCGGACCGGCCGGCGCCTACCGCCTGCGGGCGATCGATGACGGCGACAACACCTTCGTCGATGCCAGTCCCCGCCCGGCCGAGCCCGAGGATGTCGGGGGCACGCTCCAGATCGGAAGCTTCAACGTCCTGAACTACTTCACGACCCTCAATGACGGCGACAACAGGACGGCGAACGGGCTCGAGCCGCGCGGTGCGAACGACGCGGCGGAATTCGAGCGTCAGACCGACAGGCTGGTGACCGCGATCCTCGAACTCGACGCCGACGTCCTCGGTCTCGTGGAGATCGAGAACAACTTCATCGAGGGCTCACCGGGCAACGCGATCGCCTACCTCGTCGACGCGCTCAACGAGGCCGCCGGCGAGGAGCTGTACGATTGGGTCCGCCCGGGCCAGAACTTCGTCGGCGGCGACGCCATCGCGGTCGGCTTCATCTACAAGCCGGGCGAGGTGCGGATCGCCAGGGACACGAACATCGCGATCCTCGACGACAGCGACGTCCGGGCCGATCTGCTCGCGCAGAGCTCGATCGGCCGCATCTTCAACGGCCCGGATACGAGCCGCGCCGCGCTCGCGGTGACCTTTGAGGAGATCTCGTCGGGCGAGCAACTCACGGCGGTGGCCAATCACTTCAAATCGAAGAGCGGCACCGGCACCGGTGAGGATGCCGACGCGCGGGACGGGGCGGGTGCCTGGAACAACCAGCGCGAGCTCGCGGCCGAGGCGCTGAACGAGTGGCTCGCGACGAACCCGACGGGCTCCGACGACGGCGACCGGATGATCCTGGGCGACCTCAACGCCTATTTCGAGGAGAATCCGATCGATATCCTCGAAGAGGCGGGGTACGAGAACCTGCAGGAGCGCATCGAAGACCCCTACTCCTACGTCTTCGACGGGCAGGTCGGCTCCCTCGACTACATCCTGTCGAACGGGAGCTTGAGCGCGCAGGTCACCGGTATCACCGAGTGGCACATCAACGCCGACGAGGCCGACGCCCTCGACTACAACCTCGATTTCGGCCGCAACGCCGCCTATTTCGACGGCTCGGTCGCGGCGCGCGTGTCCGATCACGACCCGTTGCTCGTCGGGCTCGATCTCGGCAACGCGACGCGCACGGCCTTCGGGAGCTTCCGATCCGACAACTTCACCGACGCGACGTCGAGGGCGACGACGTACTATGCGGGGATCGGCAACGACGTCGTGCGCGGCCTTGACGGCGCCGACGTGCTCTTCGGCGGCATCGGCCGGGATCAGCTCTTCGGCGGTTCGGGGCAGGATCGCCTGGCCGGCGAGCTTGGCAACGACGTCCTCAACGGGGGAGCAGGCGCGGACGTCTTCGCCTTCTCGGTCCTGGGCGGCCGTGACGTCATTGAGGACTTCCGGGCCTCCGAAGGCGACCGGCTGGACCTGGGCCGCGGGCTGTTCTTCATCGGTTCGCGCGAGATCGACACCGACGGACGGGACGGCGTGGACGCGACCGAGCTGCGGTTCATCGGCTCCTCGGTCACGCTCCTCGACGTGGTGAACCTGAGCAATCCCGCCGACCTGTTCGCCTAGCAGGAGTTGCCGAGGCCGGAGCGGTGGAGGGTTCCTCCGCCGCTCCGGCACGCCGCGCGTCGACGATCACGACTCGGACGAGACGAGCTTCGCCAGGGGCCTTCGCGTCAGGTGGAAGGCCTGCTCGATGGCGGCGGCGAGGTCCCTCGCCCGGAAGGGTTTCGAGAGACGCGGGATGTCGTGGGCGTTCCCATTCTCCTCGATGTCGGCGAACCCGCTTGCCAGGACCATCGGGAGCCCCGGCTGCAACGTCTTCAGCCTGCCGATCAGCTCCAGACCCTTCATGCCGGGCATCGCCTGGTCCGTGATCAGAAGATCGATTCCTGCGCTGTCCATGGAGAAGCGCTGCAGCGCCTGAGACCCTGACTCCGCCTCGATGACCACGTGCCCCATGTCCTCGAGCATCGCGGTCGTACCGTTCCTGACGAGGGCGTCGTCATCGACGACCATGATCAGCAGGGAGGCGATGGCGGGATCGGCCGTCCCGTAGCCCTCATCGTCGATGATCGGAAGAAGGGCGTCGTCGGGCAGCCGATCGGCCTGCGGCAGCCAGAGGTGCACGGTCGTGCCGAGGCCGACGCGGCTCGACACCTTCATCGCTCCGCCGAGCTGCGCGGCGAGGCCGTGCACCATCGACAGGCCGAGGCCAGTGCCTTTTCCGGGCCCCTTCGTCGTGAAGAAGGGCTCGCTCGCCCGGAGGAGGGTCTCCTCGTCCATCCCGATGCCGGAATCGCTGACTTCGATGCAGATGTAGTCGCCCGGCGCCATCGCCTTCAGCGGGCCGGCGGCGTTCGGTGCCCGCTGCTCCTTGCGCGCGGACACACGCAGGGACCCGCCGCGCGGCATCGCGTCCCGCGCATTCACGGCAAGGTTCAGGATCGCGAGTTCGAGCTGGTTCGCGTCGGCCTGGACCGGGGGCAGCAGCTCGGAGATCGCGACGTCGATCTGGATCTCGGGGCCGAGCGAGCGCTCCAGCAGATCCTGCATGCCCTGGATCAGGCGGGCCACGTCGACCGATTGCGGCCTCAGCTCCTGGCGCCGCGCGAAGGCGAGGAGGCGCTGGGTCAGGGCCGCGCCGCGCTCCGCGCCCTGCACGGCGTTGTCGAGCAGGCGATGAGCGCGATCGTCGTTGGCGGGAAGGCGCTTCTTGAGGAGTTCGAGGCTCCCCAGGACGGCCATGAGCAGGTTGTTGAAGTCGTGCGCGACGCCGCCGGTGAGGTGGCCGATCGTGTCGACCTTCTGCGCCTCGAAGAGCTGCGCGAGCGCGACCTCGCGTTCGCGGGTCCGCTCCTCGACGAGCTGTTCCAGCTCCTCGTTCTGCTGCTGAAGGCCTTCCTCCGCCCGGCGCCGTTCGGTGATGTCGTGCATCACGCCGCTCAGACGGATCGGCTGCCCGAGCGCGTCGTGCGAGGGCGCGCCGGCCGCGATGCACCAGCGCATCTCCCCGTCCGGGCGCAGGATACGGAACTCGCAGTGGTAGGGCAGGCCGTCCTGTGCGGCGTCGCGGCCGGTGCGCCGGATCCTTTCGAGGTCGTCGGGATGGATCAGGGGCTCGACGCTCTCCGAGCAGAGCCGGAAGCCCTCCGGGTCGACGCCGAAGATCCGGTATTGGCCCTCGTCCCAGTGGATCTCGCCGGTCAGGAGGTCCCATTCCCAGGAGCCCATCCGGCCAGCGGCCAGGGCGAGGCTGCGGCGCTGCTCGCTCTCCTGCAGCCGCGCCGCCGTCGCCGCGAGCGCCGCGGTCCGCTCGGCGACGCGCTCCTCGAGTCCGGCATTGAGCTGCTCCAGCTCGCGCGTCTTGCGGTGCAGCTCGACGAAGACCTTGGCCTTGGCCCGCAGGACCTCCGGGATCACCGGCACCGGCACGTAATCGACCGCGCCGGCCTCGTAGCCGCGCAGCCGGTCGAACTCGCTGACCTGGACCGCCGACACGAAGATCAGGGCGGTCTTCTGGAAGCGGGGATGCTCGCGGATCATCGTCGCGAGCTCGAACCCGTCGAGCTCGGGCATGCAGACGTCGATGAGTACCAGGGCGACGTCGTTCTTCAGGAGGTAGGTCAGCGCCTCGCGCGCCGAGCTCGCCTTGATCAGGTTCTCGCCGAGCTCGCTGAGGATGACCTCATAGCTCAACAGCTTCGCCGGCTGATCGTCGACGAGCAGGATGTTGACGGGATCGGGTTGGGACGGGTGCACCGAGAGGTTACTCCTGGGACCTCAGCGGTGCAGCCACATGCGCAACGCGGACAGCAGCTGTTCGGTGTTGACGGGTTTGGCCAGGTAATCGGAGGCGCCGGCCTCGAGGCACTTCTCGCGGTCGCCCTTCATGGCCTTGGCGGTCAGGGCAACGATCGGGAGCCGCCGAAAGGCGGGGTTGGCACGGATCACCTGCATCGTCTCGTATCCGTCCATCTCGGGCATCATGATGTCCATGAGCACGATCGCGACGTCGGGCTGCGCCTCGATGATCGAGATCGCCTCCCGTCCCGTCGTCGCGGTCAGGACGCGCATGCCGCGGCGCTCGAGGACGCTCGACAGGGCGAAGATGTTGCGCGCGTCGTCGTCGACCAGCAGCACCGTACGGTTGACGAGATCCTCGTCGGAGCTGTGCAGGCGCTCCAGCATCCGCTGCTTCTCCGGCGGCAGGTTCGCCACGACCCGATGCAGGAACAGCGCGGTCTCGTCCAGCAGTCGCTCGGGCGATTCGACGCCCTTCACGACGACGCTGCGCGCCATGGTGTGGAGGCGGACGTCCTCCTCGAGCGACAATTCGCGGCCCGTGAACACGACGACCGGCACGTCGCCGATCTCCGCGTCGTCGCGGATGCGCTCCAGCACCTCGAAGCCGGACATGTCGGGCAGCTTGAGATCGAGAACCATGCAATCGACGGGCTCGTCCTGGAGCGCGCGCAGGGCCTCCGCCCCCGTCTCGGCGGTGCGAATGTCGATGTCCTCGTGGCCGAGGAGCTCGGCGACGCTGAGCCGCTCGGCCGCGTTGTCCTCGACGATGAGCAGGCGCTTGCGCCGCGGCTGCGCGAACGCCTTGATCCGGGCGAGCGCGCTGCCGAGCCCCTCGGCCGAAGTGGGCTTGGTCATGAAGGAGAAGGCGCCGCGCGAAAGCCCGTGCTGACGATCCTCCTCCAGGGTCACGATCTGCACCGGGATGTGCCGCGTCGCCGGGTCCTGCTTGAGCTGGGAGAGGACGTTCCAGCCCAGCATGTCGGGCAGGAAGACGTCGAGGGAGATCGCGGTCGGGCGATACTCGCGGGCGAGCGCCAGCGCCTCCGCCCCGCGCGTCGCGACGAGGACCTTGAGGCCGTTGTCATGGGCTAGATCCATGATCACGCGGGCGTAATGCGGATCGTCCTCGACGATGAGGATGACGTTCTCGCCGGCCCCGAGCGTCGCCCGGTCGTCCGTGATGGTCGCCTCGCCGCCGCTGCGGTCGGCGAGGCGCGCGCCGGCCGCGCTCGCGAGCGAGGCGACGGTCGACACCGACATGTGGTGCGGCGTGTCCATGGCCGCGGGCGCGGAGCGGACGGCCGACGGCGCGCCGACATAGGTCAGCGGCAGGAACAGGGTGAAGCTGCTGCCCACCCCCGGCGCGCTGCGCAGCTGGATCTCGCCGCCCAGCAGGCTCGCGAGCTCGCGGCTGATGGCGAGCCCGAGACCGGTGCCGCCATACTTGCGGCTGGTGCTGGCATCGGCCTGCTGAAACGCCTCGAAGATGATCTTCTGCTTCTCGGGCAGGATGCCGATTCCGGTGTCCGAAACCTCGAAGGCCACGACGGACGGCGCGTGGCGAAGGAGCGGGTGATCGGGGGTCCAGCCGCCCGTGGCGGGGGCGACGCTGAGCTTGATCCCGCCCTCGGCCGTGAACTTGAAGGCGTTCGACAAGAGGTTCTTCAGGACCTGCTGCAGGCGCTTCGAATCGGTGATCATGCTGCGATCGAGATTCGGTGCCATCTCGACTTCGAACGCCAGCTTTCGGCTCTCCGCCTCGTGCCGGAACGGCCGCGCCGTCATCTCGAGGAGGTTGGCGAAGAAGATCTCCTCCGCCTCCACCGACACGGTGCCGGACTCGATCTTCGAGAGATCGAGGATGTCGGTGATGAGGTTGAGGAGGTCGGTCCCGGCGCCGTGGATCGTGCGCGCGAACTCGACCTGCTTGTTGCTGAGGTTGCCGTCCGGGTTCTCGCCGAGCTGCTGGCCCAGGATGAGGATCGAGTTCAGCGGCGTGCGCAGCTCGTGGCTCATATTGGCCAGGAACTCCGACTTGTACTTGGAGGTCAGCGCGAGCTCGGTGGCCTTCTCCTCGAGCGCGCGGCGGGCCTGCTCGATCTCCTGGTTCTTCGCCTCGACCTCGTCGTTGCGGTCGGCGAGCTGCTGCGCCTTCTGCTCCAGCTGCTCGTTGGTCTGCTGCAGCTCGCGCTGCTGCGCCTGCAGCTCGCCCGCGAGCTGCTGGGACTGCTTGAGCAGCCCCTCGGTCTGCATCGTCGC
Source organism: Methylobacterium iners (assembly GCF_022179305.1). GTDB lineage: Bacteria > Pseudomonadota > Alphaproteobacteria > Rhizobiales > Beijerinckiaceae > Methylobacterium > Methylobacterium iners. The sequence continues at coordinate 58,930 of NZ_BPQP01000049.1, forward strand.
CTCGATCGAGTTCAGGACGATGCCGGTGCCGGTGGTGAGCTGGTCGAGGAAGGAGAGCTGAAGATCGGTGAAGGACCGCAGCGAGGCGAGTTCGATCACCGCCTTGACCTGCCCCTCGAACAGCACCGGCAGCACGATCGCGTTGCGCGGCGGGGCCTTGAACAGGCCCGATCCAATCGGGGTGGCGCTCGACGGCATCTCGGTGATCAGCATGCGCCTCGCGTCGCGGGCGCATTGGCCGATCAGGCCCTCGCCGAGGCGGAGGCGGTCGGGATGGCCGCCCTCGCCCTCGTCGGCGTAGGCCGCCAGGAGCCGGAGCCCCGGCGCGGCGGAATCGGCGGATTCCACCTGATAGATGACGCCCTGATGCGCCTCGACGAGGGGCGCGAGCTCGGAGAGCAGTGTGCCGCCCACCGTGGCGAGGTCGCGCTGGCCCTGAAGCATGTTGGTGAAGCGGGCGAGGTTGGTCTTCAGCCAGTCCTGCTCGGTGTTCTGCTCCGTCGTCAGACGGAGGTTGCCGATCATGGTGTTGATGTTGTCCTTGAGCTCGGCCACCTCGCCGCGGGCCTCGACCTGGATCGAGCGCGTCAGGTCGCCCTTCGTCACCGCGGTGGCGACCTCGGCGATGGCGCGCACCTGCGTCGTGAGGTTGGCCGCCAGCAGGTTCACGTTGCCGGTGAGATCCTTCCAGGTGCCGGCCGCGCCGGGCACGTTGGCCTGGCCGCCGAGGCGGCCCTCAACGCCGACCTCGCGGGCCACCGTCGTCACCTGATCGGCGAAGGTGGCGAGCGTGCCCGTCATGTTGTTGATGGTCTCGGCGAGTGCCGCGACCTCGCCCTTCGAAGCCACGGTCAGGTTCTGCTTGAGGTCGCCGTCCGCCACCGCGGTCACGACCTTCACGATGCCGCGGACCTGCTCGGTGAGGTTCGCCGCCATGACGTTGACGGTGTCGGTGAGATCCTTCCAGGTGCCCGCGACGCCCGGCACCTGCGCCTGGCCGCCGAGCTTGCCTTCCGTGCCGACCTCGCGGGCCACGCGCGTCACCTCGCCGGCGAAGGCGTTGAGCTGGTCCACCATCGTGTTGATGGTGTTCTTCAGCTCCAGGATCTCGCCCTTCACGTCCACGGTAATTTTTCGCGATAGGTCGCCTCTGGCAACGGCGGTCGTCACCTCTGCGATGTTGCGGACCTGGGTCGTGAGGTTAGCCGCCAGCAGGTTCACATTGTCGGTGAGATCCTTCCAGGTGCCGGCGACGCCGGGCACGACGGCCTGGCCGCCAAGGCGACCGTCGGTGCCGACTTCGCGGGCCACGCGCGTCACCTCGCCCGCGAAGGAGCGGAGCTGATCGACCATCGTGTTCAGCGTCTCCTTCAGGAGAAGGATCTCGCCGCGCACGTCGACGGTGATCTTCTTCGACAGGTCGCCGCCGGCGATGGCCGTCGCCACCTCGGCGATGTTGCGGACCTGGCCGGTGAGGTTGCCGGCCATCGAGTTCACGTTGTCGGTCAGATCCTTCCAGGTGCCGGCGACGCCGGGCACCTGGGCCTGACCGCCGAGCTTGCCCTCCGTGCCGACCTCGCGCGCCACGCGGCTGACCTCGGAGGCGAAGGCGTTGAGCTGGTCCACCATCGTGTTGATGGTGTTCTTCAGCTCGAGCATCTCGCCCTTCACGTCCACGGTGATCTTGCGCGAGAGGTCGCCGCGGGCCACCGCCGTGGTCACCTCCGCGATGTTGCGGACCTGGCCGGTCAAGTTGCCGGCCATCGAGTTCACGTTCTCGGTCAGATCCTTCCAGGTGCCCGCTACGCCCGGCACCTGCGCCTGCCCGCCGAGCTTACCCTCGGTGCCGACCTCGCGCGCGACGCGCGTCACCTCGGACGCGAAGCGATTGAGCTGATCCACCATGGTGTTCAGCGTCTCCTTCAGCTGAAGGATCTCGCCGCGCACGTCGACGGTGATCTTTCGCGAAAGGTCGCCGTTGGCGATGGCGGTGGAGACCTCCGCGATGTTGCGGACCTGGGCCGTGAGGTTGCCGGCCATCGAGTTCACGTTGTCGGTGAGATCCTTCCAGGTGCCCGCCACGCCCGGCACCACCGCCTGGCCGCCGAGGCGGCCTTCGGTGCCGACCTCGCGCGCCACGCGCGTCACCTCGCCCGCGAAGCCGCGGAGCTGGTCCACCATCGTGTTGAGCGTGTCCTTGAGAAGCAGGATCTCGCCCGAGACGTTGACGGTGATCTTCTTCGACAAGTCGCCGCTCGCCACGGCGGTCGCGACCTCGGCGATGTTGCGCACCTGGGCGGTCAGGTTGCCGGCCATCGAGTTGACCGAGTCCGTCAGGTCCTTCCAGGTGCCCGCCACGCCCTTCAGCTGGGCCTGTCCGCCGAGCTTGCCCTCCGTGCCGACCTCGCGGGCCACGCGGGTCACTTCCGAGGCGAAGGCGTTGAGCTGGTCGACCATTGTATTGATGGTCTCCTTCAGCTCCAAGATCTCGCCCGACACCGAAACGGTAATCTTCTTCGACAGGTCGCCGTTGGCGATGGCGGTCGACACCTCGGCGATGTTGCGCACCTGGGCGGTCAGGTTGCCGGCCATCGAGTTGACCGAGTCCGTCAGGTCCTTCCAGGTGCCGGCCACGCCCGTCACGTTGGCCTGGCCGCCGAGGCGGCCTTCGGTGCCGACCTCGCGGGCCACGCGGGTCACTTCCGAGGCGAAGGCGTTGAGCTGGTCGACCATCGTGTTGATGGTCTCCTTCAGCTCGAGGATCTCGCCTGACACGCTCACCGTGATCTTCTTCGACAGGTCGCCGTTGGCGATGGCCGTCGACACCTCCGCGATGTTGCGCACCTGCGCGGTCAGGTTCGAGGCCATCGAGTTCACGTTGTCGGTCAGGTCCTTCCAGGTGCCGGCGACGCCCGGCACCTGCGCCTGGCCACCGAGGCGGCCCTCGGTGCCGACCTCGCGCGCCACGCGCGTCACCTCGCCGGCGAAACCGTTGAGCTGATCGACCATCGTGTTGATGGTCTCCTTCAGCTCGAGGATCTCGCCCGACACGTCGACGGTGATCTTTCGCGAGAGGTCGCCGCGTGCGACCGCCGTGGTCACCTGGGCGATGTTGCGGACCTGCGCGGTGAGGTTGCCGCACATGGCGTTCACCGAGTCGGTCAGATCCTTCCAGGTGCCCGCGACGCCCGGCACGATGGCCTGTCCGCCGAGCTTGCCTTCGGTGCCGACCTCGCGGGCCACGCGCGTCACCTCGGAGGCGAACGAGCGAAGCTGGTCCACCATCGTGTTGATGGCTTCCTTGAGCTGCAGGATCTCGCCGCGCACGTCGACGGTGATCTTCTTCGACAAATCGCCGTTGGCCACCGCGATCGTCACGTCGGCGATGTTGCGGACCTGCGCCGTCAGGTTCGAGGCCATCGAGTTCACGGATTCCGTGAGGTCCTTCCAGACGCCCGTGACCTCGCTGACCTGGGCCTGGCCGCCGAGCTTGCCGTCGGTGCCGACCTCGCGGGCGACGCGCGTCACCTCCGATGTAAAGACGGAGAGCTGCTTGATCATCGCGTTCACGATGGTCGCCGAGCGCAGGAACTCGCCCTTGAGCGGGCGGCCGTCGACGTCGACGGGGACCGTCTGCAGGAGGTCGCCCTTGGCCACGGCCGTGATCGTCCGGGTCACGGCCGTCGTCGGCCAGAGCAGGTCGTCCATCAGGGTGTTGACCGAGGTCTCCATATCGCCCCAGGCGCCGTTCGAGAGGTCGAAGCGGACGCGGGTGCGGGTCTTGCCCTCGCGGCCGACCACCTGGCCGACATGTTCGAGCTGCTCGGCCATGCGCTGGTTGGCGGCGACGATATCGTTGAAGGCGTCGGCGACCTTGCCCCCGAGACCGGTATGATGGCTCGGCAGCCGCACCGAGAAATCGCCGACGCGCATGGCCTGCAGCGCGTCGAGGAGCTCGATCAGGTCCAGATCCGAGGCGGCGCCGTTGGCGTGCAGCGCACGGCCGTTTGCGCCGTTGGCCCCGGAGGTCATGGTGTCGAGCACGGCCCCTGCCGCCTCGTCGGCGTAGGGCGCAGCGTCTCCGTGAGGTCCATGCGCCAGATCGGTGCTCGGCGATTGCGGCATCGGGTTCCTCCCGCCGGCCTGTCCCACGGCCAGCTTGGAATCGGTATAGCTTGTCCGGACGGGGAAGGTGCAAGTTATTCTGGTCCCCGAGTTGATGCGCAGCATCGCCCAGCGTGGGACAAGAAGCGGCAGAGGGGAGTTGAGAGCGAGCACTCCGCGTCCCGGCCTGCGAGCTTTGCGGGTGCACCGAATTTTTCAATGAAGGCTACCGATACCTTGCCGAACGCATAGGAAGCGCCCGCGACGTCATGCAACCGATGATGGTTCTCGGCGAACTGGCGGCTTAAGGAACAGAGCGCAGCACTCGCGCCCCAGGACCTGAGCCGGGCCAAATCCCCAGATGACGAGGTCGTACTCTTCGGAGGACGATGCGGCCTAACGCGCCCCGCGCTGGAAATCGCTCTCGATGAGGAGCGCGCTCTTGCCCTCCAGGCGGTGGCGGTAGACCTGCAGGTTCTCCATCACCCGCTGCACGTAGTTGCGCGTCTCCGTGAAGGGGATGCGCTCGACCCAGTCGATCGGGTCGACGCCCGGCCGGCGCGGATCGCCGTAGGCGTCGATCCACTTCTTCACGTTGCCGCCGCCGGCATTGTAGGAGGCGAAGGCGAGGATGTAGGAGCCGCGCCAATCCTCCATCAGCTCGCCGAGATGCGCGTGGCCGAGGCGGGCGTTGTAGGCCGGGTCGCTGGTGAGGCGGTCCTGGTCGTAGGGCGCGCTGACGCGACGCGCGGTGCGCTGGGCGGTCGCCGGCATCATCTGCATCAGGCCGCGCGCCCCGACGCTCGATTGCGCGCGGGGATCGAACTGGCTCTCCTGCCGGGCGATGGCGAAGACAAGTGCCTTCTCGACGAGCGGCACCGCGGCGGAGGCCTCGTAGGCCGGGATGCCGATGGTTGGGTAGGCGTGGGCATCGAGCGGCAGGCCGCGCTGCACGGCGAGCTTGCCGATCGCCACGAGGGCACGGGAATCGCGCATCTCGACGGCGAGGTTGCCGAGCGCGTCAAGCTCGGCCGGATTCGTGAGCCGCGTCGCCGCGTCGATGTAGAGCGGCAGCGCCAGCTCCTTGAGGGAGGCCGCCTCGAGGAGGCGGAGCGCGCGGATGCAGAGCCGGTCGTCGAAGGCGGCACGCGCCGCGCCGTCGAGCACGGGGGCGACCCGCAGGGGCAGGCTCGACTGGCCGAGCTTCGCCCGGGCGAGCTGCCCGTAATAGGCGATCGGCTGGAGGGCGGCGCGCTCGTAATGCGCCTTCGTCTCCTCCGGGCGGCCGAGCGCCTCGGCGGCGCGGCCCTGCCAATAGGCGGCGCGGGCCAGAGAAATCGGCGTCTCGGCGATAGCGGCAGCCTCCGCGAAGTGGCGCGCGGCCCGCTCGGCATCGTCGGAGAAGCGGAGCGCGATCCAGCCGGCGTGGAACTCGGCCTCGATCCGCTTCTCCACGGTGCGGGCGCTGTGGCGGCTCGCCACCACGTAGGCGGTGTCGGCATCGCCCTGGTCCATGAGCTTGCGCGCCACGATCCGGCGCTCGACCCACCACTCGTCCCCGTCGACGAGCACCTCCGGGTTCATCGGCGCGGCGGCGAGCACGGCGGCGGCCTCCGCCGCCTTGTCGGCCCGGCGCAGGAACTGGGCGCGCGACAGGATGTAGGAGGAATCGTTGCGGAGCGCCGCGGGCACCGCGTTCAGGGCGGCGGCGGCGCCCGGGCTCTTGGCCTCGACGGCGCGGCGCGCCTTGACCAGGGCGGGATAGGGCTCGCCCGCCTGCGAGGCGGCGCGGCCGGCGGCCTCCCAATCCTCCTTCAGGAGCGCCCGCTCCATCCGAAAGCGATGGTCGACGCGGGTGAGCACGCCGGGGAAGCTGTCGAGGATGCGGGCCTCCAGGGAGCGGCCGAAGCTGTCGCTGCGCCACAGCTCGCGCACCAGCGCGGCGGCGTCGGCCTGGAGTCCGTCGGCCCTGAAGGCCAGGGCGAGGGCGAACTTTCCGGGCGGGCTCGCGGGCCGGGACGCCGCGAAGTAGGCACGCACGGTCGCCGGGCTCTTGCGCTCGATCAGCAACGCCTCCTCAGCGCGCCGCCGCAGGAGGGGCCCCGCCGGCCAGTCGGGATTCGCGCGGGTGAAGGCGATGGTGCGCTCGAAGCCGATGCCGGCGCCGGCCCGGATCGCGACCCATTCGAGCAAGGCGCGGGCGGCGGGGTCCTTGAAGCCGTCGCGGAGGCGGTCGCCCTCAGAGACCTTGCCCTTGCGGTAGAGGTCGATCGCCTGGCGCAGCGCCGGGATGTCGGTGTCGCCGGCCCGCGCTGCGCGGGCGGGATCGGGCACCTCCGGCACCGGCGCAGCCGGCGTCACCGCGGCGTCAGGGAGCGGAAAGGCGATGGGCGCCTCGGGATCAGCTGACGCGTAGGCGGCGGCCGCGGGCGGGACCTTGACCGGCGCGGCTTCGGGGGTCTTCACATCGACCTTCAGGGCATCGGCCGTCACGGGATCGACGGCCTTCGCGTCCGCGACGAGCGCGGAGGGCGCGACCGCGTCGGTGGACGGCGTAAGGACCGTCCCGTCCGCCGAGCCGGCCTGGCCGGGCGGGCTCGCGGCGAGCACGACGGCGCCGGCCAGGACCAGCGCCACGGCCAGTGCCGAGGTTGCGCCGAGGAGGTTGCGGGGTACGCGCGCCGAGACCACCATGTTCATCCCGTCCCCTCGAGAGCGGCCATGCCTTAAGCTCGCTCCTGCTCGCTGAAGAAGTCATTAACCCTGGCGCCGAAGCGTTTGCACCGCCCCGGCCGAGCGCCTATGTCTGCGCGCCTTCGCCGGACGCCCGGCGCCCAGAGAGACCGACGGCCGGGAACGCCAGGATGACCGACACACAGACCCGCCGCCTTCGGGGAGCGATGACCGCGCTCGCAACGCCCTTCCGCGACGGCGCCTTCGACGAGGCCGCGTTCCGCGCCTTCGTGAACTGGCAGATCAACCAGGGCATCCACGGCCTGGTGCCGACGGGGACGACCGGCGAGAGCCCGACGCTCAGCCATGCCGAGCACGACCGCGTGGTCGAGGTGTGCATCGAGGTGGCCGCCGGCCGGGTGCCGGTGATCGCGGGCGCCGGCTCGAACTCGACCGCCGAGGCCGTCGAGCGTTCGCGGCACGCGGAGGAGGCCGGCGCCGATGCCGTGCTCGTCGTCACGCCCTACTACAACAAGCCGACGCAGGACGGGCTCTACGCGCATTTCAAGGCCGTCAACGACGCCGTCGGCATCCGGATCATCATCTACAACATCCCCGGCCGCTCCATCGTCGACATGAGCGTCGAGACGATGGCGCGCCTGTACGAGCTGAAGAACATCGCCGGCGTGAAGGACGCCACGGCCAAGCTCGACCGTGTCAGCCTGCAACGCCAAGCCATGGGCGAAGATTTCGTCCAGCTTTCAGGCGAAGATGCGACGGCGCTCGGCTTTAATGCGCATGGCGGCTGCGGCTGCATCTCGGTCGTGTCCAATGTCGCGCCGCGTCTCTGCGCGGACCTGCAGGAGGCGACATTGTCCGGCGACTACGCCAAGGCGCTGCAGCTTCAGGATCGACTGATGCCGCTGCACACGAGCCTGTTCATCGAGACCAATCCCTCGCCGGTGAAGTACGCGCTCGCCCGGCTCGGCCTCATGACCGAGGACGTGCGGCTGCCGCTCCTGGCGGTCAGCGATTCCACCAAGGCGACGGTCGACGCCGCGCTGCGGCACGCGGGGCTGCTCGAGGGCTGAGGCCTCTCGTGTCTGCGCCCCCGGCGAACCATATATCCTGAGCCGGCCCAGAAGCGCCGGCCCGAACCGGCGATGAGATGGCCCCGAAACCCGAACCTTCCCGCCGCATCGTCGCCGACAACCGCGCCGCCCGGTACCATTACGAGATCTCGGACACCCTCGAGGCGGGCATCGCGCTCACCGGCACCGAGGTGAAGTCCCTGCGCACCGGCAAGGCGACGATCGGCGAGGCCTATGCGGGCCCGTCGGGAGACGATCTCATGCTGTTCAACGCCTACATCCCCGAATATCTCGAAGCCAACCGCTTCAACCACGACACGAAGCGGCCGCGCCGCCTGCTCCTGCACCGCCGCCAGATCGACAAGCTGATCGGGGCGACGCAGCGGGAGGGCTACACGGTCGTGCCGCTGAAGATCTATTTCAACGACCGCGGCCGCGCGAAGGTCGAGCTCGGCCTCGGCCGCGGCAAGAAGCTCCACGACAAGCGCGAGACCTCGAAGCAGCGGGATTGGGACCGCGACCGCGCGCGGATCCTTCGCGACAGGGGATAGGGACATGAATCCGGATTTTGCGAGCCTGCCCGCCGACCTGCCGGCGCCCGTCGACGACGGGGCCGCCGCGCATCTCGAAGGCATGCGCCTGCCGGACGTGTCGCTGCTCGCTACCGACGGGACTCAGGTCACCCTGGCGCACCTGCCCGGCCGCACCATCGTCTACGCCTATCCGCGCACCGGCGAGCCGGGCCAGTCCAATCTCGTGGACCAATGGGACGCGATTCCCGGTGCGCGGGGCTGCACGCCACAGGCCTGCTCGTTCCGCGATCACCATGCCGAACTCGTCCGGCGCGGCGTCGCCCGGGTCTACGGCCTCTCGACCCAGACCAGCGCCTACCAGCGCGAGGCGGCCACCCGCCTGCACCTGCCGTTCCCGCTGCTCTCGGACGTGTCCTGCGCCCTCGCGATGGCCGCACGCCTGCCGACCTTCGAGGCCGGCGGCCTGACACTCCTGAAGCGCCTCACCCTCGTGCTCGATGACGGGCGGGTGACCAAGGCGTTCTACCCCGTCTTCCCGCCCGACCGCAGCGCGGCCGAGGCCGTCGCCTGGCTCGACGCGGCCTGAGGGCTCAGCCCTCCGCCGGATCGTCCGGCTGCCGGATGCCGTAGCGGCTCTCGAGAGCCGGGCTCGGCCGGGCCGGACGCTCGGTGAACTCGCGACGCCCGCCGTTCTCGCCCTGTGCGCGGACCGTGCGCTCACTGGGGTCGCGGCCGATCCGGGCGATGAGCTGGACGAGGTCCAGGAACTCGTCCGCCTGCCGGCGCAGCTCGTCCGAGACCATCGGCGGCTGGGTCTGGATCGTCGAGACGACGGTCACGCGCACGCCGCGCCGCTGCATCGCCTCGACCAGCGAGCGAAAATCGCCGTCGCCGGAGAACAGCACCATGTGGTCGATATAGGGGGCGAGTTCGAGAGCATCGATCGCAAGCTCAATGTCCATGTTGCCCTTGATCTTGCGACGGCCCGAGGAGTCCGTGAACTCCTTGGCCGGCTTCGTCACGACCCGGTAGCCGTTGTAGTCGAGCCAATCGATCAACGGCCGGATGGAGGAATACTCCTGATCCTCGACCATGGCAGTATAGTAGAACGCCCGGATGAGATTTACTCGGATCTGATATTCCTTCAACAATCTCTTGTAATCGATATCGAAACCCAGTGACTTGGTCGCCGCGTAGAGATTGGCGCCGTCGATGAACAGGGCCGTCCGTTGCTGTGCACTCATTCAAATATCCAATACGAACCAGAACTTACGAAATGAAAGACCAACTTGATCCGGAGTGATGTCTCGACGGATTTCGGTGCGACCGATGAGGGCGGTCGCATAATGGATTAGGGTCGCGAGGTTACGATCAGGTGATCAGGCGCAATCGTGTCGTCTTTCGATGAACAAGAGATCGGACCCGAACGAGCGGTTCCGCGCCGCCGCCCTGCAAGGGGCAGCGCTGACAACGGGAAGTGAGAAGAAAAATCGCGTAAAACCCGCGAGTAGATGAAAGTATAGGCCTGCGTGACGGCGGAGGGAAGGGCGTGCGGGCTCCTCCACCTTCCTATTCCCATCAAGCGGTCGGGATCAGCCGGCTGCCGGGCTTGACGGCGGGGAGGGCGGCCAGCTCGGGCGGCAGGGCGTCGGCCGGATAGGCGGGGATGTCCAGGGTGACGAGGGTGACGAGGGGCAAGCCGATCTCGCCGCGTCCGCCGGACCGATCGATCAGGCAGGCTGCGCCGACGATCTCTCCCGCCTCGCCTCTGAGCGAGGCAAGGCATTCGCGCGCCGACAGACCCGTCGTCACGATGTCCTCGACGATGACGGCACGGGTGCCGGCCGGGATGCTGAAGCCCCGGCGCAGGCTGAAGGGTCCGCCGGGATCGCGCTCGACGAAGACCGCCCTGGCGCCGAGGTGGCGGGCGGTCTCGTAGCCCGGCACGATGCCGCCGATCGCAGGCGAGACCACGATGTCGATCCGCCCGAAGCGCTCCGCGATGGACTGGGCCAGGGCGCGGCAGAGGCGCTCGGTGCGCACCGGATCGGAAAAGATCGCCATCTTCTGCAGGAACACGCCGGAATGCAGGCCGGAGCTGAGGACGAAATGGCCTTCGAGCAGCGCGCCGGCGTCGCGGAACTCGGCGAGCACATCGTCAGGACTCATCGCGCTGGCTCCAGGAGGGGATGCGGGCGGTTCTGGCAGGGCAGGGAACGGGAGGCAAGCCGACCGCGCCTCACCCGTTCACCCGGTCCACCCGCGCCACCGCGCGCTTGCCGCGTAGTTCGGCGATGATGGCGGTGAGGTGCTTGAGGTCCCAGACCGAGAGGTCGATCGTGATCTCGGTGAAATCCTGCGTGCGCCGCTTCATCGAGACGTTGTCGATGTTGCCGTCGTGGTCGGCGATGACCTGGGCGATCTGGGCGAGCACGCCGGGCTCGTTGATGGATTGCAGGGCGAGCTTGGCGGGAAAGCGCTCGGTGGTGCCCGCCTCCACGTCCCAGCGCACGTCGAGCCAGCGCGCCGGCTCGTTGTCGAAGGCGGCGAGCGCCGCCGACTGGATCGGGTAGATCGTGACGCCGATTCCGGGCGTCAGGATGCCGACGATGCGGTCACCGGGTACGGCGCCGCCATTGGGCGCGAAGCTGACGGGCAGGTCGTCGTCGAGGCCCCGGATCGGGATAGCCTCGCTGCGCGCGATGTCGCCGTCCGCCCCGCCCGGGAAGGTCAGGCGCATGGTCTGATCCTTCGACAAGGTCAGCCGGCCGGCCCCTGCCGCTCCCAGTTGGGTGGGGCTCGGCGCCGGGGCCGGGCGCCGCTCGTCCTTGAAGTCGGGGTAGACCGCCTTGACCACGTCGCCGGAGAACATCTCGCCGCGCCCGACCGCGGCGAAGACGTCCTCGGTCGAGGCGCGGGCGAGCCGGGGCAGGGCACCGCGCAGCTTGTCCTCGGAGAAGCTTTTGCCGGCGCGCTCGAAGGCCCGATCGAGGATCTGGCGGCCGAGGCCGGCATATTGCCGGCGGACCGCGACGCGGGTGGCGCGGCGGATCGCGGCGCGGGCCTTGCCCGTGACGACGAGGCTCTCCCAGGCCGCCGGCGGCGACTGGCCGTCGGAGCGGGCGATCTCGACCTCGTCGCCGTTGGCGAGCTCGTAGAGGAGCGGCGCCATGCGACCGTTGATCTTGGCGCCCACCGCCGAGTTGCCGACATCCGTATGCACGGCATAGGCGAAGTCGATCGGCGTCGCGCCGCGCGGCAGGGCGATGAGCCGGCCCTTGGGCGTGAAGCAGAAGACCTGGTCCTGGAAGAGCTCGAGCTTGGTGTGCTCCAGGAACTCCTCCGGGCTGTCGCCCTCGGCCAGAAGCTCGATGGTGCGGCGCAGCCACTGATAGGCGCCGCTCTCCGTGGCGAGCTTCGGGTGGATGGCGCCGGCGGCGTCCTTATAATGGGCGTGCGCGGCGATGCCGTACTCGGCGACCTCGTCCATCGTCCGCGTGCGGATCTGCAGCTCGACGCGCTGGCTCTTGGGGCCGATCACGGTGGTGTGGATCGAGCAGTAATCGTTCTGCTTCGGCGTCGAGATGTAGTCCTTGTATCGGCCCGGCACCATCGGCCAGCTCGTGTGGACGACGCCGAGCGCGCCGTAGCAATCGGCCAGTTCCTCGACCACGACGCGGAAGCCGAAGATGTCCGACAACTGCTCGAAGGCGACGGATTTCCGCTCCATCTTCGACCAGATCGAGTAGGGCCGCTTGCGCCGGCCCGTGACCTCGGCGGCGATCCCCTGGGCCGAGAGCTTGGCCATGAGATCCCGCTCGATGCTCTCGACGAGGCGCTCGGACTTCGTCGAGAGATCGGAGAGCCGCTGCGTGATCGTTCCGTAGATCTCGGGCTTCAGGTTGCGGAAGGCGAGGTCTTCCAGCTCCTCGCGCAGCTCCTGCATGCCCATGCGGCCCGCGAGCGGCGCATAGATGTCGAGCGTCTCCTCGGCGATCCGCACCCGCTTCTCCGGCGGCATGTGGTGGAGGGTGCGCATGTTGTGGAGGCGGTCGGCGAGCTTGACCAGCAGCACGCGCACGTCCGCCGCGACCGCGAGCAGGAGCTTGCGGAAGTTCTCGCCCTGGGCCGCCCGCTTCGAGACGAGGTCGAGGCGCTTCAGCTTGGTCAATCCGTCGACCAGCGCGCCGATCTCGGGGCTGAACAGCTCCGAGATCTCGTCGAGGGTCGCGGCCGTGTCCTCGACGGTGTCGTGCAGCACCGCCGCCACGATCGTCGCGTCGTCGAGGCGAAGATCGGTGAGGATCCCGGCGACTTCGAGGGGATGGGCGAAGAACGGGTCGCCCGAGGCCCGCTTCTGGGTGCCATGGGCCCGCATCGCGTAGACGTAGGCGCGGTTGAGCAGGGCCTCGTTCGTGGCGGGGTTGTAGCGCTTGACCCGCTCCACGAGTTCGTACTGGCGCATCATCCGCCAAAACACCCTTTCACGCTCGGCGCCCCGCCTCTTGGGTCGGACTGTCCCGCATCGCGGGCGCAGGCGCCAGACCCACGGCGTCGCAGAGCCGCGAATTCGGGCGCTCCAACGAGAAAACCCGGCGCGGGGGCCGGGTTCTTCGTCGCTCTTCCTTCGATCGCCGACGCCTTACTCGACGTCCTCGTCCGTCTCGGTCGGGGGCGCGAGGTTCTCGAGGCCGCGCAGCAGGTCTTCCTCGCTCATGCGGTCGAACTGCACGGCGCTGTCGTCACTCGACGCCTGGGGCGCGACGGAGGCGGCGGCCGGCGAACTCGACAGGAGCGGCACGGTCTCGGCCTCGGGCTCGTCGACCTCGACGTATTTCTGCATCGAGTGGATGAGCTGCTCCTTGAGGTCGTCGGCCGTGATCGTGGCATCGCCGATCTCGCGCAGGGCGCAGACGGGGTTCTTGTCGCGGTCGCGATCGATCGTCAGGGGAGCGCCTGCGGCGAGCAGGCGGGCGCGGTGGCTCGCGAGCAGCACGAGCTCGAACCGGTTCTCGACCTTGTCGATGCAATCTTCAACGGTGACGCGAGCCATCGCGGGCGGCTCCTTCTCTGAAACGCAAGTCGTCGGGGGCTGAGCGCGCCTCTTACACCGGCCGGCGCGGCGCAACAAGCGGTGGGGTTCCGCGGAGCCGCCGCTCAGCGCCTCCTGACGTAGATCCACAGGGCCCCGACGAGCCCGACATTCAGCAGGGCGAGGCCGGCAAGCAGGCAGAAGGCGACGCCCGCGCCGCCATGCGCCAGCACGAAGGCGCCCAGGAGCGGCGCCAGCGCCTGGGCGACCAGGCCGGGCGCGGCCAGGCGGCCGATCAACGGCCCGTAGCGTTCCGGGCCGAACAGGACGAGGGGCACGGTCCCGCGCGCGATCGAGTAGATCCCGTTGCCGGCCCCGTAGAGGACCAACGCGAGCGCGATCGAGGGAAGGCCGAGTGCCAGCATCGCGATGCCGATGGCGATCAGGCTCATCGCGGCCGTCAAGGTCCAGAGCGGGTGGTGCCGCCCGCGTCCGGCCATTTCGACGAGGCGCGCCGCGACCTGGGAGGGCCCGATGAGCGCGCCGAAGGCCACCGCCGAGGCGAGCGGCACGCCATCCGCCTGGAGCAAGGTCAGGATATGGGCCGAGAGCAGGCTCATGACCGCGCCGCCCAGGACGAGGATGCCGGACATCAGCAGGAACGGCGCCCGCTCCGGCGGCGCGAGGGCGACCGCCGTTCGGGGGCTGCCGTCGCGAGCGGGCGGACACGCCGGAGCCCGGGGAATCAGCAGCAGGATCAGCGGCAGCGACACGGTGATCTGCAGGCCGGCATAGGCGAAACAGGCCCCGCGCCAGCCGACGTGGTTGACGAGGAACGCCGACAGGGGCCAGCTCACGGTGCTCGCGAACCCGCCCCACAGGGTCAGCCTGGTGATGGCCTGCCGGGCCTCGGCGCCGTAGAGCCGGGCGAGCGTCGCGAAGGCCGGATCGTACAGGCCGCAGCCCATGCCGAGGCCGATCAGGAGCCAGCCGGCGAGGAAGATCGGAAGGGACGGGGCAAGACCGAGGAGGACGAGGCCCGTCGCGAGCAGGAGGGCCGAGGCGACGAGCACCGGCCGGCCGCCGTGCTCGCCGATGATGCCCCCGACGCGCGGCGAGGCCAGACCGGCCACGAGCAGGCCGATCGTCAGCCCGCCGAACACCCAGGCGAGCGGCCAGCCCGTCTCCCCGGCGATCGGGGCCGCGAGGACGCCGAGCAGGTAGAAGGACGAGCCCCAGGAGAGGATCTGCACGACGCCGAGCGCCGAGACGACGGCGAGGCGGCTCCTCCCCGCGCCCGCGTCAGCCGGCACGCGGAGCGCCGGGGAGGGCAGGGCTCGCGGCGACCCCGCGCCGGCTTCTCACGATCACCGCTCCTTCCGAAAACACGTTGTCGCTTTGCCGGCTCGGCAAGGGGCGCGTATCGTTGCTGGACGCGTCTGCTTCATCGCGATCTCGCACGCCGATCCTCGATGCACCATCGTTCGGCTCCCGACTTCGAACCGTGTCAACCGGGGCTTGGTTTGTGAAGCGCCGGTCGGACCGAGCCATCGCCCGCGGTTGACACCCGGACGGGGCGGTGCGACTGCGCCGCGCTTATCGTCGCGGGTAATCCAGGGAGCCGAATGAGCCGCGCATTCCTCTTTCCCGGCCAGGGCAGCCAGGCGGTCGGCATGGGCCGGGGGCTCGCCGAGACCTATCCGCAAGCACGGGCCGTCTTCGACGAGGTCGACGCGGCGCTGAGCCAGCCGCTCTCGCGCCTCATGTTCGAGGGGCCGATCGAGGAGCTCACCCTCACGACGAACGCGCAGCCCGCCCTGATGGCGACGAGCCTCGCGGCGCTTCGCGTGCTGGAGGCCGAGCGCGGGCTCGACCTCGCGCGGGACGTCGCCTGCGTCGCGGGCCATTCGCTGGGCGAGTACACGGCGCTCGCCGCGGCCGGAGCCTTCTCCATCACCGACGCCGCCCGCCTGCTGCGCATCCGCGGCGAGGCGATGCAATCGGCCGTAGCGGCGGGGGAGGGCGCCATGGCCGCCCTGATCGGCGCCGAGCCCGAGGTCGCGGCGGCCATCGCCGCGGAGGCCGGCGAGGGTGCGATCTGCGAGGTCGCCAACGACAACGGCGCCGGCCAGGTGGTGCTCTCGGGCGCCAAGGCCGCCGTCGAGCGGGCCGTGGTGATCGCGCAGGGACGCGGCATCAAGCGGGCGGTGATGCTCAATGTCTCCGCCCCCTTCCATTGCAGCCTGATGGCGCCGGCGGCCGAGGCGATGCGCGCGGCGCTCGCTGCGATGCCGCCCCGCGCGCCCGTCGTGCCCGTCTATACGAATGTCGGTGCGGCGCCGGTCTCGGAGCCGGACGCCATCCGCAACGCCCTCGTCGCGCAGGTCACCGGCACCGTGCGCTGGCGCGAGAGCGTCGCCGCCATGGCGGCGGCCGGGGTCGATAGCTTTCACGAGATCGGCGCCGGCAAGGTCCTCACCGGCCTAGTCAAGCGGATCGCGCCAGGCGCCCGGGCCAGTACCGTGGGGACGCCCGACGACGTCGCCGCCTTCCCGGCCCTCGCCTAGACCCTCCCTCCAGCACGAAGGCATCCGCCGATGTTCGATCTGACCGGCCGCAAGGCCCTCGTCACCGGCGCCACCGGCGGTCTGGGCGGCGCCATCGCCCGGGCGCTGCACGCGCAGGGCGCGCATGTCGCCATCTCCGGCACCCGGCGCGAGGCGCTCGATGCGCTCGCCGACGAGCTCGGGGCTGAGCGCGTCCACGTCGTCGAGACGAACCTTTCCGAGCGCGAGGCGGTGGAGGCCCTGGTGCCGACGGCGGAGGCGGCGCTCGGCGGCCTCGACATCCTCGTCAACAATGCCGGCATCACGCGGGACAACCTCTTCCTGCGCATGAAGGACGAGGAATGGGACGCGGTTATCGCGGTCAACCTCACCGCCGCCTTCCGGCTCTCGCGCGCGGCCGTGAAGGGCATGATGCGCCGCCGCTACGGCCGCATCGTCAATATCGGCTCGGTGGTGGGTTCGACAGGCAATCCGGGACAGGTGAACTACGCCGCCGCGAAGGCCGGGCTCGTGGGCATGACGAAGGCGCTCGCGGCCGAGGTCGCCAGCCGCAACCTCACCGTCAATTGCATCGCGCCGGGCTTCATCATCTCGCCGATGACGGACGCCCTCAACGAGAAGCAGCGCGAGGGCATTCTCGGCCGCGTGCCGATGAACCGCCTCGGCACGGGCGCCGAGATCGCGGCGGCGACGGTCTATCTCGCCTCGGACGAGGCCGGCTACGTCACCGGCCAGACGCTGCACGTCAACGGCGGCATGGCGATGTATTGAGGGCGAAGGTTACGCGAAAGACACGCCGCGCGACGCAAGAAAGCACGACGCTGAACGCTTCGTGAACCGGCCCTCGCCAGCGCCGGAACCCTGTGCTACCACCCCGGCTGCCGAGCAAGGGGGGTTGACGGTTCAGCGTGTTGCGGCTTTTCACGACCACGCGCGATCGGACACCGGCCGCTTGAGACGTTCCCGAAGCGGGACAGCGGCCACGGCGCTTCACCAGCAGAACCGAATAGCTTGAGGACCAAGAACGATGAGCGATATCGCTGAGCGCGTGAAGAAGATCGTGGTCGAGCACCTGGGCGTCGAGCCCGAGAAGGTGGTCGAGGGCGCGAACTTCATCGACGACCTCGGCGCCGACAGCCTCGACACCGTCGAGCTCGTGATGGCGTTCGAGGAAGAGTTCAACGTCGAGATCCCGGACGATGCCGCGGAGACCATCCAGACGGTCGGCGATGCCGTGAAGTTCCTCGAGAAGAACTCGGCCTGAGGATCGTCCAAGGCGCCTGGTAAGCGGGGTCGAACGACCCCGCGCGCCGCACGTTACAGATGACAGGACCGGTTCGGGATAACGCGATGCGTCGGGTGGTGGTGACGGGCTTGGGGATGGTGACGCCGCTGGGAAGCGGGGTCGAGGCCACCTGGAGCCGGTTGATCGCCGGCGACAGCGCGGCGACCAAGGTCACGGCGTTCGACGTCGCGGATCTCGCCTGTCGCATCGCCTGCTCGGTGCCGCTGGAGGGCAACAGCGCCTTCAATCCGGATTCCTGGATGGAGCCCAAGGAGCAGCGTAAGGTCGATCCGTTCATCGTCTACGCGATGGCGGCGGCGGGCGAGGCCCTCGACGATGCGGACTGGCACCCCAAGAGCCACGAGGATCAATGCGCCACCGGCGTGATGATCGGCTCCGGCATCGGCGGAATCGGGGGCATCTACGACGCCTCCGTCACGCTCCACGACAAGGGTCCGCGGCGGATCTCGCCCTTCTTCATTCCGGGTCGGATCATCAACCTCGCCTCGGGCCAGGTCTCGATCCAGCATGGGCTGAAGGGTCCGAATCACGCCGTCGTCACAGCCTGCTCGACGGGCTCCCACGCGATTGGCGACGCCGCCCGCCTGATCCAGTTCGGCGATGCCGACGTGATGGTGGCCGGCGGCGCGGAATCCCCCGTGAACCGTCTCGCGCTCGCGGGCTTTGCCGCCTGCCGCGCGCTGTCCACCGGCTTCAATGACGACCCGACCCGTGCCTCGCGACCCTACGACAAGGATCGCGACGGCTTCGTCATGGGCGAGGGCGCCGGCGTCGTGGTGCTCGAGGAGTACGAGCACGCCAAGGCGCGGGGCGCCAAGATCTACGCCGAGGTGATCGGCTACGGCCTCTCGGGCGACGCCTACCACATCACCTCGCCGGCGCCCGATGGCGACGGTGCCTATCGCTGCATGCAGGCCGCCGTGAAGCGAGCGGGCATCGACCCGGGCGAGATCGACTACATCAACGCCCACGGCACCTCGACGCCGATGGGCGACGAGCTCGAGCTCAAGGCCGTCGAGCGCGTGCTGGGCGATGCCGCCTCGCGCGCCGCGATGTCCTCGACGAAGTCGGCGATCGGCCATCTGCTCGGCGCCGCCGGCTCGGTCGAGGCCATCTTCTCGATCCTCGCGATCCGCGACGGCGTGCTGCCGCCCACGCTGAACCTCGACAACCCGTCGGTCGAGACCCCGATCGACCTCGTGCCGCACGAGGCCAAGCGCAAGCGGGTGGATGTCGTGCTGTCGAATTCTTTTGGATTTGGCGGGACGAATGCGAGCTTGGTGATGCGCCGCGTCGCTTGAGACCACGGTTTCGGTCCGGCAAAGAGCGTTTGGCGTCCGAGGCGATTGCCCGTTGTCATTCCGCATCTATAGGCAGAGTGCGGAACGGTCGGCTCGGTGGATCGCAACAGGGCACTGGGTAGCCGCCAAGGCTTCGCCGCCAACGCCTTTTCGCCACAAAATTCAGTACCCTCGCGCCCTCGTCGGGGTACCGGAAGGCGCTTGACGGGTCCGAGGCGGCGCCGCCATGCAGGGCCGTGCGACCGAACAGGATGTCCATGTTCCGTAGACGCAAGAAGCCCGACCCCATCCCGGTGGCGTCCGACGAGCCGGCGCTGCCCAACCGGCTCTCGCCCCGCAGCCCGAGCGAGGCCATCAAGCCGACCGCGGCACCGCCCCCGCCGGAGCGTCCCGAGCGCCGCCGCGGCGGCATGATCGGCACGATCAGCGGACTTCTCACCCTCTTCGTCGTGGCCGCCATCGCCGCCATGATCGGCCTCACCCTGTTCGAGCGTCAGACCCGCGAGCCGGGGCCGCTCGCGGCCGACAAGGTCGTGGTCATCCCGCCCCGCAGTGGTACCAGCGAGATCGCCGAGGCCCTGCAGCGCGAGGGCGTGATCTCCCAGACCGGCTCCTTCGAGATGGCGGCCCGTCTCAGCGGCAAGGCGCTGAAGGCCGGCGAGTACAGCTTCAAGGCGCGTTCCAGCATCAACGAGACCATCGAGGTTCTCGCCACCGGCCGGCAAGTCCAGCACGCCATCACCTTCCCCGAGGGGCTGACGAGCGAGCAGATCGTGATGCGGCTGAACGCCGACGACGTGCTCTCGGGCGAGGTCAACGAGATCCCGCCGGAGGGCTCGCTCCTGCCCGACACCTACAAGTACGAGCGCGGCGCCACCCGCCAGCAGATCCTCAACCTGATGCGCGCCAAGCAGCGCGAGGTGCTCAACCAGATCTGGCTGCGCCGCAACGCCGAGGTGCCGGTGAAGACGCCCGCCGAGATGGTGACGCTGGCCTCCATCGTCGAGAAGGAGACGGGCCGGGCCGACGAGCGGCCCCGCGTCGCCGGCGTCTTCGTCAACCGCCTCAACAAGCGCATGAAGCTGCAATCGGACCCGACCATCGTCTACGGGCTGGTGGGCGGCCGGGGTACCCTGGGGCGCGGCATCCAGCGCTCCGAGATCGAGCGGGCGACGCCCTACAACACCTACGTCATCGAGGGCCTGCCCCCGGGGCCCATCGCCAATCCGGGCCGGGCGGCACTGGAGGCGGTGGCCAACCCCTCGCGGACCAAGGACCTGTTCTTCGTCGCCGACGGCACCGGCGGCCACGCCTTCTCCGAGACCCTGGAGGGCCATGCCCGCAACGTGGCGCGCTGGCGCCAAGTCGAGAAGGCGCGCCAAGCCCCCACGCCGGACGCGAGCACCGGTGCCGTCGACAAGGCCGAACCCCCGGCCGACCCCTCCGCCCCCGGCCGCGCCTCGGCCTACGCCCCGGCCGGTGCCAACTTCGCCCTGGGCGGCGCGGGCGATCCCTCGGGCGCGAAGCCGAAGGCCTTCGACGCCTCCGAGGGCACCAAGCTCGATCCCCTGCGCAACAAGACCTTCGACCTGAACTCGGCGAAGTCGGTGCCGGTGCTGCGGCAGCCATGATCCTCGCCAGCATGACGGGCTTCGCCCGGGCCGCCGGCACCACCGGCCCCGTGCAATGGGCCTGGGAGGTTCGCAGCGTGAATGGGCGCAGCCTCGACGTGCGCCTGCGCGTGCCCAACGGCTTCGATGCGGCGGGCGAGGTGGCGCGCACGGCGCTCCAGCGCACCATCGCGCGCGGCCAGTGCCAGCTCTCGCTCCATCTCACCCGACCGGAGACCCCGGCCCGGGTCCGCATCAACACCGCCCTCCTCTGCGAGCTCGCGGCGGCGGTCGCCCGCGTTCCGGTGCCCGACGGCATGGCGCCGGCCACCCTCGACGGGCTGCTCGGCATCCGCGGCGTCATCGAATCCGAAGAGGAACCCGGCGCCGATCCCGACGCGCTCGCCCGCGACCTCGCGGAGGGCGTCGTCCGCCTCGTCGCCGAGTTGGTCGAGGCGCGCCGCGCGGAGGGGCGCCAGCTGCGCGAGATCATCGAGGGGCAGGTCTCCGCGATGGAGCGGCTGCGACAGGCCGCTGAGGAAAACCCGGCTCGCCAGCCCGAGAGCGTCCGCGCGCGTCTCGCGGCCTCCATCGCCGTGCTCACGGAAGCCGGCGGGCTCGATCCGGCCCGGCTGCACCAGGAGGCGGTGCTGCTCGCCGCCAAGGCCGATGTCCGCGAGGAACTCGACCGGCTCGCCGCCCACCTCGCCAGCGTGCGCGAGCTGCTCACCGCAGGGGGCCCGATCGGGCGCAAGCTCGACTTCCTGGCCCAGGAGCTCGGCCGCGAGGCGAACACGCTGTGCGCCAAGGCCGGCGACGTCACCCTCTCGCGGATCGGACTCGACTTGAAGGCCGTGGTGGAGCAATTCCGCGAGCAGGTTCAGAACGTCGAATAGGTATCAAGGCAACGATGGCGACGATCGGGCGGCGCGGCTTCATCCTGATCCTGTCCTCGCCCTCGGGCGCCGGCAAGACGACCCTGACGCGGGCGGTGGCCGGCGACCCCGCCTGGGGGCTCGACCTCTCGATCTCCGTGACGACGCGCCAGCGACGCCCGTCCGAGATCGACGGCCGTCACTACAACTTCATCGACCGCGAGGCCTTCGACGCCTTGCGCGCCCGCGACGACCTCCTCGAATGGGCGGAGGTGCACGGCAACTTCTACGGCACGCCGCGCCGCCCGGTGGAGCGGGTCCTGGCCGAGGGCCGGGACATGATCTTCGACATCGACTACCAGGGCACGCGCCAGGTCCGGGGCAAGCTCTCGGAGGACGTCGTCACGATCTTCATCCTACCGCCCAGCATGGCCGAGCTGCGCAGCCGGCTCGAGCGCCGCGCCGAGGACTCGCCCGAGACCATCGAGAAGCGCCTCGCCAATGCCCGCGTCGAGATCCAGCGCTGGAACGAGTACGACTACGTCATCGTCAACGACGACCTCCAAAACGCCTTCGACGCGCTCAAGGGCATCCTCACCGCGGAGCGCCTGAAGCGCACCCGGCGCACGGGGCTGACCGGCTTCGTGGACGGCCTGCTGACGGAGGCCGAAGGGAGCGGATAACCAACGCGCCGCACCGGCCTCGGGGGTGCTGACCGCTCACATATCCTTGCCGGGCTTCGCCTGGCCGGGGCACTCGCCGACCCTGCGCATCAGGGTCAGGATCTCCGAGGAATGTTCTGGCCGGCGCGTGATCAACGTCTGATTGGTGCTGCTCACCAGATCCTTGCTGAAGTGGAAGGTGAGGACGATCTTCGAGTCCCGGCAATCCATGGCGAAGGCGAACCCGTCCGCCAGCGAGCGCGTGTCGCTCGGTTTGCAGGCCTTCAGGAACTGCGGCGAGGCCTCATACTGCGCGATCGTCTCGCGGCGAAAGGCGTCGAAATCGGCCGAGGCGATGCAGACCTGGCCGTTCGCGGGCTGATCCTGAAACGCGCTGTTGCGGCTCTCCGTCTCGTAGAGCCCCGGCACGAAGACCGGCTTGGGCGTGAGCAGGGGCGCGGCCTCCTGCGCGAGGGCCGGCGTGCCCAGGAGCGCCGGAAGGAGAGCCATGATCCGCGTCGTTCTCATCGTGCGATCCTTGGAGGCTAAGGGCTGCAGGCGCGGCAAGGTGCGAACCTGCTTGATTGCGGCCTCAATCCTTGACGAGGCCGGCTAGGTCGAGATCCTCGAGCCGCGCCCGCGCCGCGCGATACTCCGGGACCGACGGGTTCTCCTCGACCGCGCGACCATACCAGTAGCGGGCCGCGTGCAACTCGCTCAGCCCTTCGTAGCACTCGCCGATCCGCATGGCCGTGTAGCCTGCGTCCAGTGAGGGATCACCGTCCGCCAACTCGAAATAGACGGCGAGGGCCTCCCGGAAGGCCGCGGATGCCATGTGCCCCTGGCCGGCCTGCTCAAGATGGTTCGGTTCGTAGCGCGGGATCTTCTTCACGGCTCAGGTTCACGCCATTCCTGCGCTTCGTGCAACCGTCGGACGAACGGATTATCGACCAGTTGTCCACTGATCCGCCGCTGCCGTCGGGTTGGATCGCCCCATTGCCGCAGGCGAGGAACGATGCCCAGCCACCAGTGTTGGGCGGTGGTCCGTACGGAGGGCGTCAGCCCCGGGAACGGAGGCACGTTCCGCCGGAGGCAAGCGCATGGATCTCGGCATCAGCGGCCGCGTGGCCGTCATCACCGGCGGCGATTCCGGGATGGGCTACGCCACGGCCGAGTACCTGCTGCGCGAGGACGTGAAGGTCGTCCTGACGGACATCGACCAGGACAAGGTGGGGGAGGCCGCCAAGCGGCTCGCACCGCTCGGTGACGTCCGTGCCGTCCAGGCCGACCTGACCAAGGCCGCGGACGTCCAGCGCCTGAAGGCCTCGGCCTCGACGCTGTTCGGGCAGGCTCCGACGATCCTCGTCGCGGCCGCCGGCATCACCGGCGCCATCGGCGACTTCTTGGAGATCTCGGACGAGGACTGGCTGCACACCCTCGACGCCGACCTGATGACGGCCGTGCGCGTCACCCGCGCCTTCATCCCCGCCATGCGCGAGGCCGGCTGGGGGCGGATCGTGCTGTTCGCCTCGGAGGACGCCGTCCAGCCCTATGTCGAGGAACTGCCCTATTGCGCCTCGAAGGCCGGCATCGTCAGCCTCACCAAGGGGCTGTCCAAGGCCTACGGACCGGACGGAATCCTCGTGAACGTGGTCTCGCCGGCCTTCGTGGCGACGCCAATGACCGACGCCATGATGGAGAAGCGTGCGAAGGAGAACGGCACCTCCTTCGACGAGGCCGTCGCGAGCTTCCTCGACGAGAAGCGCCCCGGCATGGTCCTCAAGCGGCGAGGCCGGCCCGAGGAGGTGGCGGCGGCCGTCGCCTTCCTCTGCTCGGAGCAGGCGAGCTTCATCACCGGCACCAACGTCCGCGTGGACAGCGGCGCCGTCATGACCATCCCGACCTGAGCCGCGGCCGGATGCAGGAGCCTCCGTTGCGTGAGTTGCGCTGCGACGTCGCCGTCATCGGCGCGGGCACGGCCGGCATGGCCGCCTATCGCGCCGCCCGCGAGGCCGGCGCCCGCGCCGTCCTGATCGAGGCGGGCCCGGGCGGGTCGACCTGCGCGCGGGTCGGCTGCATGCCCTCGAAGCTCTTGATCACCGCCGCGAAAGCCGCCCACGACGCCCGCCGGGCCGGGGAATTCGGTGTCGCGACAGGGCCAATCCGCGTCGACGGGGTCGCGACGCTCCAGCGGGTACGGCGCGAGCGGGACCGTTTCGTGGCCGGCGTCCTCTCGGAGTTCGAGAAATTCCCAAACGAGGACCGCGTCAACGGACGCGCCCGCTTCGTCGCGCGAGACATCCTCGTGCTGGAAGACCGCGACACCCGCATCGCGTTCGGCGCGGCGGTGATCGCCGCCGGATCGAGCCCGGCAGTGCCGGAGCTCCTCGCCGGACTCGGCGACCGGGTTCTCACCACGGACACCCTCTTCGAGATCCCCGACCTGCCCCGCTCGCTCGCGGTGATCGGCGGCGGCCCGGTCGGAATCGAGATCGCCCAGGCCATGGCCCGCCTCGGAGTCGCGGTCACCCTTCTCGATGGTGGCCATGCCCTCGCCGGCCTGAGGGATCCCGACCTCGTCGCCCGGGCGAACGCGCTGTTCGCGGCCGAGATGACCCTCCACTTCGGCACCAAGGTGGAACGGGCCGAGAGCGCCGGCGACGGGATCCGCCTGACCTGGGCAGGGAAGGACGGCGCCGGAGGATCGGGGGTCTTCGACCGGGTTCTGGCCGCCGCCGGCCGGCCGCCGAGCCTGCGCGGCCTGGGGCTTGAGGAGGCCGGCCTCAGCCTCGACGAGAAGGGCGGTCCCTGCTTCGATCCCCGGACCCTGATGGGGGAAGGCGCGCCAATCTTCGTTGCGGGCGATGCTGCCGCCTCGCGCCCGGTGCTGCACGAGGCCGCGAGGCAGGGCCGGATCGCAGGCCGCAACGCCGCGGCCCTGGTCCGATCGGGGCCGACCGGCATCGCCACGCCCGCGCCCTGGGTGAACCTCGCCATGGTCTTCACCGATCCGGGCACTGCCGCCGTCGGCGAGACCTACGATCCGGAGCGCGCGGCCGAGCGGGTGGTCGGCGCGGTCGATTTCTCACGTCAGGGCCGCGCCCGGATCATGGACCGCGCCGCCGGTGCCCTGCGGATCTATGCCGACCGCGCGGGTTGCCTGACCGGGGCGGAGATGCTGTGCCCCGAGGCGGAGCATCTCGGCCATCTCCTCGCGATGGCCATACAGGACGGGCAGACGGCGCAGGACCTGCGCGACCGCCCTTTCTACCATCCGACGGTCGAGGAGGGGCTGGTGACGGCCCTCACGCGGATCATCGACGGGCTCGACGCGCGCTGACCGCCAGGTCAGCCGGAACGGCGCGCCTCAAGGTTCTGCCAGACGAGGAGGGCCGGGAGGCCGAGCACCACGTCGGGCACGCGCTTGGCCAGGGACAGCGCGAGCGCGGTGCCGGCATCGATGCCGAACAGGGCGCCGAGGAGGACGAAGCCGCCCTCCTGCACGCCGAGGCCGCTCGGCACGGGGAAGGCCGCCGACTTGATCGCCTGACTCAGGGCCTCGATGACCAGGGCTTCGGCAAAGCCCACGTTCTCGATGCCGATGCAGGCGAGCGCGATCCAGATCTCGACGGCACCGAGCACCCAGGCCGCGAGGTGAAGGACGAAGGATTGAGCGAGGTGGCCGCGGCGGCTCCGGTCCCAGACCCGGTCGAGGGAGGCCTGGACTCCGCCCGAATCCGAACCCGGGGAGCCGCCGTCCCGGACGAAGCGCCGGCCGAGATCCGCGAGGCGGCGCTCGATTCCGCGCAGGGCCCCGGTGCGCTGGAAGGCGAAGAAGGCGGCAAGGACTAGGCCGGTCACGAGGAGGGCCTGGAGCGTCCAGCCGGCGAGCCTCGCGGCCGCCTCGCCCTCGACCCGCGCCAGCAGCGCGACCCCGCCGAGCGCGAACAGCGCCTGCGTGGCGACCTGCATCAGCATGTCGACCAGGATCGAGGCAGCCGCGAGCGTTCCGGCAACGCCCCGGAAGGTGAGCAGGCGCCCCCCGACGAGGTCCCCGCCGACGGAGGCCACGGGCAGGAGCACGTTGATGCCCTCGCGGACGAAGCGCAGGGTGATGAAGGCTCCGGCCTGCGCGGCGCTCAGGCCCTCGAGAATGCGGGCCCAGGCGAGGCCGCAGAGCGCGATGACCGCGGCGCGCACGAGTACGATCGCAACGAGTCCAGGCAAGCCGATCCGGCCGAAGGCCTCCGCGACGGCGCCGAGGTCGTTCGTGGCGACGAGCCAGAGGGCGAGGCCTAGGCCGAGGATCGTGCCGACGAGCGGCAGGCGGCGCAGCACGGCGCGGCCGAACGCAGGCCGGCCGGCATCGGTACGGGGGGTCGGATCGGTCAAGCTTTCGTCCCGCTGCAACACGCCGGGACCTCGCGAAGCGTGTCCATGAACCGGCCCCTCATTCTGCCGATCCCTCAGCCGGCATCACCGCGGGCTATCGCCGGTTTGGGGCTGAAATCGGGGAGGATCGCCTCAACGGCCTCCTCAGGCGTGGAGGCCGGATCGAGAAGAAGGATCCGGCCCCGCTCGACGCTGCCGCCGGTCGCCACCGCGAGCGCCCGCTTCGGGCAAGGTCCGAGGCAACCCGTCTCGATGACCTTGAGCTTCAGGCCGGGCCTCCGGCGGCGAAGGCCGCCCTTGAGCATCCCGCGCAGGGCGCGCTTCGGCAATCCTTGCCGCTTGGCGCATTTCGAGCAGACGAGAACGATTTCCGAGAAGCCTGCCTTGGCCGTGCGCCTCTTCGCTGCGTCAGGTTGGATGCTCTGCGCCACGCGCCTCTCCCCGATGCCGGCGATCAACCTCGCCACCTGCGCGGGTTTCGTCGCACCGGGTCGGCCGCGCAATGCGGCAGATCCGTCATCGGGGCCGAGCTTGGCCGGAGCCGGACGGCGCCTTAAAAAGGGCCGAAAAGCAGACGATTGGCACAACCACTGGCTCTTTGTCCGACGCGGCCACAAGGCGCTCGGGGCAGGGCCTCGGGAACGCGATGCGAATGAACGTTGACGAGGTCAAGCCGACCGACCGGCTGCGCGGGGTCATGGATCTCGCCCGCCGCTCGCTGCCTGATATCCGCCGCAACGCCGAGACCATCCAGCCCCTCACCGACCGCCGCGCGCCCGCCCTCCTGCGCAAGGCCCGCGAGCGCCTCGACTGGACGCGGCTGCCCGGCATTCGCCCGCAATCGACCAAGCCGAAGAATCTCGTCGTCCTGCTGCTGGTGCGGTTCGGCCTGTTCGTCATGCTTCCGACGGCGCTCGTCGGGCTCTACCTGTTCGTCCTCGCCTCCGATCAATACGTCGCCGAGGCACGCTTTGCCGTGCGCGGCAACGTCGAGCCGATGGGCGACGTGGTGCTCGGCGAGTTCAGCTCGCTGATCCAGAAGCACAACAGCCAGGACAGCTTCGTGGTCAAGGAGTACATCGAGAGCCAATCGATGGTCGACGAGGTCGAGAAGGCGATCGGCGTCACGAAGATGTTCTCGCGGCCGGAGGCCGATTTCTGGGCGCGCTGGCAGACCGACGAGCCCATCGAGGAGCTGACGAAGTACTGGCGCAAGCACGTCCAAGCCCGGATCGACGTGGTCTCGGGCATCATCACGCTCACCGTGCGCGCCTTCACGCGCGAAGATGCCCTCCTCATCAGCAAGGAGGTCGTGTCGCGAGCCGAGGCGCTGATCAATCGGATCTCCCGCCGTGCTCAGGAGGACATGATCGTCCACGCGAAGGAGGAGACGCTCAAGACGCAGAAGCGCCTGAAGGAGGCGCATCTCGGGCTGCAGACCTTCCGCAACACCTGGGGCATCATCGACCCCCTGAAGGCCGCGGAATCGACCTCGACGACGTTGATGTCCCTGCGCAGAGACAAGCTGAAGGCGGAGTCCGACCTCCAGATCCTGCGCGGCTCCAACCTCGACGAGAAGTCGCGCAGCATCCAGGTGCTCGTCGCCCAGATCGCGGCGCTGGACAGCCAGATCAAGGTGCTCAAGGACCAGCTGACCTCGGAGGGCGCAGCCAGCTCGGGCGCCAACATGACCCAGGCCCTGCTCGAATACGAAGGGCTCCTGGTCGAGCGCACGATCGCCGAGAAGCTCAACGAATCGGCGAACCTGCTCTACGACAAGGCGCGCATCGCCGCGAGCAAGCAGCACATCTACCTGGCCACCTTCGTGCCGCCGGTCCTGCCCGACGACTCGCTCTATCCGCGCCGCTTCCAGACGCTCGCCGTGGTCTTCCTCTGCTTCTTCGCGGTCTGGAGTTCCGTCTCGCTCGTGGTCGCCGGCATCAACGACCAGCGTCTCTGACCCGTCGCGTCCGATGTCCGAGTTCGCCGACCTCGTCGCCAGCGCCGTCAACCCGTCCATGACCCGCGACGAGCGGGAGGCGGTCTATGCGGTGGTCAAGGAAGCCTTGCAACGGCTTCAGGAGCGCGAAGGATTGGGGGCGGACGACCCTCGCACCGCCCTCCAGCAGCACCTCATCGAGGAGACGATCCGCGACGTGGAGGCCGACATCGCCCGCGTCATCTCGATGGAGAAGCTGGAGCGGGCCTTCGCCGCGCAGAACGCCAGCGACGCGGGTGCAGGGTAGGACCCTCGCCCGCCGAGCGGAGTCGTTCAGGCGTCAGCCGTAGGCCGCCGCGGCCCGCACGCTGCCCGGCTCCGCCACGGTGAGGCCGGCATCGACGTATTCGTTGAGCTTGTTGCGCAGGGTCCGGATCGAGATCCCGAGGATCTTGGCCGCGTGGGTGCGGTTGCCGAGGCAATGGTCGAGCGTATCGAGGATGAGGTCGCACTCGACCTGCGCCACGGTGCGTCCGACGAGGCCGCGGGTCGCCGCCTCCGCCACCTGTGCGGCGCGCTCGACAGGACCCATGGCGTGCCCGATCGCCTCGCCCTCGGGCGTCAGGATCGCGTCCGGCCCGATCTCGGACCCGCTCGCCAGGAGGACCGCCCGGTGCAGGGTGTTCTCCAGTTCGCGCACGTTGCCGCGCCAGGGATTGGCGCGCACGAGCCCTTCCGCCTCGCGGCTGAGCGGCCGGACCGGCAGCCCATTCACCTCGGCGTACTTCCTGGCGAAGTGGCCGGCGAGTTCGAGGATGTCGGCGGGGCGCTCGCGCAGCGCCGGCAGGCGCAGGTGCACGACGTTGAGGCGATAGAACAGGTCCTCGCGAAACGTGCCCTTTCGGACCTCGTCCAGCAGGTTGCGGTTCGAGGTCGCCAGCACCCGGATGTCGACCTTGACCGGCGCGGAGCCGCCGACCCGGTCGATCACCCGCTCCTGCAGGGCGCGCAGCAGCTTCGATTGCAGCCGCACGTCCATCTCCGAGATCTCGTCGAGGAGGAGCGTGCCGCCATTGGCCTCCTCGAAGCGGCCGATCCGGCGCGCGACGGCGCCGGTGAAGGCGCCCTTCTCATGGCCGAACAGCTCGGATTCGAGGAGCGCGTCGGGGATCGCGGCGCAGTTCACGGAGACGAAGGGCTTCGAGGCCCGGTTCGACTTCTGATGGACGTGGCGGGCCAGCACCTCCTTGCCCGTGCCGCTCTCGCCCGTGATCAGGACGGAGGCCTCGGATTTGGCGACCTGCTCGGCGAGCTTGACGACCCGCTCCATTGAGGCGTCCCGCCAGACGAAGGCGCGGCCATCGGCCGAGACGGCCTCGAGAACGGCGGCGATCAACTCCGGATCGGGAGGCAGCGGGATGTATTCCTTGGCCCCCGCCTGGATCGCGGCGACGGCCGCCTTCGCATCGGTGGCGACGCCGCAGGCGACGACCGGCGTGCGGATGCGCTCGTCATCGAGGGCCGTGACGAGGTCGCGGATCGACAACCCGACATCGATCATGATGAGGTCGGCGCCCTTGGCGCGCAGAACGCTGAGCCCCTGCGCGACGCCGTCGGCCTGGGTGACCGCCGCGCCGCGGTTCATGGCGATCTTCGAGGCGGTGATGAGCTCGCCGTTGAGCCGTCCGATGATCAGGAGCCGCATCGTCTGTTCCTCGTGTCACGGGGTCCGGCGCGGAGCCGGCCAATCGGGGTCGATGTCCACCGGAGCACTCGCCCCAGCGGATCCGAAAATCAGTCGTCGCTCTTCACGATCTCGGTCATCGTCACGCCAAGGCGGTCCTCGACGAGGACGACCTCGCCGCGCGCCACGAGGCGGTTGTTGACGAAGATGTCGATGGCCTCGCCGACCTTGCGGTCGAGTTCGAGCACCGCACCGGGAGAGAGCCGCAGCAGATCGCCGATCGGCATGCGCGAAGAGCCGAGCACCGCCGAGACGACGACGGGAACGTCGAAGACCTGTTCGAGGTCGGCCGCGCTCTTCGGCGTCGTCGGCGCGTCGCGGATCGACTCGGTGCCGAGCCCGTCGAACGAGGCGTCGGCGCCGTTGAGCTGGGGCAGGCTGAAATCGTCGGCCATGGTCTCGTCCAGTTGCGTCAGGCGGTGAAGGGGAGGCCGACCGCGTCGAGCACGGCGGCCTCGATGCGGGCGCGGTCGCGCACGACCCCGCCATCGGCCCATTCGAGGCGGGCATCGCCCGGGGGAAGGTCGGGCTCGCCGAGCACCACGAGGCGGCCCTCGAAGCCGCGCTCGCGGGCGAGCCGCTTCACCAGGGCCTCGGTCTCGTCGATGAGGCTGTCATGCACGCGCACGACGAGGTGGGGCACGCCGCGCAGGTGCTGGAGGGCCGAGCGGGCCGCGTCGGTGATGGCCGCGAGGGGCTGGGCGTCGAGGGCGTCGCCCGCGACCTTCCGGGCCAGCGCCACGGCAAAGCTCAGGGCCTGCTCCTCGCGCTCGGCATCGCGGGCGTCCGACTGGCCGATGAGGCCGGCCGCAGAGAGGCCGAGCCGGGTCAGCGCATCGGCCATCCGGGCCGCCGCCTGCGCCTCGGCCTGGGCGCGACCCTCCTGGAGCCCGCGGGCATGGGCCTGCGCCACGGCCTCCGCCATCGCCGCCGCTTCCTTGGCCGTGGCCGCATCATCCCGTTGGCGAAAGTCGGTGTCGAATAGGAAACGGGACGCGTTCAATAGACCAGCTCCTCTTCACCGCTCGACTTAGCGATCATGATCTCGCCCTTCTCGGCGAGATCCTTGGCAAGCTCGGTCATCTTGGACTGGGCCTCGTCGACCTCCTTGAGGCGAATGGGCCCGAGCGATTCCATCTCGTCGCCGATGTTCTTGGCGGCCCGGGTCGACATGTTGCCGAGGAAGAAGCCGCGGACGCGCTCGTCGGCGCCCTTGAGCGCGCGGCAGAGCGTGTCGTTGTCGACCTTGCGCAGCAGGGTCTGCACCGAGCCCGGATCGAGCTTGAGCAGGTCCTCGAAGGTGAACATGAGCTGGCGGATCTTCTTGGCGGCGCCGCGGTTCGCCTGGTCGAGGGCGGAGAGGAAGCGGCCCTCCGTCTGACGGTCGAAGGCGTTGAAGACGTCGGCCATGAGCTCGTGCGCGTCGCGCCGGGTGGTCTGCGCGATGGTCGAGACGAACTCGACGCGCAGGGTCTCCTCGATGTGGCGGAGCGCCTCCTTCTGGACGGTCTCCATGCGCAGCATCCGGTTGAGGACGTCGATGGCGAACTCCTCCGGCAGGATGGTGAGGACCTTGGCGGCATATTCCGCCCGCACCTTGGAGAGCACGACGGCCACCGTCTGCGGGTATTCGTTGCGCAGGAAGGAAGCGAGGATCTCGGGGTCGATCTGGGTCAGGCTCGCCCAGACGCGCTTGCCGGACGCGCCCTTGATCTCGGCCATGATCGAGGAGACCTGCTCGGTCGGGAAGATCTTGAGCAGGAGCGACTCGGTGCGCTCGAAGTTCGAGGTGATGCCGCCGCCCGAGGAGAGCCGCGAGACGAAGTCGACGATCAGCTTCTCGACGGTCTCGGCCTCGAGCGAGCCGAGTTGGACCATCGCGTGGGAGACCTTCTTGACCTCGTCCTCGTCCAGCATCTGCCAGATCGGCGCACCCTCCTGCTCGCCGAGCAGAAGGAGGAGGGCCGCGGCCCGCTCCGGACCGGGCATGGTCGCGAACCCGTTCATCTTTCCGAGTTCGGCGGCGATGTTCAATCCCGAGGCCATGCCTCAACGCTCCTCAACCAAATCAAAATCCGCGCGGGGCTCGCCCCGCCTCAATTGTCGTGGATCCAGTTGCGCAGCACCTCGACGGTCTCCGTCGGGCTGGCGCGCACCATGTCGACGACCCGCTGCACCGTCTCCGCCTGGACCTTGCCGTTGAGCTGCGCGAAGTCGACGAGCTTGGCCGTGGTGTTCTCGCGAGGCACCAGCATCGCGTCGACGGCGTCACCGGCCGTCGCCGGACCGGCGACGAGGGCGACCGGCACGGGATCGGCGGTGAGGACCCGACGCACCAGCGGGCGCACCACCGCGAGCAGCACGATCAGCGTCAGGAGCGCGAGCACCGCGAGCTCGACCACCCGCAAGATCTCGTCCTTGCTCGGCGTCAGGAAGGATTGCACGAGCGAGGGTTCGGAGAATTCGGGAACCGCCGGCGTCTCCGCGAAGCGCAGGTTGAGCACCTCGACCTGATCGCCGCGCGCCTTGTCGAACCCGATCGCGGTGCGCACCAGCGTGGCGATGCGATCGACCTCGGCCGCGGGACGCGCCTGGTAGACGGGCTTGCCGTCGGGACCCGGAGCGTAGGAGCCGTCCACCGCGACGGCGACCGAGAGGCGCTTGACGCGGCCGCCCTCAACCACCTCGGTCTTCGTCACCCGGGAGATCTCGTAATTCGTGGTCTCCTCGTTCTTGCTCGAGGAATCCTTGTCGGTCTTGGCCCCGGCCGACTTGTCCGCGCCCGGCAGCTCGTTGCCGACGGTGACGGCGCCCTCGTTGCCCGTCGTGAGCGCATTCTCGCTGCGGGTCTGCGTCGAGCGGACGACGCGGCTCTCGGGATCGAAGGTCTCGGAGCGGCTCTCGATCCGGTTGAGGTCGAGCTCGGCGCTGACCTGGACCCGGGCGCGCCCCACGCCGACGATGCCGGCCACGATCTCCTCAATCTGGGTTCGCAGGCGACGCTCGAGACCGGTCTGCTTCTCCTCTATCCCGACGGCACCTTGGGCGTCCTGCCCGCGGGCGCCATCCGCCAGCAGGCGGCCGCGCTCGTCCACGATCGAGACGCGCTCGGGCTTCAGGCCCTCGACCGCCGAGGCCGTCAGGTGACGGATCGCCCGGACCTGGGACGGATCGAGGTCGCCCATCAGCTTGAGCACGATCGCGGCGCTCGGCGCCTCGCGGTCGCGCTCGAACAGGCGCCGCTCGGGCATCACGAGGTGGACCCTGGCGGCCTGGACCCGGCCGATGGCGCGGATGGAGCGCGAGAGCTCCCCTTCCAGCGCCCGCAGGTGGTTCACGTTCTGGACGAAGTTCGTGGAGGAGAAGGCGTCGCCCTTGTCGAAGATCTCGTAGCCGACGCCGGCGGCGCTCGGCAGGCCCTTGCCGGCGAGATCCATGCGCAGCCGGGCGAGGTCGCCGCGCGGCGCCAGGATGGTCTGGCCGGCATCGCCTCGGGTCTCGTACTTGATGCCGCGGGCGTCCAGATCGCGGATCACGGCACCGGAATCCTGCATCGACAGGTCGGCGAACAGCACGCCCATGTCGGGCTTGGACACGCGCAGGATCACGAAGGCGAAGAAGCCGAGCAGCGTCAGCGTCACGGCACCCATGGCCGCGAGCCGCGCCGGACCCAGCTTCGTCACCAGTTCGAGAACCGACTTCACGACGCGACGTATCCACCCGTACCGGCGCGGGGGAGACCCCGCGCTCGCTCGGCAGAATTTGCCGGCCTCGTGGTTAGCGCTCCGTTAAGATCCCTGCCTCTTGGATGACGTGGAGCGCCGAAAACGCGAAAGCCGCGCCCACTTGCATGGGCGCGGCTTTCTTCGTCGTGTTCGGCGCGTCCTCTCGGATGCCGCTCCAAGCGGTCGCCTTAGTGTCGGTAATGCTGGATTCGGGTGGTGCGCAGACCCGCGAGGCCGTGCTGATCAATCGAGAATTGCCAGCTCAGGAATTCCTCGGTGGTCAGCGTGTAGCGCTGGCAGGCTTCCTCGAGGCTGAGAAGCCCACCCCTGACGGCGGCGACGACCTCGGCCTTCCGGCGGATGACCCAGCGACGGGTCGTGGTCGGCGGTAGGTCGGCGATCGTCAGGGGGCTGCCATCGGGCCCGATGACATACTTGACTCTCGGGCGATGTGGTTCGGTCATGATACGCTCTACAACTCGACTGACCTGTCGAGTTTTGACGCTACTTGCACCCGCTTAAAATATGTTGAAGCGGATCGATCGCATCTGATTCGTCATCAGTTCGGGGATGTGGATAACCCTGTTCCGACGCTGCGCACGTTGGAGAGCTTGATCGAGGCAGCGCCGACGATGAGCACCGGCTCGCTGCCGCTGAGGTCGACCTTGTCGACGGTTCCGGAGACCTTGGTGTCGACCAAGACGCGGGTTCCAGTCGCGTCCATCGCGTCGACCTTGATCGAGTAGGTTCCGTTCGCCGAGGTGAAGCCGGACGACGCGCGTCCGTCCCACGCGAAGGTCTGGCTCCCGGCCGCGAGGGCCTTGGTCTGCGTGGCGACGACGTTCCCCTTGGCATCGCTGATGGTGATGGTCGCCTGCTTCGCGGCCCGCGGCGCGTTCAGGTTCCAGGTCGCCCGGCCGTCCTTCAGGTCGGCGGTGGTACCCTCGGCCGTGACGGTCTGCCCGACGAAACTCGTCGCGGTGGCCGCGCTTGACGCCTTTGCGTTGGCGAGGATCGAGTCCAGTCGGTCGTTCGATTTCAGTTGCTGCTCCACGCCCGCGTACTGGACGAGTTGCTGCGTGAACTGATTGGTGTCGAGCGGATCGAGCGGGTTCTGGTTCTTGAGCTGCGTCGTCAGGAGGGTCAGGAACTGCGTGAAGTTGCCCGCAATCTCCTGTGCATCGGTCTTGGCGATCGCGCCTGTTGCGGAGGCACTGGAGGCCGTCAGGCCGGTGATGCTCGTCGACATGATCGTCTCCTAAATTCGGATATCGATGCCGCTGAGCCCCCGAAGGGTTCGCAGCGGTGCAGCCTCGACCGCGGCCAGGGCGTCGCTCCTGTCGGTGCCGCTCGGCGCGCGTCCTTGCGAGCCGGATTTCTGCCGGTCGAATTCCTGGCCGCCGGACCCGGTGTCGTCACGCAAGGACAGGTTGATGCCCTCGCTCGGGTCGAGCCCGGCCTGGGACAGGGCCTGTTGCAGGCTGCCCGCATCTCGCTGCAGCAGCGCCAGGGTCTCGGGCCGCTCGACGACGAGGTGAGTGGTCACTGTGCCGCGATCCTTGTCGATGTCGAGGGAGACGTCGATCCGCCCGAGATCGACGGGATCGAGCCGGATCTCGAAGCGGCTCGATCCGGCGAGCAAACGTAAGCCGATCGTCATCGGCACAGCACCAAGCGGCACCGGAGGCGTCACGGGATGGTGCCCGTCAGCCGGATTGGTGGCGGGGGCGGTCACCGTCGCGGCGGCGCTCGCCGTCGGGGCGGCGGCACCTGCTCCAGCGGGCGCCGACAGCGGGCTTGTCTCCAGACCCGCATCCGCATTGTGCGCGGCCAGAACTTGCTCGAAGGCGCCCGTCACGATCTCCGCCGCCGCTCCGGCCGTTTCCGCACCGCCAACGCCTGAGTGACGCCCGGACGAGGCCGCGGCCTCGCCGTCCTGCTGCCCATCGCCTGCCGCCTCACCGCGCCGGCCGGAAACCGGCGCGACGACGAAACCTGCAGAGATAGGACCTGCGGGGGAGCCCGAGGCCCCGGCAGCCTCCTTCTCGACGGTCTCCGCCTCCTCGGTCTCGGGTGTCTCGAACGCCTCGAGCTCGGCCTGCTCAGCACCCTTCGCCTGAACCGCGGCCTCCGCAGGGCCATCGGCAATCTTGGCCGCCGGCTCCGTCCGATCCGCACCCTGGCGTCGGCCCGTGTCGCGGGCCGAAGTCTCGGCAGGTGTTTTGCGCGGCCGATCAGGCTCATCGGGCCTGCGTGTCTCCGGCGCCGCGCGATCAGGAGGCATCTTGTCCACGGACCGCCGCTCCGGGATCGCCCGTTCGGCCGCACGTGCCTCGACGCGGGGCTCGGGACGGCGCTCTGTCGGGCGCGGCGCCTCCCGCTCGGCGGGAGCCAGCGTGAAGCGCTCGCGCAGCTCCGTCCGGGCGCGTGGCGCAGGGGTCCGTGTCGCAGCCTCCGGCGAGCGTCGGATCAAGAAATCTGCGTCAATGGATGGTAGGGCCATATGCCTTGTCTCTCCCAACGCACAGGCAGCAAGCGCCGGGCCAAGACACGATCAGCATAAGACACTGTTTCCACTGTTGTTTTTCCAGAACCGCGCAGGCTTACGCTGCCGTGCCCAGATCGAACTGCCTGCCCCCCGGCAAGTTTTGCCGAGCCATCGCTACCTCGGGACAGAGGCAGCCCCGCCTGGAACTTGCGCCAACGGATCGCTATAGACGGGGCCAAGCGGTCGAAGTCGCCGCTCCGGCAGCCAAAATCCCGATGAACTCCCTCGATCTTCCGAAGCCCCCGCACGAGACGCGCGTCGTCGTCGCCATGTCCGGCGGCGTCGATTCCTCGGTCGTGGCCGGGCTCCTGAAGCGCGAGGGCTACGACGTCGTGGGCATCACGCTGCAGCTCTACGATCACGGCGCTGCGACACACCGCAAGGGTGCCTGCTGCGCGGGGACCGACATCCACGATGCGCGGCG
The DNA here is from genome assembly GCF_022179305.1 of Methylobacterium iners. Lineage (GTDB taxonomy): Bacteria > Pseudomonadota > Alphaproteobacteria > Rhizobiales > Beijerinckiaceae > Methylobacterium > Methylobacterium iners. The sequence continues at coordinate 95,456 of NZ_BPQP01000049.1, forward strand.
CGTCGCGGAGCGTCTCGGCATCCCGCATTACGTGCTCGACTACGAAGACCGGTTCCGCGACGCGGTCATCGACCGTTTCGCTGAAAGCTACCTGGCCGGCGAGACCCCGATTCCCTGTGTCGAGTGCAACCGGGCGATCAAGTTCCGCGACCTGCTGAACCAGGCTCGCGACCTCAATGCCGACGCGCTGGCCACCGGCCATTACGTGGCGAGCCGCCGGATGAGCGATGGATCGCGCGGTCTGTTCCGCGCCCTCGATCCGGCCCGCGACCAGAGCTACTTCCTCTACGCGACCACCTCCGCGCAGCTCGATTTCCTTCGTTTCCCCTTGGGCGAGCTCCCGAAGGACGAGACCCGGCGCCTCGCCCGGGACCTCGGCCTCTCCGTCGCCGAGAAGGCCGACAGCCAGGACATCTGCTTCGTGCCGCAAGGCCGCTACGCCGACGTCATCGCCCGCCTTCGCCCCGATGCGGCCCGGCCCGGCGAGATCGTCGACCTCGGCGGGCGCGTGCTCGGCCGGCACGAGGGCATCCTGCACTACACGGTGGGTCAGCGCAGGGGCCTGCGCCTCTCCGTCGGCGAGCCGCTCTACGTGATCCGCCTAGAGCCCGAGAGCGCCCGCGTCGTGGTCGGCCCACGCAGCGCGCTCGCCACCAGCCGCATCCGCCTGTCGGACGTGAACTGGCTCGGCGCGACGCCGCTGGCCGCCCTCGTCGACGAGCCGGTCGCCGTGCGCGTCCGCTCCACCCGGGAGCCGCGGCCGGCCCATCTCAGCTGGGATGCCGGGAGCGGCTGCGCCGAGATCGTCCTCGCCACGCGGGAGGACGGCGTCTCGCCCGGCCAAGCCTGCGTCGTCTACGCCGACGAGGGCTCGCGGTCGCGCGTCCTTGGCGGCGGCACCATCCGGCGGATCGAGGCCCTCCGGCCTGGCGCCGCCGAGGCCGCGTGACCTCCCTTCCGACGAACCTCCAGGATTCGAGATCGACATGCTGAGCGAGCCGCAGGCTGGTCCGAGCACGGCCTTGATGCGCAAGGCCTATGCCCGCTGGGCGCCGGTCTACGACGTGGTCTACGACAAGCTGACCGAGCCCGCGGCCCGCCAAGCCGTTCGGGCGGCGGTCGCCTGCGGCCCGCGCATCCTCGAGGCCGGCGTCGGGACCGGGCTGTCGCTTGGCTACTACCCGGCCGGCAGCTTCGTCTGCGGGGTCGACCTTTCCGAAGACATGCTGAAGCGCGCCCGCCGCAAGGTCCTGCGCCGGGGCCTCACCCATGTGCGCGGCCTTCAGGTGATGGATGTCTGCCGGCTCGGCTACGCCGATGCGAGCTTCGACGCCGTGGTCGCGCAATTCCTGATTACCCTGGTGCCGGACCCGGAGGCGGCCCTTTCCGAGTTCCTGCGCGTGGTGCGGCCCGGCGGCGAGATCGTGCTCGCCAACCATTTCGGCCAGACGGAAGGCCCCGTCGCCCGCGTGGAGGAGATCGTGGCGCCGCTCTGCACCAAGATCGGCTGGTCGGCCGATTTCAAGTCGACCCGGATCGAGGCCTGGGCGAGGTCGAAGGGCGTCGAGTTCATCGGCGTCGCGCCGACTTTCCCGGGCGGCTTCTTCAAGATTCTCCGAATGCGCAGGCGCGGCTAGGGCTGCGCCGGTCCGGCGTGACCCGCCACACATCTCCGCCGAAGCGTCGCGCATACCTGCGATGGCTGCCGCTCGCTGCCCTGGCGGCCATCTCGCTCGCCGTGCTGATCTCGGGCGCCTACGAACTCCTGAGCCTGGACCGACTGCTCGAATCCCGGGCTTGGCTGAACGCCTTCGTCGCGCAGAACCCGGCGCGGGCGATGGTCGTCGCCTACCTCCTCTATGTCGGCTCCGTCGTGGTCTCGGTGCCGGCCTCCCTGTTCCTGACGATGATCTGCGGCTTCCTGTTCGGAATCCTGGCCGGCGCCGCCATTGCGGTCGCCGCGGCGACGACGGGCGCGGCCATCGTGTTCGCGATCGGTCGGGGACCCGGGGCCGATCTGCTCCGGCGCCGCGCCGGGCCGCGCTTGGCCGGCTTCGCCGCAGGGTTCCGGCGGGATGCCTTCGGCTACATCGCGTTTCTACGGCTGCTGCCGGTCTTTCCGTTCTGGTTGACGAACCTCGCTCCGGCGGCCTTCGGCGTGCGCCTGCGGACCTTCGTTCTCGCCACCCTGATCGGACTCACGCCGGGCGCCCTCGTCTACGCTTCCACGGGGGCGGCCATCGAGGATGTGGTCGCCGCGCACGAAGCCGCACGGGCGGCCTGCCGCGCTGCGGCCACGCTCGCCTGCGACGAAGCCCTCACCTTGCGCGCCCTGGTCACGCCGGGGATGCTGGCCGGGCTCGGCGGATTGGCGGCCCTGGCTCTGCTCTCCGTCGCTTTCCGGCGCTTCGCGGGACGCGCCCGCGCGCCGCACTGAACGAAGCACCGGTGGCAGGCTACCATGGGTCGGACGCCGCGGACCTCCGCTCACTGGTAAAGGGACCGGGAGCGAGAAATGCCGTAGGCAGGTCGCAAGGAGAGCCCGCTGAGGTCGCGATGGAGCTGGATCGGGGACAGGAGGGCGAAGCCGCGGGCCTCAGGGACGCTGGAAGCGCTCAGCGTCGGGGCGTGCTCGGCCGCGCATCGCGCCTCGGCCTGTCCGGACGCCTGTTTCTCCTCACGATCGCCTTCGTCGCGCTCGCCGAGATCCTGATCTACGTTCCTACGGTCGCCAATTACCGGCGCGCCTGGCTCTCCGACAGGATCGCGGCGGCGCAGATCGCGGCGCTCGCGCTCGACGCGGCTCCCGACCGGCAACTGCCCGACGGGCTCGCCGGACGGCTCCTGTCGGGCGTCGGGGCCCGCGCGATCGCCGTGCGGGGCGGCGGGGTCCGGCGCCTGCTGGCGATCGAGACCGTTCCGACCACGGTCGCGCACATGGTGGATCTGCGTCGCCACGATTGGATCGAATCGATCGGCGGTGCCTGGCAGACGCTGTTCGCCGAGGCCGACGCGCCGATCCGCGTCGTCGGCAAGGGACAGGACGGCTTCGAGCTGGTCGAGATCCTGCTTGACGAGGCGCCGCTTCGCGCAGCGATGATGGATTTCTCGATCCGCCTGCTCGTGTCCTCCCTCCTCATTGCGGCGGCGGTGGCTGGCCTCGTGTTTCTCGTCCTCCAACGCGCCATCGTGCGGCCGGTCCGACGACTCGCCCGCAACATCACCGCGTTCGCCGGTGATCCCGAAGGCCCCGACCGGATCATCGTTCCCTCGAAGCGGGCGGACGAGATCGGGCAGGCAGAGACGGCGCTCGCCCGGATGCAGCGCCGGCTGGCCACGGAGCTGCGCGAGAAGCGACGCCTGGCCGGCGTCGGCCTCTCCGTGAGCAAGATCAATCACGAGCTGCGGAATCTGCTGACGACGGCGCAGCTTCTCGGCGACCGCCTCGAAAGCGTCGCCGACCCGGTGGTGCAGCGGGTCGCCCCCCGCCTCGTGACCACCCTCGATCGCGCGATCCGGTTCTGTGAGGCGACGCTCGCCTATGGCCGCGCGACCGAGCCCGACGCGCGGCGACGGCCCGTGCCGCTGGCGCCCCTGATCGAAGAGCAGATCGAGCTGATCGGCCTCGACGTCGATGCGCGCATCCGGATCGAGACCCGGATCGCCCCGGCGCTCGCGGCGCACGTCGATCCCGAGCAGTTCGCCCGCGCCCTGGCCAACATCCTTCGCAACGCCGTGCAGGCCCTGGAGGGAGGAGCGAAGGACGGCGCTCCCCGCGTGACGATCACCGGCATGCGGGAGGGGCAACGCGGATCGGGGTCGGTGACCATCGTCGTGGCCGATAACGGCCCGGGCCTGCCGGAGCGCGCCCGCGCGCACCTGTTCGCCCCGTTCCAGGGCTCGATGCGGCCGGGTGGAACCGGGCTCGGCCTCGCTATCGCGGCGGAATTGATCCAGCTCAACGGCGGCACGCTCAGCCTCGATCCGGGCACGGCCGGGGCCTCGTTCCGGATCGTGATCCCCGACGAGGCGCAGGAGCGGGCAGAGGCCGCTTAAGCTATTCGGCGGCCGCCAGCGTCAGGCCGGGGACAGGAATGCCGATGTCGCGCAGGAGCTCGGCATCGGCATCGGTCTCGTTGTTGGCCGTGGTCAGCAGACGCTCGCCGTAGAAGATCGAGTTGGCGCCGGCGAGGAAGCACAGGATCTGCGCCTCGCGCGTCAGTCCCTTGCGGCCGGCGCTGAGCCGCACCCGCGCGCGCGGCATCACGATCCGCGCGGTCGCACACATCCGCACGAGATCGAGCGGGTCGACCGGCGGCTGGTCGGCAAGCGGCGTGCCCTCGACCGCGACGAGGGCGTTGATCGGCACGCTCTCGGGATGGGGGGCGTGGTTGGCGAGAACCTGGAGCATGGCGGCCCGGTCGCCGACGCCCTCGCCCATGCCGACGATGCCGCCGCAGCACACCCCGATGCCGGCCTCGCGCACGTTCTGCAGGGTCTGCAGCCGGTCCGCATAGGTGCGCGTCGAGATGATGTCGCCGTAGAAGTCCGGTCCGGTGTCCAGATTGTGGTTGTAGGACGTGAGACCGGCCTCGGCGAGGCGGCCGGCCTGCGAGGGCGTGAGCATGCCGAGCGTCACGCAGGCCTCCATCCCCATCCCGCGCACGCCCCGCACCATCGCGAGGACCGCGTCGAATTCGGGCCCATCCTTGGGTTGGCGCCAGGCCGCGCCCATGCAGAAGCGGTGCGCACCCGAGGCCTTGGCCGCGGCGGCCTCCTTCAGCACCGCCTCGACCGGCATCAGCCGCTCGCGGGGCAACCCGGCGTCCTTGTGGTGGGCCGATTGCGGGCAATAGGCGCAATCCTCGGGGCAGCCGCCCGTCTTGATAGAGAGAAGGCTGGCGCGCTGGATGTCGGAGGGATTGTTGTGCGCACGGTGGACGCTGGCGGCGCGGTGCACGAGGTCGAGAAGCGGCAGATCGTGGATCGCGCGGATTTCGTCGAGCGTCCAGTCGTGCCGGATCGCGGGCGGGGCGGCGGTGAGGGAAGAGGCGGTCATCGCGTCATGAGGCCAATCCCGGCCGGAAAATCAAGCGGCGCATGGAGGTCGTCATGGAAGGCGTGGGAGGGCAGGACGCCCGAGCATGAGGCGGGCGGAGGCGATGAAGAGCCGCCCGTTGGATGCACGCTGCTCGAAGGTCTCAGGCAGTCGCGGCGGGTCGGGCATCACCGTCGCGCTTTCCTCACCGGCGACATCGGTTGGGCAGGGTTCGCGCCATGAGCCATAAACCCCGGTCGTCACCTTAGTTCGCAATAGTCTCCGGGGAGCTGCCCTATTTGGGGGATGTGTCAGTCGACCGACCATGCAGTCTATCCCCGGCGTTCGGACTTTCGAGCGCCTTCCAATGGGGGTGGGTGTCATGTCTCCGGAGTTAGTCTGCGCAGCTCTTGTCTCCACCGCTATCTGGATCACCTTTGCGGCAGGAGCCGCCGGCATCCTTCGCCTTCCGGAGAGGGCTCAACCCTGGGTGCCTTCGTCCTCGCAGATCGCGAAGAATGGACCCGGTGCTGTTCGCGGCGGGCAGTCCGCCCTTGCATATTCGGCAGACGTGACCGCGCTGAAGACCCCGGATTCAGGGACGGAGTAAGCCAGGATTGCGAAGCACCTCATCGGCCGCGAGCGCCGACGCACGGCCGTTCGAGCAGGAAGCTGACGCAAGGCGGCGACGTGGATATCTGCCCGGGTCAGCGGTCACGATCGCCGGCGAGTATGAGCGAGAGCGATGCCGTCGCCGTCGACGGCCCTCACGGCGTCGTCGGGGAAACCGAGTCGAGCACGGTCGGCGCCCTCAAAATGTCCCTGCTCTAGTTCGTCGGTTCGCCCGCGGCGACCTTCGCCGTCCAGTCGTCGAAGGCGACCACCCGCTGGCGCTGCTCGCCGAGACCGGTGATGCCGAGGCTGACGACCTCGCCGCTCTTCAGGAAGCGCGGTGGCTTGCGAGCCATGCCGACGCCGGGCGGCGTGCCCGTCGTGATGATGTCGCCGGGCTCCAGCATCATGAAATGCGAGACGTAGGCGACGAGTTGGTGCACGTCGAAGATCATGGTTCCGGTCGAGCCAGACTGCATGCGGACGCCGTCGACATCGAGCCAGAGGGACAGGTTCTTAAGGTCCCCGATCTCGTCGAGGGTGACGAGCCAGGGCCCAAGGGGGCCGAAGGTGGGGCAGCCCTTGCCCTTGGTCCAGGTGCCGCCGCGCTCGAGCTGGTATTCCCGCTCGGAGAGGTCGTTGCAGATGCAGACGCCCGCGACGTAGGACATCGCCTCGTTGGCGTGGACGTAGGAGGCGCGGGCGCCGATCACGACGGCGAGCTCGACCTCCCAATCCGTCTTCGCCGAGCCCTTGGGAAGAATGACGTCGTCGTTGGGTCCGCAGATGCAGGAGGGCGCCTTGTTGAAGAGGATGGGCTCGGGTGGCACCGCCGCGCCGGTCTCCGCGGCATGGTCGGCATAGTTGAGGCCGATGGCGATGAAGTTGCGCGTTCCGCCGACGCAGGGGCCGAGCCGGGTGCCTGGGGGCACGAGCGGCAGCGTCGTCGGGTCGAGGCGTCGCAGCCGCTCGAGGGACTCGCGCGCCAACGCGGGGCCGGCGATGTCGCGAACGATCCCCGACAGGTCGCGGATTTCGCCCGTCGCATCGATCAGGCCGGGCTTCTCGTCGCCCCTTGCACCATGACGCACAGTTTCATCGCCGGACCGCTCCGTTCTGAGCCAGCCCTCGACATCGGTCGGGAGGGCCGTCGCGACAAGGGCGAGGCCATCCGGGACGTCGTCGTCCGACCTGTTGCAGGAAACACACGATTGGCGTGCAAAGCCTCCGTGCTGCCACTTTTCGTGCCAGCATCATGCACAATCTTGCAGAAAGTTTAGATGTGAACCAAACTCCCTTTGCTTACACTTATTCTGTTATTTAATTTCAAATTAACGAATATGCATAGTATTTATTCCACCATCCTAAGTGCCACACCTTGAAGCCTCGGGGATTGCGAAGTCTCGGCACAACCGGCAATCTGATCATAAAGGCGTCGGTCCGGTTGGGGTCAGACGGAACAATCGAGCGCCACGAGAGCAAGGTGGGGACGGGTCATGAAAGGTAGGATACGGGCGCTGGCCCTCGCGGGTCTCTCCGCAACGGCGTTGGCGGCGAGCTGGGGTTCGGCGCAGGCGGGCGCCTTCGGGGTTCGCGAGCAGAGCGCCGAGGCTCAGGGCCTCGCCTTCGCCGGCGCGGGCTCGGGCTCGGGCGGCGTCTCCTCCATGTTCTGGAACCCGGCCGTCATCACGATGGCGCCGGGCTTCGTGAAGGAGCAGAACCTCAGCCTGATCGCATTGTCGGGCGGAATCCGGACGCTGCCGGGGACCAATCCGGCCTTCGCTCCCCTCGGCGACTCGGGCGAGCTCGGCCAGACTGCCGTCGTGCCGGCCGGCGCCACCTCCTACCAGCTCACCGACCGGATCTGGCTCGGTCTCTCGACCGGCGCGCCCTTCGGCCTGACCACCAAGGCGCGCAACGTCTGGGCCGGCGAGCTCTACGGCCGCTCGAACCGCATCTTCAGCCTGGCCTTCAATCCCGTGATCGGCTTCAAGGTCAACGAGTGGTTTTCGATCGCCGCCGGTCCCAACATCCAGTATTTCCGCCTGACGCTGCGCCAGGCGGTCCCGCTGCCGATCCCGCCCTTCTCGCCGGCCAACCTGCCGAGCAGCTTCCTCAAGGGCGATTCCTGGGGCGTGGGATTCACGGCCGGCGCGCTGTTCACCGCGCCGACCGGCACCACGCTGGGCGTCGGCTACCGCTCGTCGATCCACCACGACATCGAGGGCTCGATCGGCGTGCCGCTCCTCGCCCTGGCGCCGGTCGCCGGGCAGGTCACGGCGAAGTTCAACACGCCGGAGAAGGTCACGGTCGGTCTCACGCAGGAGATCAACCCGGTCACGCGCATCAATCTCGGCTTCGAGTGGGACAACTGGTCCCGCGCGGGAACCATCGGCATCGTCTCGCGCGCCCGCGGCATCCCTGTCAGCTTCCTGCCCCTGAACTACAAGGACGGCTACACCTACTCGATCGGTGCCGAGTACGACTGGTCGCCGAATCTGACCCTGCGCGCCGGCGTGAACTACGAGCAGTCGCCGATCGACTTCGAGAACCGCTCGGTTCGCCTGCCCGACGCCGATCGCATCAATGTCTCGGTCGGTGCGAGCTACCAATGGAACGAGAAGCTGACGCTCCACTTCGCCTACTCGCACCTCTTCGTCGACCGTGCCCCGATCCTCTCCGGCCCGGGCCGCGACTACAACACCGCGAACGTCGTCTTCGCCGGCGTGTCCAACGGCAGCGCCGACCTGGTGTCGGTCGGCTTCCGGTACGTGCTCGGGGAGCCGGCACGGCCCGTCGCCCCGGCGCCGCTGGTCCGCAAGAACTGACGCGGATCGCAGGTCGCTCGCAACGATAGACAGAGCCGGCGGGGCACCCCGCCGGCTCTTTTCGTTCGTGCTCTAACCCTCAGGCCTTCATGCGGACGTAGGTGCCGGGCGCCGGGCCGAGCGAGGAGAGGCCGGCCTCGCCCGGAATGCGGGCGGGAACGCGGGCCGGGGCCTGATGCTCCAGCCAGGCGAACCAGTAGGGCCACCAGGAGCCCTTGTGCTCGGTCGCGGCCTGCATCCAATCCGCGAAGTGGCCCTTGGCCGGACCGCCAGTCCAGAACCCGTATTTCGGCTTGCTCGGCGGGTTGACGACGCCGGCGATATGGCCGGACCCCGCCACCACGTACTCGACCTTGCCGCCGAACTTCGAGGAGCCTTCGAAGACGGAGAGCGCCGGCGCGATGTGGTCCTCGCGCGTGGCGAGATTGAAGATCGGAACCTTCACCTTCTTCAGTTCGAGGCGGACGTTGCCGAGGATCATCCGCCCCTGCGAGAGCGTGTTCTCGAGGTAGCAGTTGCGCAGGTAGAAGGAATGGTTGGCCGCCGGCATTCGGGTCGCGTCGGCGTTCCAGTAGAGCAGGTCGAAGGGCATCGGCGTCTTGCCCTTCACGTAGTTGTTGACGACGTAGGACCAGATCAGGTCGTTCGGGCGCAGCATGTTGAAGGCGGTGGCCATGCCCGATCCTTCGAGATAGCCGCGGCGCTTCATCCGTGCCTCGATCGCCTGGATCTGCGCCTCGTCGGCGAAGACCTTCAGGTCGCCGGCATGGGTGAAGTCGACCTGGGTCGTCAGGAAGGTCGCGCTCTTGATGCGCTTGTTGCCGGTCGCCGCCTGCATCGCCAGCGTCACGGCGAGCAGCGTGCCGCCGACGCAGTAGCCCGCCGCGGCGACCTCGTTCTCGCCCGTGGCGACGCCGATCGCGTCGATCGCCGCCTCGATGCCCTCCCGCATGTAGCTCTCGAAATCCTTGTCCGCGTGGCGCTCGTCCGGGTTGACCCAGGAGATACAGAACACGGTCAGGCCTTGGCTGACCATCCAGCCGATGAGGCTCTTCTGCGGATTGAGGTCGAGGATGTAGTACTTGTTGATCCAGGGCGGCACGATGAGGAACGGCCGCTTCAGGACGGTCTCCGTGGTCGGCGCGTACTGGATCAGCTCCATCAGGTCGTTGCGGAACACCACTTCGCCCGGCGTCACCGCCACGTTGACGCCGACCTCGAACCCGGTCGGGTCGGTCTGGCGGACGCGCAGCTCTCCCTTGCCCGCCTCGATATCCTCGGCGAGCATCTTCATGCCGCGCACGAGGTTGGCGCCGTTCTCCTCCAGCGTGTGCCGGATCAGCTCCGGATTGGTCAGGACGAAGTTCGAGGGCGAGAGCGCGCCGGTGATCTGGCGCAGGTAGAACTGGGCCTTGTGCCGAGTGTGATCGTCGATGCCCTCGGCGCCCTCGACGAGCTCCTCCGCCCATCGCGCGGTGATGAGGTAGCTCTGCTTCAGGAAGTCGAAGATCGGGTTCGTCGACCATTCCTCGTGCTTGAAGCGGTTGTCCTTCGGCTCCGGCTCGACCACCGGCGCGGCCGGCTCGCCCTGGAGGCGGTGCCAGGTCGAGCCCCAAAGGGTGATGAAGGCCTCGCTCAGCTTCGTCTGCGCCTCGATCGTCTTCTGGGGATCGACCAGCCAGCGCTCCGCCACCGCGCCGAGTGTGCGAACGACGTCGTTGACCTCGTCGGGCGGCTTGACCGGCGCGGGGAGTGGCAAGTCGCCCTCGCCCTTCGGCTTCATGTAGATCGCGGCCGCGCGTCCGAACTCCTCGACGAGCAGGCTGGCGTTGCGCGACAGGGCCTCGATGTCGGGCAACGGCGTGGTCCTCTCGGTCGTCACGCGTCCATCTCTCCCTCTCTGTGCCGCGCTCCCTTCGCGCGGCGGGTGCCGCGCGGCCGGGCGGGCCTCGTTTCCGACAAATTAACGCCCCACCTCGACATTCCGCCAGACCGGCCCGCAATTATCGGTCGACATCATCATGAAGCGGCTTCGCTTTTCCTTCGCCGTTCTCGCCGGTGCCCTCCTGACGGGGGGCTGCGCCAGCGACGTGAATCCGCTGCGCGATGCCTATGTCGGGGCGGGGATGCCCTCGCGCCAGGCGAAGCCCGCGGATTTCGTGGCGGAGTCGCGCACCCAGGCGTCAGGCGAGTTCCTGCCCGTCGGCGTCTCGGCGCCGCAGCGGCCGATCCGGGCGAAATCGAGCGAGGGCGCCAAGGCCCTCGAGGCCGAACTCGAGGGCGCGCGCAGCCGCAACGAAGCCCAGGGCCGCGCTGCCGCGAGCGCCGGCCGGGCCGCAGCGCCGCCGCAATAGGACATTTCGGGGTCGGCCTTCGTCCCCCGAAGTGCTAGATCAATCCATCCATGTCACCGTGATGACAGTTTCTCGCGCGAGTCAGGTCGAATCGCGCCGTTGGACACGCTGAAGGCCATGACCGATTTTCACCGCATCAAGCGCCTGCCTCCCTACGTCTTCGAGCAGGTGAACCGGATCAAGGCCCAGGCCCGCGCGGGCGGCGCCGACATCATCGATCTCGGCATGGGCAATCCGGATCTCGACGCGCCCAAGCACGTGATCGCCAAGCTGATCGAGACGGCGGGCCGCCCGCGCACGGACCGCTACTCTTCGTCGAAGGGCATCGCCGGCCTGCGTCGGGCCCAGGCCGCCTATTATCAGCGCCGCTTCGGCGTCGCCCTCAACCCCGAGACCCAGGTCGTCGCGACGCTGGGCTCGAAGGAGGGCTTCGCCAACATGGCGCAGGCGATCACGGCGCCCGGCGACGTGGTGCTGGTGCCCAACCCCAGCTACCCGATCCACGCCTTCGGCTTCCTCATGGCCGGCGGCGTGATCCGCTCGGTGCCCGCCGAGCCGACGCCGGCCTTCTTCCCCGCAGTCGAGAAGGCGATGCAGCACTCGATCCCGAAGCCCGTCGCGATCGTGGTCTGCTACCCCTCGAACCCGACGGCCTACGTCGCCTCGCTGGACTTCTACCGGGACCTCGTCGCCTTCGCGAAGCGGCACGAGATCATCATCCTGTCCGACCTCGCCTATGCCGAGGTCTATTTCGACGATCACGACCCGCCGCCCTCCGTCCTCCAGGTGCCCGGCGCGATCGACTGCACCGTCGAATTCACCTCGCTGTCCAAGACCTTCTCGATGGCCGGCTGGCGGATGGGCTTCGCGGTCGGCAACGAGCGCCTGCTCGCCGCGCTGACGCGCGTGAAGTCCTACCTCGATTACGGCGCCTTCACGCCGATCCAGGTGGCGGCGACCGCGGCGCTCAACGGACCCGAGGATTGCATCCGCGAGATGCGCGGCATCTACCGCAAGCGCCGCGACGCCCTGATCGAGGCCTTCGACAAGACGGGCTGGAAGATTCCCGCTCCCTCCGCCTCGATGTTCGCCTGGGTGCCGATACCCGAGAAGTACCAGGGCCTCGGCAGCCTCGAATTCTCGAAGCTCCTCGTCGAGAAGGCCGACGTGGCAGTGGCCCCGGGCATCGGCTTCGGCGAGCACGGCGAAGCCTATGTCCGCATCGCCCTCGTCGAGAACGAGCAGCGCATCCGTCAGGCGGCACGCAACATCCGTCGCTTCTTCGAGACGTCGGACCGCACGCTCCACAACGTCGTGCCGATGGCCAAGGTCGGCTGAGACCCGCCGCGTGTGGCGGCTGGGCGACAGGCTCTGGTAAACCGCGAATGGCGGCGCGCTCGCCCTTGCCAGGCATGGGCATCGTCCGCACGGTCGCCGCATGTTCGAACGCCGTACTGTTCCGAGGGGCCCTATGCGCCGCCTGATGCTGATTGCGGCCCTCGCGCTCGCCGGCGCCGCGACCGCCTGCGCCCCGAATCCGATCGTCGCCCGCGATCCGGTGCCGGCGCCCTCGCCGGAACTCGGCTACGTCTGCGATTCCCGGCCGACAGCCCTGAACGCGTTCGTGACGGGCTGCGAGCCGGTGTCCCGGGAGCAGCGGGCGGTGGTTCGCGCCCGGGGCTGACGCCCCCTTGAAACGAAGAAGGGCCGGACTTTCGTCCGGCCCCCGCATTCTCGATGATCGCCGCTCAGCGCGTGGCGGGGCTGCCCGTGCGCGGCATTGCCGCCGGATCGCTGGTCATCGTGCCGGGGGTGCCGGGAGCCTGGCGCGTGGTCGGCACGGCGGTCGTGCCGGTGCTGCCCGGACCTTCCATGCTGTCGCCGCGACCGACCACGCCGGACTTGGAGCCAGCGGAATTGGGTCCGACGCTGGTACCCGTCGAGCTGGTGTCGGCTCCGGTGCCCTGCTGCGCGAAGGCTGCGCCGGAAAGGCCGAGCATCAGTGCCGCCGCGGCGGCAAGGGTCGTGGTGCGGGTCATGTCTCGCTCCTGAGATGGGGAAAGGTTGAGTCGAGAACGCGAGCGGTCGGCAATTGGTTCATGCCGTCGCACGTCCAATGCCTCGACGGCGAGGTTGATGGCGTGCGAAAGGCCGGCGACAGACAGCGTGAGATGGGCCATAACCGACCTGGTATTCGAGGGCGTGATGGACGCCTGGGGGGAGAACGTGCAGTGATCGATCGCAAGGTCATCGCCTGCCTGATGCTGGTCGGCTTCGCGCTTCCCTTCGCCGCAACGGTCGAGGCCGCCCCCCGAGACGTGGTGCTTGAACGCGAGGGGCCGATCCTGCTCGACACAGACCGCACCTCGGGTCGACCGCTGCCGAGCCTTCGCCGTCCGGACCTCGATCCCGCACAGGCGGTTCCCGTTCCGACGGTGATGAACGGAGGTGGGTTCGGGCTGACGGGCTTCGACTATTACGGAGACGGTCTCAGCGAGGGACCGTTCGGCCGCGCTCGTCGACGCAACGACTACGTGATCGCACCGGCCCTGATAGTGCCGCTGGGCGTTCCGCTGCGCTGAGCGCGTAGCGCTCACTCCTTTAGGGGATCATGCCCCCAGTTCATGAGTGAGAGCCGCCACGGCGAGTCGGGGTCCTGGCGTGCCTTACCGCCCTGGGCGAGATGGCGCCGGACGTAGCCGATGACCTTACGCATGTGAGCATAATCGTCCGCCGTCAGGTCCGCCTTCGACTTGTCATTGATGGCCAGGATGCGCCGGCCCTCCTGGTGACCCGTCGACTCGGTCTCACCGTCCTTCTTTTGGCCGACGGAGCGGCTCGCCTCGCTGTCCAGATGCTTTCGGAGCACCGCGGGCGTCATGTTGACGACCTTGCCGAACTCCTTCCACGTCGTTGCGTCGTCGTGCTCGGTCTGCGCCATCTCACATCGCTCCTAGTCTGTCGTGACGGAAGCCAAAGCCGACGATGGGCGAGTGTTCCAGGACGGCAACGAGTACGCTGCGCGCCCACGAGCGCTCGGAAGACCTGTCGCGCGCTGCTGGCTTGATTTAAGAGGGAGCAAGACCTGAGAGGCCGCTTGCCGAAACCGGTAGACGGAAGGCACTTAAAATGCCTCGGGCTATGCCCGTGTGGGTTCGAGTCCCACAGCGGCCACCAGCAGGCTCCATTGGGCCGCCCGTGATGTTGATGCCGATAGAATGCCAGTCTACTGCCCGGCGACTGCCGTGCCGATCTTATTGTACACACCCTGCACACTCGACGCGTACAGGTTGATACCACCGACGGCGGCGAGGAAGATCAGACCTGCGATCAGCGCATATTCGATCGCCGTCGCACCCGAGTCATCGCGAGCGAAACGACGCGGGAGTGGCGCGCGCCGTGCGATCGAGGACAGGAACCCAGTCAGCGCCGACGTCGTCATCACTCCGCGATCCTTCCGACCCCAACACATATCAAAGGATAGGACGGGGTTCTTGCCGATCGTTTAAGCCGACCCTCGAATTGCCATGCCGGATCCTCGGCGCCGACCAAACAATGACATGATCGCGTCAGCCCCGCCCGGCCTCCTTGCGCAGCGCGTCGATCCGCTTCGAGGCCTCGGCCTTGTCGAGATCCGGCTCGAACGCCTTCGGCTCGCCGGTCTCCTCGGACAAGGTCTTGAGGTAGGAAGCCTGCGCTCCGGTCATGGGCTCGCCACCCGTGGTCCACTCGCTCGGATCCTTGATGCGGTTGGAGGCATCACCGCCCTCAATCTTCGGGTTTGTGGTATCAGCGGAGTGCTTCTTCCCGGTCATTCGTCTCATCCTTGTTCATGAAATGTTCTATCCATGAACGCAGACCGAGGTGACCTGGTTCCGGCCTGCACCTTCAGGCGGCCTCGGAATTCGGCTGCACCTCCGTGAGGTAATCCTCCATCAGAGTCTTGGTCGTCGCGGCGGGTGTGAAGCGGTAGGGACCGATCTCGGCGACGGGCGTCACCTCGGCGGCCGAGCCCGTGATGAAGCACTCGTCGAAGCCGCTCATCTCCTCGGGGCGGATGCGGCGCTCCGTCACCGAGAAGCCGCGCCGGCGCGCCAGCTCGATCACCGTCTGGCGGGTCAGGCCGTCGAGGAAGCGGTCCGCCAGCGGCGTGTGGATGGCGCCGTCACGAATGAAGAACACGTTGGCGCCGGTGCATTCGGCGACGTTGTCCTCCCAGTCGAGCATGAGGGCGTCGGCGTAGCCCTTGTTCTCGGCCCGGTGCTTAGAGATCGTGCAGATCATGTAGAGGCCGGCCGCCTTCGAGGTCGAGGGCGCGGTGCGCGGGTCCGGCCGGCGGTAATCGGCGATGTCGAGGCGGATGCCCTTCATCTTCGTCTCGGGATCGAAGTAGCTCGGCCATTCCCAGGCGGCGACGGCGAGGTGGATGGTGTTGCCCTGGGCGGCGACGCCCATCATCTCGGAGCCGCGCCAGGCGACGGGGCGCAGATAGGCGTCCTGCAAGCCGCTCGTCTTCAGCACGAGGGCCTTGGCGGCCTCGATCTCGGCGACGCTGTAGGGGATCGTGAAGTCCAGAAGTTCGGCCGACTTCCGCAGGCGGGTCGAGTGCTCGACGCTCTTGAAGATGCGCCCGCCATAGGCCCGCTCGCCCTCGAACACCGCCGAGCCGTAATGAAGGCCATGGCTGAGGACGTGGATCTTCGCATCCCGCCACGGCACGAGGACGCCGTCGAACCAGATGGTGCCCTCGCGCTGGTCGAACGGGATCACGGACATGACGGGCTTCTCAAAAGTTGCGCAGACCCCTCCGCGCGAGGACGCGCGATCCGGGTCGGAGGAGGCCGGGAGGCTTGACGGGTAGCGACGGGCCTGAGATGTGTCAATAAGACTGACATAAATTGAAGGCCGCTCCAAAGGTGACCCATCAGGCGACGAGGCAGGCCGAATCCGGCGCGGCCGCCCCGGCGAGGGAGGCGGCCACGGTCAACGACGACCTGATCGAGCTCCTGTTCTTCGCCTACCGCGACTTCGTGGGCGACCCGGACCGCATCCTCGCGCAGTACGGCTTCGGCCGGGCGCATCACCGGGTGCTGCACTTCGTCGACCGTTATCCGGGCCTCACGATCGCCGAGCTCCTCGACATCCTGCGCATCACCAAGCAGAGCCTCAACCGCGTGCTGAAGGACCTGATCGAGCAGGGCTACATCGCCCAGAAGACCGGCGAGAGCGACCGCCGCCAGCGGCTGCTGTTCTGCACCGAAGCAGGCGCGGCGCTCGCCGGCGACCTCACCCGGGTGCAGGTCCGCCGCCTCGCCCGGGCGCTCTCCGATCCCATCGGTGACGAGTCCGGTGGGGCGCGTGCTTCGGCCCAGGACTTCCTCCTGGCGATGATCGAGCCGGACGAGCGCGCCGCGGTGCGCCGCCTGATGGCGCGGCGCGGGCGGGACCTCGCCTGATGGCCGCGGCAGGCCAGAGCGTCCGGGCCGATCTGCCCGACAACGCGCCCCACATCCTCGTCGTCGACGACGACCGGCGCGTGCGCGAACTGCTCTCCCGCTTCCTGTTCGAGCAGGGTTTTCGGGTTACGGCCGCCGCCAATGCCGCCGAGGCGCAGGCGAAGTCGCAATGCATCGTCTTCGACGCGCTGGTCCTCGACGTCATGATGCCGGGCATGAGCGGCTTCGATTATGCCCGGCAGGTCCGCGAGACCTCGCGAGTGCCGATCCTGATGCTGACGGCGCGCTCGAACCCGAACGACCGGGTGATGGGCCTCGAGATCGGCGCGGACGATTACCTGCCCAAGCCCTTCGAGCCGCGGGAGCTGATCCTGAGGCTCAACAACATCATCAAGCGCAGCGCCGACGGCACTCTCCTGCGGGAGCGCACCGGCGACACCGTCACCTTCGGGCCGTTCTCTTACCGGATCGACCGGGGCGAGCTCCGCCGCGACGAGGAGACGATCCGGATCACCGAGCGCGAGCGCGAGATCCTGACGATCCTGGCCATGGCCGGCGGCGGCAATGTCGAGCGCGAGACCCTCACGGGCAGCGGCGGGCTTGCGGCCGAGCGCAGCATCGACGTCCAGATCAACCGCCTGCGGCGCAAGACCGAGGTCGACCCCGCCAATCCCCTGTTCCTCCAGACCGTGCGGGGCGTCGGCTACCGCCTCGCCATCGATTAGGGCGGGATCATGCCGGCGGGCGGTCTCACCCTGTCGAGCCTGCGCCGCGGCGCGAGCCTCGCCTGGGCGGCGCGGCCCCGCCCCCGCGAGCTCTGGCGCCGCATCGCGCGCGCCATCGGCGACGCTCTGCCGAAGGGCCTCTACGCCCGCTCGCTGATCATCATCATCGCGCCCGTCGTGCTGCTGCAATCGGTGATCGCCTACACCTTCATGGAGCGGCACTGGCAGCTCGTGACGCGGCGCCTCTCGGCGGCGGTGACGGCGGACGTAGCGGCGCTCATCGACATCTACGAGAGCTATCCTCAGGGGAAGGACGCCGAGACGCTGACCCGGATCGCCGGCGAGCGCCTCAGCCTCGACCTCGACATCCTGAAGGGGGCGAAGCTCCCCGAGCCCGGCCCGCGGCCGTTCTTCTCGATCCTCGACGAGGCCCTGTCGGACGAGATCCGGCGCCAGATCCGGCGGCCCTACTGGATCGACACGGTGGGCCGCTCCAGCCTGATCGAGATCCGGGTCGCGATCCCCGACGGGGTGCTGCGGGTGCTCGCCCGGCGCAGCCAGGCCTACGCCTCGAATTCGCACATCTTCCTGCTCTGGATGAGCGGCTCCTCCCTCGTGCTGCTCGGCGTCGCGATCCTGTTCCTGCGCAACCAGATCAAGCCGATCCTGCGGCTCGCGGCGGTGGCCGAGAGCTTCGGCAAGGGCCGCGAGATCGAGTTCCGCCCGCGCGGCGCCCGCGAGGTCCGCCAGGCGGGCCACGCCTTCATCGAGATGAAGCGGCGCATCGAGCGGGCGATGGAGCAGCGCACGACGATGCTCAACGGCGTCAGCCACGATCTGCGCACCATCATCACCCGCTTCAAGCTCTCGCTGGCGCTCGTCGAGCAGACCGCCGAGGTGGAGGATCTGCGGCGCGACGTCGACGAGATGAGCCGGATGCTGGAAGCCTATCTCGCCTTCGCCCGCGGCGATTCGGGCGAGGCGGCGGTGCCGACCGACATGCGGGCCCTCCTCGAAGACCTGCGCAGCGACGCAGAGCGCCTCGGTGCGCATGTCGACGCCGTGGAGATCGAGGGCGACGCGCTCGTCACCCTCAAGCCCGATGCGATGCGGCGCTGCCTGTTCAACCTGGCCGCCAACGCCGCCCGCTACGGCGAGACCGTCGCCATCGTCGGCAAGCGCGAGGCCCGGGCTTTCTTCGTCTCGATCGACGACGATGGCCCAGGCATTCCGGCCGAGCAGCGCGAGGAAGTCTTCAAGCCCTTCGTCCGCCTCGACGATGCGCGCCAGGACGCAGGCGGATCGGGGCTCGGCCTCTCGATTGCCCGCGACATCGCACGGGCGCATGGCGGCGACGTCAACCTGCACGACAGCCCGCTCGGCGGCCTGCGCGCTACCGTGCGCATTCCCGCCTGAGCCGCCTTCGTCGCATCCCGCGAAATTCTTCCGCTGGGATGTCCCCAGGACGATTGCGCAGTGCTATGAGCCCATCCGTATCCCGATCCGGCCCCGCCCGGATCCGACCGACGTGAGTGCCGAGATGAACCCGCTGGTGCCCCTCTTCGTCCTGCTTCTGCTGCCGCTTGCCGCGATCGGCCTCATCTTGGCCATCGATACGGGTATCGAGCCGGCCCTGTTCTATGCCAGCGTCAAGACCTTCGTGATCCTGGGCGTGCTCGCGGGCCTGCTCTCCTTCGGTGCGAGCCGTCTCGCGGACCGTTCCTAGGCGGTCAGCTCGGCTTCGAGCCTGTCGGCGGCCTCTCCCGGCACGTCGAGGGCATCGGCGAGCATTCGCAGGAACTCACGCTCCTGAAGCGTGTCCGGGTCGATGGCGAGGCGCGCGGCCGCATAGATCCGGGCCGCCGTGTCAGGGTCGTTGACCTGCTGGGCGATGTCATCGACGTCGAAGGGCTCGGCGAGTTCCTTCTCAAGCCAGGCCCGGCCGTCGCTCTCGACGCCGGCCGCGGCGACCGCGTCGTCGAGGCGTTTACGCTCGTCGGCATCGACGATCCCGTCCGCGAGCGTCGCGGCGATCATGGCGCGCAGCATCGTCCGCGCCTCGTCCTCCCCGACATCGATATGGTCGAACGGCGTCGCCGGGCCGGCGCCTGCCCTGGCCGGCTCGCCCCCGCGCAGGGAACGGTAGGCGAGGCCGGCGAGCAACGCGAGGCCGCCCAGGGCAGCCGTCGCCGCGATGCCGCTTCGGCGCGAGCGAACCAGCGCGTCGACGATATGCCTGGCCTGCGCCATGTTCTTCTCGGTCATCTCTGAGGGCTCCGGGTCTGTCGGACTGGAGTGCAACGGACGAAGGCGCGGGCCGGTTCAGCCGGCACGGTGCATCACGTTCGATGACGGCCGGACGGCACAGCTAAGGGGAGGGAGGCGGCAACCGTGCGAATTCCGTTGGTCCGAGCCGTCGCCGCCGCCGTCCTCGCGTCGGGAGCGACCGCCCAGGAGGGCGCCCGCCTCCCCGATTGCGCCCTTTCGGGTGCCGCGAGCGTCATGATCGGCGGCCGACCGGCCCTGCGCATGTCCGACGTCGCGAATTGTCCGGCCGAGCTCTACGAGGTGGTGCCGAGCATCCGCATCGAGGGCCAGCCGGTCATCCGGTTCCGCACCGGGACCGAAGCCCGCGGCAGCTGCACGGCCACCGGCGACCCGTCGGTCCGCTTCGAGGGCCGGACCGCTCCGCGAATCGGCGACGTCGATTGCCGCGGGCGCTGACGTCCGGTCGCCTGGTGGGCGAGCAGAGGACGCGCCGGCATCAAGGCGACCTCGTGCCTGCCGGACGGTTTCGCGCTATAAGCGGTTGACAGGGGCGGCCCTGCCTCGCCACATCCCAGCTATCATGAGTGAATTGAACGCGACGACCCTGCCCGCCGAGGGCAAGAAACCTCCGCTGGAGATCCTGCTCTGTGCGCCGCGCGGGTTCTGCGCCGGCGTGGTGCGGGCGATCGACGTGGTCGAACGGGCGCTCGCGATCTACGGGCCGCCGGTCTACGTCCGCCACGAGATCGTCCACAACAAGTACGTGGTCGAGAGCCTGAAGCGCAAAGGCGCCGTGTTCGTCCGCGAGCTCGACGAGGTGCCGGACGGGAACGCCCCGGTGATCTTCTCCGCCCACGGCGTCGCCAAGACCGTGCCGGCCAATGCTGACAGTCGTGGCCTCGTCACCATCGACGCGACCTGCCCGCTGGTGACCAAGGTCCACCGCGAGGCGGAGATTCACCACAAGCGCGGCCGCCACGTCCTCCTGGTCGGCCATTCCGGCCATCCCGAGGTCGTCGGCACCATGGGGCAGCTCCCCAAGGGTTCGATCACGCTCGTCGAGGACATCGATCAGATCGAGGCCCTGACGCCGGAGAACCCGAACAACCTCGCCTGGGTGACGCAGACGACGCTGTCGGTCGACGACACCCACCACATCGTCGAGGCGCTCAAGAAGAAGTTCCCGACCATCACGGGGCCGCACAAGGACGACATCTGCTACGCCACCACCAACCGCCAAGAGGCGGTGAAGCAGGTGGCGCCGCTGGTCGACGCGCTGATCGTGGTCGGCTCCTCGAATTCCTCGAACTCGCAGCGCCTGCGCGAAGTGGCCGAGCGGGTCGGCGTGCCGATCACCCGCCTCGTGCTTCGCGCCGAGGAGATCGATTGGGAGGCCTTCGGCAACGTGCGCAAGCTCGGGCTGACCGCCGGCGCCTCCGCCCCGGAGGTATTGGTGGAGGAGATCATCGACGCCTTCGCCGCCCGCTACGACGTGACCGTCGACACCGTCTCGACGGTGGTCGAGGACATGTCCTTCCCTCTGCCGCGGGAACTCCGCAGCGAAGCCGCCGAGTAGCTTGTTCCCGGCCATTGCCGGCCTTCAAGCGGGGGCGCCCAGCGGCGCCCCTTCGCGTGTCTCGACACTGACCTGAAGCGACTCCCGTGGCCGTCTATACTGAGGTTTCCGACGCGGCCCTGACCGCCTTCCTCCAGGCCTACGAGATCGGCACCCTGCTTTCCTACAAGGGCATCGCCGAGGGCGTCGAGAACACCAACTTCTTCCTGCACACCACCGCCGGCTTCTACATCCTTACCCTCTACGAGAAGCGGGTGCGGGCCGACGACCTGCCTTTCTTTCTCAACCTGATGGAGCATCTGGCCGACCGCGGTCTTGCCTGTCCGCAGCCGATCCGCAACCGCGGGGGCCAGGCCCTCGGCCAGCTCTGCGGCCGACCCGCGGTGATCGTCAGCTTCCTCGAAGGCGTCTCGGTCAAGCAGCCCAACGCCGACCATTGCCGGGCGCTCGGCCGGGCGCTCGCCGGCCTTCACGCGGCGGGCTGCGATTTCGGGATGGTCCGCGAGAACAATCTCTCGGTCCAGGCTTGGAGGCCGCTGTTCCGGTCGGCCGAGGCCCAGGCCGACGGCGTCGCGCCGGGTCTCGCCGAGCGGATTCGGGCCGACCTCGCCGTGCTGGAGGCCGGCTGGCCCAGCGGGCTGCCGGGCGGCGTCATCCACGCCGACCTCTTCACCGACAACGTATTCTTCATCGGCGAAGCGCTGTCGGGGCTGATCGACTTCTACTTCGCCTGCACGGACGCCTTCGCCTACGACATCGCGATCTGCCTGAACGCCTGGTGCTTCGATCCGGACGGCACCTATCACCGGGACATGGGCGCGGCGCTGATTGCGGGCTACGAGGCGGTGAGGCCCTTGGAGCCCGCCGAGGTCGCGGCCCTGCCGATCCTGGCCCGCGGCGCGGCGCTGCGCTTCATGCTGACCCGGCTGGTGGACTGGCTCAACGTGCCCCCCGGCGCCCTGGTCCAACCGAAGGACCCGCTCGAATACGACCGGCGGCTGACGTTCCACCGCAGCGCTGGGCACGCGCGGGATTACGGGTGGGAGGGGTAGTTCCCACACTCCTTCGACCCAGGCCTGCGTTCTTCCCCACGCTTGTCATCCCGAGGCGCCGCAGGCGAGCCCGGAACCCAGAGCCGCCGACGGCGCCTTGCCTGCCGCGTCAGCGATGATGGGTTCCGGGCTCGGCTCCGCAGCCCCGGAATGACGAAGGTGGAGCAGGACGAAAGGCAGGGGCGGCTCAGATCACCTTGAGCAGCGCTTCCGCCCCCGAGATCTCCGTCTTCACCGGCACCTCCTCGAGGTGCAGCACGCGCACCACGCCGTCGTCGACGAGCATGGAATAGCGCTTGGAGCGCGGACCCAGGCCGAAGCCGGTGCCGTCCATGTCGAGGCCGGTCGCCTTGGCGAACTCGGCGTTGCCGTCGGCGAGGAATTCAATGCCCTCGGCGCTGCTCTCCTTCTTCCAGGCATTGAGCACGAACACGTCGTTCACCGACGTCACCGCGATGGCGTCGACGCCGCGCGAGAGGATCTCGTCCTTGTGGGCGACGAAGCCGGGCAGGTGGTTGCGGTGGCAGCTCGGGGTGAAGGCGCCGGGAACGCCGACGAGGACCACGCGCCGGCCCTTGAACAGGTCGTCCGTCGTCTTGGCTTCCGGCCCCTCCGGTCCGTTCACGCGAAAGGTCACCTGGGGCAGGTGGTCGCCGACCTGGATCGTCATGTTTGTCTCCTCGTCGACGGGGCAGGGGGCCTCGAAGCGCCGCCCCTCTAACGTGACAGGACTGCCATGTCGATGCGCTTTGGTGGTGGACAATGCGGGCGTCGCGCGTAGCATGACGCGCATGTCGGATTCCGATGCGCCTGCCTATCTCGACGGTCAGTTCCTGGTCGCCATGCCGGGGATGGGCGACGAGCGCTTTGCCCGCTCCGTGATCTATCTTTGCGCCCATTCCGCCGACGGCGCGATGGGCATCATCCTGAACAAGCCGGCCAGCGACCTCAACATGCCGGACCTGCTCGTCCAGCTCGACATCGCGACGGAGGCCGACGCCATCCGCCTGCGCGAGCGCGTCGGCCACATGCCGGTGCTGATGGGCGGACCGGTCGACGCCAAGCGCGGCTTTGTGCTCCACACAGACGATTTCCACATCGACCAATCCACACTGATCATCGACGACGGCATCTGCCTGACCGCGACCGTCGAGATCCTGCGGGCCATCGCCAACGGCGACGGCCCCGCCAGCGCCGTCCTGGCGCTGGGCTATGCCGGCTGGCAGGCGGGGCAGCTCGAGAGCGAGATCCTCGCCAATGGCTGGCTCACCTGCCCGGCCGATCCCGAGCTGATCTTCCATCCCGCGCTCGAGGCGAAGTACGAGCGGACGCTGCGCAGCAACGGCATCGATCCTGCGATGCTGTCGGCGAGTGCGGGCCGGGCCTGAGCGCTCGGAACCGAGAATGTTTCACGTGAAATTTTTCCTATTCGCTCCCGGCTGAGCCGATCGATCCGCCCTTCCCCGGACGCCTGGAGCGTCAGCGGAAGGTGACCCGGCACCCAGCCACAAACGTGCCGCGCCAGCGGCTCAAAACGACAGCGCCATCGTTCGGATGCTTCGCGGCTTTTTCGCTGGATCCCGGATCGGGTTCCGCTTCGCTCCACCCGTCTGGGAAAGGACACGGGTGAGACGACCATGCCGTTCGGTCGGAAGAAGCCCAGTCACTCCGGCGGCGCGTCCGGGTTCGTGCCCTCCACCTGCGGCTTGCGCCGGGGCCGTGGCGGCGCGGCGGCGGCGCTCGGGGCGGCAGAACTCACACCGAGGCGGGCGGCGAGTGCCAGGGCCCGGGCCTCGCTGAAGCGGACATGGCAGAAGCCGTGGGCGCCTTCCCGGGCGTAGGTCCGGCAGACCTGCTCGCGCTCGGAGGAGAACGCAGCCTGCTCGGTGACGATCGGCCGGACATCCTGCGCGCGGGCCCGCTGGGTCATGACCTTGTAGTTCTCGCGCACCGCCTTGTCGGCGTTGCCCCGGGCGCTGTCGAACTCGGCCGAGCGCGGGATCAGGCTGGATGCCGCCGGTCCCCAGAGGCCGAACGGCGTCGTGGAGCAATCCTGGGCGGAGAAGGTGCAGACCGGGCTGCCGCCCAGCGGCGTCACGAGCACGCTGCCCTCCAGCACTTCGAAGCGCAGCGGACATTCCGCGGCCGCGGCCTCGAGCCGGGCCACGCCGTCGGGCCGGCCGGCGGAGGCCAGGGTGATGGGCGCGCCGCCGTTCAGCGGCACCTTGCAGGTCTCCGTTGGCTGCGAGACCTTCGTGCCGGGCAAGGTGATCCGCAGGCTCGTGCCACCACCGGCCCGCTCCATCTTCAGGCTCCCGGTCAGGCCGTTGAGCATCAGCTCGTGGCCTATCACGTTGTCCTCGGCCGGCGCCTTGAGGACGACGGGCCTGAGCGGCGCCGGTCTCGGGGCTTCCGCCGCGGGGTCGCCGGGCTGGCCCGGTTCTCCGGGTGCCGTGGGCCCGGGCGAGCCCGGAGGTGGGGGCGCGCCGGGAATGGGGCGGGGCGGCACCGGCGGCTTCGAGGGCTTCAGCCCGAACAATTCCTCGAAGAAGGATTGCGCCGCGGCGTCGGTCGCATGCGTAACCGAGCCCGTGACGGCGGCCGTCGAGAGGAGAAGAACGCGGAAGAGACGCATCGGGACTTTCGAGCCTGGGGCATCGGGGGCCCAAGACTGCAACATCCCTAACATGGCGTCGATGGGGCCGGCGTGGCACGTCCGCAACAATGGCGGGCGCGGCGACCGCGAACGTCCAGTCCTGGGAAGGGGATAAGCCGGATCGGCGGACAGGTGGGACTCGTCTTGGCCGCTCGTCTTGCGGCACTCCAACGACCTTCTTATATGCGCCCCAGCACGGATTAAATCCCGGATTTGGCCGTCGCCGGCCCCTGATCCGGGCTCGCCCCGTTCTCACGATTTCACTGTTCCGTCGCCATGGGCTGAGCTGCTTCGGGGCTCGGCGGTCTGCTTGACCAGAAGACATAGAGGGATCCCACCATGGGTAAAGTTATCGGTATCGACTTGGGGACCACCAATTCCTGCGTGGCCGTCATGGAAGGCACGCAGCCCAAGGTCATCGAGAATGCGGAAGGCGCGCGCACCACGCCCTCCATCGTCGCCTTCACGGACGAGGGCGAGCGCCTCGTCGGCCAACCGGCCAAGCGCCAGGCGGTGACGAACCCCGAGCGCACCTTCTTCGCCATCAAGCGCCTCATCGGGCGCACCTACGACGACCCGATGACCCAGAAGGACAAGGGCCTCGTGCCCTACAAGATCGCCCGTGGCGACAACGGCGACGCCTGGGTCGAGGCGGACGGCAAGAAGTACTCGCCCTCGCAGATTTCCGCCTTCACCCTGCAGAAGATGAAGGAGACGGCCGAGGCCCATCTCGGCCAGCCCGTGACCCAGGCCGTGATCACGGTGCCCGCCTACTTCAACGACGCCCAGCGTCAGGCCACCAAGGATGCCGGCAAGATCGCCGGGCTGGAGGTGCTGCGCATCATCAACGAGCCGACGGCGGCCGCGCTCGCCTACGGCCTCGACAAGAAGAAGGCTGGCACCATCGCGGTCTACGACCTCGGCGGCGGCACCTTCGACGTGTCGATCCTCGAGATCGGCGACGGCGTCTTCGAGGTGAAGTCGACGAACGGCGACACCTTCCTGGGCGGCGAGGACTTCGACAACCGAATCGTCGAGTACCTGACGGGCGAGTTCAAGAAGGAGCAGGGCATCGATCTGACCAAGGACAAGCTCGCCCTCCAGCGCCTCAAGGAGGCTGCGGAGAAGGCCAAGATCGAGCTGTCCTCGGCGACGCAGACCGAGATCAACCTGCCCTACATCACGGCCGACGCCACGGGCCCGAAGCACCTCGCGCTCAAGCTCAGCCGCGCCAAGTTCGAGAGCCTGGTCGACGACCTCGTCCAGCGCACGATGGAGCCGTGCCGCAAGGCGCTGAAGGATGCCGGCGTCTCGGCCTCCGAGATCGACGAGGTCGTGCTCGTCGGCGGCATGATCCGCATGCCCAAGGTGCAGGAGGTGGTGAAGGCCTTCTTCGGCAAGGAGCCCCACAAGGGCGTCAACCCGGATGAGGTCGTCGCGATCGGCGCCGCGGTCCAGGCCGGCGTGCTCCAGGGCGACGTCAAGGACGTGCTGCTCCTCGACGTGACCCCGCTGTCGCTGGGCATCGAGACGCTGGGCGGCGTGTTCACCCGGCTCATCGACCGCAACACCACGATCCCGACGAAGAAGTCCCAGACTTTCTCGACGGCGGAGGACAACCAGAACGCCGTCACGATCCGGGTCTTCCAGGGCGAGCGCGAGATGGCGGCCGACAACAAGCTGCTCGGCCAGTTCGACCTCATGGGCATCCCGCCCGCGCCTCGCGGCCTGCCGCAGATCGAGGTGACCTTCGACATCGACGCCAACGGCATCGTCAACGTGACGGCCAAGGACAAGGCGACGAACAAGGAGCACCAGATCCGCATCCAGGCGAGCGGCGGTCTCTCGGACGCCGACATCGAGAAGATGGTCAAGGACGCCGAGGCCAATGCCGAGGCCGACAAGAAGCGCCGCGAGCTCGTCGAGGTGAAGAACCAGGGCGAGAGCCTGATCCACGCCACCGAGAAGTCGGTGAAGGAGTACGGCGACAAGGTCTCGGCCGACGACAAGGGCGGCATCGAGACGGCGATGACGGCCCTCAGGACGGCGCTCGAGGGCGACGACGTCGAGACCATCAAGGCCCGGACCACGGACCTGATGCAGGCCTCGATGAAGCTCGGCGAGGCGATGTACGCCGCGAGCCAGGCCGAGGGCGCGCCGGGCGCCTCGGCCGAGGCTGGCGCGGACAAGAAGGACGACGTCATCGACGCCGACTTCCAGGAGGTCGACGAGAAGGACCAGAAGAAGCGGGCGTGAACCCAAGCCCTTCCCCCACGGACCTGGGGCTCACTCGGGGTCCGCGATCTTCGTGCTCGGATCGGGCAGGCTCGATCTGAGTGGGGGAGGGTGCCTGCGGAGCAGGCGGGAGAGGGGAACACCGCCCGATCCTGAGAAGGCCGTGCTCCCCCTCCCGACCCGCTGATGCGGGCCGCCCTCCCCCGTGAAGGGGGGAGGGTTTTTCTGTGACGACGCGGATTTCCGACCGGGGGCAGGATGTCGAAGCGGGACTATTACGAGATCCTCAGCGTCTCCAAGACTGCGACGGACGGCGAGCTGAAAAGCGCCTTCCGCAAGCTCGCCATGGTCTATCACCCGGACCGCAATCCCGGCGACAAGGAAGCCGAGATCAAGTTCAAGGAGATCAACGAGGCCTATCAGTGCCTGTCCGATGGACAGAAGCGCGCGGCCTACGATCGCTTCGGCCACGCCGCCTTCGCCCAAGGCGGGCAGGGCGGCCCCGGATTCGGCAACGAGTTCGGCGACTTCATGTCGGACATCTTCGACAATTTCTTCGGCGACGGCCGCGCGGCCCAGGGCACTGGGCGGGGCCGCGGCGGGCAGCCGGGCCGCGAGCGCGGTGCGGATCTCCGCTACAACCTCGAGATCACGCTCGAGGAGGCCTTCACTGGCAAGGCCGAGACCATCAAGATCCCGACCTCCATCGCCTGCGACGCCTGCACCGGCACGGGTGCCAAGCCCGGCTCGAAGCCGCGGGCCTGCCAGACTTGCGGCGGCTACGGCCGGGTGCGGGCCGCGCAGGGCTTCTTCGCGATCGAGCGGACCTGCCCGACCTGCCACGGCCGCGGCGAGATCGTCGACGATCCCTGCACCGCCTGCAGCGGCGCCGGCCGCGTGACCCGCGAGCGCACGCTCTCGATCAACGTGCCGGCGGGCGTGGACGACGGGTTGCGCATCCGGCTGGCCGGGGAGGGCGAGAGCGGCCTGCGAGGCGGCCCGTCGGGCGACCTCTACGTCTTCCTCTCGATCAAGCCGCACACCTTCTTCCAGCGCGACGGCGCCGACCTGTTCTGCCGCGTGCCGATCTCGATGGTGACGGCGGCGCTCTCGGGGGAGATCACGGTGCCGGTGATCGACGGCTCGCAGACGCAGGTCCGCATCCCGGCCGGCACCCAAACCGCCAAGCAGTTCCGCATCAAGGGCAAGGGCATGCCGGTCCTGCGGGCGCGGGAGGTCGGCGACCTCTACATCCAGGTCTTCGTCGAGACGCCGCAGAACCTCACGAAGCGCCAGCGCGAGCTCCTGCAGGAATTCGACCAATCGGCCTCCGACGAGAACCATCCCGAGAGCGCGGGCTTCTTCTCGAAGGTCAAGGACATCCTCGGGGGCCTGAGCGGCGGCGCGAGAAGCTGACCGCCGAGGCCGGATCAAATCCTCCCGGTCACGGTTATGGTTGTGGACGGCCGTCGATGCCCGGTCTCGTCCTTGCTAAGCCGGGACCTAAGCTTGACGGCGGGAAGCCTTTCGTCGTCTAGCCTGTCTCGTCATCCGTGATCCGAGGACGCCCGGTCTTGCCGTCGCTACGCCGTTCCAGCGCCAAATCCGTCGCCTTGTCCGGGAGCCTCCGGCACCGTCGCGATCCGCTGGAAGACGAGGCGCGGTTCCTGCGCTCCTGGTTCGAGCGTCCGCTGGTCACCGGGGCCGTCACCCCCTCCGGCAAGATGCTGGCCCGGACCATGGCCTCCTACGTCGACCCGCGGGTCGAGGGGCCGGTGGTGGAACTCGGGCCCGGCACCGGCCCGGTGACCGACGCGCTGATCCGCCGGGGCATCGAGCAGGAGCGGCTCGTCCTCGTCGAATACAACCCGGATTTCTGCGAGCTTCTGCAGCGGCGCTTCCCTCGCGCGACGATCGTTCAGGGCGACGCCTACAGCATCCGCGAGGCTGTTGGCGCGATCCTGCCTGGCAAGGCGGCGGCCACGATCTCGAGCCTTCCGCTCTTCACCAAGCCCCTGGAGCAGCGCCTCGACCTGCTCACCACCGCGCATGACCTGATGCATGCGAGCGCGCCCTTCATCCAGTTCACCTACGCGATGGTGCCGCCGATCCCGGCGCGCTGCGACACCGGCAGCTACACCGCGAGCCGCTCCAACAAGGTCTGGCTGAACCTGCCGCCGGCCCGGGTCTGGGTCTATCGTAGGCCCTGAGCCGCGGCACAACGCGAGCTGAACGAGGATCTCAGAGCCCGTTCAACCGCCGAGCTCCATCCTGCACATCCAGGCCGAGATCACCTCGGCCGATCGGAGGTCAGGAGATCGTCATGTCGATCCAGAGCTTCAAAGCCACCACGCGCCGCCTGCTCGGTGCGGCGCTTCTCGCCGGTGGCGTCATCATGGGCGCGGGCGGCGCCGCACAGGCCGGCCCCTACGGCCACCACGACGGCTACGTCGGGGTCGGCGGCGGCCACGGCTGGGGCCATCACCGTCACCATCGCCACCACGGCTGGCATCACCGCCATCGCCACTGGGACCATGGCCACGGCTATGGCCGGCGGCATGGGCACCACCACCGCGGTCACCATCACCACGGCTGGTGAGAGCGAGGCGGATCGCGTTCTCGCCCTCGATCGCCGGCGCCGCTCTCCTCCCCATTGTGGGGAGGAGTTGGAGGTGAGGGTGGTTCCGCTTGCCGCAAGTGTGGGTCGCCCAGCCACTCTCACCCCGGACCCTTCCGGCAAGGGCAGGGCGATCGCGAATGAGCTCGCTCTTCGGCCGGCAGCGGCCATTAACCCCCCGCTTGTCATTCCGGGGCGCCGCAGGCGAGCCCGGAATGACAAGCGGGGTACAAGGAGCCTGGCATAGGGCGGGCAATCTCATCTGCGATCGCCCCGCTGCTGGGGGCAGGGGGCGCGTCAGGACGAGATGTGTTCGAGGATCGGCGGGGAGGGTTCCACTGCGGCCTCCCCGACCCGATACGCCGCGCGCAGGGCCGTCGCCGCCTGCTCTGCCGCCGCCTCGTCCCGCGCATGAACGATCCCGAGCGGACGATCCGGCCCGACGGCGTCGCCCGGTCGGGCGAGCTGCGTGACCCCGACGGCCGGGTCGATCCCGTCCTGCGGGCGAGTGCGTCCGCCGCCGAGGCCGATCACCGCCAATCCCAGAACGCGGGTCGCCACGCTCTGGATGATGCCCGCGCTCCCGGGCGCGACCGGCCGCACGATCGGAGCGGCGGGCAGGTACCGACCCGGATCAGCCAGGAGATCGACCGGACCGCCGAGCGCCGCCACCATCCGACCGAAGATCTCGGCCGCGCGGCCGGAGTCGAGCGCCGTCTCAAGCTGAGCCGTCGCCTCGCTGACGTCGACAGCGAGGCTCCCCAGCACCAGCATCTCGGCGGCGAGCGCGAGGGTGACCGTGTGGAAGGCGGGCTCGCGGCCGCGGCCCATCAGGTAGTCGACCGCATAGGCGACCTCGACCGCGTTGCCCGCGGCCGAGGCCAGCGGCGCGTCCATGTCGGTGATGAGCGCCACGGCAGGCAGGCCCGCGCCGCCGGCGACGGAGACGATGCTCTGCGCGAGCGCCCGCGCGGACTCGCGATCGGCCATGAAGGCGCCCGAACCGCTCTTGACGTCCATCACGAGCCCGTTGAGCCCGGCCGCGAGCTTCTTCGAGAGGATCGAGGCGGTGATCAGGTCGAGGGATTCCACCGTGCCGGTCACGTCGCGAATCGCGTAGAGGCGCCGGTCGGCGGGGGCGAGGTCCGCGGTCTGTCCGATGATGGCGCAGCCGACCTCGCGGGTGACGCGGCGGAAGCGGTCGAGGTCCGGCGCCACGTCGTAGCCGGGAATGCTCGCGAGCTTGTCGAGCGTCCCCCCGGTATGGCCGAGGCCTCTCCCAGAGATCATCGGCACGAAGCCGCCACAGGCCGCCACCATCGGCGCCAACGCGAGGCTCACCGTGTCGCCCACGCCGCCAGTCGAGTGCTTGTCAAGGGCAGGCCCCGGCAGGTCCCAGCGCAGCAGCTGGCCGGAGCCCGTCATGGCGCGGGTCAGCGCGACGCGCTCGTCGAGGCTCATCCCGCGGAAGAACACCGCCATGGCGAAGGCGGCGGCCTGTCCCTCGGTGACGCGCCCCTCGGTCAGGCCTTCGACGAAGGCGGCGATCTCGGCGGGGTCGAGGGTGCGTCCGTCGCGCTTGGCGCGGATGATCTCCTGCGGCAGCCTCATCGGGCAGCCGTCAGCGCGGAGAGCAGGCTGCTCGCCCCGAGCCGCAGGGTGGCCGGGCGCGCCCAGTCCGGCCCCATGATCCGGTCGGCGAGGGCGAGATAGCTCGCGGCATCCGCGACCGTCCG
Source organism: Methylobacterium iners (assembly GCF_022179305.1). Lineage (GTDB taxonomy): Bacteria > Pseudomonadota > Alphaproteobacteria > Rhizobiales > Beijerinckiaceae > Methylobacterium > Methylobacterium iners. Next base: position 126,609 of record NZ_BPQP01000049.1, read on the forward strand.
CAGGCCCCCGGAGATCTTGAGCCCGACCTCGCGGTCACCGGCTTCGTCCCGGATCGCGCGGAGCATGGTCTCGGCTGCTTCCGGCGTCGCCGAGACCGAGCTCTTGCCCGTCGAGGTCTTGATGAAGTCGGCACCCGCCCGGATGGCAAGCCGGCTCGCGGCGGCGATCCTGTCCTCGCTCGCCAGCGTCCCGGTCTCCAGGATGACCTTGAGCAGGCGCCCATTGCGGCAGACCCCGCGCACCGCCTCGACCATGCCGCGCGCCGTGTCGGCATCGCCGTCGAGGAAGGCCCGGTAGGGCAGCACGAGGTCGATCTCGTGGGCGCCATCGCCCAGCGCCTCCACCGTATCCTCCACCGCCCGCTCGATGTCGGTGCCGCCCGCGGGGAAGTTGATGACCGTGGCGATGCGGACGGCCGAGCCAGCAAGGCCCTGGACCGTCCGCCGCACGAATTGCGGCCAGACGCAGAGAGCCGCGACGCCGTGCGTGCGCCCCTCGCGGATCAGCGCGTCGACCGCGCCGGGCGTGCAGGCATCGCCGAGGTCGGTGAGATCGAGGAGGAGGATCGCGCGCCGGGCCACGAGCCCGGCGTCGAGGCTGTCCGCGGCGGCGATCATGGCGGACTCCCGAGATGGGCGACGAAGGCCTCGACGAGGCGGGCGAGGTCGGAAGCGGCGGCAGCGGCCGCGGCCTTGGTCTCGGCATGGTGCGGATCGCCGCCGCGCAGTCCGGCGGCCATGTTCGTGACGACCGAGACCGCCGCGACCCGGAGCCCGAAGAAGCGGGCGAGGATGGTCTCAGGGACCGTCGACATCCCGACGAGGTCGGCCCCGAGGCGTCCGGCCATGCGCACCTCGGCCGGCGTCTCGAAGCTCGGACCCGAGAACCAGGCGTAGATTCCCTCGAGGAGGTCGAGGCCGCACCGGGCGGCCGCGACCCGGAGCCCGGCGCGGAGTGCCGGATCGTAGGCATCGACCATCGGCACGAAGCGGGCGTCGCTCGCTTCGCCGAAGAGCGGGTTCAGGCCCGAGAGGTTGATGTGGTCGGTGAGCGCCACGAGGCTGCCGGGACCGACACCGGGCATCAGCGAACCCGAGGCGTTGGTGAGGAGGAGCGCGCCGGCACCGAGCGCCCGGGCGACGCCGATCGGCACCCGCATGATGGCGGCGTCGCCGGCCTCGTAGGCATGGGCGCGGCCCTCGTAGAGGAGGACCCGCCGGCCGCCGAAAAGCCCGGCATGAAGGGTTCCGCCATGGCCGCTGACCCCGGGACGCGGGAAGCCCGGGATCTCGACGTAGGGCAGGGCGATCGGCGCTTCGAGCCGGGCCGCGAGGTGCCCGAGCCCCGTTCCCGTGACGATGGCGCAGGCGTGGGGACCCGCGAAGCCGCGCGCGCGCAGGAAGTCCGCGGCGGCCTCGACGGAAGCGGCTTCAGCCGGCGGCACCGAGATGCCCCGGGCCGAAGGAATGGGGAAGCAGCGCATCGAGGCTGAAGCGGGCGCGCAGGCCGTCCAGATCCGCGACGTGGATCACCGTGCCGGGGGACGCGAATTCGCGGATGCGCTGGCGGCAGGCGCCGCAGGGCGTCACCGGCTCCGGGCCGTCGCCCAGGATCAGGATGGCACGGATCTCCCGCCCGCCCGCGGCGACCATGGCGGCGATGGCGCCGGCCTCCGCGCAGGTCCCGACCGGATAGGCGGCGTTCTCGACGTTGCAGCCGGCATGGACCACCCCGGCCTCGTCGAGGATGGCAGCGCCGACGCGAAAGCCGGAATAGGGGGCGTGCGCCCGCGCGCGCGCGCCGCGCGCCGCCGCGAGCAGGACGGAGAGGTCCGTCATGGGGCCTTCGAATCCGGACGGGTGGCACGCATGGGCGGACCATCGCACCGCGCGAGCCCGCCTGTCGAGGCGGGATCATCGACAAGCCGGGACGACGCTCCTATGACGCGAAAGGATTGATCGCGGGCCGGGAGGCTTGAGGGACATGCTGGGTCGGTACGAACGCGGAGGCTCCGGCGAGGCGGTCGTCGAGTACGGCGACGGCACCATGCGCATCGTCAAGCCCGGCACCTTCGTGCGCTGCGCGGTGACGGGCGAGCCGATCCTGCTCGATGCCCTGCGCTACTGGAGCGTCGAGCGCCAGGAGGCCTACGCGAGCCCGGAGGCCGCGATGACGCGGCTCAAGCAGGGCGCGTTCGGCCACCGTTAGCGCGAGGCCATCATCGCCTCCAGGCGGGCGAGGAGGGCGGCCTCGTCCTCGAAGCGGAGGGTGACGGAGAACGTCTCAGCGGGAAAGCCTGGCGGCAGGCGCACATGGTCCTTCTCGGTGGTGACGAGGACGGCGCCGGCACGCTGGGCGGCCTCCGCGAGAGCATCGAGATCCCGCGGCCGGTAGGGGTGGTGGTCGGGGAAGGCGCGCGTGCCGGCGATGCGGGCGCCGGCCTCCCGCAGGCTCGCGAAGAACTTCTCGGGTCGGCCAATCCCGGCGAAGGCGAACACGGCGCGGTCCCGGAACGCGGCCCCGACCGGCGCCAATCGCGCCCTGTGGACGGCGAGACCGCGTTCCGTGGCCCCGCGGGCCAGGCGCTCCCCCGGCTCGCCCCCGCCGATCAACACGAGCCCGTGGACGTGGCGCCATTGCCGCGGCAGCGGCACGCGCAAGGGCCCTGCGGGGAAGGGCAGGCCGTTGCCGATTCCCACCGCCGCATCCACCACGGCGAGCGAGAGATCCTTGGCGAGGCTCGGGTTCTGCAGGCCGTCATCCATCACGATGACGGCCGCTCCCCGCGCCGCGCAGAGCCGCGCGCCGGCGGGACGGTCGCGGGCGACGATCGTGGGTCCGGCCCGCGCGAGGAGCAGGGGCTCGTCTCCGGTTTCGGCCGCGGAGTGCCTAGTCGGATCGATCGCGACCGGGCCGGCGAGGCGGCCGCCATAGCCGCGGGTCAGGAAGGCCGGCGCGGCATCGAGCCGGCGCAGGAGCGCGGCCAGCGCGAGCGCCGTCGGGGTCTTGCCGGCCCCCCCCAGGGTGAAGTTGCCGACGCAGAGGACGGGGCAGGGCGCGGCCTCGCCGGGGCGGTCCATCCGGGCCGCGGTGTGGCGGCCGTAGAACCGGCCGAGCGGCGCCAGCAGCCGCGCGGCGGGATGGTCCGGACTGCCCTCCCAGAAGGCCGGGGCACGCATCAGGCCCGGCTCACGAGGCGGTCATGGCCGCGAGCTTCATCTGGGCGACGAAGGGATCGAGCACCGCCAGCGTGCGCTCGACCGCGCCTTCGAAGGGACGGAAGGCACCCTGGCCGGCTTGCGCCATGGCCTGCAGGCGCTCGGGATCGCTGAGGAGATCGCCGACGCTCACGGCAAGATCGTCCGCATCCAGCACCGGGCGGGCGCCACCCACGGCGTCGAGGGCGGCGTAGACCTCGGAGAAATTCCCGACATGGGGCCCGTGCAGGATCGCGGCGTCGAGGCGGGCCGGCTCGATCGGGTTCTGGCCGCCATGGGGAACGAGGGAGCCGCCGAGGAAGACGAGGGGGGTCAGGCGGTAGAACAGGCCGAGTTCGCCCAGCGTGTCGGCCACGTAGAGGTCGATGGCGCGGTCCGGCTTCGCTCCTTGCGAGCGCCGTCCGGTTCGCAGGCCGGCCGCCGTGGCGAAGCGGGCGATCTCCTCGCCGCGGCGGGGATGGCGAGGCACGACGATGGTGAGAAGCTCGGGGATGCGGGCCTTCAGGGCGGCATGCGCCTCGGCGATCGCCTCGTCCTCGCCCGGATGGGTGCTCGCCGCCACCCAGATCGCGCGGCCCGCGAGCAGGGTGGCGAGCTCCGTCAGCTCCGCACGGTCGGCGGGTGGCACGGCGGAGTCGTATTTGAGGTTGCCCGCGACGCTCACCCGGGGCGCGCCGAGCCTGGCGAAGCGCTCGGCATCAGCGGCGGTCTGGGCGAGGCAGACCGCCACCCGCGAGAGCAACGCCTCCGCAGTGCGGGGCGAGCGCCCCCAGCCGCGGAAGGACCGCTCGGACATCCGGGCGTTGACGAGGAGGAGGGGCACCTCGCGCGCGTGGAGCGCGATGACCGTGTTCGGCCAGATCTCGGACTCGGCGACGAGGGCGAGGTCGGGCCGCCAGTGGTCGAGGAAGCGCTCGACCCAGCGCGGCGCGTCGAGCGGCATGTACTGGTGGATCGCGCCCGAGGGCAGCCGCCGCCCGATCAGCTCGGCGGCGCTGCGCGTCCCCGTGGTGACGAGGACCGAGAAGCCGCGGGCGATCATGCCCTCGATCAGGCCCAGCAGGGAGAAGGTCTCGCCGACGCTCGCCCCGTGCATCCAGACGAGGGCGCCGTCGGGCCGCTCACGCCCGGGCAAGCCCCGCCGCTCGGGTAGGCGGCCCGGATCCTCCTTGCCGCGGCGAGAGCGCCAGGCGAGAAGTCCTGCCACCGCCGGCTCCCCGAGATAAAGGCCGTAGCGATAGGCCTGGAGCGGAAGCGTCAGCGGCGCGGCCTTCACGCAGAGGTTCCGACGGCGTGGTGCTCCGGCTCGATCCGGTTCTGGCTGCCCTGGACGCGGTCCTGGCGCCCGACCAGGGCGTAGGCCTGATCGTGGACGCGGTTGAGCTCGGCCTGGACCCGCAGCCGCAGGGCCTCGAAGGCCTCGTCACCGACCTCGCGCGGCACCAGGATCGGCTCGCCGAAGACCATCGCGCCGCGGCCGAAGGGCAGGCCGAGGCAGGCCCGGTCCCAGGAATTGAAGCGGATGTGCCGGCTCGTCACGACGGCGACGGGCACGATCGGCCTCCCCGAGAAGCGGGCGAGCGTCAGGATGCCGGCGTCGCAGCGGCGCGAGACCTTGGGCACGTCGGCGCTGAAGGCGACGGTCTCGCCGTCCTTGAGCGCGCGCAGCATGGCGCGCAAGCCCTCGGCGCCGCCCTTGGCCTTGGCATCCCGCACGACCCGGCCACGGGCACCCGACGCCCGCATCACGCGCACGCCCATGCGGGTCAGCGCGATGGTGTTGATGTTGCCGTCGGCCGAACGCGAGATGATCGTGGCGATGCGGTCGTGCGGGCGGCGCATGAACGAGATCATCGTGTGCTGGCCGTGCCACATCGCCGCGATGAAGGGGCCGAGGCCGTCGAGCCAGGGATCGGGTTCGGGCGGCACCACGGTGAAGCGGTTCGTCCGGCGCACGAGCTGCAGGTAATGGCCGGCCAGGATGCCCAGCGCCTGCTGGACCGGTGCCGAACGCCCGATGCGTTTGACGAGGCTCATGTCTCGCTCCTGCGGGCTTCACGCCGGGTGGCGTCCGCCCCCTGGAGGTTCGATTCATGGCGAGGCGCGCGGATCGTCGGGCCACGTCGGCGGGCGCTCGCTCCGCCTGAGGTCTAGCCCCGATCCGATCACGGGCGCAACCAATGCCATGTCCCTCCGGCCTCGCTTGACGCGCGGTCGGCGAGCCGCGATGGCGTCTGGCTGCCGCTCCGAACCGGGAATCGATGTTCCGTCTCGCCCACCTGTCCGACCCGCATGTGGGGCCGCTGCCGCGGCCGCGCCTGCGGCAGCTCCTGAGCAAGCGGGCGACCGGCTACGTGAACTGGCGGCGGGGCCGCAAGCACGGCCACGACATGGACGTGCTCGCCGCCATCGTCGCCGACCTCCATGCCCAGGGTCTCGACCACGTCGCCTGCACGGGCGACGTCTGCAATATCGGCCTTCCGAGCGAGTGGGCGACCGCGCGGATCTTCCTTGAAGCCCTCGGCAATCCGGAGATCGTAAGCTTCGTCCCCGGCAACCACGACGCCTACGTGCGCGGCTCCCTCGAGGGCCTGCTCGGGGCCTGCGGCGCCTGGACCACCGGCGACGACGCGGCCGCGGGCCAATTTCCCTATCTCAGGCGGCGCGGCGACGTCGCGATCATCGGCCTGTCCTCGGCGATCCCGACGAAGCCCTTCGTGGCGACGGGCCGGCTCGGGGAGACGCAGATCGCGCTCGCCGAGGCGATGCTTGGCGCGCTCGCGCGCGAAGCGGAGCCGCCCTGCCGGATCGTCATGATCCACCACCCGCCGGATCCCGGTGGGGCCAGCGCGGGGCGCGAGCTGAAGGATGCGGCCGCCTTCACGGCGATGATCGCGAGGGCCGGTGCGGAGCTGATCCTGCACGGGCACAACCACGTCCGCAGCGTGCGCTTCGTAGCGGGCGCCGGCGGCCGGGCGGTGCCGGTGGTCGGCGCCGCCTCGGCCTCGACGGGGCCGGGACGGCGCGACCGCCGGGCGAGCTACCACCTCTTCACGATCGCGCGGACGGAAGGGCGTTTTGTCATCGCCGCGGAGGAGCGGGGTTTGACCGACGAGGGCACGATCGGTCCGCTCGGCCTGCTCGGGCTCCAACAGGCTTGAGCGCGTCGTCCGGCGTCAGACCTGCGCCGGCAGAATCCGCAACTGCCCAGCGATGCTGGCCTCGTAGCGTTCCGCCTGCAGGCGGGTCAGGCCGCTGATCAGGGCGATCGGTCCGCGATAGACCGTGTAGGTGCCGTCGTGTGTCGGCTTGACGCGAATCAGCTCGGACATGGGGAACTCCCTGCCTTTGAAGTGACCATCGACGCTGAAGACAATACGGCGATGTTAATCGGCCGTTCATCGAGCGCAAGTGGCCCCATCCGTTCTGGACAAGACTTTCGATGGCGCGGCGCACAACAGGCGAGATCACGGCCGCGTGAGTTAAGTGGAAAGTTGAGCCCGGCCCGCGCCTTGCTGCAATTGCAGCGCGGCAGGGCGCCCGCGGCTCAAGATTCCGCCGCGGCCTCGATGGCAGCCATATCGTCGTCCGAGAGCCCGAAATGGTGGCCGATCTCGTGGACGAGGACGTGGGTGACGAGGTGGCCGAGCGATTCGTCGTGCTCGGCCCAGTAATCGAGGAGCGGGCGCCGGTAGAGCCAGATCTGGTTCGGCATCTGCCCCGTGACGACCTCGCCCGCCTGCGCCAACCCAACGCCGCGGAACAGGCCGAGCAGGTCGAACTCTGTCTCGCAGCCCATCTCGGCCATAGTCTCGTCGTCGGGGAAATCCTCGACATGGATCGCGACGTCGGCGCAGAGTGCCCGGAATTCCTCCGGCAGTTCCGCGAAGGCCTCCCGCGCCATCGCCTCGAAGGCGTCGAGATCGGGCGCGCGCAGCCCGGCCCAGTCGGGCGGGTTCACCGGGGCGCCACCGCAGGCAGGACCCGCTGGCAGAGGAAGCCGGCGAGGTCGTTCGTGATGTGGTCGATATGGGGCTCCTTCACCGCCTCCTGCTCGAAGGCCTCGCGGAACGGGTCGAGGGTGCGGGGCACGACGAGGACGGTCGACATCCCGATCTCGTGGGGCACCACGAGGTTGCGGGCGATGTCCTCGAACAGGGCCGAGCGGTGCGGGTCGACGCCGTGGCGTTCGAGGAAGCGCTCGTAGGTCGAGCGCTCGGGTTTGGGCACGAACTGCGCGTCGGCGATGTCGAACACGTCCTCGAAATGGTCGAGGATGCCGAGCTTCCTCGCCACGTTCTCCGCGTGCCGGCGCGAGCCGTTGGTGAGGATGAGCTTGCGGCCGGGCAATTCCTTGATCGCGGCGCCCAGCGCCGCGTCGAGGGTGATGGTGGAGTGGTCGATGTCGTGGGCGAAGTCGAGGAAGTCGTGGGGGTCAATTCCCTCCTCTTGCATCAGCGCCTTCAGGGTCGTGCCGTAGCGGTGGTAGAAATACTTCTGCAGGGCACGGGCCGAGATCCCGTCGAGTCCGTAGAGCCGCATCACGTAGAGGGTGATGCGCTCGTCGACCTGCGGCCAGACGCGGGCGTCGCTCGGATAGAGCGTGTTGTCGAGGTCGAACACCCAGGTGTCGACCTGGCTGAAGCCGCGGGCGTCGGAGGTGGTGAAGTGGCTCTCGCCGGGAAGGAGCACGGTGTCCGGGGTCGTTGCAGGGACATGATCGTCAGCCCCTTCAGATGGGGGCCGGCAAGCTTGAGAACAGGTTTGCGGTTTTCGGATGGCTCCCCAGGCGCCGCGCCTCTCAGGCTCGCCGGATCAGCGTGCCCGCGCCGTAATCGGTGAAGAGCTCCAGAAGCACCGCGTGGCCGACCTTGCCGTCGAGGATGACCACCGCCTCGACGCCCTGCTCGATGGCGTAGATGCAGGTCTCAATCTTGGGGATCATGCCGCCCGTAATGGTGCCGTCGGCCACCAGCCTCCGGCAATCCTCGACGGAGAGTTCCTGGATGAGCTTGCCCTCCTTGTCGAGGACGCCCGGCACGTCGGTGAGCAGCAGCAGGCGCTTGGCCCGGAGTGAGCCCGCGATGGCGCCGGCGAAGGTGTCGGCATTGACGTTGTAGGTCTGACCGTCGGCCCCGAAGGCGACGGGCGCCAGCACCGGGATCAGCTCGGCCTTCAGCACCGCGTCGAGGACGCCGCGCTCGACATGCTCGGGCTCGCCTACGAGGCCGAGATCGACCACCGCCTCGGTCTGGCTCTCCGGGTCCATCACGGTGCGCAAGGCCCGCTTGGCGCGGACCATGTTGCCGTCCTTGCCGCACAGACCGATGGCGCGGCCGCCCTCGGCCGAGATCCAGCCGACGATCTGCTTGTTGATCGAGCCGGCCAAGACCATCTCGACCACCTCGACGGTGGCCTCGTCGGTGACGCGCAGGCCGCCCTTGAACTCCGATTCGATGCCGAGCCGGCCGAGCATCCGCCCGATCTGCGGGCCGCCGCCATGCACCACCACGGGCTTTAGGCCGGATTGCTCCAGGAGCACGATGTCCTCGGCGAAATCCTCGGCCGCGGCGCGATCGCCCATGGCGTGGCCGCCGTACTTGATCACCACGATCTCTTGATCGTAGCGCTGCATGTGCGGCAGGGCCTGGACCAGGATCTCGGCGCGCACATGCACGTTCGGCAGGGGATCTTTCATCGGCGGGCAGGTCCTGGCGAGAGGTGACGCGAAGGGCGATGGCGCGCGGCTTCTAGCGCAGCCGGGCCGGGCTGCGAAGCGGCCGGCCGTAAAGATGGGGCGATCGGCGCCGGCGGCGACCGCTTGAGCCTTCGTTAACCATCCTGCGCGATCCTAACCTGTGTTACGACGGATCATCGCTGCCATGCTGAACGCCGACCCGCTTCTGCCCCGCCCCACCCTGACGAATCCGAGCCTGCTCGCCACGGCCCTCGATCGGCTGAGCAGCGGGACCGACTCCGTGACGGAGGTCTGGCGGGTTCTCACCGAGAACTACACCGTCGACCTCGACGCCGTCGCGATGCTGCTGCCGCGCCAGGAGCCCGAGCCGCTCTGGCTCGCCGCCCGCGACTGAGCCGTCACCGCCTGCACGCCGAGCAGGCGGGCCATGCCACCTCACGAACCATCACCGCAAGAAACGATCCTGGCACACGCCATGCTTGGTACGGAACGATAACGGGGGACACCAAGGCAACAATCACGCGGCCGCTCGGACGCCAGAGCCACTCCGCGGACCTTTCTCGCCCATTCGCAAACGGGGGTCCGTCATGTCCGAATTTCTGTCCGTTGCCCTGGTCTGCGCCGGCACGCTGCTGGCCCGGGACTGCTCCCGCACCACCGCCCTCGACGTCATCGTCGCCCCGGTCCGCACGCCCCTGCAGTGCATGATGCAGGCCCAAGCGACGACCGCCTCCGCGGGCCTGCTGGAGGGCGATTCCCGCTACCTCAAGGTCACCTGCGAGCGCCGTCACCACGACTTCCGAATGCTCCGGCGGGCTGGCTACGCCGCGGCCGTCGTGCTGGTGCCGCGCGACGCCATCTGAGGCGCTGACACGTCTACCGGGCGGAATCGCCATTCCGTTGCGAGGACGGCTCGGTCCAGAAGGCGTCGAACAGGCGCTGCATCGCCTTGGCGTTCTCCTGCTGCGCGTCGAGACCCGACTGGACGAGCTGCTGGAACAGCTCGAAGGGCGCACCCTCCTTGCCCCCCGCCGGCTCGGCCCCGCGGGACGGGCCCGGGCGCGTGGGAGGCTTGGCGAGGCTCTGGCTCCGCGAGCGGCCCGCAACCTCCGACTGCTTCGGAGCGCCGCCCGCGGCCAGGAAGGCGTCGACCATCTCGGTCCAGTAGGCGGCCGGCGGGAACCCGTAGAGCGCCGGCGACGGGCTCGGGGCCTGCGGCGGGGGCGGCGACTGGTTGATCATGACGTGGACGATGCCGGCCACGACCATCCCGGCGAGGACGGGCAGCATCTGCTTCAGCACCGGGGTGGCGACGCCGCTCGCCGCGGCCGCCTGCTGGATCACGGCCTGGCTCAGGTGCGGCGAGCCGAAGAGCTGCTGGACGAGGAAGTCCGCCTGGGGTGAGGCCAGGCCGGGCCGGGCCGCATTCGGGCCGACCATGCCGAAGAGCTGAGCGAAGCCCGTCGGGTCCGTCACCGCATTCCGCTGCAGGCCGAGGGTGAAGGCGGGCAGAAGCGCCTCCATCGCCCTGCGGCTCTGCTCGGGCGAGAGCCCGAATTGCTGACTCAAACCCTGGACACCGTTGCCGCCCTGGGCCTGCAGGATGTCGAACAGGGTGAACATGACGGCGGGCCTCACGGAATGCGATGCCGGGACGGTACACCAAACGCACGCGCCGTCCGAATTTCCTGCGGTTCGACCGGGACTTGCCCTTCGAGGTCGGAGCCGCGGCTCAGACGAGGGCGCCGGTGCGCTCCGGTGCGGCCGCCACGGCAGGATCCGAGGGCGGATCGGCCGGCACGGCCCGGCGCTCCAGGGTCCCGACCGTGCGGAAGGCAAGGACGACCGCCGCGAGCCCGAACAGGATGGAGCCGATCCCGACACCCGCGATCACGCCCTCGGGGCCGTACCAGGCCGCACCCAGCAGGGCCGGGGGCATCGTGCCCAGCGTGGCCCGCCCCCAGTTCAGCGCCGTCGACAGGAAGGGAAAGCCGAGATTGTTGAAGGAGGCGTTCGACAGGAACAGGAGCCCGTTGAAGAACCAGACCGCGCCGCTGACGAGGCAGAAGAAGCGAAACAGGTCGGCGGCGAAGCCCTGGAGCTCGAACAGGCTCACGAGCGGATCGCGGGCCAGGATCAGCCCGAGCCAGACCACGATGACGTAGAGGGCGGTGACGAGGGTTCCGTCGCGCAGGACGCCGCGCATGCGATCGAAGCGGCCGGCGCCCCAGTTCTGCCCGAGGATCGGCCCGACCGCCCCCGACATCGCGAAGAGGCCGCCGAAGGCGACGGGCACCAAGCGGTCGATGACGGCATTGGCGGCAACCGCCGGCGCCCCGAACTTCGCGAAGGCGTGCGCCATGAAGGCGCTCGCCACCGGGGGGGCGAGGTTGGCGAGCACCGCCGGCAGCGCGATCCGGAACGTGGCGGGCGCGTCGGCGACGACGTCCCCGAGGCGCGGCCGGGCGAGGAGGCCGTGCCGGCTCATGCCCCACCAGCCGATCAGGGTGAAGACCAGCCGCGCGATGCAGGTGGCGATGGCGGCCCCGTCGACGCCGAGCCCGAAGCCGAAGATGAGAAGCGGGTCGATGACCGCCGTGACCAGGGCCCCGCCCAGAGTGACGTACATGGCGTGCCGCGCAGCCCCGACCGCGCGCAGCAGACCGGAATAGGTCATGCCGAGGCTCATGAGCAGGTTGGAGGGCAGCGTGATCCAGAGGAAGCGCTCCGCCACGGGCAGGGTCTCGGCGTCGGCGCCGATCCAGGTGAGCAGGGGCGTGAGCAGCGGCAGCAGCGCGAGGACGAGGACGCCCGACACGATCACCCCGTGCACGGCGGTCGAGGCCGCGAGCCGCCGCGCGCCGGCGCCGTCGCCCGCGCCGACGGCCCGCGAGACCAGGGCGCCGGCCGCGATCATCATGCCGACATTGATGGAAATGCCGACGAACTGGATGATCGTGGCGAAGCCGACCGCTGCGGTCAGGCGCGGATCGCCGAGCTTGGAGACGTAGAGAAGCGAGAGGAGGTCGACGACGAAGATCGCCATCAGCCCCACCGAGCCGGTCCCGGTCATCACGAGGACGTGGCGCAGGATCGAGCCGGTGACGAAGCGGGCGGGCTCCTCGGGCGCCGGCGGCAGCGCCGGCGCGAGGTCAGCCATCGACGCGTCCGTCCTGGGTCTCCAGGGTGCGGGTCGCCGCCTCGCGCCGCTCGGTCCCAATGATGTCGCGGGTCTCGGCATTGAGGGCGCGGGAGGGGCGCTTGGGCGCGGTCAGCGGCTCAGGCTTGATCTCGGGCGCGCCGCGCATCCAGCCGCTGCCGTCGGGCAGGGCGCCCGCCTGCTGCAGGACGAGGCGGGCGACGTCGCGCTTGCGCACGTCGGCGAGCGTCGCGGCCGCGGCCTCCGGGGCGACGCCGAGACCCTCCAGCGTCGCGCGCCCGAAGGCGAGGGCGGATTCCACCGTCTCGCGCAGCTGGTAATCGACGTCGCGGTTCATGAGCGCGATCGAATGCGTGCGGTCGTAGGAGCGGACATAGGTACGCACGCTCGCGAACTCCTCGTGCACGATGTCGACGATCTTGAGCGCCGCCTCGGCGTCATCCACGCAGATGCAGAGAAGTTCCGCCCGACCGATCCCGGCGGCGCGCAGCACATCGAGGCGGGTCCCGTCGCCGTAGAAGATGCGGAAACCGAAGCGGGAGGCGCTACGGATCTGGTCGACGTCCTTGTCGATCACGGTGACGCTCACCCCCTCGGCGAGCAGGACCTGGGTCAGGATCTGGCCGAAGCGCCCGAAGCCGATGACGAGGACGCGGGCCTCGGCGTTCTCGATGGTGTCGGGCGCGGGCTCCGGCTCGGCCGGGCGGCGGGCGAGCACGCCGTCAAGCGCCTTGGCGGCGATGGGGCCGACCAGCATGGTGAGCGCCGCGAGCGCCACGGCGAAGCGGGTCGAGGCGCCGTCGATGATGCCGAGGCCGCTGGCGAGGGGAAGCAGCACGAAGGCAAACTCGCCTGCCGGCGCCAGGATCGCCGCCCCGCGCACCGCATCGAGCCAGGGTGAGCCGAACAGCCGGAACAGGCCCGCGACCAAGGCCACCTTGATCAGGATCGCCGCCGCCGTCGCCCCGAACAGCGAAGGCCAGGCAGCCTTCAGGAGGTTGCCGTCGATCGACATGCCCACCGACATGAAGAACAGGCCGAGCAGCATACCGCGGAACGGCTCGATGTCAGCCTCGAGCTGGTGGCGGAAGTTCGATTCCGCGAGCAGCACCCCGGCGAGGAAGGCGCCCATCGCCATCGAGAGGCCGACCTTCTCCATGAGGAGCGCGGTGCCGAGCACCACGAGGAGGGCGGCGGCCGTCATCACCTCGCGGGCGCCGCTCGCGGCGAGCAGGCCGAAGAAGGGGTTGAGGCCGTAGCGGCCGACGAGAACCACCGCGACGATGGCCGCTCCCACGGTTCCGGTGGAGCGCAGGGCATCGCCGAGCCAGCCGGCATTGCCGCCGCCCCCGGCCGAGGCGAGGAGCGGCATCAGCGCCAGGATCGCGACCACCGAGATGTCCTGGAACAACAGCACCGCGAAGGAACGTCCGCCGTACGGCGTCCCCAGGTCGCCGCGCTCCTCAAGGAGCTGCAGGGCGACCGCCGTGGCCGAGAGGGCGAGCGTGATGCCGATGACGATCGAGGCCGACGGCGACAGGCCCATCCAGGCGCCGACGCTCCCCAGCGCCAGCGAGCAGACGACCAGCTGCGCCGTCCCCAGGCCGAAGATGTCCCGGCGCATGGAGACGAGCCGCGAGATCTGCAATTCGAGCCCGACGATGAAGAGGAGCAGGACGACCCCGAGTTCCGCCACGCTTGCCGCGGTTTCCGGTTCGGCGATCAGCGAGAAGCCGAAGGGACCGATGATCACGCCGGCGACGAGGTAGCCGAGCACCGCGCTCTGGCCGAGCGCGCGGAAGACCGGCACGCCGATTACCGCCGCCGACAGGAAGGTCAGGACCGGCGGCAGGAAGCTCGCGTGGGTGGAGGCGCCAGCCATCGTAGACCCGGATTGGAGGAGGCCTCCCGGCCCGGGATGTCCCGGCCGGAGGCCCGCATCCTTTAACCCAGGCCGCAGCCCTCCGTCACGCCTCGCCACATGGTCAGAGGCCCATGTGGCGGAACCGGATCGCTCCGTTGTGCCGCAGCACACGCGGCGTCAGCCCGCGAGAACCCCGGCGCTCCCCGCGTCGCGCGATCAGGAAGAGGGAGGGGTCGCCGTTCTCAGGCAGGCAGGCATCCTCCACGTCCTGTGGAACGAGGCCGATATCCCGCAGGTCGCGCTCCGACATCGCGGCGAGCTGGTGAAGGACGCGCCGGTTCATCGCCTGGCGCGAGAGCCCGTCGGCCACCGCACCGACGAGGCGGGCCAGGTAGCGGACCGCCCTGTCGAGGAGGGACCGGGGCGCCGTCGGCGTGCAGGTCGTAGTGTTCATGTCTCGCTCCTTCCGCTTCGTCGCCGCGAAGGAATGGCGCGCGCGGGGCTGGCCGCGACAGGCACAATCCAGTACGATTTCGCGGAATTGTCCGGACAATCTGGCCGTACAGATGAAAGCCTCGTCCCGAGCCGAGCCCAGCCGCGTCGGCCGCGTCACCGCCGCGATCGCCGAGCGGATCGCCGGCCGTCACCTGGCGCCGGGCACCCGGCTGCCCTCGGTTCGGGCCTTCGCCGAGGCCATGGGCGTGTCGAAATCGACGGTGGTCGAGGCCTACGACCGGCTCGGCGCCGAGGGGCTGATCGTGGCGCGCCGCGGCTCGGGCTTCTACGTCGCCGGAAAGACGAGGCCGCTGTGCCTGAAGACCGTGGGGCCGCAGCTCGACCGGGAAGTCGATCCGCTCTGGATCGCGCGGCAATCGCTCCAGTCGGGTCCGGGCCTGCTCAAGCCCGGCTCGGGCTGGCTGCCGTCGGCCTGGATGCCGATGGAGGCGATCCGCCGGGGCCTGCGCCAAGCCGCGCGAACGCAGGACCGCGGCCTCGTCTGCTACGATCAGCCCCTCGGCTTCCCGCCCCTGCGCGCCCAGATCGCCCGCCGGCTGGGCGAGCGGGGCGTCGAGGCGGATGCCGACCAGATCCTGCTCGTCGATTCGGCGACGCAGGCACTCGACCTGATCTGCCGGTTCCTTATCGAGCCCGGCGACACCGTAGTGGTGGACGATCCCTGCTACTCGAACTTGCACGCCCTCTTGCGGGCGCACCGGGTCACGGTCGTCGGCGTGCCCTACACGCCCTCGGGACCGGACCTGGCAGGGCTGGAGGCGATGCTCGCCCAGCATCGCCCGCGCTTCTACCTGACGAACTCCGCCCTCCAGAATCCCACCGGCGCGACCCTGGCACCGGCCGTGGCGCACAAGGTGCTGCGGCTGGCGGAGGCCCACGGCACCCTGATCATCGAGGACGACATCTTCGGCGATCTCGAGCCCGACCCGGCGCCGCGGCTCGCCGGTTTCGACGGGCTGGAGCGGGTGATCCAGATCGGCAGCTTTTCCAAGATCCTCTCGGCCTCGATCCGCTGCGGCTTCATCGCGCTGAGGCCGGACTGGGTCGAGGCGCTCATCGACCTCAAGCTCGCCACCGCGCTGAGCAGCGGCCACTTCTCGGCGGTGCTGATGCACGGGCTCATCACCGACGGCACCTACCGCCACCATGTCGGCGAGGTGCGCGAAAAGCTCGCCCGCGACATGGGCCGGACCCTGCGCCGCCTCGAGGCCTGCGGCCTCACGCCCTGGACGCAGCCGCGCGGCGGCCTGTTCCTGTGGGCGCGCCTGCCCGACGGGCTCGATTCCGCCGAGATCGCCCGGCGGGCACTCGCCAACGACGTGGTCCTGGGGCCGGGCGGCGCCTACAGCCTCTCGCCGATGGGACAGCGCTTCCTCCGCTTCAACGTCGCCCATTGCGGCGACCCGCGGATCTTCGCCGTGCTTCAGGAGGCGATGGCTGCCTCGCGCCGCTCTCCACGCCACGGAGCGGAACCAGTGGCCTACGGCGACGCTTGAGCATCGCGCACCGTTGCGGCTGCGCGATCGAGGACGTCCCATGCCCAAGCGCGAGCCTCAGGAGCCGATCCCGCCGAGTCTGCTCCCGCCCTGGCGCAGCGACGCCCGCGTCGCGCTCCAGGAGCAGGCCCGCGCCTTCGCCCGCGACGTGGTGATGCCGATCGCCGACGAGCTCGACCCGCAGAAGGCCGAGATGCCCCGCTCGCTCATCGACGGAATGGCGGCGAAGGGCTGGTTCGGCATCACCATCCCCGAGGCGCATGGCGGCCTCGGGCTCGGCGTGTTCGAGTACTGCCTCGTATCGGAAGAACTCGCCCGTGCCTGGCTCTCGGTGGGCAGCATCCTCGCCCGCGGCCAGGGGCTCGGCACCCAGACCCTGGACGACGAGCGCCGCCGCACCCTGCTGCGCAAATCCGCGCGCGGCGAGTGGATCGGCGCCATCGCGCTCTCCGAGCCGACGGCCGGCTCGGATCTCGCCGGCGTCGAGACCCGCGCGGTGCGCGAGGGCGACGAATGGGTGCTCACCGGCACCAAGCGCTGGGCCGGCTTCGCACTCGCCGCCGACTTCGTCGAGGTCCTGGCCCGCACCCGCGAACCGCGCGAGGGCGAGCCGCGCTCGGCCGGGTTGGAGCCCTTCCTGGTGGTCAAGCAGCCCGGCACCTTCCCTGCGGGCATGACGGGCCACGCCATCGACAAGATCGGCTATCACGGCTTCCTCACCTGGCAGCTCGAACTCGATGGCGTGCGCGTGCCCGAGGGCGACCGCCTCACCGGCCTCTACGGCGACGAGGGCGCCGACGCGGATTCCGGGGGCTTCGCCTCCGTGCAGCGCGGCCTTAACATCGCCCGCGTCCACACCGCCGCCCGCGCCGTCGGCGTCGCCCGCGCGGCCCTGGAGGACACCCAGACCTATCTCCAGGAGCGCGAGCAGTTCGGCCACCCCATCGCCGAGTTCCAGGCCCTGCGCTTCGCGCTGGCCGACATGGCCGCCGAGGTGGCCCAGGCCCGCGCCTATTGGTGCCAGGTCGCGCATCTCCTCGACGCGGGCGAGCCGGCCGAGAGCGAGTCGGCGCAGGTGAAGCTCGTCGCCACCGAGATGGCCGTGCGCGTCACCAACCAGGCGATGCAGCTCCACGGCGGCAACGGCTACACGACCGAGCGCCGGGTCGAGCGCTACTGGCGCGATGCCCGGCTGACGACGATCTTCGAGGGAACGAGCGAGATCCAACGGCGGATCGTCAGCGACCGGCTGCTGGGGCGGTGAGGAGGCCTGCTCGTCAGGCGCGCGGCGCCCCGTCGGCCTCGATCTCCAGGCCTTCCCCGACGGAGAGCCGTCCCCCGGCCAGCACCTCGGCATAGACCCCGCAATCGGTGTGGCCGAGATGGTGGTCGAGGGTGCGTGGAATCGCGAGGTCGCGCTGGCCCGTCATCGGGTCGACGTTGGTGGCCGCGCAGCGTTCCGTGCGCTTGAGGACGCGCAGGCGCAGGCCGTCGGCGGTCTTGAGGACCCGGCCGACGAGGTCGAGCTCGGCCCAGGGCGCGAGGCCCGTGACATAGAGGTTGGCCCGGAAGCGCAGCGGGTCGACCGGGGCGCCGACCCAATCCTCGATCGCGGCGACGCTCGCGAGATTGATCAGCGAGACGTAGCCGCGGGCCGAATCCGTGAACCGGAATCCCTCCGGCGAGCGCAGCAGGCGCGGCGCGCCCCGGAGCGAGTCCGGCAGGTAGCCACGCAGGAAATCCTCGATCGCCCGCCGTCCTTCCTCAGTGGCAAGGTGCGCTTGTGCCGCGACGCGGCCCTCGTGCCGGATGGTCAGGACGTCCCGCGCCGGATCGTAGCGGGCGTCGAGCCGGGCGAGCGCCTCGTCGCGCATCAGCATGAGGAACTTGATCTTGGGCTGGTGGCGCGGGGCCGTCGGATCGAAGCCCGACGGGCCGTTCTCGATCGCGAACAGGCGGTCGCCCGGAAAGTAGGCCCCAGGCTCCAGCCTGGCCTCGCTGAGCGGCTCGGGGCTCAGCCCCTTCACGGGGTAGCGGTACAGTGCGTCGAGGCGGAGGTCGGGCGTGCG
The DNA here is from genome assembly GCF_022179305.1 of Methylobacterium iners. Taxonomy (GTDB): domain Bacteria; phylum Pseudomonadota; class Alphaproteobacteria; order Rhizobiales; family Beijerinckiaceae; genus Methylobacterium; species Methylobacterium iners. The sequence goes on from NZ_BPQP01000049.1 coordinate 144,631, forward strand.
AGTCATGCGGTGAGCGTGACCGTGATCCGCACCGCGATGCAAGTCCCGGCCTCCGCCCTTGTGGTGCTCAATTGCAACACCACATCGGGGCAAGCGGCGGCCGATGCGGCGCCGCCATCCTCAGCGGAAGGGTCCGGAGGATGTCATCGCGTCGATCGGCCGTGCCACCGAGCGGGCGGTTGGGATCGAGCGGGGAGGGAAGACACATGAATTTCGAGATCTATACCGAACGCGCCCGCGGTTTCGTCCAGGCCGCCCAGAGCCTCGCGCTCCGCGAGGGCCATCCGCAATTGCAGCCGGGTCACCTGCTCAAGGTGCTCCTCGACGATCCCGAGGGCCTCTGCGCCGGTCTGATCGACCGCGCCGGCGGCCAGTCGCGGGTCGCGCTGGCTCAGGTCGAGGCGTGGCTTTCCAAGCAGCCGAAGGTCTCGGGCAACGCGAGCCAGCCGCAGGCGACGCGCGAGCTCGTGCGCCTGTTCGACACCGCCGAGAAGGCCGCCCAGAAGGCGGGCGATTCCTACGTCACCGTCGAGCGGCTGCTGCTGGCGCTCGCCGTCGAGAAGGACAGCGAGGCCGGCCGGGCGCTCACCGCCGCCGGCGTCACCCCGGCCTCTCTCAACGGCGCCATCAACGCGCTCCGCAAAGGCCGCACCGCCGACAACGCCTCGGCCGAGAACGCCTACGACGCGCTCAAGAAATACGCCCGCGACCTCACGGAAGCGGCGCGAGAGGGCAAGCTCGACCCGGTGATCGGCCGCGACGAGGAGATTCGGCGCACGATCCAGGTCCTGTCCCGGCGCACCAAGAACAATCCCGTCCTCATCGGCGAGCCCGGCGTCGGCAAGACCGCCATCGTCGAGGGCTTGGCGCTGCGCATCGTCAACGGCGACGTGCCGGAAAGCCTGAAGGAGAAGAGCCTGCTGGCGCTGGACATGGGCTCGCTCATCGCCGGCGCGAAGTATCGCGGCGAGTTCGAGGAGCGGCTGAAAGGCGTGCTCTCCGAGGTGACGTCGGCCGAGGGCCAGATCATCCTGTTCATCGACGAGATGCACACGCTCGTCGGCGCGGGCAAGGCGGATGGCGCCATGGACGCCTCGAACCTGCTCAAGCCCGCGCTCGCCCGCGGCGAGCTGCACTGCGTCGGCGCGACCACCCTCGACGAGTACCGCAAGCACGTCGAGAAGGACGCGGCGCTGGCCCGCCGCTTCCAGCCCGTCTTCGTCTCCGAGCCGACCGTCGCCGACACGGTCTCGATCCTGCGCGGGATCAAGGAGAAGTACGAGCAGCACCACGGCGTGCGCATCCAGGACGCGGCGTTGGTCGCGGCCGCGACCCTGTCGAACCGCTACATCACCGACCGCTTCCTGCCCGACAAGGCCATCGACCTGGTCGACGAGGCCGGCTCGCGCCTGCGCATGCAGGTCGACTCGAAGCCGGAGGAGCTCGACAACATCGACCGCGAGATCGTGCGCCTGAAGATCGAGGGCGAGGCGCTGAAGAAGGAGACGGATTCCGCCTCCCGCGATCGGCTGCAGCGGCTCGAGAAGGAGCTCGGCGATCTCGAGGAGCAATCCGCCGCCATCACCGCCCGCTGGAAGGCCGAGAAGGACAAGCTCGGCGCAGCCGCGGAGCTGAAGAAGCGGCTCGACGAGGCGCGCACCGAGCTCGCCAACGCCCAGCGCCAGGGCCAGTACCAGCGCGCGGGCGAGCTCGCCTACGGGGTCATCCCAGGCCTGGAGCGGCAGCTCGCCGAGACCGAGGCGGGCGCCGAGGGCGGCCGCGACGGCATGATGGAGGAGGCGGTGACGCCGGCTCACATCGCCGGCGTCGTCTCGCGCTGGACCGGCGTGCCCGTCGACAAGATGCTGGAGGGCGAGCGCGAGAAGCTGCTGGCGATGGAGATGGCGCTCGCAAAGCGCGTCGTCGGCCAGCGCGAGGCGGTGGAGGCGGTCTCGACCGCGGTGCGCCGGGCGCGGGCCGGGCTGCAGGACCCGAACCGGCCGATCGGCTCGTTCATGTTCCTCGGCCCGACCGGCGTCGGCAAGACCGAGCTGACCAAGGCGCTCGCCGGCTTCCTGTTCGACGACGACACCGCGCTCGTGCGCATCGACATGTCGGAATACATGGAGAAGCACTCGGTCGCCCGGCTGATCGGCGCGCCTCCGGGCTATGTCGGCTACGAGGAGGGCGGGGCGCTGACCGAGGCCGTCCGGCGCCGGCCCTATCAGGTCGTGCTGTTCGACGAGGTCGAGAAGGCGCATCCGGACGTGTTCAACGTCCTCCTGCAGGTGCTCGACGACGGGCGTTTGACGGACGGGCAGGGCCGAACGGTCGACTTCCGCAACACGCTCCTGATTATGACCTCCAATCTCGGGGCGGAGTACCTGGTCACCCAATCGGAGGGCCAGGACACCGACCTCGTGCGCGACGAGGTCATGGGCGTGGTGCGGGGCCACTTCCGGCCCGAGTTCCTGAACCGGATCGACGAGATCATCCTGTTCCACCGGCTCAAGCGCTCGGAGATGGGGGCAATCGTCGACATCCAGCTCGAGCGGCTTCGGCAGCTCCTGGAGGAGCGCAAGATCCAGATCGCGGTCGAGCCGGAGGCGCGCGACTGGCTCGCCGACAAGGGCTACGACCCGGCCTACGGGGCCCGGCCCCTGAAGCGGGTCATCCAGAAGACCGTGCAGGACCCGCTCGCCGAGCAGATCCTGTCCGGGCTGGTCCATGACGGCGAGACGGTGCCGGTGCGCCTGGGGCCGCTCGGCCTCGTCGTCGGCGACAAGGGCGTCGCCGTCGAGCGCCGGCCGGCGGACGCGACGCTGAACTGAGCGGATGGCGCGGAGCCCTCATCGGGGAGGGCGCCGCGCCCGGAGCCTCAGGCCGGCGCGTTCGGGTGTTGCCGGAAATGCTTGGGGAACCCGACGCGAGCCTCGTCGCCCGATATCACGTGGGCCTCCCGTTCGTTCTCGATCCACCACGCCTCGCACAGATCGCAGCGGCGGAGCTGGGCATGGGCCTCAAGGCTCACGGCGAGCGGGAGAGGCGTGGTGGGGCTGCCCGCGAGGATCCCCGCCCGGCATGCCTCACAACCCTGATCGTACCACTCTGCCATCCTGGGCCATCCCGGGCCTCGCCGATCGGAAAGCTCTCGTTAACCATACTGCCGTAGCGAGGGCTCACAGGCTGCTGGTTACCGTCTCAACACCGGGGCAGCGTGCGACACAGGCGATCCGAGCCCCCCTCGGATCGCCTTCTTTGTTCTGGGTGCCGTTCCGTCAGTTCCGACCCGCCACGGGATTCCGGCGTGCACCTCCGCCAAGACCGTGATCTCGGGCCGTGCGAGGACAAATCGCGCTGGCCAGGATGGTTCACACCTCAGCGCCGGAAGCCGAAGGCGAGCGTCTGGACCTGCTGGTCGAGGGACGCGATCGTGACGGCGGTCGACTGGCCGACGCAGCGGGCGTAGCTGTTGCTGGTCAACATCCCTGTCGCCCATTCGCGGCAGGAGTACAGCGACGGCATAACAAGAAGCGCCAGACCGACGGCGATAACGATCGCGAACTGGAGGAGCAGTCGGCGCAGCCATCCTCCCGGGCTCGGCACGGCCACACTTGGCTCATCGGCCCGTTGGGCGGGCGCGTCGGTCAGGTCGCGAACGGCGAGCCCGCGCTGGCGCCGGACCGCCAGCATGTCCTCGACGCTATGATCCTTCACCGCTACCGACATCGGACGTGCCCCCGGATTCTCACCCCTTCCGGTTAAAGCCAAGCCGCTAAGGAAGGCTGAAGCATCGAGCCGGGCGCGGCTTGAGCCCGGCGGCATCTGCACCAGATGGCACGCCACCGGCGGTTTTCCCAACGCACCGGCTTTCGAAGGGCGGTCGATGCCGACATCCTCCCGAGATCCGTCTCTGCAGGCTTCGCGCCCCGATGCGCCGGCCGAGGGCGCGCTCGCCCGGGCCGGCATCCGCTTCACGGCCTGGGCGGAGCGCTGGTTTCCCGATGCCTTCATCTTCGTCGCGATCGCGGTGGTGATCGTGGCGCTCGGCGCGCTGGCGAACGGTGCGCCGGCGAGCGCCGTCGCCAAGAGCTTCGGCGACGGGTTCTGGAGCCTGATCCCCTTCACCATGCAGATGGCCTTCGTCACGATCGGGGGCTACGTCGTGGCCACGGCCCCGCCCGTGCAGGCCCTGATCGACAGGCTCGCGACGGTGCCGAAAACCGGCCGCGGGGCCGTCGGCCTCGTCGCGGCGGCCACCATGCTGTCCTCGTTCCTGAGCTGGGGCTTGAGCCTGATCTTCGGCGGCCTGCTCGCGCGGGCCCTCGCCCGTCGCGAGGACCTGCGGATGGATTACCGGGCGGCAGGCGCCGCCGCCTATCTCGGCCTCGGCGCCACCTGGGCCATGGGCCTGTCCTCGTCGGCCGCCCAGCTGCAGGCCAACCCAAAAAGTCTGCCGCCGAGCCTCCTGCCGATCACCGGGGTGATCCCGTTCAGCGAGACCATCTTCCTGTGGCAGTCGATGTTCGTGGCCCTGGTGCTGTTCGTGATCTCGGTGGTGATCGCGGTGGCCTCGGCCCCGAGGCCGGCGACGGCGGTGACGGCCCAGGACATGGGCCTCGACGTCTCGCGGGCGGAGGAGGATCTTCCACCCCCTGCTCAGCCCGGCGAATGGCTGGAGCACTGGCCGGTCCTGACGATCCTGCTCGTCGTGCTGGCCGGCGGCTGGATCGTCCAGGAATTCGCGCGCCAGTCCTGGATGACCGCGATCTCCAACCTCAACACCTACAACTTGCTGTTCCTCACCCTCGGCCTGCTGCTGCACTGGCGTCCCAAGCGCTTCCTCAACGCGGTGGCCAAATCCGTGCCCGCCACCGCGGGCGTGCTGATCCAGTTCCCGCTCTATGCGTCCATCAGCGCAATGCTCACGGGGGCGAACAACGCCGCCGGCACCTCGGTCTCGGACCTGATCACCCACGCCTTCGTCAGCCTGAACACGACGGGCAGCTTCCCGATCACGATGGGCCTGTACTCGGCGGTGCTCGGCTTCTTCGTGCCCTCGGGCGGGGGCAAGTGGCTCCTGGAGGCCCCCTACGTCATGCAGGCGGCCAACGAGCTGAAGGTCCATCTCGGCTGGGCGGTGATGGTCTACAACGCGGCCGAGGCGCTGCCGAACCTGATCAACCCGTTCTGGATGCTGCCGCTGCTCGGCATCCTCGGCCTCAAGGCCCGCGACATCGTCGGCTTCAGCTTCCTGCAGATGCTGATCCACCTGCCCGTGGTGCTGTTCCTGCTCTGGGCGCTCGCCTTCACGCTGACCTATCACCCGCCGGTGGTGCCGGGGTGAGGCAGGCCGCGGGAAAGCCGCAAGGGAAGAGCAAACGGCAAGGTCCGAGCAAACAGTCCTTCTTGGGCTCGGTCGTTCAGCACCGCAGGGAAGGGAGGGCGGCGAGCAGAGATCCCGCCATCAGCGGTTCCCGCAGCCCGCTGCCTGGGTGCCGTTCATGCTCCCGGCGCCGACCGTCGCGCTGGCGCATCACCGGCCGGTGCCGTAAGCGGGCGGTGCAGGGCCACGGCGAAAGCGGCGAGCCATGACGGAGATCGAGGCCGCCGTCGCGGCCATCCCCTACGAGGACGCGTACGGCACGCCCGAGCGGTACACGGACGATGCGATCACGGCCTGCGAGCAGCAGGTGGGCAGGCCGCTGCCCCCGATGCTCCGCTGGTATCTCACGAATGTCGGCTGGCGTAAGCTCGCCTACGATCACCGCTCCATCCTCGTACCGGACGCTGCCTATCTCTGCTTGTTGGCCTTCGAGGGCGCCGACCACCAGGTTTTTGCGCAACATCATTATGAGGAGTATCTCACGCGCAACGAGGGCGGCCTCCTGCCTCACGACAAGGCCGCCTATCTGCCGTTCGGCATGCTCACGGGCGGGCGCGGCAGAACCGCTTCGCTGCGCCTGCTGATCAGCCTGAACGACGACGATCACGGCTCGATCTGGGCCGTCAAGCCGTTCGCCTTCTTCGGAAACTGGTCCCCGTCGCAACCCTTGAGGCTCGCCGACGATTTCGCCGCGTTCCTCCGTCAGATCGGTCCTGCCGACAGGCTCGGCCCGGTCGCCGACGCCAACAACGAGGCGCTGTTCGAGCGGCTCGTCGACCGCTACCTCGCCTCGAGAACCGTCGAGCCGACATCCGCACCGACCGCCGAGGCGCTCATGCGGACGTTCTTCGAGCGCTACGCGGACATGATCTTCGACGGCGCCCGGAACGTGGAGTTCCAGCACCGCGCCTATGGCCACCCTTACGAGGACGAGCGCGCCTTCGCGATCGATGCCAATCGGTTCGGCATCGAACTGCGAGCGACGTCAGCGTGGATGCCGGGTCCGCTGCAGCGCCGGGACATCCGGATCGGGCAGCCCGAGCTGTTCGACCGGATCTACGCCTACAGGACCGGCGAACATCGCCTTCGAATCGTGACGATCGACAGCGTGGTCGGCGACGGTCATCGCCTGAGGGAGGAGTTCCTCCTGCACCACGATCCGGACGCGGCGTCCTGGACGATGCTTCGCCGCTTGGAGGCGACGATCGACGACGTGCGCGTGAAGGGGGTTGGGACCTTCACCTTCGACGCGACCGAGCAGTGGCGGCTCAAGAAGAAGATCAGACCGGCCTGGAGCGAGCTGCCGGCAACCCTCCACGTCGCGGGTGACGAGGGCGCGCTCACGCGCGCCCGGATCGCGTTCGTCGAGGACATCCTGCGCCGGGAGGACTTCAAGCCGATCCTGGAGGCGCATGTCTTCGATCTCTACACGCGCGTCGCGTATCCCGAGTTCGAGGCGATGCCGGAAGAAGGACGACTGGCGCGATGCCTTTCCGCTCCTGAACGCCACGAAGGACATCTGGCGGCTCTTAGGCAAGCGGTGCGCGATCTCCGTCGAGAGCGACCAGGCCTTTCACCTTCAGGCCGATTGTACCTGGGACACCGAGCATGGGCTGACGGTCCGGGTCCGGGACTGGCGGATCGAGCCGTGAGGCGTTTCAGCGCCGCACGGGCAGGCAGGCCACGACGGCGACCGCGAGCCAGGCAGCGATGAGAACGATGCCGCCCGTCGGCGCCGCCATCGGGAAGAGCGGGGTTTCGGCGAGCACCCGCATCGCCAGATCACCCGAGAACAGCGTGAGCCCCAGCACCAGCGCAGCCGCCGCGACGCGGGTCGGACCGCCGCGGGTCAGGCCGGCGGCGGCAAAGCCTGTCAGAGTCAGGATCGCAGGCGCGTGGAACAGCAGGAACTGCGCGGCGGTCCTCAGCGTCTCGCCGCCGCTCGTATGGGCCGCTGCGGCGCTGCCCGCGACGCCGAGGAGGCCGGCGAGCGCGGCGAGAGCCGCGAGGGCGCGATCGGGCCCGCTCATGCGCCGCGCTCGGCGAGCAGGCGCGCGACGCTGGCGCGGAGTTCCGCCACGCCGCGATCGTCGCGGCTCGAGGTCAGCAGGATCTCCGGATAGGCCGCCGGGCGCTTGGCGAGCGCCGCCCGCGTCGCGGCGATGCGCGCGTCGACCTCGGATTTCTTGAGGGCGTCACCCTTGGTGAGCACCACCTGGTAGCTCACCGCCGCCTTGTCGAGCCCATCGAGCACGTCGGTGTCGATGCTCTTCAGCCCATGCCGGGAATCGATCAGCACGAAGACCCGGGCGAGGTTGGCGCGGCCTTTCAGGTAGGAATGGATCAGCGCCGTCCATGCCTCGACCTTGGCCTTCTCGACCGCCGCATAGCCGTAGCCCGGCATATCGACGAGGGTGAGCCGCCCCTTGATGTCGAAGAAGTTGAGCTGCTGCGTGCGCCCCGGCGTGTGCGAGGTCCGCGCCAGAGTGTTACGGCCGGTAAGCGCGTTGACAAGGCTCGACTTGCCGACGTTCGAGCGTCCGGCGAAGGCGATCTCGACGCCCTTCATCGGCGGCAGAACTCCGAGCGAGGGCGCCGCGGCCGTGAAATCCGCGGTGCCGGCGAAGAGCAGGCGGCCGGCCTCGATCAGGTCGGCATCGTCGGCAGCGACCGTCAACGGGCCGACCTCAGCTCTTGGCCGCCGCAGGCGCCTTCTTCTTGAACATGCCGGTGAGGTTGTCCCAGAGCTCCACCTTCACCCCGTTCTTGCGCATGATCCAGTATTGCTGGATCACCGAGAGGAGGTTGTTCCAGGCCCAGTAGATGACGAGCCCGGCCGGGAACGAGCCCAGCATGAAGGTGAACACGATCGGCATGAAGGTGAAGATCTGCGCCTGGACCGGGTCCGGCGGCGCGGGGTTCATCTTCATCTGGACGAACATCGTGATGCCCATGATGATGGGCCAGATTCCGAGCGGGATGAAGTCGGGCGCGGCGAAGGGCAGGAGGCCGAACAGGTTCAGCACGCTCGTCGGGTCCGGCGCGGCGAGGTCCTGGATCCAGCCGAAGAACGGCGCGTGCCGCATCTCGATGGTGATGAACAGGACCTTGTAAAGCGCGAAGAAGACTGGGATCTGGATCAGCACCGGCCAGCAGCCGGCGACCGGATTGATCTTCTCCTTCTTGTAGAGCTCCATCATCGCCTGCTGCTGCTTCACCTTGTCGTCGGCGTAGCGCTCGCGGATCGACATCATCTCCGGCTGCACGGCCTTCATCTTGGCCATGGACTGGTAGGACTTGTTGGCGATCGGCAGGAACAGCAGCTTGAGGAAGAACGTCACGACGAGGATCGAGACGCCGAAATTGCCGAACAGGTGGAAGAAGAAATCGAGCGCCCGGAACATCGGCCGCGTGATGAAGTGGAACCAGCCCCAATCGATCACGAGATCGAACTGCTTGATGCCGAGCTCCTTCTCGTAGGCGTTGATCGTGTTGACTTCCTTGGCGCCGGCGAAGAGCCGCTGCGTCGCGCTTGCGGAGGCACCGGGCTCGACAGCGACGCCGTCGCCGCGCACGCTGGCCTGGTAGACCTTGGTCTGGCCGTCCGTTCGCTCGGTGAAGGCACCGGTATAGGGGGTGTTCTGGTCGGGGATCGCAGTCGCCGCCCAGTACTTGTCGGTGATGCCGACGAAGCCGCCGGTGACGTTCGCCCAGGCCTTGCCCTTGGTCGCGGCGTTGCCGTAGGCCGGCTCCTTGGCAAGGTGGTCGTAGGTGTATTCCTGCAGGCCCTCGCCGCCGAGCACGCCGACCATGCCCTCGTGCAGCACGTAATAGCCCTGGACCGTGGGTTTGCCCCAGCGAGAGACCAGGCTGTAGGGGTAGAGGGTGACGGCCTTCGCGCCCTTATTCTCGACCTCGTCGCGGATCGTGAACATGAACTTCTCGTCGACGGCGAGGATGCGCTTGAAGACGAGGCCCGCGCCGTTGTCGAAGCTGAGCGTCAACGGCTTGCCCGCCGAGAGGACCTCGCCGTCGGCCGTCCACAGGGTCTCGCCGTTCGGGAGCGGTCCGGCGTTCTGACCGACCCAACCGAACTCGGCATAATAGGGGTTGGCGCTGCCGGTCGGCGAGAGCAGCACGATCTGCGGGCTCTTGTCGTCGACGGTCTCGTGGTAGTTCTTGAGCGAGACGTCGTCGACGCGGCCGCCCTTCAGGGCGATGGAGCCCGAGAGCGCGGGCGTGTCGATCCGGACGCGCGGCGAGCGGGCGAGCGCGGCCTCGCGCGTTTCGACGGTGACGGTGCCGCCCAGCGTGCCGGGCATCGGCGTGGTGGGGCCGCCCTCCTTCGGGCTCGGCGTCGGCACGGCATCCGCACTGGCACCCGGGCTCGTCGGCGTCTGCGTCGCGGCCTTGTTCTGGAGCGCGGCCTGCCGCTGCTGCTCCACGCGCGGGGCGGCGACGAAGTAGTTCCAACCGAGCAGGACCGCCAGCGACAAGGCGATCGCGACGATCATGTTCGTCTTGTCATTACCCATCGTGAGATCCGGCGCAGGCGTTCGCAGGTGAAGAGGACGGCCGGCTTGGCTCGGCCATGGGCTCGGTCGCAGGTGTTGACGGCGCGGACGATCCGCCAGAGGCCGCCTTCGCCGCACGGCCGCCCTTGGCATCGGGCGAGCGCGGCTTGGTGACGGTCCCGACGGCGCGGCGCAGGTCGTCGCAGAGCGCGTCGAACGGCGCGTGCAGGGCAGGCCGGCGGGCGATCAGGACGATGTCGGCGGGAAGGCTTGGCAAGTCGCCGCCTACCTGCGCCAGGGCACCGCGCAGGCGGCGACGGATGCGGTTGCGCTCCGTCGCATGCCCGACCCGCTTGGTAATGGTAAAGCCGAGATGCAGGCCGTCCACCGGCGCGTCGCGGAGCTCGCCTGCGTCCCGAAGGCGGCCCTGCGCCGTCATGCGCTCGGTGTGGAAGCGTCGCCCCGCCGCGGCGGCGAGGAAATCCGGGCGTCGCTTGAGCCGTCCGATCGTCGACAAGGCCGGTCCGATCCTTCGGCCTGTGGCAAAGGCCATGCCTGACGCGCCGCGCATCGCCGGCGGCGCGAACGACGGTGCTTTTACGCCGAGAGCTTCTTGCGGCCGTGGGCGCGCCGCGCCGCGATGACCTTGCGGCCGCCGGCGGTCGCCATGCGTGCGCGGAAGCCGTGGCGGCGTTTGCGCACGAGCTTGCTCGGCTGGTAGGTTCTCTTCATCGCGCGATCTCCGAAGGGCGAGGATCGATGCGGGTGGCCTCAAGGCCGCGCCGACATGTTCACTCATCCCAAAAATGTGTCTGCAAGCGCGACGGGCGCCCGAAAGGGGCGCCGGATCGCGATGGCGCGGCTTATGGCGGAAGGGGGGCGCCAAGTCAATTCCGAGCACCGGCTCCGCAGCGTCCAAACGCGGATGTTCGCCACGGGAACGATCCAACCACGTTTGTCATTCCGGGGCGCCGCAGGCGAGCCCGGAACCCAGAACCTCGCCGAGTGCCAGGCATGGCTGTGCCGGCGGCTCTGGGTCCCTGTGTGTGGGGAATGTGTCAGGCTGGAAGCGGG
>NZ_BPQP01000050.1 GCF_022179305.1 Methylobacterium iners
CCGTTACCTCATCAAGCCGCATCTGACCCTGGAACGAGTAGGGCAGACCGACGACGACCATGCCGAAGTGCATGAGGTTGGTGAGAATTGAGAGCAGCGTAGTCTCCTGACCGCCATGTTGGGTTGCTGTCGAGGTGAAAGCCGCGCCGACTTTGCCCTGAAGGGCGCCGCGTGCCCACAAGCCGCCCGTGCGATCGAGGAAGGCCGACATTTGAGAGGCCATGCGGCCGTATCGCGTTCCGGTGCCGACGATGATGGCATCGTATTCCGGCAGCTCGTCGACACTGGCGATCGGTGCAGCTTGGTCGAGCTTGTAGTGGCTGCTTCGAGCCACCTCCTCCGGCACCGTTTCCGGGACGCGCTTGACTGCAACTTCAGCCCCTGCGGCGCGGGCACCCTCAGCGACGGCGTGAGCCATCGTCTCGATGTGGCCGTAGCTGGAGTAGTACAGCACCAGAACCTTAGACATCCAAGCCGCTCCCTATCGCCTCCTCCGCCCAGGTGGGGCGGGATGATCAGAGTTTACGGACAAGCCTCGCCTTCGTGAAAGAAGCAAGGCCCCGTCATGCTCGAGGCGAACCAGCAGCTTTAGTGCCGTTAGTGAAGCTGCGCCGGCTGGTGAACAGAGCCATGGGGATGTGTCATCGCGGCTTGGGTGAGCACGCGACCGTCCATGCAGGGGAAGCTTGGCGTGACCTTGTGTGGAGCATGGCCCTCCAGCACCAATCGTTGCATGCTGGTAGGATCAGACCTCGCCTACCAAGCTGAGCGTCGGTGGAGATCTTTGCGCCGGCTGGAGCCGCTATGAGCACGTCAACCCTGCTATCGTCTCAGCGCAGCTTCTGGGTCCCGGTCCTGTGCGGCGCCGTCATCCTCACGATCGGCATTGGGGCGCGGCAGAGCTTCGGCATCTTCCAGACGCCCATCTCCGCCGATCTCGGCGTGGGGCGCGAGCTCTGGTCCTTTGGCAACGCGCTCTCCATGCTCATCATGGGCCTGTTCTCGCCCTTCGTCGGCAACGTCGCCGACCGGTTCGGCACTGCCCGCACGGTCGCGGTCGGCGGTATCCTCTACGTCACCGGCATGCTCATGATGGCAGCAGCGACCGAGGGCGTGCTCCTGACCCTCGGCAACGCGCTCACCGGCATCGCCATGGCCGCGGCGGGCTTCGGTCCGATCTTCGGCGTCATCACGCGCCAAACCCCTCCGGCCCAACGCTCCATGGCACTGGGCGTCGCGACCGCGGGAGGCTCCTTCGGACAATTCGCGGTCGTGCCGTTCGTGTCCGTGCTGCAGGACCGGCTCGGCGACTGGCACGCCACGATGCTGGTCCTGGGCCTCGTCTCCGCCATCATGGTGCCCCTTACCCTTGGCCTTCGAGAGATCCGCGCGCCCAAGCAGGCCGGCGCCGCGCCCGAGCAGTCGAGCCGGGAAGCCTTGCGCGAGGCGTTCGGCACGCCGGGTTTCTGGCTCCTCACGTTTGGCTTCTTCGTCTGCGGGTTTCACGTCGCCTTCGTGGGCCTGCACTTGCCGGCCTACATTTCCGACAAGGCCGTGGGCCTCCAAGCCTTCGGTGTGACACTCTCGCCGCTGGCGTTGGGTGGCTGGGCGATCGGGCTGGTGGGCCTGTTCAACATCGCCGGCTCGCTGCTCTGGGCTTGGCTCGGAGGTCGGCACAAGCGCAAGGACATGCTGACGCTGCTCTATCTCCTGCGCGGGCTCGTCTTCGTGCTCTTTCTCGCCCTCCCGCTCTCGGCGGCAAGCGTGCTCGCCTTTGCCGCAGCGCTGGGCTTCCTCTGGCTCGGCACCGTGCCCCTCACCTCCGGGCTGGTCGGTTATTTGTTCGGAGCCAAATACATGGCGACGCTCTATGGCATTGTGTTCTTGAGCCACCAGGTTGGCAGCTTTCTGGGCGGCTGGGGCGCCGGACGCCTCTACGACATCAACGGCAACTACGACCTGATGTGGGGTGTCTCGATCGGGCTTGCGCTCGTGGCGGCACTGGTGAACTGGCCGATCCGCGAGATTCCAGTCGCACGGCTCGCGATCCAGCCAGCCGAGTAGAGGTCATGGTCGAGCCTTCAGCGGATACCCATACGACGCGTCTGTCTTGGCCTGTCTGGGTGGGCGGCGCAGCCTTCATCATCACCGCCGGCACCGCGTTCGTGCTGTGGGGCATTCGTGGCGGGGTGATCATCCTCGACCTGATCGCCACCTCCTGCTTCTGAGCGGTCCCGCGTGCTGCCGAGCTTCTGAGGAGAACGGCTGGGACGCAGCTATCGGATCAAGCCCCAGGACACGGCTCCTGGCCAACTTCGTATCCGGAAAGACCGGACGTGAAGCCGGCCGCCGCATCACTCTTGTAGCCGCACCTCTGAAGTCTTGAAAAGTTCGGCAACCTGCCGGCAGGACGGCCTGCAGGCAAGGATACAAGACGGCAAAATTGACTGCAGTCATGACGACACGCCGGCTGGCAGGCGAGGTGCAAGGAAGTCGGGCTGGGTGTCGACGTGTGGATAGCCCGACTGCGTGCGTGTGGGCAGGCGGGCACGCCCTCATGCAAGGATGCCAACGTGCGAACCATCGCGGTGATCAGCCAAAAGGGTGGAACAGGAAAATCCACGATCGCCATTCACCTGGCGGTGGCGGCGCACTTGGCCGGGCATCGCTGCGCCGTTGTCGATCTCGATCCGCAGGCGACCGCTCGCAAGTGGGGGGACAAACGGGAGGCCGACGGACCGGAGGTCATCGGCGAGGCGCCCTGCCGGACCGCGCAAAGGCACGCGTCCGGCTCGCTGCCCTCAAGGGAGGCGCTCGACGCAGAGGCAGCGTGAGGCCTTACCGCACGAAGACCGTACATCAACTCAAGCCAACGCCGGCTCGATCCGCGTATTGGTCTTCGGGCGCTCCTCGGCGTTGGCACGGACGATCGCGAATAGCGCATCGACCCGCTGAGCGCTCGTCCAACATAAACCGCTCTACGTGGTGAGGCAGACGTGAGACAACACGGAAGGAAGTCTGATGACGAGAGGCGGCTCAGCCCGAGCTCTGCGCTAAGATTTCCAGGCGGATGCCTCCTCGGATCCTGATGCTGGCGTAACGGTTGGCAGTCGAGCATCGTTATCGGACCTGATGGCCACGTTCTTCACCGCCGACACCCACTTCAGCCACGTCCACATCCTGCGACAGCGCGGTACGCCGTTCGGGTCCATGGCAGAGCACGACGAAGTGCTGATCAGCCGCTGGAACGAGACGGTGAGCCCCAGCGACGATGTTTGGCATCTCGGCGATTTCGCAGGTGACGCGAGCCGCGCCCGCTGCGGCGAGCTTTTCGAGCGTCTGAATGGCACCAAACGGCTGATCCGTGGCAACCACGATACGAACCGTGTGCTGCACCTGCCTTGGGCTGATCTGCCCGTCGAGAGCGCCCGCATCACGGTTCGGGAGGACGGACGCGAGTGTCGTCTATACCTTGCTCACTACGCACATCGTGCGTGGCCCGGCCTATGGCGCGGCACTCGCCACCTCTACGGACACACGCACGGCTCGTTGTCGGATACCCAGCGCTCCTGTGACGTTGGCGTTGACGCGTGGGACTACCGACCGGTCGGGCTCGCGGCCATCATCGCGCGTCAGGATCGCGCCGCGACGCTCCCCGAGGAGTTGGCACGCGATACCCGAAAACGGCTCAGTTCAAATGGGCCGGGTTGAGTGAGCCGTCGGCTCTCGCGAAGAATGAAGGCTCGCTGATGATAGATGACATCGACGGTTATCTTCGGGCGCTCTTTGAGCAGGGGGCTGAGGAGGGAGCCGTTCTCGACCGTTCTCGCCAAGCGCAAGGTCTCGCGTCGGACGGTGTGGCTCAAGCACAGTCGTCTTCCCCGGGCGTCTCGATGATGATTACAAATCGGCAACGGGCGGAGTTGCGCGAGCGCGGCCTCTCCGACGAAGCCATACGATTGATGACGCCTGCCGAGGCTCACGCGCAGCTCGACATTCCCAAATCGAACTTCTGACGGAGAGCGCGGACGCTGGGCCGCATGTATGCGCTATCCTGGAAAGGACTTTTCCAGGATCTCACGGACCGCCTGATTCACCGGCACGCCTCGGACAGAGCAGATCGCTAGAATGCGACCGTGCAACTCGGGCGAGACCTCGATGGTGAGCCGGCGTCGTCCAACCGCACGCCGGTCGTCACTCACAGGACCACGGGCAAGTACCTGGTCCGCAAGTGTCGGCGTATTCGCGATGGCTGCAGGCATGGTATCCTCGCTGAGATGAAGGGACGAGGCTCTCACGCTATCGTTGAGATCTCGTTCCAACTCCCACCGGGATCTCACGGCCGTGGCCGCGCGCCCACTTCCCGCCTCAACCGCACCACAGAGGGAAACGCTTGCCGGCACGGTGGAGCGGGTGACCTTCCACAATGCCGAGAGCGGCTTTTGCGTGCTCAAGGTGCAGGCGCGCGGCAGGCGTGATCTCGTGCCGGTCATTGGTCATGCCCCAGCCATTGGTGCGGGGGAGTGGATCACTGCGACGGGCCTCTGGCTCAGCGACCGGCAGCACGGTCTGCAGTTCAAGGCCGAGACCCTGAAGGTCACGCCCCCGACCGGGGCCGAGGGCATCGAGAAGTACCTCGCCTCGGGCTATATGCGCGGCATCGGCCCGGCCATGGCCAAGCGCATCGTCGCGGCCTTCGGTGAAGGCACCTTCGAGATCATCGAGGCCGAGCCCGACCGGCTGAAAGAGGTCGCCGGCATTGGCCCGACGCGCGCTGCCCGCCTCGTGGCGGGCTGGGCCGAGCAGAAGGCCGTGCGTGAGATCATGCTGTTCCTGCACGCCCACGGCGTCGGCACGGCGCGAGCGGTGCGCATCTTCAAGACCTATGGTCATGATGCCATCACCGTCATGACCGAGGACCCCTATCGCCTCGCCCGCGACATCCGGGGCATCGGCTTCAAGACCGCCGACGCCATCGCGATGAAGCTCGGGCTGACGCAAGACGCGCCGCAGCGGCTGAGGGCGGGCATTTCGTACGCGCTGCAGACCGCCACGGACGAGGGCCATTGCGGCCTTCCGGTGGCCGACCTCGTCAAGCTGGCAACAGAGCTTCTGGGCGTCGAAGCGGTGCTGATCCGCTCTGCGCTCATTGACGTGCTGGACACCGGCGACGTGGTGCAGGACATCATCGGCGACAAAGCCTGTATCTTCCTCTCCGGCCTTCACGCGGCCGAGCGAGTTATTGCCGAGCGCCTGACCCGACGCGGTCAGGGACGGCCACCCTGGCCGGAGATCGACCTCGCCAAGGCGCTGCCTTGGGCCGAGGGCAAAAGCGGCAAGACGCTCTCGCCCTCGCAAGCAGAGGCCGTACGTCTCGTGCTGGGCGCGAAGCTCGCGGTGGTCACCGGTGGGCCGGGGGTGGGCAAGACCAGCACCCTCGACACGATCCTGCGCATCCTGACCGCCAAGGGCACGCGCGTGCTGCTGGCGGCCCCAACCGGCCGGGCGGCCAAGCGCATGAGCGAGCAGACCGGCTTGGAAGCCAAGACCATCCACCGCCTGCTCGAGATCGATCCCAAGCACGGCGGCTTCTCGCGCAACGAGGACAACCCGCTCGACTGCGACCTGATGGTGGTGGACGAGACCTCGATGCTCGACGTGCCGCTGATGAATGCGCTGACGAAGGCCATTCCGGAGCGCGCGGGCTTGCTGCTGGTCGGCGACGTGGACCAACTCCCCTCGGTTGGGCCAGGGCAGGTGCTGGCCGACATCATCGCCTCAGGGTGCGTGCCCGTGGCGCGGTTGACCGAGGTATTCCGACAGGCGGCCGAGAGCCGGATCGTCGTCAACGCGCACCGCATCAACGCCGGTAAGATGCCCGAGCCCGTCCTGCGCGGTGTGGAGAGCGACTTTCACCTGATCGAGATTGACGAGGCTGAGGCGGGGCTGACCACCCTGATCGAGGTGGTGACGCGGCGCATCCCAGCCCGGTTTGGCCTTGATCCGGTTCGAGACGTGCAGGTGCTCACCCCCATGCAGCGCGGCGTGCTCGGCGCGCGCAACCTCAACCACGCGCTCCAGGCGGTCCTGAACCCGAACCCGGCCACCTCGGTCGAGCGGTTCGGCTGGCGCTTCTCGCCAGGCGACCGGGTGATGGAGAGCCAGAACGATTACGACCGGGAGGTCTTCAACGGCGATCTTGGCACCGTGGCCCGCATCGACGAGGAGGAAGGTGCAGTGATCGTTGCATTCGAGGGACGGGAGGTCGTCTACCCATTCGGAGAGCTCGACACGCTGGTGCCGGCCTACGCCACGACGATCCACAAGTCGCAGGGCTCAGAGTACCCAGCCGTGGTGATCCCGATCACCACTGGCCACTGGACCATGCTGGCGCGCAACCTCCTCTACACGGCGGTCACGCGCGGCAAGCGGCTCGTCGTGCTGATTGGGCAGCGCAAGGCCATCGGCATCGCGGTCCGTGGCGGCAACATGAAGCCACGCTGGACCAAACTGCGGGAGTGGTTGAGGACGACATCGGTAGGCGCAAACTGACTACGCACATCAGAAGCCATAGACCAGCGTCAACCTCCAATGATCCGCTCGTTGAGTCTTTGGTCTACGATCCTGACTGTCCGATCAATCTCCGCATGCGGTGAGTCAAGTTGATACGAAATCAATTTCACTAAAAGATCAACCCGTTCGACGAAAGGTGCCCCGTTCGCGATGGCTCGAGCTGCCGATGAAGGATTCAGGAGGCTTTCTGCGGCCTTGGCGTATTTTTCAAAAGGAACCTGATCGACAGGGTTGGCACCCAAGCGCTGCGCCATGGCGTCTACATGTTCGTAGACGGCACGGGAAGCTTCCAAATCATTATGCACCGCGTCTCGGATCGACTGCATATCGTCGGATTTGATGCAGCGATAATTGCCGGTCAACAACATTGACCATTTTGCAAGAGGTACGAATAATGAGTCAAAGACCTTCAGCTTTACTGGAGCATCCTGCCCGTCAAAACGCGCCGCATCGATGTCCGCCTCAAGCCCCCGAAGCAGCCGATTGTGCGCCTCATTCGCAAAGGTAGCGGCCTTGAAATTTGTAGGCAGCCCTACGTGAAGAACGTTCGGAGCTTCATCGGGTGGGCGAAAGGCTTGGGGATCGGGCGAGCAGAGCGACATCAGTCCTGGTTCAAACCGGTCCCAAACGGCAGCATTGGTATAGGCATCCGTAGGTCCATTTGAGCGAGAGTGGAAATACGCTTCAAATACGGCAACGGCGGCATGTTCATTATCGACAGGCAAGGTAGCTTAGCGCCTGCAATTTTGATCATTAACATGCGAATTGTGTGATTGGTATATTGTGGCTCTTGCATCGCAAGGCCGACCAGATCATAGCGACCCAAATCAACGTCCTCTGGAGAAGTCGCATCTAAGGTTCCAGAGAGTTCCCGCGAGAATATGGACCGATGATCCGTCTCATTGCGAAACTTGATGCGAACTTCGGTGCCTTCACGATTGATCAGATCCGCGGTCTTCCTTCGGCAGACGAGTGTCACATTGTGACGCGCCATCAGGAGCTTCGTCGCGAGCAAGGAGCCATATGAGGCTCCCAAAATCAGGATGTTGCGCGGCATGCTCGCTCCCCTGAACCATCCTCTGACCTTCGGTCCGAGTCGCCAGTTAGGGCGCAGCCGACGGCTTCACCACCTGCGGCATGACTGACTGAGCCGCCGGTCGTTCCCTCGCCGACCAAGCCGTGAGGTCGAGAACAAAAGCGTCGAGGGCTGGGTACCGTCAGCCCAGGATGCTGAGCGATAGGGCGTTACTCGAACTCGTACATCCGAGAACCCTCGTGCTGGCATGACCCGAGGCGGATCTGACGATTGTCAGGCGAAGTGAGCGAGCAGATGCCCCCTGCCCCCATTCCAGATGCGCCGGGGCAGAGCAGAGCTCCTTGCCTGTGACAGGAGGCTTCGCCTGGAATGGTGCTATTGAGCGGCGCATAAGCAGGTCTACAACACAGATGACAAAAGCCCGCCGCGGCGTTCGCCGGGCGGGCTCTTCACGTCGGATGTTGGCTCGTTTGAATCAGGCGGCGCGCTGGGTAGCTCCGACCAGAACGTTCTCATTGCTAACCCTGAGGGCACCGCGCTTGGCGGAGGCGGAACCGGTCTCAAGAAGAGCAACGAACTCGCCAGCGGAAACAGTGGTCCCCGCCTTTGGGCCAAGCCGGTCGACCATGAAGGCAACCAGCGCGACGTTGGCGGCGCCAGCAGCGGCAACAGTCAGAAGCAGTGTGATCATGACAACCATCTCGCGGGTTTGTTTGCGTTGCAGCATTTATGGCACCGCTTGAGCATCTTTGGCATACCAAATGCCAAATGCCAGCCATACGTCAGATGCATGCTTGAGGTCGTTCAAGGGCTGAGCCCCTCCATCGCTGCACTATGGTGCGCGACGGCCCAATTGCCACGCTCTATTTTGCATGGACAGACGCTGCCCGTTCTGCTCTAAGCACGGAGATGAGCTGCTGTAGAACGGCTCTATTTAAGATTGATCAACAAGCATTAGTAAGTTGCAGAATAGATCCTGGAAACTCTGCATGTATACCGCTACAGCTCGTGCAACCGCGGAAAATTGGTTCGAGCCGCCTGAGCCGATCCTTGATCGCTACATGCTGCGTTCGCGCTCCAAGGCCGCTAACGATAACCGTCACCGTTCCATGAAGACTTCTCGCACAATGCGAATGGCGACTTGCGTCGCGTTGATCGGTGCCTTCTCGCTCCTGGTGCTCTAAGGCGCTGTGTGCGCCCGTTCACCCGTTGCCTGCCTCTTGGTTTCAAAGGGGTATGGGCATGATGGTGGTGACGGAGGCAGAATGGGCGGGCTTGGAGCCCTTGACGGCCACCCACTACACTGGTGTCCGCACCAAGCTCACAGTGCTTCTAGCCGCCCGGGAACCAGGTGCCGGGCTTTGTGAGGCTGCGCCTTATCCTTGAGAATCTGGCAGGCTTGCTAACGGCAATGAGCAGGTCTGCCTTCACGGTGTCGGCACCCGACAGGCATTGCGGATTGTTGCTAGAGCTGCTGCGCGTGAAGCCTTCGATCTGTCCGACATGCTCCACGTGCGAGAGACGATACGAGTTCGGAGCGGCCGCTACTCGAGCAATGTGGATCCCAATCCCGAGCGCTGGGCCGAGTTCGCAGCGTCATAGGCGTGGCTTTGCGGTTTCACGCGCCAAACGGCCGTAGTCGACGACGTGCTGGTCGGGGTACGCACCTATTGATCCTTCCGCCACTCTTGCCGCGTCGCATTCGCGAACCGACTGCGTCGCCCCGGCATTGAGGTGGGTACGGCAGGTGGCCCCGATCGGGGTTGTTCCTGTCTCATCACTCACGGAAAGTGAATCATGGCCCTCTTCTTCGCCCTTCTCCTCATCGGAACGCCGCTCGCCTTCGCAGTTATGAATCTCCTCGCCATGCGAAAGGAATCACCCGCTGCGACGCGTCAGCTTTGACGCTAGGCATCGATGAAATACGAGCCCGGGGGTGCCACGAAGGCACTCCCGGGCTCGTTACTTCACAAAGCGATACGTCCGGCAGTGTCCTCACGGTATGGAGCGCCCTGACCTACCTTCCGCGCGGGAGCCTTCGCAGCGCCCGACGACCCCTTAGGTTGTGAACCAGCACTGAGTGCTCGTTACGTTCTGTTCGCCGCTGGCGAGCTTGTGAGGCAAGGCCTTCATCAAACCTCCTGAGGCAGGGTAGGCCGGATACGAACTTCCGCTTTTGGGGACCGCAACAACGACCTTCTATGACTAGGTTGAGTCAGAGGCGGAACGTTCGCCTCGGGCCGGAGGGCCAGAAGACTGCTTCCCAACCACAGTAGACCCTAGGAAGGTCCGCTTGCAGGCGGGCTGATGCTGAGCACGACCCATCCCTTACCGTTAGAAGAACGTGGCCTGGCATGAAGGCAATCTACCTTCGAATAGCCTCGTCTGCGGACGATAAGGTTGGCTACTAGCACGAGATCTGGTCGAAGCCGGCGATGGAAAGCTGTTCAACGTTCTAAAACAGCCTTCCAGGCCAGATGTTGAAGGTCGGCGGGAGAAGAGGAAACTGAGCGCAGCCTTGTAGAGGGTCAGGCTCTGACGAAGGCGAGGAGATCGGCGTTGAGGGTGTCGGCG
>NZ_BPQP01000051.1 GCF_022179305.1 Methylobacterium iners
CAACGAGCCCGAACCTTGGCTCGCGCCCGCCTCGCTCGCGGTCGTCCATCGTCATGAAGCTTGGACAAGGCGCTAAGATACGCGGAAGGTGAGAGGCGTAAGAACCAGCAATGCACGGTCCAGCGTGGCGGGTACTCATGCGCAGGTAGCGCCACAAGCAACCCGCGCAATGCTTGTAGTAGATCCCATCGAGCACCGAACGCATCGGCCAGCGCCAGGGCCGACCAATGGCGGCAGGGCCAGGCACCATTGCGCCAACTACAGCTCATGCGCGTCCGTCAGACACGTTGCGGAGAGTCGGCTTTCGCGCTCAAACTCAGCACGAGCATTGGGCGTCCACACCGTCGTTCCAGGGGAAGTGTCAGGGTCGGATGGTTCAAGCCGGCGTCGCCATAGATCTGCGCCGCCTACGCATGAGCGCGGCGATCGCTTTAGCCATGATCGACTAAGTCCGTGCCGAGGGGTACTCATCTGCTGCGTACTGCCTGATGCGCTACAAAGAGGCGGTTGTAGCGTTGGCCTGGGTCAATGCGCTCGGCCCTGCAGCAGCGACTCAATGCGTACCCACTGCTCGTCGTTCAACTCACTTCGATGATCATCAGATATGCCTGCCTTCCGCAGCGTCAATCCGACCAAGAGCTACCCACCTTCATCTCAGTGGAGCTCGGTTCTACCAACGGAGTCCTCGAGCGCATCAGCCGCTTCAGTCATGGGCAGTTTTTCCTACACTACCTGCCTGTTACCTTGGCCAGTTAAGGAGATCTCACGTTTCAAGATTTACGTAAAATTTACGCTCTTCGCAGTGCGGCAAGAATGAGCTATGCCTGCCCCCACACTAAAAGGGACCCTTATGGCTACGCTTTACATTTCGCCTACCGGCGCAGGCAAGGGTGATGGGTCTAGCATTGAAAATGCTGCCACGCTTGACGTGATGGCTGCGATGATCAGTGCGGCAGGACCGGGGGGTGAGGTTCGGATCATTGCTGATCAGGGCGCGTATCAACTGACAGGTGCCGCTATTGTCATCGGGACAGGCGGGACCGATGGCCATCCAGTCACAATTCGAGGAGTCGACAGTGCAGGCAATACGATGCGTGCCGAGATTGTTGGCACACGGGAGGCGCCCTTCGATCCATCTGGTTTTCACGGCGAACAGGTCTTTCGGCTCGTAAACGGCGCCGATAATCTCAAGTTCTCAGATTTGAGCTTCATGAATATTGGCTACGGAGCCTTTCGTGTCGGGGGCGACATCAGAAACCTATCCGTCGAGCACATGGATGCTACTAACGTTCAGCGTTTTTTTGAGAACTATATTACAGGCTCAAACGCGACTGCGACCATCTCGGGTCTCACAATCCGAGACATCGACGTAGATGGCTATTCCCGCGGCGTCATCCGCCTGGGATACGACACAAACAACGTCGTCGTCGAGGATGTCCATGGGGACAGCCAGCGTCAGGACGAAGTCGGCCCGACATTCGCAATCGGTATGCATGTCGAGGGTACCGCGCATGACATTATCATCCGCAACAGCAGCATGCGTAACGCCGAAGACCGCCTCAGTGGCAGCTTCTGGAATGGAGACGGATTCGCAACAGAGGGTGGTTCCTACAATATTCGATTCGAAAACACGATCGCTAGTGGCAATGTTGATGCAGGCTACGACATTAAGTCCTCTTCAACCGTGATGGTAAACGCCGTTGCTGACGATAATGGTCGGAATTTCCGCGTATGGGCGAAAGATTTAGTTCTAGACGACATTACGAGTCTCGATCCAAACTTGCGGGGCGGCAACAGTAGCGAGAATCATGTTTGGTTCGGCCGCGGCGCTGGCGCCATTGTGACTGATGCCGTGCTTACGGGCGGGCCAACAGAGACTACAACGGCCATTAGCTTGATTGAAGGCTCAGCCAAGGGCACTTTCACTAATCTGACTGCCCTCATTAGTCAGTCATCACCTTTATTTAAGACCCTAAGTGGATCGACTTATTCCGTCGATGGTTCCACTTCACCTTCTGAAGCTCTGGCAAACGTTGATAGGGGGGCTGCAAGTGCTTCGGGTACGTCTTTTGCGGCTCTCACGTATGGGGTGGCAGCCTTCGCTGCCTCGGACACAGACCACGCTATAGTAGGAAGCGCGTTCGACGATGTCATTCGTGGGGGTGGTGGCCATGACTTTCTGACCGGGGGCTTGGGATACGACCGTCTAATCGGTGGCGCCGGCAATGACCTTCTAGTTGGCGGCGCAGGCCGCGACGTCATGATAGGTGGCATTGGTTTCGACACAGTTGACTACTCGGCTGAGACGGAAGGCGTCATGGTCGACCTCAACGGATCGGCATCAGGTGGGGGGGCGGTTGGGGACTTGCTCGATGGGATCGAGGGTCTGGTGGGTTCTGCCTACGCTGACGTTCTTAGCGGGGATAATTCGGCAAACCTTCTGATCGGCGGCACAGGCGATGATCGTCTAGACGGCGGCAGAGGTGACGACACGCTGGTCGGCGGTGCAGGCGCAGACCTCGTCATCGGCGATGCAGGTTATGACGCAGCGGATTACTCCGCGAGCGGTGCTTCTGTTGTCGTAAATCTCACCACTGGGCTCGGCGCAGGTGGAGATGCTGAGGGTGATATCCTGAAGGACGTTGAGACCCTAATCGGGTCGCGCTACGCCGACACGCTAACAGGTGGGCCGAACGGTACAAAGTTTGTCGGCGGTGCAGGCGCGGACCACTTCATCGGCGGTGTAGGCTTCGACGTCGTAGATTACAGCACGAACTTTGTTGCCATAGTCGTTCAGCTTGGAACCCGCACCAATTCAGGCGGCGATGCGGATGGCGACATCTTTGTAGAAATCGATGCAATTAAAGGAACAGCGTTCGGTGATGCCATCACAGGTGACGCCCGTGCAAATACGCTTTATGGTGGCGATGGTAACGACACTCTCCTTGGTGGAGTTGGCGACGATACACTTATTGGTGAGACAGGCAGCGACACGTTGATCGGCGGTGATGGCGTCGATACCGCTGATTATACTGATGATATAGCTGCCGTTGTGGTGAGCCTCGCGTCCGGTTGGGCGTCAGGTGGTAACGCTGAAGGCGACACGCTATCTTTGATCGAGAATGTCATTGGAACGGTGTTCAACGACACCTTGATCGGCGACGGTCAGACGAACGAGCTAACCGGTGGCGATGGCGATGATCGGCTGGTGGGCGGAGATGGGGCGGACAGGCTTTTTGGCGGTCTGGGCATTGACACGGCGGATTATTCCGATGCGCAGCGCGGCATAGTGCTCAACCTCGTGAGTGGTGAGACAGATGGCGATGCAGCCGGTGACGTGCTTGACAATATTGAAGTCGTGATCGGCTCGGGTCACAACGACAGGATCGTCGCGAGTGGTGATGTACAGAACCTGTTCGGGAATACTGGCGATGACACGCTGATCGGCAGCGGCAGCGACGACGTTCTCGCCGGCGGTGTAGGCATGGACGTCCTCGATGGCCAGGGAGGCTTCGACACGGCCGACTACTCCGCAGGAGACGACCAAGTCGTGGTGGATCTCGTCCAACGGATCGGATTGAAGGGAGAGGCAGCTGGCGATCTCCTAACGAACATCGAACGCGTGGTCGGAACGCGCTTTGCGGACACCTTAATTGGCAGCGGTACCGGAAGCATGCTGGTCGGTGGTGCGGGTGCTGATCGCCTCTTCGGCGGCATCCGCGACTACGCGGATTACAGCACCAGCGGCAGCGCGGTCACCGTCGATCTAGGGGCCGGCACAGGCGCCGGCGGGGACGCTGCTGGAGACGCACTTCAGGGAATAGGTTCAATTCTCGGCTCGGCATTCTCCGACCATCTTACCGGGAATGAAGGTGACAACATTTTGGCAGGTGGGCTTGGAGCCGATATCCTGGATGGAGGCAGCGGGAACGACACCGCAGATTATGGAACTAACCTTTCAGGGCTGACGGTCAATCTCACGGCTGGCACAGCGTCGGATGGCGACTCTCTGACAGGCATAGAGAACGTAGTCGGCACGGGGTTCAACGATACCCTTATTGGCGATGCTGGTGAGAACCGCCTGGTTGGGGGCCTTGGCAACGACACGGTAGATGGCGGAGCCGGCGGCGACTTGATGATCGGCGGCTTGGGCAATGACGTCTACGTCATAGACTCCGTCGAGGACATTTTAATCGAAGAAGTAGACGGTGGCATAGACCGAGCAAATACAAATCTTTCGAGCTATACCTTAGGCGAGAATGTCGAGTACCTCGGCTATATAGGCACATCTAACTTCGTTGGCCATGGCAATGATTTGGCCAACATTTTCTACGGCAGTGCTGGTACGGAAATTTTCTACGGCTATGACGGTGATGATAAATTTCAAGGCTCACTAGGAGCCGACAATTTCTTTGGTGGGTTGGGCCGCAACAGCGCCGACTATTCAAAGTCAAAGGCTGCGATTACCGTCAATCTTCTTAATAATAGGAACTTCGGTGGAGATGCTGACGGTGATCAGCTCTACAACGTTTCCGTGCTCAGTGGCTCTGATTACGCCGATAGTCTGACCGGCAGCAACGAAGATGACCTGCTCTATGGGCGTGGCGGGGACGACATCATCTACGGCATGGACGGCAACGACAGAATGGATGGCGCGGCCGGCAAAGATATTCTCATAGGTGGTAGAGGCGATGATTTTTACCTAATTGACAATTCTTTGGATCAGGCAATTGAGGGCGTCGACAGCGGCAATGATAGAGTTTCGACAACCTTGAGCTCGTGGACATTAGCAGAGAATACGGAAGAGCTTTTCGCATCGACATTCTTATCATTTACCGGAACAGGCAATACGCTTGCCAACACTATCACAGGCAACTCCAATGCGGACTTGTTATCCGGCCTCGGAGGAGACGATACGCTCATTGGACTTGCAGGAGAGGATCGCCTCGACGGGGGCGCCGGGAGTGACACTGCTAGCTATAAAGACAGCGGCATCGCAGTTAGCGTCAATCTGTCATCGGGCATGGTGCGTGGCGGAGACTCTGAAGGCGACATCCTAATCAGCATTGAGAACGTGACGGGTTCCGCCTACGACGACACACTAACGGGCGACTCAGCGTCCAATCGTCTGACCGGCCACTTAGGCCAAGATTTACTGATCGGTGGCGGTGGGGACGACTGGCTCGATGGAGGTGATGGTGCAGACACGCTTCGAGGTGAAGCTGGCGATGATACCTATGTGGTTGATGACGCCGCGGACCTGATCGAGGAGGATCTTGACGGCGGCACAGATACAGTCCGGACCTCACTGGAGTCTTGGAGGCTCAGTGATGATGTTGAGAACCTGATTGCAACTGGATCGTTCTCGTTCGTCGGGATTGGGAACTCCGGCGCGAACACGATCTTCGGCAGAGCTTTTGACGACACTCTGTATGGACTCGCGGGGTCTGACACCCTGGAAGGTCGTGCAGGCGCCGACCATATCGTTGGTGGTGAAGGCCTTGATACTGCAAGCTATAGCCTAAGTGAGGCCGGTGTTAGCGTAGATCTTCGGTCGAAAGCTGGGCAGCTCGGCGACGCTGAAGGGGATACTTTGTACGGCGTTGAAAATCTCAAAGGTTCTACATTTGACGACTATCTCACAGGTGATGACTGGGCGAATGTGCTAAGTGGTCTTGCCGGCAACGATTTGCTAAGCGGCGAAGGCGGAGACGACGCTCTGATTGGCAGCACTGGCGACGACGCGATTGATGGT
>NZ_BPQP01000052.1 GCF_022179305.1 Methylobacterium iners
AATAATAGCAAGAGAAATCGCTTGGGCAGGACTCCGGACGCGACGCGACCCTCCCGATTGCGTCGCGCAGGGCGCGATCGTTCCGAGGCGGACCCGGGATGACAAAGGTAGCGGCCGGTGCATTCCCGCGACCGACGTCGACGTCCCGGAATCCCCTCCGGTCCGATCATCGACCTCAAGGCTTCAGGCGCGTGAGGTGCCCCATCTTGCGGCCTGGGCGGGCCTCGCCCTTGCCGTAGAGGTGGAGGTGCGTGCCGGGCTGGGCCAAGAGACGCGCCCAATCGTCGGCCTGGGCGCCGATGAGGTTGTGCATCTCGACCGCCATCCCCCCGACCCGCGCCGGATCGCCGAGCGGCCACCCGCAGACGGCGCGGACGTGCTGCGCGAATTGTGAGGTCAGCGCGCCCTCGATGGTCCAGTGGCCGGAATTGTGGACGCGCGGCGCGATCTCGTTGACGACGAGCCTCTGGGCGCCCCCCTCGACCACTAGGAACATCTCGACGGCGAGCACCCCGACATAATCGAGCGCCTCGGCGATGGCCTGAGCGATGCGGATCGCCTCCGCCGCCGTCTCCGGCGCGAGGTCGGGCGCGGGCACGTGGGTCGAGGCGAGGATGTGATCCCGGTGCTCGTTGGCGCAGGGGTCGAAGGCCGCGAAGGCGCCGTCCGCGGCGCGGGCGGCGACCACCGAGATCTCCCGCTCGAAGGGCACGAACCCTTCGAGGATGCAGGGGGCGCCGCCGAAGCCCGCCAGGATCGCGCTCGCGTCGCAGGGGCCTTCGGCCCGGATCATCTGCTGGCCCTTGCCGTCGTAGCCGAAGCGGCGGGTCTTCAGGACGGCGGGCCGGCCGATCTCGGCCAGCGCCGCGTCGAGGTCGGCGGACGTATCGACCGCGCGGAACGGCGCCGTGGGAATGCCGAGCCCGTTGACGAACCCCTTCTCGGACAGGCGGTCCTGCGTCGTGGCGAGCGCCGCGGCGCTCGGATGGAGCGGCGCGCGGGCGGCGAGCCGCTGCGCGGTCGCGTGCGGGATGTTCTCGAACTCGTAGGTGACGACGTCGACGCGGCCGGCGAAAGCCTCGAGCGCGGCCGCATCGTCGTAGGCCGCGACCGTGTGCTCGGCGGCGACGTCGAAGGCGGGGCTGTCGCCGTCGGGAGCGAGGACGTGCACCTTGAGCCCGTAATTCGCCGCCGCGATCGCGATCATGCGGCCGAGCTGGCCGCCTCCGACGATGCCGAGCCGGCCGCCGGGTTTGATCCTGCGCATGCTCACGGCGCCTCGCTCACCGGCCGCTCGGCGACGGACGCGCTCTGGGCGGCCCGCCAGGCGTCGAGCCTGTCCGCGAGAGGCCCATCGGTGAGGGCGAGCACGGCGGCGGCGAGGAGCGCCGCGTTGACGGCGCCGGCCCGGCCGATCGCCAGGGTGCCGACGGGGATGCCCGCGGGCATCTGCACGATCGAGAGCAGGCTGTCCTGGCCGGACAGGGCCTTCGATTCCACGGGCACGCCGAAGACGGGGAGGGGGGTCATCGCCGCGGTCATGCCGGGCAGGTGGGCGGCCCCGCCGGCGCCCGCGATCACGACCTTGAAGCCCGCGTCCCGCGCGCCCTTGGCGAAGGCGACGAGCCGGTCCGGCGTGCGGTGGGCGGACACGATCCGGGTTTCATGGGGGACGCCGAGCGCATCGAGGGTCTCGGCGGCGTGGCGCATGGTGGCCCAGTCGGACTGGCTGCCCATGATGATCGCGACCGGGGGCGCTACCGCCATCGTCGTCATGTCCGTCTGTCGGAATTCGCGAGATCAGATCCTCGCGATGCTCAGAAGGCCGCATACAAGCAGGGTGGGGTGCCCGCAAGCGCCGCGGCTCAGGCTGCGGGGCTCCGAACTCCGGTCTGCGGCGTTGCCCGCGGGGACCATCAACCCGTGTATTCCGGGGCTGCGAAGCAGATCCCGGAACCCAGAGCCGCTGACCTGGCAAGCTGGAGAACCACCGATGGTTCTGGGTTCCGGGCTCGCCTGCGGCGCCCCGGAATGACAGAGGTGGTTGTTCCTGCGGATCGATTCAGCGCCTTGTCGTCAGGAGTTGAGCCAATTTCCCGGCCGCGGCTCACGCCGGGCGCCAGCGCTCAGGCGATGATGTCGGGCGTGACCTGGTCCTCGACGTAGGAGATGCGGTCGCGCAGGACGAGCTTGCGCTTCTTCAGGCGCTGGATCTGGAGCTGGTCCCCCGCGACGCTCACCTCCAGCGCGTCGATGGCCGCGTCGAGGTCGCGATGCTCCTGCCGGAGCCGCGCCAGTTCGGCGACGAGATCGGCGATGGCGTCCTCACCCAACTCACTCGGCATCGTACGCTGTCGTCCCGGGAAAACCTCGCCGCCGAGCATGCGGCAGGGCCGCGGCCGCGGCAAGATCGATCGTCAAGCCCTTGTGAAGCAAAGCCGACAAATGGCTTCGACAGCCGGCCCGACCTGTGCCAGTCTGTCGACGTCGAAACGATGACAGGAGGTACGGCTCATGTCGCTGCAGACACATTTGAACCAGCTCGCACGCAAGCACGAAGCGCTCGAGCGCGAGATCCACGAAGCCATCCACAGCCCCTCGGCGAACGATCTGCGCATCGCAGAGCTCAAGAGACGCAAGCTGCACATCAAGGACGAGATGAAGCGCCTGCGGACCGATTCGGATTCGGTGCACTGACGGCCCGTTCCCAAACCCCATCGTAACTCTTGCGTTCGCCGCCGCGGCTGGTCCCCAGCGCGGCGGTCTTCGTTTCCCGCCTCCCTCGCGGCAAGGCCGCGTTCGGCTATAGAAGGCGGTGAAGCCGGCGCGCACGACCGGCGCGAGGATTGCCCCGATGACAGCCGCACCCGGGCCGCTACCCGGCCGCTACCCCGAGGTCCACGCCGCCTCGCTGGCCGATCCGGAGCGCTTCTGGCTCGAGGCCGCCGGCGCGATCGACTGGGCCTCGCCGCCGCGGCGCGCCTTCGATGCCAGCCTCGGCGCCTACGGCCGCTGGTTCCCGGACGCCGCCCTGAACGCCTGCCACAACGCGGTGGACCGGCACGTCGCGAACGGCCGGGCCGAGCAGACCGCGATCCTCTACGATTCCCCCGTGACCGGCACCAAGCGCGCGATCCGCTACCGCGAACTCCGCGACGCGGTGGCGACGCTCGCCGGCGTGCTCGTCACGCTCGGCGTCGCCAAGGGCGACCGCGTCATCATCTACATGCCGATGGTGCCCGAGGCGCTGATCGGCATGCTCGCCTGCGCCCGGCTCGGCGCCGTCCACTCGGTGGTGTTCGGGGGCTTTGCCGCCAACGAGCTCGCGATCCGGATCGAGGACGCCCGGCCGAAGGTCGTGCTCGCCGCCTCCTGCGGGATCGAGCCCTCCCGCGTCGTCCCCTACAAGCCCTTGCTCGACGCGGCGATCGCCGCCTCGGCCCACAAGCCCGACGCCTGTCTCATCCTGCAGCGCCCGCAGGCCGAGGCGACGCTCGTTCCCGGCCGCGACCGCGACTGGGCCGAGACCACGGCGCGGGCCGAAGGCGCCGGGCTCAAGGCCGATTGCGTGGCCGTCGCCGCCACAGACCCGCTCTACGTCCTCTACACCTCCGGCACGACGGGAAAGCCCAAGGGGGTGGTGCGCGACACCGGCGGCTACTGCGTCGCGCTCGCCTGGTCGATGCCGAACCTCTACGGCGTCGCGCCCGGCGAGGTCTATTTCTGCGCCTCCGACGTCGGCTGGGTGGTGGGCCACTCCTACATCGTCTACGCGCCACTGATGCACGGCTGCACGACGGTGCTCTACGAGGGCAAGCCGGTCGGCACGCCCGATGCCGGCGCGCTCTGGCGGGTCGCCGCGGAATACGGCGTCGCCTGCCTCTTCACGGCGCCGACGGCGCTGCGCGCGATCAAGAAGGAGGACCCGCGCGCCGAGCGGGTCGGATCCTACGACCTCTCGAAGTTCCGCACCCTGTTCCTCGCCGGCGAGCGGGCCGACCCGGATTCCGTGGCCTGGGCCGAGCGGGCGCTCGACCGGCCCGTGATCGACCATTGGTGGCAGACCGAGACGGGCTGGCCCATCGCCGGCAATCCGGTGGGGCTCGGGCTTCTCCCGGTCAAGCACGGCAGCACCGCGGTGCCGATGCCGGGCTACGACCTCCGCGTCCTCGACGAGGCGGGCAAGCCCCTGCCCGCCGACACGATGGGCACCATCGCCCTGAAGCTGCCGCTGCCGCCGGGCTGCCTGCCGACCCTGTGGGGCTCCGACGAGCGCTTCCGCCAGAGCTACCTCACGACCTTTCCGGGCTACTACGACACCTCGGATGCGGGCGTGGTCGATGCGGACGGCTACGTCACCGTGCTCGGGCGGACCGACGACATCATCAACGTCGCCGGCCATCGGCTCTCGACGGGCGGCATGGAGGCGGTGCTCGCGAGCCACCCCGACGTCGCCGAATGCGCCGTCATCGGCATCCGCGACGCGCTGAAGGGCGAGCAGCCTTGCGGCTTCGTCGTGATGAAGTCCGGCGTCGCCCGCGAGCCGGCAGAGGTCGAGCGCGAGCTCGTGGCGCTCGTGCGCGAGCGGATCGGCCCGGTGGCCGCCTTCAAGCTGGCGCTGACGGTCGGGCGGCTGCCCAAGACCCGCTCGGGCAAGATCCTGCGCGGCACCATGAAGCGGATCGCCGACGGCGAGCCCTGGACCCTGCCGCCGACGATCGACGACGCGGCCGTGCTCGACGAGATCGGCGAAAGCCTGAAGGGCAGGGGGATCGGGGGCTAGCGCCGGTCGCTCTCCCTCACCGGCAGTAATCCGGGCGGAAGCGGGCCAGCCTCTTGCGCAGGTTCGCCTCGAATCCGCTCTGCGTGCCCGAGAGGTTCTCGGGCTTGGCGAAGCTTTCGACGGGCTTGCCGAGGCGGGCCAGCATCAGCCGCCAATCGTCGAGGGCGCGGCGCGGGACCGCGTCGGCCTCGATCAGCGCCTCAAGGTCGGGCAGCACGGGCGACGCCTCCGGACCGAGCAGGCACAGCGCCTGGACCGCCGCATTCGCGTCGTCGAAGCGGTCGGGGTCGGATCGCTTCGGAACGGGCTGCGCGTGGGCGTGGGCGATGATCTGCACGAGGTCGCGAGCGGCGGCTCCGCCGCGATCCGCCTGCCGCCGGATGAGGCCCGTGGCCCAGCGTCGCCGCTCGGGATCGGCCAAAAGCCGCGCCTCGTCCGGCGTGGGTTCCGCGAATGATCCGGGCGGCAGCGCCTCCAGGGCTCTTCCGAGCGTGCGGGCCGGCTCGCGATCCTCCGGCACGCGGGCGGCCAGGATCCAGGCCACGATCGGTCCCCGCAGGGCTGCCGCCTCGGGTCCGAGCGCCCTGATCGGCTGGTGGACGGGGGGAAAATCACGCAGGCGGGCATCCCCGATCAGGCGGGCGACCAGGGCCACGTCGCCGGGATAGATGTCCGGCCGTTTGCCGAGCGATCCCATCGAGTCGAAGAGCGGCTGCACGAGGCTGAAGGCTGCATCGCCCGCCGGAACGGCGGGATCATCCAAGGCGGCGACTAGCGCAGCGCGCATGTCGCGACCGCTCGTCCGGGGGACCGTCGCGGCCGGCGACAGGCCGAGATTGGTCGTCCGCTTGAGGAGATCGAGGGTCTCGTAGCCGCCCTCGGTGAGAGAGCGCCGCGCCCAGCCGAAGCGGAAGTCCTGCATCCCGCCGGTGGGCTCGATCCAGAGCGGAGCCTGCAGCAGACGCGCCTTGACGGCGGTCCGCCGCAAGGTCTCGCCCGCGCGGCTCGCGAGCAGGATGCGGCCGTAGGAGGCGTTCGGAGGGAAACCCCATGCCCCCGATCCGCTGAGGAGCGGCCCTTTCGTCAGCCGCAGCGTCCAGTCCGGCTGCGGTGGCGCTGCGTCGAGGGGATCGCGCAGCAGGCAGGTTCCCGCGGCGAGGGCGAGCTTCCAGGCGACGCGCAGGGATTGCACCTCCGGCCAGGCATCGAGCCCGCTGTGCGTTTCGGCCGGGAGGATGGGATCGGAGCAGGCCGGCCCGTTCGCCGACCTGGGCGCCAGTCGGTAGGTCACCGTGTAATCGTCCCGGGCACGAGGCGTCCGCCCCTGGTCCGCGTCGGGCGCTGCCGCCAGGACGACGGCCGTCACGCCTGGCGTGAAGAGGGCCGCCGCGCAAAGGTCGTCGCAGAGATAGGCCTGCCGTTGGCCCTTTCGGAAGGGGGTGACGCCTCCCGTGTTCCGTTCCCTCTCGATACGTAGGATTCCCGAGATCGCGACCGGCGCTTCGGGTTGCCGGTCGCCCTCGCGGGCCTGGGCGACGAGGCCGGCGAGAGGGGTATTCGCGAGGTTCGGCAGGCCTGCGGCGATGCCGGCGGCGAAGACCAGCCCGGCCAGTGCGGCGACCCAGGGCCCGAGACGATGGCGCCCCGGATACCAGACGATGGCGAACAGGGCCCCGTAGAGGAAGGCGCTCGGCATCGCCCCGAGGAAGAGACCTGGCAGGATGAGCGCCATCGCCCCGATAATGACGAGGGCCGGCATCGCGATGACGAGGAGTGCCAGGACGCCGGTGACGATGAGGTAGACCCGAAGGGTCCAGGCCATGGGACGAGCCTTGTGCGTGCGCGGCAAAGCCGGTCCCATGTCCTGAGCCCTTCCGCGGAGCCGAGTGTCGCCCGATAGAGCTTGCGTTTTGTTGAACGCATGGCTCTGGGGGTTCACCCGCACCGCCTCAGAGCATCCTCGGATCGCTCGAACCCGACTGCCTTCCTGACGTTGCCCATCGAAGCCCTGGAGCCGCGAATGCCCCCACGCCTGTTCGAGCCGCTTCGCCTCGACGACCTCGAACTCGACAATCGGATCATCGTGGCGCCGATGTGCCAGTACTCGGCGCATGCCGGTCAGGCCGGCGACTGGCACCTGATGCATCTGGGCCAGCTCGCCCAGTCGGGAGCCGGGCTCCTGACCCTTGAGGCCACGGCGATCTCGCCCGAGGCGCGGATCTCGCCGGCCGATCTCGGGCTCTATTGCGACGAGACCGAGCGGGCGCTCGGCCGCGTCCTCGACGCGGTGCGAGCCTTCGCGCCGATCCCGGTCGCGATCCAGATCGGCCACGCCGGCCGCAAGGGCTCGAGCCGCGCGCCCTGGGACGGCGGCACCCAGATCACGCCGGAAGCACCCGACGGCTGGCGGACGGAGGCACCTTCGGCCGTGCCCCACGGGGAGGGCGAGGTGGCGCCCCATGCGCTGGATGCCGAGGGCCTGAAGCGGGTCCGCGAAGACTTCGTCGCGACCGCGCGCCGGGCGCTGCGGATCGGCATCGAGGGCTTCGAGCTTCACGGGGCGCACGGCTACCTGCTCCACCAGTTCCTGTCGCCGCTCTCGAACCGCCGTACCGACGCCTATGGCGGCAGCCTGGAGAACCGGATGCGCTTTCCACTCGAATGCTTCGAGGCGGTGCGCGAGGCCGTGCCCGCGGGCAGGCCCGTCTGGATGCGGGTCTCGGCGACCGACTGGGTCGAGGAGGGCTGGAGCCTCGACGAGACGGTCGAGCTCGCCCGCGCCCTGAAGCAGCGGGGCGCGGCGGCGATCCACGTCTCGACGGGCGGCCTCTCGACGGCGCAGACCGTTCCGCTGGGCCCGGGCTATCAGGTGCCCTTCGCGGAGCGGATCAAGGCCGAGACGGGCCTCACCACCATCGCGGTCGGGCTCATCACGGAGGCCGCCCAGGCGGAGGCGATCCTGCGGGAGGGCCGCGCCGACGCGATCTCGCTCGCGCGCGCCCTGCTCTTCAACCCGCGCTGGCCCTGGCACGCGGCGGCCGAGCTCGGCGCGCAGGTGCGGGCGCCGCGGCAGTACTGGCGCTCGCAGCCGCGTGAGCACAAGGACCTGTTCCGGGACACGCAGTTCGGGCAGCGCTGAGATGGCGGTGACGACCTTCACGGTGGAGCGCGTGCGGCTCGACGACGAGAACGGCGTCTGCCTGATCTCGGGCGCCGACGACGAGGAGGAGCCCGCCGGCTACTTCATCGTGCAGATCGAGGCGGGCGATCCGGACGGGCCCTTCATCGAGATCTTCGGGGAGGAACTCTCGCAATCCGACGGGGTCGCCTCGCTGGAGATCGGCTCCAGCCACCTCGCCTTCACCTTCGACCCCGCGAGCCTCATCGGGGCGGCGCTGCCGGCCGTGCGCATCGAGTCCCGCGCGGCGATCGGCGAGGCCGTCAGGGCGCGCCTCGTGGCAGCCTTCGGCGACAGGGCGAGCCGCGCCGCGGCGGTGCATTGAGGGCTGGGATCGCGACCGAACCGGCCACATCCTCCCGGAGATCGAAGAAAGTCGGCGACGCATGTCGGCGCGCGGAGGCTCCCGTCGTCGTTCCGGCGTCGGGCCGATCGGGCCGGCGGACGCTTGGGAGTGGGACGATGCGTGTGATGGTGCTCGTGAAGGCGACCGACGACAGCGAGCGGGGCCTGCTCCACACGCCCGAGATGACCGGGATGCTGGAGGCGATGGGCCGGTACAACGCGGCGCTGATCGAGGCCGGCATCCTGCGCGCCGGCGACGGCCTCAAGCCCTCCTCGCACGGCAAGCGCATCGCGTTCGACGGTCCCGGCCGCACCGTCGTCGACGGGCCTTTCGCCCAGACGCGCGAGCTAGTCGCGGGCTTCTGGCTCTGGGAGGTCGAGGACATGGACGAGGCGGTCGCCTGGGTGAAGCGCTGCCCCAACCCCATGCCGGGCCCGAGCGAGATCGAGATCCGGCCGCTCTACGAGATGGCGGATTTCCAGGAGGGCTCCGACGCCGGGACCCGCTGACCGGACGCGCGTGGCCCGGCGGGTTGGTCCCCGATCCCTAGCGCGCCACGGCCCCGACCAGCGGCCCGAGCGGGCGGCTGAGGTCCGAGCGGCCGAGGCCCGGCGCGTAGAGGCTCGACACGCTGCCGTCGAGGAAGAGCGCGTTGCGGCAGCCGAGCTCGTCCTTGAACAGCCGCGCGAAGGCGCCGAAGCTCACGGGCCGCTCCGAAATCGCGAAGATCGCGGTGCGTCCGTCGTCGCGCACGCCGACGCCGTTGCGGATCTTCTGGCTCGGGCCGTCGGCCGAGATCTTGGGGTGGATCTTGCCGTCCACCACCAGCATGGGGCCGGATTGCGTGGCGAAATCGGGCTTGGGTGCCGCCTTGAGGTAGCGGCCGGTCTCCAGGATTCCGGCCCGCTCGCCCTTCACGTAGAACACGCCGTTGGGCTTCAGGTGGAAGTTGCCCGGCCCGTTCGCCGTCGAGGCCGCCTTCAGCTCGCGCCCCTCCTCGACGTAGAGGCCGACCGGCGCCTGGCCCTTGTCGTACATGCCGGCATTCATCGCGAAGCTGAGGCGGCCCCCCTGCTTCTCGGCGAGGTTCGAGAGCGAGGAATAGGGCAGGCCGTCGGGCCCGAGCCAGAACACCCGCACCCGCTCGCGGCGCAGATCCACGCTGCAGATCGTGTAGGTCTCGCCCTCGGACTGGATCGGCCGACAGGGCGAGGCGGGCGCCGCCGCGGCCGGGGCGCTGCCGAGGCAGGCGGCGACGAGCGCGAACGAGAGCGCCCTTCGCGACATCGTGAAACCCGGCATGGTGCGGTCCCTTTGCGGGTCGGGGCTCCCCCGACCGGAGGCGGGCGCTTCCTGGCGCAGAACGGCCTCGGC
Source organism: Methylobacterium iners (assembly GCF_022179305.1). Classification (GTDB taxonomy): domain Bacteria; phylum Pseudomonadota; class Alphaproteobacteria; order Rhizobiales; family Beijerinckiaceae; genus Methylobacterium; species Methylobacterium iners. The sequence continues at coordinate 9,682 of NZ_BPQP01000052.1, forward strand.
TTTCAAGGCCCTCCACGGCAGCCCCGATCGCTGCCGGTGGTCAAAATGCAGCATGAACCGTTTCGCGGGCGCGCGCGTTTTCCTGCAACTGAGGGGCGGAGCGCGCAAGTGGAGATGGAACGATGAAACGATTGATGGTGGCGTCGGCCGCGATCCTCGGCGGCCTCGTCATGCTGCCGGTGACGGCAAGCGCGCAGAAGGGCTACGGCGGCGGCTTCGGCGTGGTCTCGGGTCCCACCGCCGGCGGCTTCCGGGGTGGCTTCGGCGGCGGGGGCTTCCGCGGCGGGTTCGGCGGTGGCGGTTTCCGCAGCGCTGGCTTCGGTGGCTATCGCGGCGGCTTCGGCGGATACCGCGGCGGCTTCTACGGCAATCGCGGCTTCTACGGCGGCCGCGGTTTCGGTTACCGTCGCGGCTTCGGCTACGGCGTCGGCGGCCTGGGTCTCGGTCTCGGTCTCGGACTGGCCGCGAGCAGCTACTACGGGGGCTACGGCTATCCCGGCTACGGCTACGCCCCGGTCAGCTACGGAGCCTACGATTACGGCTACGGATCGAGCTGCTACACCGTGCCCCGGACGCGCTGGACGCCCTACGGCTATCGTCGGGTGCTGGTCGAGCGCTGCGACTGAGGCCGGCGCCGACGATGTGCGAGAGGGGCCGCCCGAGGCGGCCCCTTTTCGTTTCCGAGCCTCGCCGCGGGAGGGCGCGGAGGATCAGCGTCCCCGCATCTCGTCCCGCCGCATCGGCATGGCATCGATCGTCGAAAACAGGGTCTTCGTCGAGATCGGGGAGGGCGCGGTGATCTTGGGCTCGCCGTCCTTGCCGACCAGAACGGCGCGGAAACCGTCGCCGGGCAGTCCCAGGCGCCGGCGCAGGGCCACGGCCTCCGGGGTGGCGCCGAGCGCCTCGACGACGGCGAGGTCGCGCTCGGCCATTCCCTCCCGGGCCGCCGCCACAGCCCGGCGCTGCGCCTCGACGTTTCCGTCGGCGGTCGGCGCCGAGATCACGAGGAGCCGCGACTTCCAGCGATAGGCGGACAGCGGATCGCCCGCCGCCTGCGCCGGCCCACCGAGCCCCACGGCCGCCGCCAAGGATGCCGCCAAGCCCGCAGCCGCCATGCCAATCATGCGCCTCATCCCTTCGCCTTCCCGGCCAAAGCCGCCCGACCGCGGCCTTCGCCCATCAACGCGCGACATGCGGGCCGGCTGCGCCGGATCCGACCCGGCATTCCAACCGTTCCCGACCACAGGAGACAGCCGATGAGCGCCGCCAACCGCCGCATCGTCCTCGCGAGCCGCCCCCACGGCGAACCGAGCCCGGCGCATTTCCGCCTGGAGGAGGGCCGCGTGCCGAGCCCGGGTCCCGGGGAGGTGCTGCTGCGAACCCGCTACCTCTCCCTCGATCCCTACATGCGCGGCCGCATGAGCGCGGCGAAATCCTATGCCAAGCCCGTCGAGATCGGCGAGGTCATGGTCGGCGCCACGGTGAGCGAGGTGGCGGCCTCGCAGCACCCGGAATTCCGCGTCGGCGAGACGGTGCTCGCCTCTGCCGGCTGGCAGGATTACGCGCTCTCGAACGGCGCGGGCCTGCGCCGGCTCGATCCCGAGGCGGCGCCCGTGACGACGGCGCTCGGCATCCTCGGGATGCCCGGGATGACGGCCTATACGGGCCTCCTTCAGATCGGTCGCCCGAAGCCCGGCGAGACCGTGGTCGTCGCCGCCGCGGCCGGGCCCGTCGGCTCCCTGGTCGGCCAGATCGCACGGCTGAAGGGCGCGCGGGCCGTCGGCATCGCGGGCGGCCCGGAGAAATGCGCCTACCTCACGCAGGAGCTCGGCTTCGACGCGGCCCTCGACCATCGCGCAAGCGACCTCGCCGGCGACCTCGCCAGGGCCTGCCCGCAGGGGATCGACGTCTATTTCGAGAATGTGGGCGGGGCTGTCTTCGAGGCGGTGCTGCCCCTCCTCAACGACTTCGCGCGCGTTCCCGTCTGCGGCCTCGTCTCGGGCTACAACCTCACGGAGCTGCCAGAGGGGCCCGATCGGACGCCCCTCCTGATGCGCAGCATCCTGACCAGGCGGCTCCACCTGCAGGGCTTCATCGTCTGGGACTTCGCCGAGTGCGAGCCGGACTTCATCCGCGAGGTCGGGGGATGGCTTCGCGAGGGCCGCGTGAGGCACCGCGAGGACATCGTGGACGGCCTGGAGAACGCACCCGATGCCTTCGTCGGACTGCTGCGCGGCGCCAATTTCGGCAAGCTCGTCGTGAAGGTCGGCTGAGGCTTGAGGGGCCGCGGATGCTTGCCCCGCAACGAGAACAGATATAGAACAAAGTGGCGTCCGCGAGTCCCGTGGACAACCGCCTGCGGTGGTTGCCGACCCGGGGCGCCCGTCCCATGAAGGGAGGCCAGGCGCAAGGCTCAGGACGCGTCGGCCCGAGTGAGATCGATCAGTGAGGAGAGCGTAAGATGGCGGGCAGCGTGAACAAGGTGATCCTCGTGGGCAATCTCGGGCGCGACCCCGAGACCCGGCGCCTCGCGTCGGGGGACCCGGTGGTCAACCTGCGCATCGCGACATCCGAGTCCTGGAAGGACAAGGGGTCGGGCGAGCGCAAGGAGAAGACCGAGTGGCACTCGGTGGTGATCTACAACGAGAACCTCGCCCGAGTGGCCGAGCAGTACCTGCGCAAGGGCTCGAAGGTCTATATCGAGGGCCAGCTCCAGACCCGGAAATGGGCGGACCAGTCAGGTGCGGAGAAGTACACGACCGAGGTGGTGCTCCAGCGCTTCCGCGGCGAGCTCACGCTCCTCGACGGCCGCGGCGGCGGTGAGATGGTGGGCGCCGACGACGAGGGCGGCGGCCAGATCAGCCGCGGCGGCGATTACGGCGGGGGCCGTGGCGGCGACAGGGGCGGTGATTTCGGCGGCGGCGGCCGCAGCTCCGGCGGCGGTGACCGTCGCCCCGCGGGTGGCGGAGGCGGCGGTTCGAAGCCGAACTACGACCTCGACGACGACATCCCGTTCTAGGGTCCGCGAGGCTCTCGACCTTCCGGCGGCGCGCGTCTTGCGTCGCCGGGATCAGGGATCGAGAGAGCAGACATGGCGTCCTTCATCCGCGTGACCGAGATCTGGGTGCCCTCCAGGGACGGGACCCGCCTCGAATTCGGCGGCGGGAGCTACGGGGCGCTGACCGGCTTCCACGCCGAGAGCCACCAGACGGTCTTCGGCTACGACGAGGGGCTGCCGGGCCGGGCCTGGTCGACCCGCCGTCCGATCGTCCTCAAGGATCTGCAGAACTCCTACTTCAAGCGCGGCTCCGCGGCCCGCGCCGTCGGGCTCACCTGCGGGCTCGCCCTGCCCATCTTCGCGGGCGACTTCCTGCGGGCGGTGGTGACATTCTTCTGCGGGGACGACCACGCCAATGTCGGCGCCATCGAGGTCTGGGCGAACGACCCAGCCCGGTCGAGCGCCATGGAGCTCGAGGACGGCTATTACGGCAATGCCGAGTTCTTCGAGCGCAACTCGAAGGCCATCCAGTTCGGCAAGGGCCAGGGCCTGCCCGGCGAGGTCTGGGAGCGCGACCGTCCGGTCGTCCTCAAGGACCCCTACGGCTCCCACCGCTTCCTGCGGAAGGCCGAGGCCCTGAGGCTCGGGCGGACCACGGCCTTCGGGCTGCCCTGCCATACCGACCGGAACCAGGCGTTCGTCATGACCTTCCTCTCGGCGCTCGGCACCCCGATCGCCCGCCGCTTCGAGGTCTGGCGCGCCGATCCCAGCGGCGGCCGGCTCACCCACGAGGCCGGCCTGTGCGAGGCCAAGGGCGACCTGACCGAGGGCTACGACGGGCTCGCGCTGACGCGGGAGGACGGGGCGCTGGGCCGGATGCTGATGACCGGCCTGCCCGTCATCACGGAGGACTTTTCCGAGGAGCCCTCGATCCTGGCGACGAGCCTGCGCGAGGCCGGGCTCGCGACCATGGTGGCGATCCCCGTCCTCTCGGCGGATGCGCGCCTCACCGCCGTCGCGGCCTGGTACTTCTAGCCGGACGATGGAGGCGGTGCGAAGCCGGCATTCCGCCTTGCGCGGGCGCGCGATGATGCTTATTTAAGCACCTGATTTCATTCGCCTTCCGCGCCGTAGGCGCGAGGCGACGCGCGAGCGGGCCGTCCGGCATCCGCGATAGGTAAGAAGATCTTGGCAGAGAACGACAATCCCGACGCCGGCGGGACGCCGCCCGCCAGCGACATCCGCCCCGTGTCGATCACCGAGGAGATGCGCCGCTCCTATCTCGATTACGCGATGAGCGTGATCGTGAGCCGGGCGCTGCCGGATGCGCGCGACGGGTTGAAGCCCGTGCACCGGCGCATCCTCTACTCGGCCTTCGAGAGCGGGCACCTGCCGGAGCGCAAATACGTCAAGTCGGCCCGCATCGTCGGCGACGTGATCGGCCTCTACCATCCGCATGGCGACCAATCGATCTACGACGCCCTGGTGCGCATGGCGCAGGACTTCTCGATGCGCCTTATGCTCATCGACGGGCAGGGCAATTTCGGCTCGGTGGACGGCGATCCGCCGGCCGCCATGCGCTACACGGAATCGCGCCTGGCCAAGCCCGCCAACGCGCTTCTGGCCGACATCGACAAGAACACCGTCGACTTCCAGCCGAACTACGACGAGTCGCGCGAAGAGCCCAAGGTCCTTCCCGCCCGCTTTCCGAATCTCCTCGTCAACGGCGCCGGCGGCATCGCGGTCGGCATGGCGACGAACATCCCGCCGCACAATCTCGGCGAGCTGATCGATGCCTGCATCGCGCTCATCGACGATCCGAGCCTCGACGTCGAGGCGCTGACCGAGATCGTGCCCGGCCCCGACTTCCCCACCGGCGGCTCCATCCTCGGCCGCGCCGGCACGCGTCAGGCCTACGCGACGGGCCGCGGCTCGATCATCATGCGGGCGAAGTCCCACGTGGAGGAGCTGCGCAAGGAGCGCGAGGCGCTGATCTTCACCGAGATCCCGTATCAGGTGAACAAGGCGACGCTCATGGAGAAGATCGCCGAGCTCGTGAAGGAGAAGCGCGTCGAGGGCATCTCCGACCTGCGCGACGAGTCCGACCGCGACGGCATGCGCATCGTCGTCGAGATCAAGCGCGACGCCATGGCCGAGGTGGTGCTGAACCAGCTCTACCGCTTCACGCCGCTGCAGAGCTCCTTCGGCTCCAACATGGTGGCGCTGAACGGCGGCCGCCCCGAGCTGATGAACCTGAAGGACCTGCTCCAGGCCTTCGTCGACTTCCGCGAGGAGGTCGTCTCCCGGCGCACCAAGTTCCTGCTCGGCAAGGCGCGCGAGCGCGCCCACGTGCTGTGCGGCCTCGCCATCGCGGTCGCCAACATCGACGAGGTGATCCGCCTGATCCGGACCTCGCCCGACCCGAACACGGCCCGCGAGGCCCTGATGGGCCGCGACTGGCCGGCCCAGGACATCGCCCCGCTGATCGCGCTGGTCGACGATCCTCGCCACCGCGTGAAGGACGACGGCACCTACCGGCTCTCCGAGGTCCAGGCCCGCGCCATCCTCGACCTGCGCCTGCAGCGTCTCACCGCGCTCGGCCGCGACGAGATCGGCGACGAGCTGCGCAAGCTCGCCGAGGAGATCGCCGACTACCTCGACATCCTGCGCTCGCGCCTGCGCATCATGACCATCGTCAAGGACGAGCTCGCCGAGGTGCGCGAGGCCTACGCGACGCCGCGCAAGACCGTGATCCTCGACTGGGATTCGAACGTTGAGGACGAGGACCTGATCCAGCGCGAGGACATGGTCGTCACCGTGTCCCATGCCGGCTACGTCAAGCGCGTGCCGCTCTCGACCTACCGGGCCCAGCGCCGCGGCGGCAAGGGCCGCTCCGGCATGACGACCCGCGACGAGGATTTCGTCACCCGGCTGTTCGTGGCCAACACCCATACGCCGATCCTGTTCTTCTCGAACGAGGGGCAGGTCTACAAGGAGAAGGTGTGGCGCCTGCCGATGGCGGCGCCGAACGCCCGCGGCAAGGCGCTCGTCAACATCCTCTCCATGGAGGCGGGTACGGAGCGGATCACCACGATCATGCCGCTGCCGGAGGACGAGGCCTCCTGGGAGACGCTCGACGTGATGTTCGCCACGGCCTCGGGGCAGGTCCGGCGCAACAAGCTCTCGGACTTCGTGCAGGTGAACCGCGCCGGCAAGATCGCGATGAAGCTCGACGAGGGCGACCACATCGTCCATGTCGAGATCTGCCGGCCGGAGCAGAACGTGCTGCTCACCACGGCGCAGGGCCAGTGCATCCGCTTCCCGGTCGAGGACGTCCGCGTCTTCAAGGGCCGCGATTCCACGGGCGTACGCGGCATCAACCTCGCGCCCAAGGACCACGTCATCTCGATGACGATCCTGAACCATTTCGAGGCCTCGCCCGAGGAGCGGGCGGGCTACCTCAAGATGCGCCGCGCGATCATCGGCGACGGAGCCGACGCGGACGAGAACGGCACCGACGAGGAGGGCGTGGCGGAGGCCACCGCCATCTCGCTGGAGCGCTACAACGAGATGAGCGCCCACGAGCAGTTCGTGCTCACCCTCTCCGAGCGCGGCTTCGGCAAGCGCAGCTCCTCGTTCGAGTACCGGGTCTCCGGCCGCGGCGGCAAGGGCATCACGGCGATGCGGGTCAACCCGCGCAACGGCAGCCTGGTGGCCTCCTTCCCCGTCGAGGCCTCAGACCAGATCATGCTGGTGACCAATGCCGGCCAGCTCATCCGGGTGCCGGTGGACGACATCCGCATCGTCGGCCGCGCCTCGCAGGGGGTGACGGTGTTCAACACCGAGAAGACCGAGCGCGTCGTCTCTGTCGAGCATATCGAGGGCGAGGACGAGACCGGAGAGGACGCCGTCCCGACGGAGGGATGATTCGGCTCGAAGCGCGGCCGGCGGGACCGGGTGCCGTCCGCGCCTTCCGGCGGAACTGCATCGTGCAAAACCGATCTAGCGGTTGAGTGTTGCTGCGAAGTCATAGGCGGAATCGGCCGAAACGGCTAAGTCTGTGCCCACGAAATCGCACAACCCAGGACGCCTACCGTGGTCAAGAAGATCCTCCTCGCCGGAGCCGCCACCGCCCTGATCTCGGGTGCCGCCTCTGCTGCCGACCTTCCCCGTCGCGCAGCGCCGCCCGTGTTCGTTCCGGTCCCGGTCTTCACCTGGACGGGCGCCTATTTCGGTATCAACGCCGGCTACGCCTTCTCGGACAACCGGGACATCCGCACGAGCGGCCTCAACAACCTCGGCGCGCCGGGCGGCGCCAACCTCCAGCTCAACGTCGACCGCGGCCTGCGCCGCGGCAGCGTCCCGCTGGAGCAGGACGGTTTCACCGGCGGTGGCCAGATCGGCTACAACTACCAGTTCACCCCGGGCAGCGGCATCGTCGTCGGTCTCGAGGCCGACGCCCAGTACACGGACCTGCAGCGTCGCCGGGTCGAGACCATCTTCAACCCGGTCTTCAACCCGAATGTGCTGACGAACGTCTACCAGCACGACGTCAACTTCATCGGCACCGTCCGCGGCCGCCTCGGCTACGCCTTCGACCGGGTCCTCGTGTACGGCACCGGCGGCTTCGCCTACGGTGACGTGACCCAGACCGTCACCTTCCAGACCGGCGCCCCGATCACTTATGCCGGCTCGCGCGCCAACATCCAGACGGGCTACGCCTACGGCGGCGGCATCGAGTACGCCCTGCCCACCGACTCGTTCCTGAACTTCTTCAAGTCCTCGGCCGTGACGATCAAGGCCGAGTACCTCCGCTACGACCTCGGCGACCGCTCCGTGCTCGTCGGCTCGACCGGCGGTCCCGGCATCGGCTACGTCTCGACCTTCTCGACCGAGGGCAGCCTCGCCCGCGCCGGCCTGAACTACAAGTTCGGCAGCTACTAGGATCCGGCTCACGCGCCGCCTTCAGGCGGGCGCGAGACCGCATAGGTGTCAGGCGGGCGCTCTTCGGGGCGTCCGCCTTTTCTTTGGTCCAAGGCGTATCGGGGACGGTTCCGTTTCGGAGCGAAATGCTCTACCCCCGCCTTCGATGACCCGCACCGCGCTCTATGCCGGCTCCTTCGACCCGGTCACGAACGGTCACCTCGACGTCGTTCGCCAGGCCTGCCGGCTCGTCCAGCACCTCGTTCTCGCCATCGGCGTGCATCCGGGCAAGGCGCCGCTCTTCACGGCTGAGGAGCGGGCCGAGCTGCTGCGCGAGACCTGCGGGGCGCTGGCCCAGGCCGAGGGCGCGCGGCTCGACGTCGTCACCTTCGGCGACCTCGCGGTGACGGCCGCCCGGCGCTGCGGCGCGACCCTGTTCATCCGCGGCCTTCGCGACGGCACCGACCTCGATTACGAGATGCAGCTCGCCGGCATGAACGGGGCGATGGCGCCCGAGGTCCAGACCGTGTTCCTCCCGGCCTCGACGGGCGTCCGGCCGATCACCGCCACGCTCGTCCGGCAGATCGCCGCCATGGGCGGCGACGTCTCCCCCTTCGTGCCGGCGCCCGTCGCGGAGCGCCTCGCCGCGCGCTTCCGCAAAGCCTGACTCAACCAAGCCTCAAGGAGAACGCCCGCCCATGACGCTCCATACCCTGAACCGTCGCGTCGCGACCCTCGCGCTCGTCTGCGGCGTCGCCCTCGGCTCCAGCGCAACCGCGCAGACGCCCGATGCCAACACCGTCTATCTCGACACCAAGGACGGCCGCGTCACGATCGCCCTGCGCCAGGACCTGGCGCCCAAGCACGTGGCGCAGCTCAAGACGCTGATCGGCCAGGGGTTCTACAACGGCCTCAAGTTCCACCGCGTCATGGACGGCTTCATGGCCCAGACCGGCGATCCGAAGGGCAACGGCACCGGCGGCTCCCAGCTGCCGGACATTCCCGCCGAGTTCTCGCAGGCTCCCTTCCGCCGCGGCACCGTCGGCATGGCCCGCTCGTCCGACCCGAACTCGGCGAATTCTCAGTTCTTCATCTGCCTTGGCGACGCGCCCTTCCTGGAGGGGAAGTACACCGTCGTCGGCACCGTCACCTCGGGCATGGAGGTGGTGGACGCGATCAAGAAGGCCGCCCCCGGCGCGCCGGGCGGCGCGGTGCAGAACCCGGACAAGATCGTGAAGATGCAGATGGCGCAGGGCGGGAGGTAGCGGTGCGCTCATCCCTGGCAGGGGGTCGCTGAGGCGCGTGGCGGATCCCCGGCGGCTTCTCGCTCTCCTCGGTCTGACGCTGGCCGTGCAGGCCTCCGCGATGGGTTGCGCCATCGGCGGCGGCTTCTACGGACGGCAGCCGCCCCTGAGCCTGCCCCAGACCCTGCGCGGGACCGTGCAGGTGCCGCTGCCCGATTCGGGCCACGCCTTCGCGCAAGGCGGAGGGAAGCCGGCCGACACCCTGCGGGAGCTCTACCCGACGCTGGCGGCCTGCTGGGAGGCGCCCGCCGGCCTCGCCAAGCTGGAGCGGACCGAGATCACCGCCCGGTTCTCCCTGCGCCGGGACGGTTCGCTGATCGGGGAGCCGCGCATCACCTTCGCGACGCCGCCGGCCGAGACGCGCGCCCGGGACATCCTGACCGAGGCCACGGTCGCGGCGATCCGGCGCTGCACGCCGGCGCGCATCACCGCCGCCCTGGGCGGCGCCATCGCGGGCCGTCCCATGGCGTTGCGCTTCATCTATTCCGGGCCGCGCGGGCAGGGGATCTGACGACGGGTCGATCTCCAGCCTTCGCCGCGTTACCTATGCGGCGGGTGCAAGAATCCCGGACACCAGGGCGATGCCGGTGCGGGCCACGACCGGGTCGATCGGCCGCCGCGCGGCGCCCGGGACCAGGACGGCGGCCGCGTCCCGCGAAGCGGGAGGGGCGGTCGCCCTCTCCACCATTCCCAAAGACCGAAACCCAAGGAGGGTGACAGCATGGCAGACAACAACGAGACGATCGTCCTGGAGACGACCAAAGGCCGGGTGGTGATCGCCCTGCGGCCCGACCTCGCCCCGAACCATGTCGAGCGGATCAAGACGCTCGCGGGCCAGAACTTCTACGACGGGGTGCCCTTCCACCGCGTCATCGACGGCTTCATGGCCCAGACCGGCGATCCGACCGGGACCGGCTCGGGCGGCTCGGACCTTCCCGACCTCAAGGCCGAGTTCAACGACGAGCCGCACGTGCGCGGCACCTGCTCGATGGCGCGGACCAACTTCCCGCACTCGGCGAACTCGCAGTTCTTCATCTGCTTCGGCGACGCCCGCTTCCTCGACAAGCAGTACACCGTCTGGGGCAAGGTAATCGAAGGCATGGACGTCGTCGACACCATCAAGAAGGGCGAGCCGGTCCGCGATCCCGACAAGATCGTCAAGGCGACCGTCGCCGCGGCGTAAGCCCGCCCGCGCCACGCAAGCTCGGAGGCGACCCTGCGCGGGTCGCCTCCCTCCGCGGCATCCGTCGCGACGTCCCGCGAGGTCGTCGGACGGAGCGGCGATCCGGTGCCGCGTGAGATCAGCCATGACGAGCCCCGCCGCCCTGCCGTTCCGCGACGTGGCCCTCGCGACGGCCGTGGTGGCCGTCTGGGGCACGAACTTCGTGGTGATCCGGATCGGCCTCGACCACCTGCCGCCGCTCCTCTTCGCCGCCCTGCGCTTCCTGCTCGCGGCCTTTCCCGCCATCCTCCTTATCCCGCGCCCGCCCGCGCGCTGGGGTAACCTCGCGGCCTACGGGGTGCTGATCGGCGCCGTGCAGTTCGGCCTGCTCTTCATCGCCCTGCTCGGCAGCATCTCGCCGGGTCTGGCCTCCCTCGTCATCCAGATCCAGGTCTTCTTCACGATCGGGCTCTCGATGCGGCTGACGGGCGAGCGCGTGCGGGGCTACCAGTGGTTCGCGCTGCTGCTGGCCGCCTCCGGGATCGGCGTCATCGCGCTCAACGCGGATGCGACGGCCACGCCGCTCGGGCTCGGGCTGATCATCCTGGCGGCGCTCGGCTGGGCCGGCGGCAACATCGTCGCCAAGCGCAGCGAGGTGCGGAACATGCTGGCCTACGTCGTCTGGGCGAGCCTGTTCTCGGTCCCGCCGCTCCTCGCCCTCTCCCTCGTCCTCGAAGGCTGGGACGCCATCCGGGACGGTCTCCTGCGGGCCGATGCGGTGACGTGGGCGGCCGTCCTTTGGCAGTCCGTCGGCAACGTCATGTTCGGCTACGCCGTCTGGGGATGGCTGCTCTCGCGCCACCCCGCGGCCCTGATCACGCCGATGGCGCTGCTGGTGCCGGTCTTCGGCATGGGAGCCTCGGCCTATTGGCTCAGCGAATCGCTGCCGCCCTGGAAGATCGCGGCGGCGATCCTCGTCATCAGCGGCCTCGCGATCGGCATCTTCTATCCGCGCCTGATGCACCGGGTCCCCGGCATCAAGCTGCCGCCCGCCGCCTGATACGGCTTCGGGTCGATCGGTTCAGCTGCTTCCAGGCGCCCCTTTCCCGGACGGGTGGAG
>NZ_BPQP01000053.1 GCF_022179305.1 Methylobacterium iners
TCCCGGGACCGTACACCTAGGACCAACGGCCTATGCTGCATCACTTTCGAGTAGTTCGCGTAAGGTCTCAACAGATTGGGGGCGTCCGAGGTGATACCCTTGCGTATAATCCACCCGGAGTTTAGCCGCTACATTGAGCTGGTCGCTTGTCTCAACGCCTTCAACAACGATCGCACATCCTGTGTTTCGCACAAGAGCAACAATGCTTCTAAACATCTCCTGACCTTTTGGACTTGACGTTGCATGAAGGAACGAACGATCAATTTTGACAGCGTCGAACTGGACTTCTCGGACGCAGGACAGACCAGCAAACCCTGTACCGAAATCATCAAGCCAAATCTTTACGCCCAGTGATCTGAGGTCGGTTAGGCAGGCAATGATGTCTCTCTGCCCCTCAATCTGCAATCCTTCCGTGATCTCAAAAGCGAGTCGGTTCGGCATAACGCCCGTCTCGCTGAGAATCGCCGCTACTGAGAGCGCAAAGCTTTGCGACCGGAGCTGAACCGGGGAAACGTTCACGCTCACCATAGGGATGCGAGCGTCGCTCAAGATATCGCGACAGGCTCTATAGATTGCCCAGAGCCCCATGGGTATGATCGTGCCTGTCCGCTCTGCGATGGGGATGAAAACTGCTGGAGACACATTCTTCCCCGTCGGAGCAATGAACCTCATTAAAGCTTCGACGCCAGCAATCTGACCAGATAGAGTATGCCGGATTGGCTGATACACTAGGGACAATCTTTCCTGCGCCAATGATGTTCTGACGAGTTCGACGAGATTTTCATCGATGTCCGTTTGGGTTGGATCTGATTTGTCGTAGATTTTAACGCAATTGCGCTTATCGTTCTTTGCATTGTAGAGAGCTCGATCAGCCTCTGTAACCAATCTCTCCACCTTCGTTCCCGGCACGTCAGAGCTCAAGGCCGCACCTACGCTGACAGTGACCACAAATGCGCTATCGGGACGCTGTATATGGGGCAGGGCCATAGCCTCAACCGCCCGCCGCACCTTCTCTGACACAAAAGCAAGATGCTCTCGCGAAGACGTGCGAAGGATCAGAATAAATTCTTCGCCGCCGAAGCGGCCAAGTGTATGCATATCGTCGTCCATCGCCTCGCTCATTGCTTTGGCGATGGCGACGAGACATTTATCACCCTCCTGGTGCCCATAATGATCGTTGTATAACTTGAAGTAATCGACATCGACTAGCACCACAGCAAAGCTCCTTGCTGCTGCCTGCCAAGTCATCCAGTGTGCCCGAAGCGCATCGTCGATGGCCCGACGGTTCGCCAACCCTGTGAGGGAGTCAGTGGTCGATAGGCGTAGGAGCGCCGCTCCTCTTTCAATGGCCTCGTTCCGGCGGATTTCGGCGCCGGTGCTGTTTAGGAAAACCAGATAGCGCTCTTGATTAAGCTTCCAGTTCACGAACAAAGTGAGCGCGTAGGTCGAGAGATAAAGCGTGCCGACAACAATAAAGAGCTCGATAGATTGGGAGTACTGCGAAACCAAATAGATACACGAAAAAAACAGGATGACCGTCGAGCTTGTTGCGGCGATGCTGAAGCGGAGTGAAAAGAAAACGTTGAGCCCAAGCATGAAAACGATGCTATAGGTTAGATAATGCGTAAAAGTTTCGGTGTGCGTTGTAGATCCGGCGATGCATAGCCAAACAAAGCATGCTGTTACGGTGGCCAAAGCACAGTGACACTCAAGGAAAAACAAACGAGCTTTCAGGTGAATCAGCGCTTCGGTGGCGAGTATGTACAGGAGTCCGATGACGAGTCGCGCCGTAATGCTGCTTGCGGCAACATCGCTTATCAGAACTGCATCCACGAAGCCGAAGGCAATATATACAATACCTGCAATATGAAGTGAAATTCTTGTGCTCTTACTGTAGAGCTGTTCCCGGCTGTTTTCGTAAAGATCTGCGAGCGTTTGGCTCCGGCGGCCTAGGCGGTGTCTGCGCAGTTCTGTATCGATAAGTTCGGCGAGAGCGGGTTGCATAAAATCACCGCGAATGAATTGAGCATAATTGCGGGCGGCCGGCTTGCCTTCTCGAAAATAGTAGACCGGTTTGCCCGTTCTCGTCGGCTTCTAGCGCTTGTAGGTTCACAGACACTTATCGCCTGCTGATGGTGCGACTCCCGACGCGGCGCTGTTCAGCCGTCCCGGAGGGAGATGATCAAGGCACAATGTTCGAGAATTTGTGCTGTGGTCTGACAGCCCACGAAGAGCTTTCGCCTGCTACGAAAATGGGAGCTTCGCTTCGGTGCCTCGACTCCGTGCCACCCGATGACGACCACGATCTCTATCCACGACCTCCTCGCGAGTAAGGCGCTTGTTGCGTCGTGCGGGCGCGTGCCGCGTTTCCACAAGGCTGAGCGACCTAAGTTTTCATCGTGGACAGAGGAGGGGGGCTGCTGCGTTCACGCGCTCAACCGGTCACGGCCGCGGTGGATGACCCAGGGTCGCTTTGTCCTCGTCAAGTTGAGCTTCGTAAGCTTTGTCCCCGGAGAGTTAACGCGCTCGACTGCGATGCTTTCGACACGCTGTTAGGTATCCATCCTCCACACGCAATCATAGAGAGGTCGAAGATGACATCGAAAGCATGTCTAACGGCATCGATCGAGCGACAGAAACTGTCACCGTCGGGCAGGCGCGGATAGTTTCGCATCCAAGCCAACCAAGATGGGGCACGGTTCGAGAAAAGCTCCAGATCAATGGGATGAGCCGCTGTTTCAAGGCGCTTCCCTGAGGCGCTATGTGGTTCACGACAAGGCAATCCACACCTAGACGGAGGCGTCCACCGTTTCGCCTACCAAGCTCACTCAGCCGTCACAGATCGGCATCGTGAGGGCAAAGACATCTACATTCGATCGCTAATCTCGCGGTTGGTAAGCCCGTCCCACTTAGGTGCGGTCGTTCGTGGAATTTGAAGGAAAAACCTTCACGTCTTGAAATTTCCTGCGAGCGTAAGTGTTTTTTAACCGTTCCCGCAGTTGGGCCGAAATGGAACCTTTCAGCCACTTGGAGATGCCTCCGCCCACGAGGGAGCGCTCCATCAATGACCGGGGTTGGGCTGAGCCTCCCGGGTCGTCGCTGGGAGGGTGCCATGGCCGTTCATCTCAACCACCAAGATTTGACCTTCATCCTGAAGCAGATCCGGATTGCCGAAGCGCACGCGAGCGGCATCGACCTCAGGGAATTGCGGGTCGACGCGGTGACGGGCGCCTTCCTGTCGGACCGCGGCCTCTACGATGCGGACGGCGTCTGGCAAGGCGAGGGGGACCCGCCCCGCGCGGTCCCGGACCCGCACACGCCCTACGGCCTGCGCACCGTCGACGGCACCTTCAACAACATCGTGCCCGGCCGCGAGAACTGGGGCGCGTCGGGCGAGCCGATGCCGCAGATGTTCCGGCCGAGCCACCTCGACGACGCGGATGGCGACCGGATGCCCCTCGGCGGCGGCGCCGCCGTCACGAACAACGACTACGGGACGCCAGGGGACGTCGCCGACGCGGACCCGCGCTTGATCTCCAACCTCGTGGTCGACGCCTCGCTCGGCAATCCGGCCGCCATCGCCGCGGCGCTGCGCCTCGCCGGCTCCGAGAGGGTCATCGCCGACCAGCAGGCCATCACGACGGCCTACGAGGCGGTCCGAGCCGCGACCACCGCGGAGGCCCGCGAGGAGGCCCAGGGAAATCTCGACGAGATCCTGGCCGACAAGGGCATCACCGTCACCAACGGCTCCATCGACAACCTCAACGTCGCTCCCGACGAGGGGCTTTCCAAGCCCTTCAACGCCTGGATGACGTTCTTCGGGCAGTTCTTCGACCACGGTCTCGACCTGATCTCCAAGGGAGGACCCGGCGTCGGCACCGTCTACATCCCCCTCGCCGCGGACGATCCGCTCGTCACCCACGGACCCGACGGCGTCGCCGGCACCCGGGACGAGGTGGATCCCCGCTCGGCGTTCATGGTCCTGACGCGGGCCACTCCCGACCAGGGCTCGCAGCGCAACGTCACGACCCCCTTCGTCGACCAGAACCAGACCTACACCTCGAACCCCTCGCACCAGGTCTTCCTGCGCGAGTACGAGATGGGCGCCGACGGCCGCCCGGTCGCCACGGGCCGGCTGCTCGGCGGCGAGAACGGCGGGCTCGCCACCTGGGCCGACGTCAAGGAGCAGGCGCGCACGATGCTGGGCATCGACCTGCGCGACACGGACGTCTCGGCCGTGCCGCATCTGCTCACCGACCCCTACGGCGCCTTCGTCCCGGGGGCGGACGGCTTGCCCCAGGTGATGGCGCGCCTGACCTCGGGCGAGATCGTCTACCTCTCGGGAACCGTCGCGCAGCCGCTCTCCCTCTCGGCCACCCAATTGCCCGCGGGGGCGACGGCGAGGGATTCCGCCGGCGCGCCGGTCGTCCTCGACGCCGGCGACACCTTCGCGGTCGCCCGCACCTTCAACGCCTTCCTCGACGACATCGCCCACAACGCGGTCCCGAAAGGTTTCGTCGACCACGACCGCAATCCCGACACCCCTTCCGTCGAGCAGCTGCCCGACGCGGACGGCGTGACCGGCAACGCCATCGTCCCCAACCGTCAGGGGGTCAACCTGACCTACGACGACGAGCTCCTCGACCGGCACTACGTCACCGGCGACGGACGCGGCAACGAGAACATCGGCCTGACCGCCGTCCACCACATCTTCCACTCGGAGCACAACCGGCAGGTCAGCGCGCAGAAGCTGACCATCCTGAAGGAAGGGGACCTCGCCTTCGTCAACGAGTGGCTGGACGCCCCCATCGACCAGGCCCAGCTCAACCAGATCAGGAACCGCCTGACCACCGTCCCCAACCAGGAAACCTTCCTCGCGAGCCTGGAGGACGGCGACGCCCAGACCGGCATCGCCAACCTGGAGCTGAACTGGAACGGCGAGCGCCTGTTCCAGGCCGGCCGCTTCGCCACCGAGATGCAGTACCAGCACCTCGTCTTCGAGGAGTTCGCCCGCAAGGTCCAGCCGCAGATCGACGTCTTCGTGTTCAACTCGGTGACCGAGATCGACCCGGCCATCTTCGCCGAGTTCGCCAACACGGTCTATCGCTTCGGCCACTCGATGCTGACCGAGAACATGCCGCGCGTCGGGGCGCAGGGCCAGGCGATGGACACGGACCTCGGCCTCATCGAGTCCTTCCTGAACCCGGTCCGGTTCGACAACGACGGCGCCCTTTCCCACGACGAGGCCGCGGCCGCCATCATCAGGGGCATGACGGTCGAGCGCGGCAGCGAGATCGACGAGTTCGTCGTCGGGGCGCTGCGCAACAACCTCCTGGGCCTTCCGCTGGACCTCGCCGCCATCAACATCGCCCGCGGCCGCGACACCGGCACGCCGACCCTCAACGAGGCGCGCGAGCAGCTCTTCGCCGCCACCGGCTCGACCTTCCTGACGCCCTACGGCAGCTGGACCGAGATGGCGGCCAACCTGAAGAACCCCATGTCGGTGGTGAACTTCATCGCCGCCTACGGCACGCACCCGGAGCTTCTCAAGCGGGTGCTGGCCCCGACGCCGACCGATCAGAACGCCACGCGCGAGCTGAACGCCGCCGAGAAGCGCGCCGTCGCCATGGAGCTGGTGCTCGGGGTCGAGGCCGACGGCGTCACGCCCTCCGACATCGAGGACCGGCGCGCCTTCCTGAACGGTACCGGGTCCTGGAACGCCGAGACAAGCGGCCTCAACGCGGTCGACCTCTGGGTCGGCGGCCTGGCCGAGAAGCAGATGCCGTTCGGCGGCCTGCTGGGCTCGACCTTCAACGCCATCTTCGAGGCGCAGTTGGAGAACCTGCAGGACGCGGACCGGTTCTACTATCTCACCCGCACGCAGGGCCAGAACTTCCTGAACGAGCTGGAGCAGAACTCCTTCTCGAAGATGATGCTCGCCAACACGGACCTCGCCCTGCCCGGCGCCGACGGCATCCGCGGCACCGGTGACGACATCGTGCCCCGCCACATCGGCATCGACTCGTTCTCGGACTACGACTTCGAGCTTGAGCTCGACGCCCGCAACCAGGCCGACCAGAACGGCGCCGAAGCCGGTATCGACCCGACCGGCAACGATCCCGTGCTGGAGGCCATGGGCATGGGCAAGGTCATGCGCGACGACCCGCGCACGGCCGGCGTCGACGAAAGCGCGACGAGCGGGTTCCATGCCTCCGTGAACGCCCTCGTCCGGCGCTACAACGCCGACGGCACGCCCGCGAACCGGCTCATCGACGGCACCGAGGACGGTGCCGGGACCGCCGCGGGTCCCGTGACCTGGGCCGACGTCAAGGCGAACGCGCTCAGGCTCGGGATCGACCTCACCGACGCGGATCTCGGGAACGCCCCCGTGCTCAGGGTCGGTCCCGACGGGACCTTCGGGTTCTCGCCAAGCCTCGACGTGACCCGGCCGGTCGCGCTGGTCAACGGCAGCTTCGACGACCAGCCCCTGACCGCGACCACCCCGGGCGTCAACGTCGACGCGAAGGGGAACTACACCTTCGCCGCACCCACGGGTTGGAGCATCACGGGCGGACAGGGCGGCGGCACCTACGCCCCCGTCGGGACCGTCGACGCGGCGGGCCTGGACGGCGCCAACGTGGTCTGGCTGCGGGGCGGCGCCGCCCTCACCCAGGAGGTGGGGACGACCCTGCAGGCCGGTTCGCGCTACGCCTTCACCTTCCAGGTCGGGGACCGCAACGACTTCGTCTGGCCCGGCGCCGTGGCGCGACTGCTGGACGGCGCCGGCAACGAGGTCTCCTCGATGACCCTGCTCGCACCCGCCGATGGTCAGTGGCGCGAGTTCACGCTCAATTCCGGCGTGATCCCGGCCTCCCTCGACGGCCAGACCCTCCGCCTGGAGATCCGGAACTCGGGCGACACGGATGCCCAGATCCTCGTCGACGACGTCGACGTCACGCGCACCTCGGAGACGGTCTACCGGTCCGACCTGAAGCCCGACCAAACCCTCGACTACCACGCCGCTTCGGACCCCTTCGCCCGGGACGCGGAGGGCAACGTCCTGCGCACGGGACAGGCCTTCGTCACGCCGGTCCCGACCGCCAACCTCGATGCGGCGGTCGTCAATCCGACGGCGCTCGCGCAGCCGTTCGAGCCCGGCCACTACCTGCGCTTCACCGGCGGCGAGCACGTCCTCGTGGGCGGTACCAACGGCAACGACACCATCGTCACCGACTTCGGCGACGACGGGATCTGGGGCGACGCGGGCAACGACCGCATCGAGTCGGGGGCCGGCGTCGACCTCGTCAACGGCGGCGACGGCGACGACGTCATCACCGATTCCGGCGATTCCGGCGACTTCCTGAAGGGCGAGGGCGGCAACGACGTCATCGCCAACTCCAACGGCCTCGACATCCTGATGGGTGGCACCGGAAAGGACGTCATCTTCGTGGGCGTGGACACGACCGAGGTCTTCGCCGGCGACGGGGACGACTTCGTGCTGGGCGGCGACGGCGTCGACCTCCTCATGGGCAACGAGGGCAGCGACTGGATCGAGGGCGGCGGCGGCTTCGACACCACCGCCGGCGACAACTCGGAGCTGTTCTTCAACTCGGCCATCAAGGGCCACGACGTCATGTTCGCCGGCGGCGACGAGAACGACTTCGACGGCGAGTCGGGCGACGACATCATGGTGCAGGGCGAGAGCGTCATGCGCAACGAGGGCATGTTCGGCTTCGACTGGGCGATCTTCAAGGGCAACGCCCGCGACGGCTATGCCGACATGCGCATCCCGGTCTTCACGACCGAGGAGGCCGACATCCTGCGCAACCGCTTCGACTCGACCGAGGGTCTGTCGGGCTGGGAGAACGACGACACGCTGATCGGCGACGACCGCACCGCCGCGGACGCGGTGGAGGAGGAGCCGGGCGGGAACACCGTGGCCGCCAACGAGGGCGTCTTCTTCAACGACGGCCTGACCCTGGAGGGCCTCAACCGCATCGCGGGGCTGCGGGCCGTGCTCGGCGACCTCGTGCCAAACGCGCCCGTCAACCCGACGCCCGCGCAGCTCCAGACGGTCCTGTTCGAGGCCGGCAACATCCTGCTCGGCGGCGCCGGGAGCGACACGCTCCAGGGCAACGGCGGCGACGACGTGCTCGACGGCGACCGCTGGCTCAACGTCCGCATCAGCATCCGCGGCGGCGCCAATGGCAACGGCCCCGAGATTGCGACCGTCGACAGCCTGAGGCACGTGTTCGCGGCGGGCCCGGGCATCCCTCCCGCGTGGGAAGGCAAGTCCCTGTTCGAGCTCATGGTCGCCCGCACCATCCGCCCCGACCAGATGCACATCGTGCGCGAGGTCGTGAACACCGGCGTGACGGCCGACGACGCCGACACCGCCGTCTTCAACGACGTGCGGGACAACTACGTCATCACCCGCGTCGGCGATGCCCTCAGGGTCCAGCACGTCAGCCTTTCCGATCCGGCGGTCGACGACGGCACGGACACCTTGCGCAACATCGAGACGCTCCGGTTCGCCGACGGCGAGGTCGACGTCGCGCTCGTCCGCAACCAGCCCTTCGACCGGGTCGAGATCGCGTCGGCGGACAACACGGGCAATGCGCCGTCCCTGACGGCGACCGTCTTCGGTGCCGTGGCGGGCCGCGGGATCACGCTGAAGTGGCAGGTCCTCGACGCCAACGGCGACTGGAGCGACGTCCCCGGCGCCAGCGGATCCACGTTCACGCCCGCCCCGGGCGTGGAGGCCCGCGTCGTCGCCCTGTGGACGGAGACCGTCACCGGCAACGGCACCGGGCAGTCCACGCCCTCCGTGCAGACCGCCTTCCTGGGCACCGTCGCCGACGAGGACGTCGATGGGTCCACCTCCTCCAACCTGATCGTCGGCCGGGCCGGCGACGACGACATCGCGGGCGAGGAGGGCCTCGACCGCATCCTCGGCGGCGACGGCGACGACCGCCTGGACGGCGGGGCGGGCGACGACGTCCTCTTCGGCAATGCCGGGGCCGACATCCTCATCGGGCGGACCGGCAACAACGTCCTGAACGGCGGCGTCGGTGACGACGAGCTCAACGGCGGGCACGGCAACGATACCCTTAACGGTGACGCTGGCACCGACACCATGGTGGCCTCGGGGCTGGTCGGGTCCTACGGCTTCGTGCGGGCCGGCAACGCCATCACCGTGACCGACGATCTCGGCGCCGAGGGCGACGGCATCGACACCGCCACGGGCGTGGAGCTGTTCCAGGACGACGCCGGCACGGTCCTCAACCTCGTCGCCGGCAACACGGGAACGGGGGGGGCCGACATCGTGGCCGGCAACAACAACGGTAACGACCTCAACGGCGGGGCCGGGAACGACCGTGTCTTCGGCGCGGGCGGCGCCGACACCATCACCCAGACCTCGACCGCAGGCCGCGACTTCGTCGATGGCGGGGCGGGGGTCGACACCTACGAGTTGGCCGGCGTCGGAGGCCCGGAGACCTTCCGGATCTATTCCCGCGCGGCCTGGCTCGGAATCTCGGGCAATGCGGTCTCCAACGCGAATACCGAGATCGTGGTCACCCGCAACGGCACCGGCAACGCCAACGTCGTCGCCGAGCTCGACAACATCGAGGAGATCCGCGTCAACGCGCTGGGGGTGACGACGCCCGGCGGCGCGAACGGAGGCGCCAGCGAGGGCGACACGATCCTGGTGGTGGGTACGTTCGACAACACGAGCCTCAACTTCAATACCATCACCGTCGACGGCTCCCAGGGGGACGACACGGTCGACATCTCGGCGCTCTCCTCGGCCCACCGCATAGTGTTCCGCTCGAACGGCGGGCACGACACCGTCGTCGGCACGCTGCGGGCTCAGGACGTCATCGAGATCCCGGCGGGCACGACGGCCACGGACTACGTGGCGACCACCGCGAACGGCATGACGACCCTGACCAACGGCACCCACGCCATCACCTTCGCGGGCTCGGTCATCCCCACCCTCGAACCGACCACCGCCAACGGTGGCGGCACGGGCGGAGGAGCCGGCGGCACTCCCGGAACGGGCGGCGCCTTCGCGCTCACCGCGGCGGACCTCGCCGGCATCAAGAACCTCGTCCAGGGCCGCCAGGCCACCGAGGACGACGACACCGCGAACGCGACCGGCGTGCGCACGCTCTCGGGCGCCGGCAACAACCTCGAACACCCGGAATGGGGCGCGGCCGACCAGCCCTTCATCAGGCTCACCGAGGCCCATTACGGCGCCTACGACCCTGCGACCAACAACAACGCCCTGAACCCGCTCTACAACGGCCTCGACCCCCGCGCGATCAGCAACGTGCTGGGCGCGCAGGAAGCCGACCTGCCCAACGAGCCCAACGGGTCGAACATCTTCTTCATGGCGTTCGGGCAGTATTTCGACCACGGCCTCGACTTCCTGCCGAAGAGCGCGGCCAACGGCACCGTGCAGATCGACCAGCCCGGCTCGGGCCGTGCGCCCGGGACCAACAACCCGGCCGACCTCACCCGCGGGGAGGTCCATGCCATCGGCCCCGACGGGGTGCCCCAGCACCTCAACAAGACCTCGCCCTTCGTCGACCAGAACCAAGCCTACGGCTCGCACGAGCTCGTGGGGCAGTTCCTGCGGGAGAGCGACGGCGAGCGGGGGGTGGGCGCCAGGCTCCTCGCCGGGGTCCCCGACCCCACCAACCCTGACTTCAACCTGCTGCCGACCCTGCGCGAGCTCATCAACCACCACTGGGCGGCCGACACCATCTTCCACGACCCCTCGCTGCCGGGCGGAGAAGTCAGCTTCCGGACCTACTTCTCGAACTTCCCCATCACGGAGACCCGGACGGGCTCGCTGTTCAACGCGCAGGGCGCGTTCGACCCGGAGGCGGTGAGCGTCTTCGCCTCGAACTTCATGGGCAGCGGGCATGCGCTGCTGCTCGACACCAACCCCTTCGTCAGCCTGCTCGACCACTACGTGGCCGGCGACGGGCGCGCGAACGAGAACGTGTCGCTCACCGCGATGCACACGATCTGGGCCCGCAACCACAATTTCCACGCCGAGAACCTCGTGGAGGCGGGTTTCGAGGGGACGCCGGAAGAGGTGTTCCAGGCGGCCAAGATGATCAACGAGGCGGAGTATGCCCGCGTCGTCTACGACGAGTTCGCCGACCAGCTCCTCGGCGGCATGCGCGGCAGCGGATCGCACGGTCACGACGAGTACAATCCGGACGTCGACGCCCGGATCTCCCACGAGTTCGCCGCCGCGGTCTACCGCGTCGGGCACTCGCTGATCGGCGAGACCCTGAGGGTGATCGGGCCCGACGGCCAGCCCCGCGAGGTCCGGCTGTTCGACGCCTTCCTCAACCCGTCGAACGCCCCGGACGTGTTCACGGCGCCCCTGCCTCCCGGCTACGTGCCGCAGCCTGGCTATGCGCAGCTCGGGGCCAACGCCATCCTCGCCGGGGTCGCGACGCAGCCGGCGGAGGCGGTCGACTTCAACATCGTCGACGCCGTGCGAAACGACCTCGTCCGCATCAGCGCCGACCTGTTCGCCTTCAACGTGGCCCGCGGCCGCGACGTCGGCCTCGGCTCCCTTAACCAGGTCCGGGCCGACCTGATGGCCTCGACCGACCCCTACATCCGCGAGGCGGTGGGCTTCGCCGGAGACCTCAGGCCCTACGTCTCCTGGGAGGACTTCCAGGCCCGCAACGGCCTCTCGAACACGGTCATCGCGCAGTTCCGCCAGGCCTATCCCGACCTGGAGCTGACGCCCGCCAACCGCGAGGCCTTCGTGGCCGCCAACCCGGACATCGAGATCCATGTCCGCTCAAACGGTACCGAGTACGTGTCCGGCATCGACCGCGTCGATCTCTGGGTCGGCGGCCTCGCCGAGCAGCACGTCAACGGCGGCGTCGTGGGGCAGACCTTCTGGGTTGTCCTTCACGAGCAGCTCGACCGCCTGCAGGAGGGGGACCGCTTCTACTACACCGACCGCTTCGACAACTTCGACTTCTACGAGAACATCGTCGACGGACAGAACTTCTCGGACATCGTCGCCCGCAACACCGGCCTGACCGGCCTGCAGGAGGAGATCTTCGCCGTCAGCGACGAGGATGAAGCCGGCGGCGGAACCGGCGGTGGCGATGGCGACGAGGACGAGGATGACGACGGCACGGGCACCGGCGGCGGCGATGGTCCCGACGACGAGGACGACGGCGACACCGTCGGTGGCGGCGGCTCCGGCGACGACGGGGATTGCGATGACGATGGCGGGGAAACCACCAACCCCGGCACCGGCGGCGTGACGACCAATCCCGGCACCGGCGGCGGGACGACGACCCCTGGCACCGGCTGGGGAACCACCAACCCGGGATCGGGCGGCGGGACGACCACGCCGCCGGCCGAGTCCACCACCAACCTGGTGGCGGGCACCGCCAACGGCGACGTCCTCTCCGGCACGGCGGGCGCCGACACCATCCTCGGGTTGGCCGGCGAGGACAACATCCTCTCCGGGGAGGGCGCCGACGTGGTCCGCGGCGGCGACGGCAACGACTTCGTCGACGCCGGCGGCGGACGCGACCTCATCTTCGGGGGCGCCAGCGACGACGACCTCCTCGCGGGCTCCGGGGACGACATGGTCTACGGCGACGGCGGCGCGGACCGCATCCTTGCCGGGGCCGGCAACGACCTCGTGACCGCCGGAACCGGCAACGACGAGGTCATGGGCGGCGAGGGCAACGACCTGATCGTGGCCGAGGCCGGGGACGGGAACGACAGGTACTGGGGCGACGAGATGGGAGGCGGCTCCGGCGTCGACACGCTCGATATGTCGGCCATCTCGGCCAACATCACGGCCAACCTCGGCACCGGGCTGCTGGGCGGGGGCAACGCCTCCAGCGGGCAATCGGGGAACGATACCCTCTGGGGCATCGAGAACTTCGTCGGCGGCTCGGGCAGCGACACCATCACCGCGAGCGACGCGGTGAACGTGATGGATGGCGGCCTGGGCGTCGACACCTATCGCTTCGAGACGGCCGCGGCGGCCAATGGCGACACCATCGCGAGCTTCCAACCCGGCGACCGGGTCGACCTCGGCGCCATCGACGCGAACCAGGGCATGGCCGGCAACCAGGCCTTCACGCTCGCGAGCGGGGCGGCCTTCACTGGGGTCGGGCAGCTGCTCGTCACCCAGGAGACCCGGGCGGACGGGGACTACACCGTCGTCTCGGCCAACACCGACGCCAACATGGCGACGGCCGAGTTCCGCCTCAGCATCAAGGGCACCCCGGCCGCGACGGCTGCGGATTTCGCCCTCTGACGCCGAAGGGGCCCCGCAAGGGGCCCCTTTCCTTGCCAATGAACGCAGGGGGACCTCGACATGCGTTCCAAGGACCAGAAGCAACTCGCCAAGAAGAGAAGCGCCGAGCGCCTCACCCGCCATTTCGGGATGCCGTTCGTCTTCCTGTTCGGGATGTCAGGGATCATCAACGTCCTGGCCCTCACCGGCTCCTTCTACATGCTGCAGGTGTACGACCGTGCCCTGCCGAGCGGCAGCCTGCCGACCCTGATCGGGCTTTCGACGCTGGCCATCGGGCTGTACCTCTTCCAGGGCATGTTCGACGTGCTGCGGCTCCAGATCCTGGTCCGCATGGGTGCGCAGCTCGACCGGCGCATCGCGCCCCTGGCGCAGCGCGTCTCCATCGACATGCCCCGCTACGGCTTCTCCGCCGCCGAATCCCTGGAGCGCAGCCGGGACGTCGACACCGTGCGCGGCTTCCTCGGCAGTCCGGGTCTGATCGCGCTCTTCGACCTTCCCTGGACGCCGGTCTTCCTGATCTTCGTCTACATGCTCCACCCCTGGCTCGGGGCCCTGACCATCGGCGGGGCGGTGCTGCTGACCCTCATCACCATCCTGACGGAACTCCTGACCCGGCGCTGGACGGGCGCGACCCAGCAGGCCGTGGTGGCCCGCAACGCCATCGCCGACTCGAACGCCCGCAACGCCGACGTCCTCAAGGCGATGGGCTTCGCGGGCAGGGCCGTGGAGCGATATCGGCTCGCCAACGACGAGCACCTCGAACTGCAGACCAAGACCACGGACGTCGCCGGGACGTTCGGGGCGATCTCGCGCGTCCTGCGCATGATCCTGCAATCGGCCGTGCTCGGGCTCGGCGCCTACCTCGTCATCGGCGGCGAGCTCTCGGCCGGGGCCATCATCGCGGCCTCGATCACCTCGGCCCGTGCGCTGGCGCCCATCGACCAGACCGTCGGCAACTGGAAATCCATCGCCGTGGCGCGGACGGCCTTCAAGCGCCTGAAGGAGACCTTGGTCGCGCTCGCCGGCGCGGAGAGCCCGATGCCCCTGCCGCCCCCGCAGGACTCCTTGCGGGTCAATTCCATCACGGTGGCCGCACCGGGGTCGGGACGCATCCTGCTCTCGGATGTTGGCTTCGAGCTCAAGGCAGGGCAGGCGCTCGGCGTCATCGGACCCAGCGGCGGCGGAAAGACGACGCTCAGCCGTGCGCTGACAGGGATCTGGCCGGTGCTCCGCGGCGGAATCCGCCTCGACGGGGCCGACCTGCCACAGTGGGATGAGGAAAGCCTCGGGCGCATCATCGGCTACTTGCCCCAGGAGGTTTGCCTCATGGACGCGACGGTGGAGGAGAACATCTCGCGTCTCGCGGAGAATGCCGACCCCGCCCTCGTCGTCGCGGCTGCCCGTGCAGCGGGCGTCCACGAGATGATCCTGCGGATGCCCGACGGGTACCGCACGGAGCTTGGTCCCTTCGGCACCGCCCTGTCGGGCGGCCAGCGCCAGCGTATCGGCCTTGCCCGCGCCCTCTACGGCAACCCCTTCCTGCTCGTGCTCGACGAGCCGAACTCCAACCTCGACGGCGAGGGCGAGGCGGCGCTGGCTGCCGCCATACAGGGCGTGCGCGCCCGCGGCGGCATCGCCGTCGTCATCGCGCACCGCCCGAGCGTGCTGGCGGCCGTCGACACCGTCGCGGTGATCCAGGACGGCAAGCTCACCGCGTTCGGACCCAAGGAGGCCATCCTCGGCAAGGTGGCCCGCGAAGCCGCGCAGGTCGCCGACCCGGCTCGCGTCGCAAGGGAGCGCTCCGTCGCGGAGCGGGTGACGGCATGATGATTGAGACCAAGGGCACGAAGGCGGCCGACGCCGCGGACGGGGCAGGGAAATACGTTTCGAAGGCCGATGAGGCGAAGTCCGGCGCGCCCTACTACGTGGCGCTCGCCGTCGCCGCGCTGGCGGCGTACCTGAGGTCGCTGTTCCAGACGCCGGCCCAAGCGGTGGCTCAGGTCGAGGAGGATGGGGTCCAGCCCAAGGCCGGGCCCAGGCTTTCGGTCGTCCCTGGCTCGACCGAGGAGGCGGAACCCGCCGAGCCCGACGCCCGCCTCCCGGGGTCGTCGGCGTCCGCTCCCCAATCGGAGGCACCGGCCTCGCAGTTCGATTCCTCGCACTTCCTCCAGTCCCGGGCGCTGCAGTTCGCCAAGCCGGACCCGGCCACGGATCTCAACGACTTCAAGGCCTCGCCCGTCATCCCCATGCCGACCAACGACAATGGCGGCGTGGCCGCCGGTGGAGGTGGCGGCGGTGGTGGTGGCGGTGGTGGCGGCGGCGCCGATAAGGATGACGCCGGCAAGGACCCCGTCGGGAAGGACCCTGGCGGGAAGGATGCCGATGGCCATCCCCCGCCAAAGGCGGGCGAGACCAATCCCGGGGACGGAGGCGGAACGGGCAAGCCGTCGGACGGCGGACGCCCCGCCGGACCCGGCCACGACACGGGCCATGGGCCCGGGGACGGGGATACCGGAACCACCCCGGATCGAACGCCGTCGAACGACGACGATGGCCCGGTCGGCCGGCGCAACCGAGCCCCCATCGCCACGGGCGCCGTCTACCTGGCCGACGTGACCGGCTGCGCCCTGTTGCCCATCGCGCTGTCGGACCTTCTGCGTAACGTCGAGGACCCCGACGGCGACAGCCTCTCGGTGCGCAACCTCACGGTCTCGTCGGGAACCCTGGTCCGCGACGGCGACGGCTGGGTCTACGACCCTGGCGCCCCCGGTCCCGTCACCATCACCTACGAGGTGACGGACGGCGAGCTTTCGGTCACCCAGACGGCGGTCCTCAACGTCGTCGAGCGGAACCACGTCGTCGGGACGAACGGGGACGATGTCCTTCTCGGCACCCTTTGCGCGGACGAGATCGACGGCCGTGACGGCAACGACAACATCGATGCGCGAGCGGGAGCCGACATCG
Organism: Methylobacterium iners; assembly: GCF_022179305.1. Classification (GTDB taxonomy): domain Bacteria; phylum Pseudomonadota; class Alphaproteobacteria; order Rhizobiales; family Beijerinckiaceae; genus Methylobacterium; species Methylobacterium iners. The sequence continues at coordinate 16,289 of NZ_BPQP01000053.1, forward strand.
TCGATGGGGGCGCCGGCGACGACCACATCGTTGCCGGCGCGGGCGACGACGTGGTCCATGGCGGGACCGGCGACGACGTCGTCCTGGCCGGCGACGGCGCGGACCACGTGTCCGGCGGGACCGGGCAGGACCGCCTGTTCGGCGAGGCGGGCGACGACGTCCTGTCCGGCGACGATGGGGACGACCTCCTGGACGGCGGGGAAGGCAGCGACATCCTGTTGGGAGGGCTGGGGAACGACCTCCTGCTCGGCGACCTGGGGGACGACCGCCTCGACGGCGGGGACGGCCGCGACCTCGCCTACGGCGGGCTTGGGCGGGACGTCGTCTCGGGCGGGGCCGGCGACGACGGCCTCGAAGGGGGCTCCGGCGACGACGTGCTCTCCGACGGGGCCGGCCGGGACATCGCCTCGGGGCAGGAGGGTGACGACGTCCTCGTGGCCGCCGTGGACGGGGAGGACGACCGCTTCGACGGCGGGGCGGGCGAGGACACCCTGGACCTGTCGGGTACCACGTCCGGCGTCGCCGTCGACCTGGTGGCCGGCACCGCCGAGGGCACCGAGACCGGTCGGGACCGGCTCGCCTCGGTCGAGAACGTGCGGGGTGGATCGGGCGGGGACACCCTCGTCGGCAACGCCGGGGCCAACCACCTCTCCGGGGGCGGGGGCCGCGACCGCATCTCGGGAGCAGCCGGGAACGACTGGCTCGACGGGGGCGCCGAAGACGACGCGCTCTCGGACGGCTCTGGCTCCGACATCGTGTCGGGCGGCTTAGGCGACGACGTCATCGTGGCCTCCTCAGACGGAGAGGACGACCGCTTCGACGGCGGCGACGGCATCGATACGCTCGACCTCTCGGACACGACGGAGGGCGTCGCCGTCGATCTGGCGCTCGGGACCTCCACGGGCGCGGAGACGGGAGCGGACCAGGTCGCTTCCGTCGAGAACGTACGGGCGGGCTTCGGCGCCGACAGGCTATCCGGCGACGCGCAGGCCAACGACTTGGCCGGCGGCGCGGGAAGGGACCATCTGTCGGGCGGCGCCGGGAACGACCTGGTCGACGGCGGCGCGGACGACGACACCCTGTCGGACGGGACGGGCTCGGACCGCGTCATGGGAGGTTCCGGGAACGACGTTATCGTCGCGTCCCTGGACGGCGAGGCCGACCGCTTCGACGGGGGACGGGGGCGTGACACCCTGGACCTCTCCGGTACCCGGGCCGGGGTCCACGCCGACATCCTGGCGGGCACGGTTGCCGGGGCCGAGACCGGACAGGACCTGCTGGACGGGCTGGAGGCGCTGGTCGGCGGCTCGGGTGCCGACACCCTGTCGGGCGGGCTCGGGGATGATGGCCTCGCGGGCGGGGAGGGCGACGACCGGCTCTCCGGCCGGGACGGGAACGACGACCTCGACGGGGGCTCCGGACGGGACATCCTCCACGACGGGGCGGGCGGGGACCGCGTGAGCGGCGGGGCGGGGGACGACCTGATCCGGCTGGCGAGCGACGGGGAGGACGACGTGGCCTCCGGCGGCGAGGGCTGCGATACCCTCGACCTCAGCGAGGCGACCGGGGACCTGCTCGTCGACCTCGTGAGCCAGGTCGTGTCCGGCACCGAGCAGGGCGAGGACATGGTGGATTCGATGGAGCGGATCCTGTCGGGCTCCGGCAACGACCGCTTCGTCATCGGCGCGAACGGCGTCACCATCACCGGCGGCGACGGCGACGACGGCTACGAGTTCGGTGCGGTCGCGGGGGGCGGCGAGGCGACCAGGGCCGTGGAGATCACCGACTTCTCGGTCGGGGATTACGTCAGCCTCCTCAAGTACACCCTGTTCGAGGAGGGACAGGGCGCGCTGGGCCAGTCGCTCGCGGAGGCGATGGAACGCAACGCGGGCACCATGGCCGGCATCCAGTACCGCTCCGCGCGCTCGGACGACGGCGACGTGACCATCATCACGGCCGACCTCGACAGCGACGACACCTTCGAGACCACCATCGTCCTCGACGGGCGGCACACCCTCCTCTTCGTCGAGGCGGACCGCCCGTCCCCGCACGCGACGACGACCGCCTGACCCAGACACGCCAGCACCGGGACCGCACCATGCGCAACGCACCTGTCGGCAAGCCTTCCCTCCGGGCACCCGCGACGCTCGACCACCGCCGCGAGCCCTCCTTCTCCGTCGTCCCGCGGATCGTGCTGGGATTCTCGCTCTCGGCGGCGCTGCTGGTCGGGGTCGGGGGATGGGCCGCCACGACCGACCTCAACGGGGCCGTCATGGCGCCGGGCTCGGTGACCGTGGAGCAGCACGCAAAGGCCGTCCAGCACCGGGACGGGGGCGTCGTCGGCGCCATCCTCGTGCGGGACGGGCAGGCCGTCACGGCGGGCGAGGTGCTCATCCGCATCGACGATGCCCAGACCCGCGCCGAGCTCGCCATCGTCAAGGGCCAGATGGTCGAGCTCTCGGCCAAGAAGGCGCGGTTGATGGCCGAGCGCGACGGCCTGAGGAGCATCGCCTTTCCCGCGTCGCTCCTCGGCGGCGACGCGGAGACGCAGTCCATCCTTGACGGCGAGACCCGGATGTTCCGGGGCAATCTCTCAAGCCGGGACAGCCAGCGCCAGCAGCTTGAACTCCAGATCGGGCAGGTGGCGGAGGAGCTCGCCGGGCTGGTCAAGCAGAAGGACGCCAAGCGGGACGAGCTCGTCATCCTGACGAGCGAGCACGGCAAGCTCCAGGGGCTCGTCGACAAGAACCTGTTCGAGAGCTCCAAGTTCTTGCCCCTCACCCGCGACCGTCATCGGTTGACGGGCGAGCAGGGCTCACTGGAGGCCTCCATCGCACGGGCCAAGGTGCGCATGAGCGAGATCCGGGTGCAGCTCCTCGCCATCTCGGACACCGCCCGAACCGAGGCCCAGAAGGAGCTCAGCGTCGTGGACGCCAAGCTCGCGGAACTGGGGAACAGGCGCCTGGCCCTTGAGGACCGCCTGACGCGGACCGAGATCCGCTCGCCCGCCACGGGGGTGCTGCACGAGCTCAAGGCCTACACGGTGGGAGGCGTCGTCAGCCCGGCCGAGGTGCTGGCGACGGTGGTGCCGGAGGACGCCCGGCTGAGGGTCGAGATCCACATCGCGCCCGCGAGCATCGACCAGGTCGCCGTCGGGCGTCCCGCGAAGCTGCGTTTCACCGCCTTCAACCAGCGCACCACCCCGGAGGTGAAGGGCGAGCTCGTCTATGTCTCCCCCTCCACCACCAAGGGGACGGGCAAGGAAGACGTTCATTACGTGGGATATGTTGAGGTGGCGAGGGAGGAGTGGAAGCGCCTGGGCGAAGGAAAGCGCCTCGTTCCCGGCATGCCGGTTGAGGTTCACATCACAACCGAAGAGAGAACGGCTCTCTCCTACCTGGTGAAACCAGTCCTCGATCAGTTCAACCGGACGTTCAAGGAGCGCTGAATCTAGATTGAGCACAAGTTTTCGCCCGCCAGCGATGTCTAAACATTTGAGGGGTTTTACCGAGACTCACAGAGTCTTTGCAGTTTCGCTGGATTCTTGAGTTCCGTGGTGCTAGCTTCACAAGTGCGTGATCCACGGGGCTGGTACGATTATGACGCAGGCACATGGTCACTCGCGGGGCGATGAGGTCCCGCACAGCCAATGCCGAGACAGCTTGCTCGGCCTGTTCGTTCGAAATCTCAGCAACACGCTCGAGGATACCGTTGGCGTTCGGGAAGCTTCGGTCCTGATGAATTTGGTTGGCCTTGCCGTTTCCGACGATATTCAAAAAGAATATCTGGAGGCGGCGGGCAAGAACAAACTCAGTCGTGCAGATGTGACGCAAGCAATTATCGATCTCAAGCAGCGCATAGGATCGGATTTCTATATTATCGAAGACATGGAAGATCGCATCATTTTCGGAAATCGTCGCTGTCCATACGGCGATTTGGCCAAGGAATGCCCGACCTTGTGCATGATGACATCACATATGGTCGGTCACTTGATAGCTGAAAGCCAAGGATATGGCCGAGTTACCCTCGCTGAGACTATCGCACGCGGGGATCGAGCCTGCCGGATCGTCGTCAACCTCGATCCGGACGGACCTGACGATGGAGGATTGTCCTACTATGCGAGCGGTACCGCATAACTGGGACTTCAACGCCCTCTTCGAGTTCGTCTCGAATCCCATCCTCATCCTGCGCTTCGACGGCGTGGTCGAGGCCGCCAACCGATCGGCGCACGAGACCCTGGCTGGGGTCGAGGTCGGAAGCGTGCTGTCGGTGTTGGGCTCCGGTGACGCGGACGAGTTGCTCCGCTTTCTCAGACGCTGCTCGACGACGAATGCGACCGTTCCGGGCGCGCTGCACTTCAGGACCGGCGACGAGGTCTATGAACGTCTCCGCTGCCACGGCGCAAGAGTTCAGCTGCAGGGCTTCGGCGGAGGTCCGCTGATCCTGCTCCATCTACACTCGGACGGTTTGGACAGGCGCTTCAAGATCCTGGCGGCGAAGCTGCACGATGCCCGGATGGTCATGCAGGAGCGCAGGCGCAGGGTACGCGAGATGCAAGCTCTCTTGACCGAGAGAGAGCGCTTGCTCGCCCGATTGGAGGAGGATGCGGCAGCCCGTCGTTCGGCAGAACACGAGCGCGATGTGGTCCTCGCCAGATTGTATCGTGCCGGTCAAGACGAGCGGAAACGCCTGGCCCGCGACCTGCATGATCACGCCGGCCAGCACCTCGTTGCGTTGAACTTTGGTCTGCGTCGGCTCACGCCCCACCTGAAGGAGCTGCAGGCCAGGACCGACCTGGAACACCTCCTGAAGCAAGCGCAAGACGTGGGTGAAGCCCTGAGGCGGGTGACACTGGCGCTTCGCCCTGCGGCCCTCGACGAATTCGGATTCGTTACCGCGCTGCGCCACCTGATCGGTGAGTGGAGCCGCTTCACGGAAACAACAACCGAGTTCGGGGTCGTGGGCGAGGAGATCACCCTCTCGACCGAGGTCGCCATCACGCTCTACCGACTGACGCAGGAGGCGCTCACCAATGCGGCGAAGCACGCGGGCTGCCCGAGCTTGGTGTCCATCGTTCTTCGGTACAGCCCGGACCAGATCACGCTCATGATCGATGACAACGGGTCAGGCTTCGAGGCAGACGCAGCCTCGGGGAAGACCTTGGTCGCGCAAGGCAAGCTCGGCCTCATCGGCATGCGCGAGCGCCTAGCTCTGGTGGGTGGAGGTCTGGACATCGAATCCGCACCGGGCAGCGGCACGTCGATCGTGGCCAGGGTCCGATTGAACGGGAGTCAAGGGAATGATGCCTGACCGGACCGTGATCCGCGCTGTGCTTGCAGACGACCACCCGGTTTTTCGTCACGGCGTGGCGGATCTTCTGACAGCGGCGGGCGAAGTCGACATCGTCGCCTCTGTAGACACTGGAACGGCCTGCAACGCGGCCGTTCCAGTGTCTACAGA
>NZ_BPQP01000054.1 GCF_022179305.1 Methylobacterium iners
CCGCGGCCTGGGAGGCGTTCCGCGCCGGGCCCGACCCGGCGGGCGTCGCGGGCCTGCGGCAGGCGTTCCAGGCCGCGGCCGATGCCTGGTCCGGCATCGAGGCGGTGTGCGCCGGCCCGATCGCGGTTGAGAACCGCTTCGAGCGCGTGGCCCATTGGCCGGAGCGCCGCAACGCGGTGAGCCGCGCCGTCGCGGGGCTGCTCGAGGAGACGGGCGACCTCACGCCCGAGCGGCTGCGCCGCGCCAGCGTCGCCGGCCAGGGCCTGACGGCCCTCGAGCGGCTGCTCTACGGCGAGGCCGAGGGCGGGGCCGCCAGGGCCGCCGACGAGCTCGCGGCACCGGCCGGCGGGCGCCGCCGGGCGCTCGGTGCGGCGATCGCCGGGAACCTGCGCGAGATCGGCGCCGAGACCCTGAGCGGCTGGACGGGGAACGAGGGCGAGGCGGCGGCCTACGAGCGGGCGAGCCCGGAGGCCGCGCGCGAGATCCTGACGCGGCTGGCCACCGACCAGCTCGCGCAGATCGAGGCGGTCGAGGACGCCAAGCTCGCCACCGTTCTCGGCAAGGGGCCGGACGGTGCCCGGCCTCTCCTGGCGGAGGGCTGGCGCGCGGGGCGCTCGCTCCGCGCCATCGCGCTCAACCTCGCCGCCGCCGAGGCTTTTACCCGCGCGGCCCTTTCCCACGAGCCCGAGCGCCTCCGCGCAGTCGAGGCGGGCGCCGCCACGGCGCGCTCGGTGGCCGACGGCCTCGCCGCCGGCAGCGCCGAGCTCGGCGCGCTCGCCGCGGACCCCAAGGGCCGCGGGCGCCTCGTTCTCCTGCGCGATGCCGTCGCCTCGGCCCGCGCGGTCTGCGGGCCGGCCTATGCTGAGGCTCTCGGGATCACGATCGGCTTCAACAGCCGGGACGGGGATTGAGCATGCTCGACCGCCGCTCGTTCCTGGCGAGCCTCGGGGCTGCGCTCGCCGCCGGGCTCGACCCGCGCGCGGCCCGGGCCGGCGCCGCGCCGCCCGTCTTCGTCTCGGCGGCGATGGAATCCGGCGACGGCGAGGGCGCCGCGATCGCGGCCTTCGACCTCGACGGCGGGCTCCTGTTCCGGACGCGCCTGCCCGCCCGCGGCCACGACGTGACGGCGCGGCCGGGCTCGCCGGAGATCGTGGTCTTCGCCCGCCGCCCCGGCAATTGGGCGGCGGTGGTCGACCGCGGCACGGGCACGGTCGGCCGCGTGATCACGACGCCGCCCGAGCGCCACTTCTTCGGCCACGGCACCTTCTCGCCCGACGGCCGCCTGCTCTACGCCACGGAGAACCGGGTCCGCACCGGCGAGGGCGCGCTCGGCCTCTACGACGCCACCGCCGGCTACCGCCGCGTCGGCGAGCTGCCGACCCACGGGATCGGGCCGCACGACCTCGCGCTCATGGCCGGCGGCCTGCTCCTCGTCGCCAACGGGGGCACGCGCACCCATCCCGAGACGGGGCGCGAGATCCTCAACCCGGACGGGATGCGCCCGAGCCTCGCCCTGATCGATCCCTCGACCGGCGAGGCCCGCAACCGCGTCGATCTCGGCCCGGCGCTGCGGCCGCTCAGCATCCGCCACCTCGCGGTGGCGGGCGACGGCGAGGCCGTGTTCGCCTGCCAGTGGGAGGGAGACCGGGCCGAGGGCTCACCCCTCGTCGGCCTCCTCGACCGGAGCGGCGCGACGCGCTTCCTCGACATGCCGGAGGAAGACCTCGCTTCCCTCGACAACTACGTCGGCTCCGTCGCCTTGAGCGCCTCGGAGGGCATCATCGCCGCGACCTCGCCCCGGGGCGGCACCGCGGCCTTCTGGGAGCGGGCCAGCGGGCGCTATCTCGGACGGCGGCCCCTGCGGGACGTCTGCGGCATCGCGCCGGTGCGGGATGGGCCGGGCGCTCGGGAAGCCTTCCTCGTATCCTCGGGCCACGAGGGGGCTCGCGTGATGGCGATCGACGCACCGGAGGCGCGGAGGCTGGCCGGAGCGCTCCCGGCCATGGCTTGGGACAACCACTTGCGGCGGCTTTAGCAAGCCAGCAAGCTACCCAAGATTTCGGTGGCGCGATGGCGGTGGTTGCGGAGCAGCGTGCGCTGGCCGTGCCAATCGTAAAGCCGCTGCCTATCGGTATGCCGCTGGCACCGACCGATGGGCAGCGTGTCGAAAACCTGACATCCCGGCGAATTGGCACTGTGCCGAGTGTGATGCGGATCGATCGAGGCGGAAGCCCTGATCGAGCCCTTCTTGGATGCGGATCCGGGAAACGCTGGCGGTCCCGCCGCGCACCGAGTGGCGCGAACGCACGCGTATAATCCCGGTTGTACGACGGGATCGGCGAACCCGCTCACGGACCAGGAAGGCGTTCTGAGGAATGTGGCGGAGACGGAGGGAATGTCTCCACAGCGCTGTTACTGAAGTAAAAACAATGACTTAGCGGACGCGTTCAACACCCGATGTGTACCACTTCTATGGACCTATCGTCCAGGACGGTGATTGTGATTCTCCAGAGCCTTTAGCACCCAATCATGACCTGGAAATTTCCCAGATCCTGGTTCGGCCCGTCTTGCATCTCCTCATCATGGACAGCGAGGCCACCTCGATTTTCACCTAAAGCTCAGCCCCCTTACGAGGGAGCCGGAACGTCCTCTTCTGGGCGTCGCGCCCAGTTCTGCTCACGACCCTTCTCGGATCTTCAAAAGGTCCGCTTGCCGGCAATCTGAGCAGCTTTGAATGCCCGAGGTTGGCCGAAAGCGGCTAGTCGGCTTGGGGAAGGAGCATCAGAAAAACGGACGTCCTCCTAACCAGCCGACTGGGTCATTCGCACTTCCCGCCGCGAAACCCGAAAGCGGACATCTAGTGAGCCACCTTTGTACGAGTGCCGCTAGCCGGAGGCCATTGATCCGCTTCGCAGAAAGCGCACCGGAAACGCGGATTTTGAACATGCTTCTGCATCTCCAAAAAAGTGAGCGCCCTCGAACTGAGCTACAGGTGTCGTTACTAACTGGCCGTCCTCATGCATGCAATGCAGAACTACTAGCTAAGCTTGACGAGGTCCAAACCTGGCTACGGAGAACACCTTAGGAATCTGCCGGATATTCCGACCGCCGACTGCATGACACGCTTCCCATTGAGTTTGCGGCTTCAGGTCAGGAGAGCGCGATGAGGGCAGTCGTCTATAACGGCCCGCGCGACGTCGCGGTGCAGGACGTGCCCGACGCGCGCATCGAGAGACCGACCGACGTGCTGGTGCGGATCACGAGCACCAACATCTGCGGCTCCGACCTGCACATGTACGAGGGCCGGACCGACTTCCCGCAGGGCGGCGTGTTCGGACACGAGAACCTCGGTAAGGTGGCCGAGGTTGGCAACGCCGTCGATCGGGTGAAGGTCGGTGATTGGGTCGCCATCCCCTTCAACATCGGCTGTGGGTTTTGCAAGAACTGCGAGCGTGGCTTGAGCGCCTTCTGCCTGACGACCGCGGATCGAAGCGTTGTGCCGAATATGGCTGGCGCCGCCTACGGCTTCGCCGACATGGGACCGTATCGGGGCGGCCAGGCCGACCTGCTGCGCGTCCCATACGGTGATTACAATTGCCTGAAGTTGCCGCCGGACGCGGAGGAGCGGCAGAGCGACTATGTGATGCTGGCCGACATCTTTCCGACCGGCTGGCACGCCACCGAGCTTGCAGGACTGCGACCCGGCGAGTCGATCGTCATCTACGGAGCCGGCCCGGTCGGCCTCATGGCTGCCCATGCGGCGATGATCAAAGGCGCCTGCATGGTCATGATCGTCGATCGCCATCCCGACCGCCTGCGCCTTGCGGGCTCGATCGGAGCCTTGCCCATCGACGATTCCAAAGGCTCCGCGGTGGACCAGGTGCTTGAGTTGACGAACGGCATCGGGGCCGACCGTGGCTGCGAGTGCGTCGGCTACCAGGCGCATGATCCGCAAGGTCACGAGCACCCCAACATGACCATGAATGACTTGGTCAAATCGGTGAAATTCACTGGCGGCATCGGCGTGGTCGGCGTCTTCACTCCCCAGGATCCGGCTCCGCAGGACCCGCTCTACAAGCAGGGCGAGATCGTGTTCGACCATGGCCTCTTCTGGTTCAAGGGCCAGACGATCGGCGTCGGCCAATGCAACGTGAAAGCCTATAACCGGCAGCTACGCGACCTCATGTCGACGGGCCGCGCGAAGCCGTCCTTCATCGTTTCGCATGAGCTTCCGCTGGGAGAGGCGCCGAAGGCCTATCAGCACTTCGACGCGCGCGACGAAGGCTGGACCAAGGTGATCCTCAAGCCCGCCGCATGATGTGCCAAGCCGGGCGGGCATCCGCACGCCCGGCCCATCCGCCATCCCGACGAACGGGCCCGAGCGTGAGGACGCCATGCCGATCTACGACTACGCGTGTGAAGCGTGCGGGCCGTTCGCGGCGATGCGGCCGATGGCGCAGTTCCGGGATCCTTGCGCTTGCCCGGAATGCGGCAGCGGGGCGTCGCGGATATTCCTCAGCGCTCCGGCCATCGCCGGAATGGACCCGACCCGGCGTAGCGTCCTCGCCTCGCACGAGCGTGACGCGAGCAGCCGAGGCCCCGCGAAGGCGGCCCATCCCGCCGGCTGCGGCTGTTGCATGCGCCGGTCGCCGATGCCGGGCGCACTGTCTTCGACCGGCCGTGTTTTCTCGTCGAGCGGCCCGCTGCCTCGGAGCGGGCCGTAAGCCGTCCAATGCGCTGAGGAAGCCCCGACTTTGGTCGTCGCCTTCGCTTTGGCGAGCGGCCAACGCTGGGCTGGAACGACAAGTCCTCACCCTCGAAGGAGGCCCGCCATGGTGACCAAGGCGCTGTTCGTACGACTGGAAGCAAAGCCCCGAAGAGAGGCCGATGTGGAAAGCTTTCTGCGTGGCGGTCTCTCGATGGTCGAGCAAGAGCCAGCGACGACAGCCTGGTTCGCCGTTCGGATCGGACCGTCGACCTTTGGAATCTTTGACGCCTTTCCCGACGAGGCGGGCCGCCAAGCTCATCTTTCCGGCGGCGTCGCGCAGGCGCTGAAAGAGCAGGCGTCCGAGTTGTTCTCCGAGGCGCCTTCGATCGAGGAAATCGACGTGCTCGCCTCGAAGCTTCCCAAGTAGCGGGGGTCGGTGCGCCATGGATCACAGGCGGAGGCCGAGAATGCTCTCATGCTTGCCGAAGGGACCGCGATCTGAGCGTTCAGCCGCTCAGCTCCGGCGTCAACTCGAACGGCCGCGTCTTCTCCTCGAGCGGGCCGCTGCGTCCGAGTGGGCGGTTAGCGCCGTCCCGAACTCAATCCTTGTCGAACGGAGATGCAACCATGGCTTCTGACGCTCTCAACGGCCTGAAGGTGGCGATCCTTGTGACGGACGGCTTCGAGCAGGTCGAGATGACCGAGCCGCGCAAGGCGCTCGACGAGGCCGGCGCCGAGACCCAGCTCGTCTCGCCCAAGGACGGTCAGGTGAAGGCCTGGAACTTTACGGAGTGGGGCGACACCTTCCCGGTAGACATGCCCCTCAGGGCGGCCCGGCCCGATGACTACGACGCGCTGCTGCTGCCGGGCGGCGTCATCAACCCGGACCAGCTCCGGGCGCTGCCCGAGGCGGTCGCGTTCGCGAAAGCCTTCTTCGACACCGGCAAGCCCGTGGCATCGATCTGCCACGGACCCTGGACCATCATCGAGGCGGGCGCCGCACGCGGACGGCGCCTGACCTCCTGGCCGTCGCTGAAGACCGACCTCGAGAACGCCGGGGCGGAGTGGGTGGATCAGGAGGTCGTCGTCGATCAGGGCCTGGTCACGAGCCGCAAGCCCGACGACATCCCGGCCTTCAACCCGGCCGTGATCGAGCTGTTCGCGAGTGCATGCGGGTCGTCGCGGCGGGCAGCCGCGCGATGAGACCGACAGCCGCGGTCGGCCCTGCACAGCACACATCTTCTTCCTCGGGACCGGAGCGCATGGAGCGGCGCCTGTTCGGTCCGGTGCCGCGTGAGATTGCGGTGATCGGCCAGGGAACCTGGTACATCGACGACGTGCACCGACCCACCGCTGTCGCCGCCCTGCAGCGGGGCCTCGACCTCGGCATGACCCACATCGACACGGCCGAGATGTACGGCGACGCCGAGACCGTGGTCGGCGAGGCTATCGCCGGGCGGCGCGACGAGATCTTCCTCGTCTCCAAGGTCATGCCCAGCAACGCTTCGCGTGCCGGGACCGTGGCGGCCTGCGAGCGCTCGCTCGCGCGCCTTCGCACCGACAGGCTGGACTGCTACCTCCTGCACTGGCCCGGTCCGCACCCACTGGAGGACACCTTCGCGGGCTTCGAGCGGCTCCGCGAGCAGGGCAAGATCCTGTCCTGGGGGGTAAGCAACTTCGACGTACCCGACCTCGATGCCGCCTGGAAAGCCGGTGGCGAGGGCCGGATCGCCTGCAACCAAGTGCTCTACCACCTGGAGGAGCGTGCAATTGAGCATGCCGTGGTGCCCTGGTGCGAGGAGCACGGCGTAGCCCCCGTCGCCTACAGCCCGTTCGGCCATGGCAGCTTTCCCGGCCCGCACACACCGGGCGGCCGCGTGCTGGAAGAGATCGCGTCAAGCCACGGCGCGACCGCGCGCCAAGTGGCGCTCCGCTTCCTAGTGCGGCGGCCGTCCATGTTCACGATCCCCAAAGCGTCCAGCCCTGAGCACGCCGCCGACAACGCTGGCGCCGGCGCGCTGCGGCTGACAGAAGCCGAAGTCGCCCGGATCGCCGTGGCATTCCCGCTCGGCTCCCGACCGCGCCGGCTTCCCATGCTGTAGGGCCTTTGAAAATCCGGCACAGCAGGAAGGAGCGGATCACGATGCGTGCTTCAGAGCAGGACTTTGGCGCGGTCGTAATGCTGACCGTGTTCCTGACGGTGCTCTATGCCCGCGTCGGAACGGGCATCCTCAGCCCCAAGCGCCGCAGCTGACATGGCGGCTGTTCCGCGTTTATACCCGGACGCTATTAGACGATGGTGTTGTCGTTCTGCGGGCCGGCCATCCTCGACTGCTGGTCTTGACCTGGTCGATGCTCCTCGCGTCCGGGCCAGCAGCGGTGAGAGGCTCACGGACCTTGTTACCGCCGTCTACCTCGGCGGCAGAATCCTCTCCATCGTCGGCGCGAGCGATTTTGCGCCGCACATGGCGCCATCAAAAGGCAGCACTCCAAGCGTCGCCCGAGGCGGCCCACCGCAGACGATTGTCGTTCAATGCCAATGCGGGTGTGCTGCCAGGGCTGTTTCTAAGCCGGGTGCAAGCGAGATCTTCTCCGACCCACGCGGTGCAAACGCTCCTTCGGCCTTCTTGAGCTTTCAAAAATTAACACCTGGCAAAACTTGCCCGCTTGCCAAGGATGGTAGCTGCAGATTTCGTTTGAACCGCCTGCGCGCATACCGAGCGATCCACTGTTGCGTAAGTCCCGCGCTCCTGAGTCTCTAGTCGTCACGGCAACGTTCGATGTCCTGCGAGAAAGAAAGCGTCGAGAGGAAGTTCCGTGGACCAACCGAAACCCAGAGAACTGGTCAGGATTGCTCGATCAGGCGCAGGACGGCCGGGCTACGTCACGGTCTCGGGTGCCAGGGAGCACAACTTGCGCGACGTCGACGTGGAGCTGCCGCGCGACGCCCTCGTGGTGTTCACAGGTGTCTCCGGCTCTGGCAAGTCGTCGCTCGCCTTCGGCACGCTCTATGCCGAAGCCCAGCGGCGATACTTCGAGTCGGTCGCACCCTACGCGCGGAGGATGATCGACCAAGTCGGCGTGCCAGACGTCGACGCCATCGAGGGGCTCCCCCCGGCCGTCGCCCTCCAGCAGCAGCGCGGCTCGCCGAGCGCTCGCTCCTCGGTCGGCAGCGTCACCACCCTGTCCAGCCTCGTGCGGATGATGTACTCGCGCGCCGGCACCTACCCGCCGGGCCAGCCGATGCTATACGCGGAGGACTTCTCGCCCAACACGCCTCAGGGCGCCTGCCCGTCCTGCGGCGGACTCGGGCGGGTCTACCATGCGACGGAAGCGTCCATGGTGCCCGACCCTTCGCTGACGATCCGCGAGCGTGCCGTCGCGGCCTGGCCGCAGGCCTGGGGCGGGCAGAATTTGCGGGACATCCTGGTGAGCCGGGGGGTCGATGTCGACACGCCCTGGAAGGACCTGCCGAGGGCGCTTCGGGACTGGATTCTGTTCACGGACGACCAACCGCAAGAGCCGGTCTACGCCGGGCTCTCCCCGGAGCAGACGCGGCTCGCCCGAAAGCGTCGGATGGAGCCGAGCTATAGGGGCACGTTCACGGGCGCCCGCCGCTACGTGCTCGGGACCTTCACCAAGTCGCAGAGCGCTCTCATGCGCCGACGGGCGGCGCGCTACCTCGTTGGCGAGGACTGCCCCGCCTGCCACGGCAAGCGCCTGAAGCCCCAGGCGCTCTCGGTCACCTTCGCCGGCCTCGATATCGGTGACTTGTCGCGCATGCCGCTCTCCGACCTCGCCGAGACCATGCGGCCGGCCGCCGAGGACAGGCTGCCCGATGACGACACCGCCGGCAACGCCGACCCCGGGACGCTCGATCGCGAGGCGGGCCGGCGGGATCGGGCTCGGCGTGCCGCCTCCGGAGAGTCGGCCCACGCCGGTGCGCCGGACGTGCGCGCAACGCCGAACCTCTCCATCGAGAAGCGCCTCGCCGCCCAGCGTCTCGCCGCTGATCTCGTCGACCGGATTGGAACGCTCATGGAGCTGGGCCTCGGCTACCTGTCGCTAGACCGGGTGACCACGACCCTGTCGTCGGGCGAGTTGCAGCGCCTGCGCCTTGCCACCCAGCTCCGCTCGCAGCTCTTCGGCGTGGCCTACGTGCTTGATGAGCCCACGGCGGGGCTGCACCCCGCCGACGGGGATGCCATGCACGACGCGCTCGCCGGGCTACTCGCCGCGGGCAATTCGCTGTTCGTCGTCGAGCACGACATCGGCACGATGCGCCGCGCCGACTGGCTGGTCGATGTCGGCCCGGCGGCGGGCGAGCATGGGGGAACCGTGCTCTACAGCGGCCCGCCGGAGGGCCTGCGTGCGGTTGAGGCGTCGCGCACGCGCCTCCATCTGTTCGGGTTGGCCGCACCGCCCCAGCGCCCGGGGCGCGAGGCCTCTGAATGGCTGCACCTGGAAGGGATCGTTCGCAATAACCTGCGCGGCGTCTCGGCCTCGTTCCCGCTGGCCTGCCTAACCGCTGTCACGGGCATCTCTGGCTCCGGCAAGTCGAGTCTCGTCAGCCAGGCCCTCTTGGAACTCGTCGGCGATCGCCTCGGACGGCCCGTCGGCACCGACGACGAACCGGAAGATCCGCTTGACGATGCGCCGGGCCCGACAGAGGGACGCATCGTTGGCGGCATGAGGGGTATCCGGCGTCTGGTGAAGGTCGATCAGAAGCCGATCGGACGTACACCCCGCTCGAACCTCGCGACCTATACCGGCCTGTTCAACGCCGTCCGCAAACTGTTCGCCGCCACGCCCGAGGCACGCCGACGCCGCTACGACGCAGGCCGCTTCTCCTTCAACGTCGCGAATGGCCGCTGCCCGGCCTGGAGGGCGAGGGTTTCGTCAGCGTCGAACTCCTGTTCATGCCGAGCGTCTACGCCCCTTGCCCAACCTGCCACGGCTCCCGCTACGCGCCGGAGACGCTGGAGGTCACCTGGAATGGGCTGACCATCGCGGATGTGCTCGGGCTGACGGTCGAGCGCGCCTGCACGGCCTTCGCGGACCAGCCCTTGGTGCTGCGGCCGCTCATCGTGCTGCGGGATCTCGGCCTCGGCTACCTTCGCCTGGGCCAGCCGGCGACCGAACTCTCCGGCGGAGAGGCTCAGCGCATCAAGCTCGCGACCGAGTTGCAGAGAGGGCAGCGCGGGGGCACGCTCTACGTCCTCGACGAGCCAACGACCGGATTGCACCCGACCGACGTCGATCGCCTCATGCTCCAGCTCAACAGCTTAGTCGATGCGGGCAACACGGTCGTCATGGTCGAACACGACATGCGCGTTGTCGCGGGAGCCGATCACGTCATCGATGTGGGGCCCGGGGCCAGAAAAATAGGTGGAACTGTCGTGGCGGCTGGCCGTCCCGGGGTAGTGGCCGAGGCACGTGCGAGCCGTACGGCACCCTATCTGTGGGAACAGCTTTATGCCTACGAAAGCAAGGGCTCGTTACCCCAACATCCGACGTAACCTTCAGCGGACCATGGAGCTGTTGCCGGCGAAGGGCAGGCCGAGGTGAGAAACCGTCGTTGAACAGTCGCCCGAAAGCCGACGTTCGACTTTGCACCTGCGGTGGCCATTCAGCCTTATCTGACGAATGCTTCAAAGCAGATAAGGTCGGAACGATCCTAGGTAGGTTTCCGTTGGTTGCGACCTGCGCTGCTCGTAGACTCCATCCCTGCTGCAAGAGCGATTTGGAGCAATTCCATTAGGTTTCCCGCGTTCAGGCGGCTCATGACCTGGGCGCGATGCAATTCCACCGTCCGGGAACTAATACCGAGCTTCTGCCCGATTGTCTTGTTAGTACCGCCGTCAACGAGACCAACAAGAACTTGGCGTTCTCGGGGTGTCAATCGTCCCAACCGGGCCGCAGCACTCTCATCTATGGTCGTTGGCCGGACGCCACTATGACACTCCCGAATCGCGGTGAGCAACGCGGACCGCAGCGCATCATCGTCGCTCAAACTCAGGTAGTCGACCGCGCCAGCCTTCATGGCATGAACTGCCGAGGCAACATCGGCCGTCGGTGAACCGAGCACGATGGTCGGCATCGCGATCGAACGTGCTTTGAGCTCGCGCGGGATCAAGAGACTCTGGTTCTTTGGCTGACGGAGATCAGCCAATACGCAACCCGGTGCGAGGACCGGGGCCATGTCGAGGAAGGTGGACGCGCTGTCGAAGGTTCGTACCCGACATTCCAGGCTCCGAACTATGTTTGCGAGCCGTCGCGCTTCGCTCAAATTCGAGCTGACGATGTAGATTTGATGCTCGTCCTCCTGGGAGAGATCAGTGGCGATACCACCAATGCGTTTGATCGCTCCGTTCTCGCCCCCGATCGGGAAGCAGGTATCGCGCAGCCAGCGAATTGTGCCGTCACCAGGACGGATGATCCGGTACTCGAATTCGACTGCCTCGCCAGCCTTGACGAGGGCAAGCGACCGTTCGACCTGCTGCCGATCGTCGGGGTGAACATCTTTGATCCAATCACCGAGCGCGGTAGGTCCTTCCTGACACGGCATGCCCCAGATCCGCTCGAAAGCTGCACTCCGGTAGATGATCTGCTCGGCTTCCACGTCGCCGATCCAGATAAGGCTTCGGCTGTGCTCGGCGAAACTGCGGAACTGCGCTTCGCTTGCCCGGATAGCCATTTCGGCATGGCGTTGTGATGTGACGTCAATCACGGCGCCAATAAAGCCTTCGGCGTGACCGTCTGCGAAGGTCGTCCGACCGGAGGTCGCGATATGGCGTGTCTCCCCGTCGACGTGCCCGATCACCCTATATTCAATGTTGTAAGCACCGTTTCCGGCTGGATCGATACATACAGCGATTGCGTCACGAACGCGTGTGAGGTCGTCTGGATGAACTCCTGCCTCGAAGACGGCGATGTCGACCGGTTCGTCAGCGGGTAAGCCCCACATCGCGCGGATGCGCTCGTCCCATGTGAGCGCCCCGGTAGTCGGGTCCCACGAGTAGATGCCCAGACACACGAGATCGGTCGCGGCCCTGAGCCGAGCCTCACTCCTTTTAAGCTTCTCCTCCATAGCGTGGCGTTCGCTCGTATTACGAGAAACGCCGACGACAAATTTAATCGAGCCATCGGCTGCGCGGAGGGGGCCCCAGAGGAAGTCATAGTAGGCGCCGCAACCGCTTGGGCTTCGGTAGTAGAATTCGCCCTCAGTCGTTACGCCCTCGTTCAGGACGCGGTCGATGTGGCCGTTGAGATCTTTGGCGAGGTCAGGTGGATAATTGAGGTCTGCGAGCGTTCTGCCAAGCATCGCGCTCGCGGGGAGGCCGAAAAAGCCCAGCATGGCTTCGTTCGCGTAGGCGAAACGTCGTTCACGATCGAAGGCGTAGACGAAATCAGGAATCGACGAGAGCGTCGCTTCAAGGAAGCGTAGCTGGCTTGCCGATTCTATCGATGCCGCCCCGCTTCGTTTCGCGGCTTCCTCGAGATCGCCCACATCTTGGACGATGACGATGACATTGCCTGCCATGGCAGTCTTCGGATGAAGGGGAGCGGCGCTGACGCGCTTCCATCGTTCACGTCCATCATGGTCGATATGAACTAGATCGATGCCCGGCCTAACCGTCTCGCCGCGCAGGGCTCGATTGCCTGGGTAGCGATCAGGGGGAATCGGCCGATTGTGAAAGTCGTACCCCTGCCAGCGGCCTGATAGATCCGGGTTGTAAGAGGACGGCCCTGTAAGACCGACGTAATCGCGCATGAGCGCGTTTGCATGAAGAAGATCGCCACGATGGTCGTAAACACCGACGCCGAGCGGAAGTAACTCCAGAACCGCAACGAGCAGCGTTTGATCCTGCCGGGTGAGTTCCTCGCCCAGCCTTTGGCCGGACGTGTCAGCGACATCAAAGTCGCTCGATGCGCGATGATTGTCTCCCATAATTTAGGCCCTTCCGTGGGCTAACAACCCACGCCCCGGATGTATCCCTAGTGATCATCCGTATGGCTCGGCCTCAAGTCGTTCGAAAAGGTGAGACCTCAACGCTTCCGAGGAGATCCCTATGAGAGCATTGGTTTGGCACGGCACTCAGGATATCCGCTGCGACACGGTTCCCGATCCCAAGATCGAGGATGATCGCGACGCCATCATCAAGGTCACGGCCTGCGCGATCTGCGGCTCGGACCTGCACCTCTACGACCACTTCATGCCTGGCATGGAGAAGGGCGACGTCATGGGCCACGAGTTCATGGGCGAGGTCGTCGAGATGGGCAAGGGCGTCAATGGTGCACTCCGGAAGGGTGAACGTGTCGTCATCCCCTTCACGATCATCTGCGGCGAGTGCGACCAGTGCAAGCGCGGCTACTTCTCGGTCTGCGAACGATCGAACCGTAACAAGCACATCGCGGCCAAGGCCTTCGGCCACACCACCGCGGGATTGTTCGGCTATACCCACCTCACCGGCGGCTATCAGGGCGGGCAAGCCGAGTACGTCCGCGTACCCTTTGCTGACAAGACACACATCAAGGTGCCGGAGGGGCTCACCGACGAGCAGGTGCTGTTCCTCGGTGACATCTTCCCGACCGGATGGCAGGCGGCCGTGCAGGCCGATATCCAGCCGACCGACACGGTGGCAATCTGGGGCGCCGGTCCGGTCGGACAAATGACGCTGCGCTCCGCGCTCCTGCTTGGGGCTAAGCAGGTGGTCTGCATCGACAGCGTTCCTGAGCGCTTGGACATGGCGCGGGCAGGCGGTGCAATCACCATTGACAATAGCCAGGAGAGCGTCGTTGAGCGCCTGAACGAACTCACGGGCGGCAAGGGTCCGGAGAAGTGCATCGATGCCGTCGGCATGGAGGCGCATTCGCCCCGGGCGCTGGAGCACGCTTACGATCGCCTCAAACAGGCGGTGATGCTGGAGAGCGACCGAGCCCCGGTGCTGCGCGAGATGATCTATGTGTGCCGTCCGGCCGGCGTCATCTCGATCCCCGGCGTCTATGGCGGGCTTGTGGACAAGATCCCCATGGGCGCCCTGATGAACAAGGGTCTGACCATCCGCACGGGTCAGACCCACGTGAACCGTTGGACGGACGATCTCGTCAAGCGCATCGACGACGGGCAGATCGATCCCTCCTTCGTGATCACCCACCGGGCGGGGCTCGAAGAGGGTCCGGAGATGTACAAGACCTTCCGCGACAAGAAGGACAACTGCATCAAGGTCGTACTGAGACCTTAAGCGCCTCCACGGTCCGCCGCGCTGCGGCGGGCCTGCCCACTTCGTCTCATTGCGACAGCGAGGACGTCAGCATGTCTGAGGCTATGTCTCGACGCGACAGGAGCCGCGCTCCTGACCCTTCGGCGTTGCGGAGCTCTCTCACCTCAGATCCGCGTCGTAGGCCGGATCCTGCAACCCGAGGGCTTGCCCACGGCCTAGGCTGGTTCTCGATCGGCCTTGGGGTGACCGAAATAGCCTACGGCGGCGCCATTGCTCGCTGGCTCGGAATGCCGCGCACAACCCCGGTCATCCGAGCCTACGGTGTGCGCGAGATCCTGCAGGGTGTGGGGATCTTAGGTGCGCGCGATCCAACCCCCTGGATCTCGGCACGGGTGGCAGGAGACGCGCTCGACATCGCCACGGTGCTGCCCGGGCTTGAGGGCCACAACCCGCGTAAAGACAACGTCCTGATCGCGCTCGTGGCTTTAGCCGGCGTGACGGCCCTCGACGTGATCTGTGCGCAGAACTTGTTGGGAGCACCGCTCAGCCCTTCCCAGAAGGTCCGACGTGACTACCGCCGCCGCAGTGGCTTCCGCCAGCGTGCCGAGGCGATGCGGGGCGCCGCGCGCGACTTCAGACCGCCATCCGACGTCATCGGCCCGGAGGCGATGCGTCCCTGGACGCTCGCCAACGCCTGAAGGCTGGAAGGATGGCTAGCGCGATGCTGCCTGTTCTCGAACGAGCGTCGGGCGCGCTCATCATGGTTCTCGTCCTCGCCGACGTCTTCCTGACCGTCCTCTACGCGCGCATCGGCACAGGTCTATTCGCGGACCGGGCCGCGCACCTCGTCTGGGCAATCTTCCGCCGTGCCGCGGACGCATCCGGACGGAAGCGCGGTGCCGTGCTCTCCTTTTGCGGGCCAGTCATCCTCATTGTCTACGTGTTGTTCTGGTCCCTGGGACTTACACTAGGCGCCGGCCTGATCATCCATCCCGCCCTCGGTGCGGCCGTCCGGGCGGGCAGCGGCGAGACGCCGACCGATTTCATCACAGCGCTCTACGCAGGCGGTAGCAGCATGGCGATCGTTGGGGCCAGCGACTTCAAGCCGGCCACGGATGGCTACCGCTTAATCTATCTAGCAAACTCGCTTGTGGGAATGTCGGTGACGTCGCTGGTCCTGACCTACGTGATGCAGGTCTACACCGCGCTTCGGCAGCGCAATGCCCTCGGACTGAAGCTGCGTCTTTTGGCGGGGGAAACCTCGGACGCGGCCGAACTTCTGGCCCGCCTCGCGCCGGAAGGGCAGTTCAGTACGGGCTACACCCACTTGGCCGATATCGCCGGGACCATGGCCGAGATGAAGGAAGCGCATCACTTCTATCCCGTGCTGTTCTACTTTCGCTTTCAGGAGCCCTTCTATTCGGTCTCGGCACAAACATTCATTGCCCTCGACACGGTGTCACTGATCCGCAGCGGGATTGCAGACCATCAGGCAGCATGGCTGAAGGACGCCGCCGCCGTAGATGCAATTTGGCGCGTCGCCATGCTGCTCGTCGTCACCCTCGAAACAACGTTTCTACCCGGAGACCTGCCGGCCACGGTTGACGTAACCCGCGCCGAGAACGAGGAATGGCGCACCCGCTACTCGAAGGCCGTCAGCCGGGTCTCGGCAGCTGGCGTCGAGGCGATACCGAACGAGACGGGGGCTGAAACCTACCTCGCGTCGAGGGCTCGGTGGCAACCACATATCGCACGCTTGGCGCCTGCGATGGCCTACTGCGTCGACGAGTTCAAACCCGACGGAGATCGGAACCGATGATCCGCCTCGGCCATGGGGAGTCGGTAAGTCATCCTCCTGAAGATCATCGAGGACCATCGCTAGGCAGCAACCCCGAGGTCAGCAAAGATTGCCCTCCACACGATGCCCGATGGGACCATAGCCCCTCCGGACGCGGACAGGCGGATGGTCACTTGTCCCGGTCCTGGATCTTTGCCTGAGGCGCTACAGCCAAGCGGACGGTCACAGCTTCCGCAAAAGGCGCCAAGCCGAAAAGCCGCGATTGCCGAGTGCACATCTGCTTCTATGGTATCTCAACCCGGGCGCGGACCGGCAAAGATCCACTCAACGATACTCATCTAAATTCAGCGCGAGTGGAGTGGCAGGTGCTCTTAAAAACGCGGGTGGGTCAGCTCGGCCTATCCTCTGCGATTTGCCACAGCGAAACCTGGGGGCGTCAGCTCGGCTCTGCAGTCATCTCCCAGGGACAGCCGACGGGCTAACCCACTCTGGCGTCTTGAGTGGCAAGGGCTCGGCTCGCTTCAGCAGCGCCTGAGCAACTGCTTGCTTGGCATGCGTGCTGAGCTCTTCGCCCACGGCGCACCCGAATACATTGCCCTTGAGCTCCACCCTACAACAAGGGCTCCCCCACTGCCGCTAGAAACACAAGTAGTGCGCCCGTGATATTGCCGTCTATTCGAATATAGCTCATTTCCTTGCCGCGTAGGTGCCGCTTTGCAAATCAGAATTGGGTAATCTCGTCAATCCCTTAATGTCCGCTTTGGGCGTCAAACAAGCACGCCGTGAATGGCTTGGAACGGCGCCAAGCGGTAGGTCTGCTTTTGGGCTAGGACCTAACTTCCGCTTCCTACCCTTTTCGGACGCTGGAAGTGTCCGCTTCCGGGCAATCTGATGAACGCGAAACCTATGACCGAACTGGGTGGACCTGCGACCGTCCGCTTTTGGGCGGGCAAGTAGCAAAGTAGCCGCTTCGCGGAGGGGTAGGCCCAAGAGGCACCCTTAATGGACCTCGAACATGCCAAGAACGGGCAAGCGGGACCGCATTCGACGCGGAGGTGGCAGCTCGCTCGCCCGAACCTTTTTCCGCGACAGGCTGATGAGCGCGAGCGTCATTGTGCTGGCACCGGAAAGCCCTGCACGCAGTTCAAGTTCACGCAGGGCCTCGATGAGCTGTGGCCGATAACGGCATTCGCGTGTCTCGGCTTCTTCGTCGAGCAGGACGATCAGCTCATCCAGATAAGGGCAGCCTGGATTGGAAGGCGCGAGCGGCATGGCGATTTCCCTTCATTCGCCGTGCCAAAGTATTCACGCTTTAGGGATCTCCATACTAACTATGTTGTGTTTTGATGAATTCGAGCAGATTGCCCCTCTGGTGAGAGGTTTCAAGGTTGGCGGCTGCATCGCCCCGCTTGTGTAGCCAAGCATGGAGCCACATAGACTGCCAAGCTTCCTGACAAGCCATGAGGGAGCGCTTCTCCGAGCCACCCATCCCCCCGTAGAACCGACCGCTGCTTCCGACCTTTGTTAGACCTTCGGATTGTCCGCTTCTGGGCGGCCAGCTGAAACGGACACGTGTCACTGAGGTGGATAAGTCTGTGCATGTCTGCGTCCTCGTAGTTATGGCCCCGAGTGGAGACAGCTCAGAAGCATCCTGACACAAGCTTTGCAGTGGCTGGACAGTTTGAACTAACTTCAGAAAAGCTGCCGTATGATGGTACGCTGAATACATTTCGATCTATTGATCCTTCATCATCAGATAGTCTCTCGCGGGTGCTGATGACTGGGAGA
>NZ_BPQP01000055.1 GCF_022179305.1 Methylobacterium iners
CGCCCTTCGACACGCTGGAGGAGGCCACGCGGTGGTTTCGGCATCATATGAAGAGCCACGCTGCGACAGCTTAGTTTCGCTCAAGCCCGCAGTGTTGGCGTTCTTCAATGATTGCAACTGAGCCCAACTCGTAAAAGACGATCATATTTTAGTTCGCTGATGGCTGGCAGGTGCGATGGCTGCTGCGTCTAAATGGTGCTCGTCTTGACATGACCCTGCGGACGTTTCTCCCCGATCAGCGTCGGCAGGTGTCCCTCCCAAGACTTGGCCCCGCAGCCCAACGGCTCGCGGGGCCATTTCGTCGGCAAATATACGTCGCGTCGATGCCTTGTCGTCTTCGAGATTTAATCGAGGCGCCTCAAAGGCCGACACTTAGGTTAAATACAGCGCATGAAAGCCAGCATATGTTGGGGTCGTCGCAGCTCTGACACTAAGGCTTTCCGCGCTTGTGAGACCTGTGTGCTCCCGCCCGTTGAAGCGCGGAGAGGCACGTGGCCCGCTACTTCTTTGACGTTCACAATTCGACACTGATGCGCGACACCGAGGGGAGTGAGTGCGCTGGGTTCGAGGAGATCCGCAGGGAGGCCATGCTGATGCTGCCTGCCTTCGCGAAGGACAAGATCCCAAAGGATGGCGACCGCCAGGCGTTCACGATGCTGGTGCGCAACGAGGCGCATGTCACGGTCTACACGGCGACCCTGACTTTCGCAGGTTTGTGGCTGGGCGAGGACGTTCCGCCTATAGACGAGCCGTCCGACTAGGCACAGGCTTGCTTATGTTCGGCCTTAAGTAGGAGCTCGTCTACAAACGCGTGCCGATGCACGCAGGTGCCGAACGCAAGAACTGGATGATCGACTTGGGTTCCGACGTAATGCGTGCCGAGGCGGAGAACTACTGAGAGGGCTTCTCATTTGTCTTCGTCGGCAGCCAAGATGAGTCAATTCCGACCACCAACACA
This sequence comes from Methylobacterium iners, assembly GCF_022179305.1. Lineage (GTDB taxonomy): Bacteria > Pseudomonadota > Alphaproteobacteria > Rhizobiales > Beijerinckiaceae > Methylobacterium > Methylobacterium iners. The sequence continues at coordinate 959 of NZ_BPQP01000055.1, forward strand.
ATTTATGTTAGATGTAAAACATTAACTGCGCACCATATACTTATAATCGTAAGTTGCTGCGCCGTTCCATGAACGCTCGGTCGGCTTCGACCGTGAAATCATCGTAGCGTCGTATGGCCCATATTCGTGTCTCGATCCTAGCAACTTGCCTGATAGCAGGCGCATCCCTTCCCGCGGATGCGGCCACGAAGAAGGTCCAGGTGCCGAACAAGTTCGACGGCTCCTGGAATATCCTGGCTATGACATCTCAGGGCCCGTGCTCAGCCAACACGAGTTATCAGGTGCAGATCAAGTCCAGTAATGCCTCGGTTCCAGGCGAGGACATTGATATCAGCGGCGGCGTTTCTTCCCGTGGAGTTGTCCAGCTTTCCATCATCAAGGGTTCGAATACCGTTCCGATCATGGGTAAGCTCAATTCGGATGGCAGCGGCAGCGGGACGTGGCGCACATCCGGCGGGTTGGTGGATTGCAGCGGTAGCTGGAGCGCTAAGCGCATAGGCTAAAGTGAACCGCAGAAGCGTACCGAGCGTACAAAGTATTCGGTGGTGAGGACTGCGAAACGCAGGGCACACCCGCGTTTCATGTTGCGATGCAACATAAGGCGTGGCGAGCCGTTGTCCCATAGCTACCCTCGCATCGACCGGTGGGGGACGGCACCAGGTCACTTGCTCGTCGGGCGGGTCCTGGATGCAGCCACACACCGAAGGCACTTTCCGATGCGTTTCCTGGCAACTTTCGCGACCGTCGCCCTGGCGCTAGCGCCCTTCCCGGTCCTGGCCTCCTCCTGCGCCGAGCAGATCGGCACCATCGAACGCCGCCTCGACAGCGCCGGCGCGGTCCAGGTCTCCGGTCTCAAGCCAGGGCACACCCTCACCGTTGGCTCGACCCGGGCCGTGACTACGGTCCGCCTCGACGCTCCCACTGACCCCGACGCCGTTTCGACGGCCGGTCAGATCGAAGGGGCGAGGATCCTACTGATCCGGGCGGCCGACGAGGATCGGAGAGGCGATAAGCGCGCCTGCGAGCACACCATGACCGAAGCCAAGGGCATGATCGGCGCCTTGCCATAGGCATCGTCGGTCCTATCGGGTGGCTCAATCGCGCACTCGCGGGATTGGCGACCCCATGAGGATGCGACCATGATCGGCCCAGCCGAACTTGAGGATCTACGCTTTGATCTCGCTGAGGCGGAGCGGACGAGCATCTGTGACAGCGCTATGGCTTCCTTGAACGCTTACTGGGCGGGCCGTGGTGCGCCGTCGGAGGGGATCGTGCTCGCCGTCGCCGACCAGGTCTACGCCAGGTCGCTCGACCGTCGGACCCACGAGCGGCGGGCCGTCTGCATAGAAGCGGTCCGCACAGCAGGCTACGGCGTCGAGTGGATCGGCGGGAGGATCGCCTCGGCCCAACAGGTGACTTAGCGCCTGCCAGGCTAAAGCGCTCTAGGCACAGCTCACGGAGCGGCCGGTCCATGCTTGCTCCGACCCCCCGGTCGGCTTCACTGCCCAAATGTTAATCCTCGGAACTTTGCCGCTGCTCCTGGACTTGGACGTGTAGTGGTTCGACCTTCGCTGAAGGCAGCGCTGCTGCAGATACGAGCGTGACTTAACAGACTGCGAAGAGACGCAGTCGCCGGCCAACGAACTCGGCTAAGTCTCTGAATAACAGCTCATATCACACCTGCAAACAACATGGTTGGGCGCGGCTGTTTCATGCTCCCGCTCGCTTTCAGTTCCTCAACAATCAGTACGAGGTCGCGTCATGACAGCAAAAATGAGCCCGCCGCTTCCTGATACACCTCGTAATCATGGTGATCACGATGCCCCGCACATGAGTCCCGTCACGCCGGCGGAAGACATGCGTTCGATCATGCTCAACAAGGTCTCGTGGGGCGCGGTGCTCGCCGGCGCCGTCGTGGCGCTCGTCATCCAGCTCCTGCTGAACCTGCTCGGGATCGGCATCGGCGCGGCGAGCCTGGACGCTGGTGGCGGCGACAATCCCGCGGCTTCGTCCTTCTCGATGGGCGCCGGCATCTGGTGGACGTTGTCGGGCATTGCCGCGTCCTTCGCTGGCGCTTACGCGGCAGGCCGTCTCTCGGGCAAGCCCAAGGAGGGCACCGCAGCCTGGCACGGCCTGACCTCCTGGGCTGTGACCACCCTGGTAATCTTCTACCTGCTGACCTCGACGGTCGGCGGTATCCTCGGCGGGGCGCTGAACTCGCTGGGCAGCGTTGCCGGTGGTCTCGGTCGTACGGCGGGCGGTGCAGCCCAGACGGCGGCCCAGGCGGCGGCGCCCTCGCTCACGAAGATCAACGACCCGTTCGGCTCCATCGAGCAGTCGGTTCGCGGCGCAGCGAGCGGGCAGGATCCGGCCGCTGCCAAGGATGCCGCTGTCGCAGCCATCCGTGCAGCCTTCACCGGTGATCAGGCTCAGGCTGAGGCGGCGCGGACCCGGGCGGCCGAGGCTTTGGCCAAGGCGCAGAACATCCCGGCTGACCAGGCAAAGGCCCAGGTCGTCCAGTACGAGCAGCAGTACAAGCAGACCGTCGACACGGCCAAGCAGCAGGCCCTGCAGGCGGCGGAAGCCACTCGGAAGGCCGTGTCGACGGCAGCCCTGTTCGGCTTCCTTGCCCTCGTGCTTGGCGCCGTGGCGTCCTGGTTCGGTGGCCGCATGGGTGCGATCGAGCCGACTGTGACCGCCACCGTGAGCAGCTTCTCCAGCACGCAGCGTCGGGCATGAACGGTGGCGACGCCGGATCGACGCTCGGCGTCGCCAAGACGACCTCGACCGATCAGAGTGAGACCGGCGAGAGGGATGTCATCGCCTTGGTCGCGGAGACCGCGCGCATCGACAAGCGCGTGGTCAAGGCCGGCCGCGTCCGGGTGAGTACGCGGACCGAGGTGAGCGAGGAAACGCTGCGCGAGACTTTGCGCAGCGACGCGGTCGGCGTCACCCGGGTGCCCATCGACCGGATCGTCGCTGACGGTGATCCGATGCCACAGGTCAGGATGGAGGGTGGCCTCACCATCATCCCCGTCCTGGAGGAGATCCTCGTCGTCGAGAAGCGCCTGGTGCTCAAGGAAGAGCTGCACATGCGCCGGACCAGTTCGGTCGAGGATGTCGAGGTCCCCGTGGCGATGCGCAAGCAGCACGCCGTCGTCGAACGCTCTCCCCCAGCCTCCGACATGGATGGCGCATCTCGCAAGGAAACAGACGCATGACCCAGACCGTGACAGCCATGTTCGACAACCGGTCCGACGCCGAGGCCGCGATCCAGAAGCTGACATCCGCCGGCGTTGCCGGCACCGCCATCAGGCTGCTGCCCGAGACCGCCCCGGCCACGACGACGACCACCACCGCTTCCAGCGCCTACGATCATCGACGTGACGAGCGTGGCCTGTGGTCGTCACTGAAGGACGCCCTCCTCCCCGACGAGGACCGCTACACCTACGCCGAGGGCATGAACCGCGGCGGCACGATGCTGACCGTGTCGGCCGAGGAAGGGCACATCTCACGCGTCCTGGACATCCTTGAGGAGCACGGCGCCGTCGATCTCGATGAGCGCGAGGCGAGCTGGCGCAAGGAAGGCTGGAGCGGCTACTCCGCGGCCGGTTCGACCAGCACGGCGCAAGCGACAGGGCGGACGGGCTCCACCGGAGACACCGAGTCCATCCCGGTCGTCGAGGAGCGCCTCAACGTCGGCAAGCGGGCAACCGAGCTGGGTCGTGTGCGGGTCCGCTCGTATGTCGTCGAGACGCCGGTCACCGAGCAGGTCACCCTGCACAACGAGACCGTGCAGGTTGAACGTCGCCCCGTGAACCGTGCGGCCACGTCGACCGACGAGGCTTTGTTTGCCGAGAAGACCATCGAGGCAACGACACGATCTGAGCAGGCTGTCGTCTCCAAGGAAGCACGCGTCGTCGAGGAGGTCGGCCTGCGCAAGGACGCGACGGAGCGTACCGAGACGGTCAGCGACACGGTGCGTCGCACCGAGGTCGAGGTCGAGGACGAGCGCGGACAGGTGAGCCGTACCGGCACCACCGATCCTGCGACGCGTAAGTAGCCACCCACCTACGTCAGGACCGCAGGGTGAGCGTCGCCCCGCAGTCCCTTTGAGCTCGCAACGATTGTTTCAGACGCCTCTAGCGTTCCGGGACCATCGTCGGGCGACAACGAGGAGAGAAGAGATGAGCAACAACGGATTCCCGTCGATGACTGCCCTCCTGGGTTTGCTCGCGGTGGCGGGCTACCAGAACAAGGACAAGATTGCCGAGATGCTCGGCGGCCTGGGGCAGGGTGCGCCCGGCGGTCCGGCTCCAGCAGCTGGTGCATCGGCAGGCCAGGGTGGCCTCGGCGGCATCCTGGGGAACCTCGGCGGGGCGTTCGGCGGCGCGGGTGCTGGAGGGCTCCTCAGCGGTGGTCTCGGTGAGTTGGTCAACCGGTTCACTCAGAACGGTCACGGCGAGACGGCCTCGTCCTGGGTCAACCACGGGCCGAACCGTGAGATCGCCCCGGCCCATCTGGAGCAGGCCATCGGACCGGACGTGCTGGCCACGCTGGCACAGCAGACCGGGCTGTCGCGCGAGGAACTCGTGAGCAGGCTGTCCCGAGAACTTCCGGACGCGGTCGACAAGTACACGCCGGAAGGACAGCTGCCCAGGCATGCGCCTGGTATCGGCTGAAAGATTGCTCTGATATGACGAACTACGCTATGCAGCATTGCCAGTGGTCACATTGGCGATGCTGCATCGACGTCGGTTGATGTAGTTACACCCTGTAGAATACTGATGTCGTCGAACAACCGGCCTGGTGTTATCATTGGTATTCATGGCTTGGCCAACAAGCCGCCGGTCGACGAGAAGACACGTTGGTGGAAGGCCGCCATCACCGAGGGCCTCGCTCGCAACCAGGGCCTGACCGGCGCCGAGTTCGCCTTCGAGTTCGTCTACTGGGCTGACCTTCGCTACGAGGCGCCGCTGCAAGGCGACGCCATTATCGAACCTTACCTGCCTCACGGCGGGAAGGGACCCCTGCCCAGCGGGGAAGACGCGCCCCCCCTCACGGGCCAGGACGTGCTCGCCACTGTCTACGAAGGTATCGACCGCATCGAGGAGGCGACGGGCCTTACCCTCGTAGACGACCTCATCCTGGAGCACCGCTTCGACGACCTCTGGCACTACCATGTTGAACAGGACTTCGCGCAGCAGGTCCGTGCCCGCCTGATCGAGCGCCTGCATCAGTTCCGCGACCACCGCATCCTGCTGTTTGCGCACTCGATGGGCTCGGTGATCGCCTATGACGCACTTCGTCTGTTGGAGCGCGACGAGCCTGGCCTGACTGTCGATCATCTCGTCACCGCAGGTTCACCGCTCGGCTTGGCGAAGGTGAAGCTGAAGGTCGAGGAGGAGTGCGGTGGGGTTCGGGTGCCGAACAATGTCAGGCAGTGGACGAACCTGGCGGACCCTAACGACATCGTCACCGTCACGGGCGCGTTGGGGTCAGATTACGGCCCCAACAACTCGGGCGTAGAGGTGATCGACCAGCGTGTCGTCAACGACTACTGCCGGCCGAACGGCGAGGCCAACCACCACAAGTCCTACGGTTATCTCCGGACGCCCGAGTACTCGCACATCGCCAGCGGCTTCGTCACGGCGGTGGACCCACCGATGTTGTACCCGCTGCCGCACAAGTCTGAAGGGCGGACGTCTACGCCAAACCAGCCTGCAATGGCCGGTGAGCTGACGTGAGGTGGGCAGTGGCAACCTAGCGCCTCACTGGTGCGAACCGCTGAGCGCTTTGGTTGGTCAGCGCAACAAGCAGCCATTGCAAGCCGCACCTTCCGTGCTTTGGACGACGAAGCTTCTCACTGAATTTGCCTAATCATCGCTGCGGCCAGGTTCGTGCGGAAGCCCATGAGCAGCCTCCAGATTTTTCTGCGATGCGAGACCCGAATGAACGTTGAGACCGTCGTGGTGAAAGATCAAGCTGGTAAGGTGGTTCGTTCGACGTACTTCGAAGACGAGCCTGAACAGCGCAGGCCGATTCATCGCGTCTCGCACGACGAGGCGGTCCTGATTGCGCAAACGATCTACGAGCGTTGAAAGACCGGATGGGACACGGCTATCCTGGAGCAGGCGGATAGCTACGAAAACCCAAGCAACGCCCGGCGCGCCAGTGGGGCGGCCGGACTGATCACGTGCCTTGCCGAGGCTTGGCTATTGTCTTGGTTCAGCGTCCGCCGCCGCCGTTGGCGCTACCATTCGGCACCGCGCGCTCGGGCAGGTTGGCATTGCCGCCAGCAGCCGAACTTGAGGTGATGGTGTCGGCGCCCGTTGCACCGCGTGAGATCACAAGATCTTCCGCGTTGCCGGTCGTGTTGGATTGCCGTGTCACGATCGTCCCGGTCGTATCGGGCTCACGCGAGAAAGGAAAGTCCTGGGCAAGAACGGGGGCAGATAAGCCGAGCGCCAAGGCGCCGGCGAGTGCAAGCTTGTACATCGAAACTCCAGTGAGTGTGTGGTCAACAACAGATCCAAAGCGCGATTGTTTCTGCCGGGATTGACGCACCCTCGAAATATTTCCGGATAAGAAATATAATTCTGATAAATGATCTATGTAAGAATAGAAATTTGATTATAAATACATGTTAAAAAATACTTTGTGATGCACAAATCTGTTGCCGTTATCCTGTGTTGCTGCATCCTCTGTGCGGGGCAGTAGTCTGGTTCCCGATGGTATGAGGAACCCCTATGCATAGCGCCAATGATCCATTCGAGCTCGACGCGGCGACCAGCTCATTTGTCATCGGGTTGGCGGCGGAGAAGACAGATAGGCCAAGCACTGCTGCGCTTTTGACGATCGAGCATCTGCGCCGGCTTGAGGAGGAGGTCCGCAGTGCGGGCACGACCCGGCAGACGCTGCAGAAGATCAGCTCGGCCCGACGCATCCTCGGCGATCATGCTGAGCTTGGGCACTTCAAAGGCCCTTTCCGCGCCGGCTGAGAACGACGCCGTAACCTCGTCCCATGAGCCTAATCGGCAGACAAGTTGCGTACCGGCTTCGTCGCTCCCCCTCCACGATGTGTCCGATAGCCTGTAATCAAATCGGGCAGCGGGGCTCGCTTGCCCTAGTGAGAGCCCCGCCCTTGAGTGCGCTGGATGGAAGACCCTCTCACAAGTAGCTCGATAGCCGCGAACGATGATGACCGAATTCTCGGTCTGCGCATCGCTGCCTTGCGCGAGATTAGGGGGAGAAGCAGGAAGTTCCTCGGCGCGGCGATCGGCCTATCACTCACGACAATCGCGCCAACATCCGCGACTTCCTCGTCCCGGCTTCGGTCCTGAGGACCACACAGCGATGCATCACACCACCATAGAACGTCAGTGGTTGGACTTGGCGCGCGTTCATGCCAACGTGGCGGGATGTATTACATTGTCGAGATCGCCCACGTCGAACCCCAAGCTGGCACCTCCGAGCAGGGGACGCCGCCGGAGGACCTCCCGGTGCAGTATGGGACCATTGAGGAGGCAACCGAAGCCGGCAGGGCGCGTGTCGCCGAGTTGGTGCAGGCTGGCTTCAAGGCTGACAGCGTGACCTTCAAGGTGCTGGATCAGCACGGTCAGCCCGCTTACAAGGCCTGACCACTTCGTATTGATACGTGCGAGGAATTACGGCGCGGCGTCACGGTGCCGGGGGTGCAGCCCGCGTATCCATCGTAGCGGGCTCAGTTGTCACGGCTAGCATCAGCCCGTCGTTCCCGAGTTCAGCAGCCGTGTAGCTAAGCAGCTCAGCTAATCGCTCCCGCCCACGGCTGACCCGGCTTTTCAGTGTGCCGAGCTTACACGCCATCACAGCGGCCGCTTCCTCGTAGCTCATGCTATTCAGGCAGATCAGCACGATAGCTTCACGCTGCTCCTCCGACAGCTGCTGTAGAGCCGCCAGCATGTCCTGCAGATCGAGCTTGTCACCTTGTGAAGGTGCGGTGCTGAGGCGTGCAGCTGCTTCGCCGTCTACGTCCTCGAACTCCCACTTCCTCTTCCGGTGATCCGAGTAGAAGGCGTTGCGCATGATCATGAAGAGCCAAGCGTTGAGGCGTGTGCCTGCCTGAAAGCTCTCGCGGCTCCTCCAAGCCCTCAGCAGGGTTTCCTGCACGAGATCATCCGCGCGGGTGTGGTTGCGGGTCAGGGACAAAGCAAAGGCACGGAGCGACGGCATTGCGGCCGTCAGACCAGCTCTAACCTCAGCAGTGAGCGCTTCGCCACGTTCGGCGAGCACAGCCTCAAGCCTTGTCAGGAGTGTCGCAAACGCATCTGGCACGGCAGCGAGCGCGGCTAGCCCATAGAAGCTGCGAAGCTGCTGACCCAGGTGGTCACGTGCGGCCTTTGGCAGGAGTGAAGTGGCGGGGGCCAAATGGGAAACGCCTTGAGCAGGGCTGTTAGCGCAGTCTCGCTAGCGCTAGCCGTCGTGTCATTAACTTGGATTGCCGGTGTTGCCGACGATCTTGTGGGGGAGCTCCGTAGGAGTACGATTGGCAGCTTCGGTGAATTGACGCGCTTGGTGGCCTCACCGGCGTCCTCATCATGAACGTTGCGTCGCTCTGTGCGCTGCTATCAATCGATTGCGCTCTGCTCGCTCTTGACTGTGGCCCCATGACCATCTGGGTGCTGGCAGCGCTGATCAAGCTGGGAAACGGCGAGTGACGTCCCGCTTCGTAGGTGCGTCCATGCTGCCGTTGCGCTCCATGAACTTCGCCTGCTGCGACCTGTTGCCATCACAGCATTACTTCGGAGCCTCTCGCATGCACGACATCAATCACGGCCAGGAACAGGTTCGGTCCAGCAAGACCGGTTACATCTTGGCAGGGCTTCTCGTGCTCGCGCTGATCGCCTTCACCATCTACTTCGTCTCGATTCCGTCGCCGCTACCGCCTCAGTAGCACTGCATCACGACGGCGAGCACGAGCGCATCAACATGAGCAGCACGAGCACGACCGGCACGGCCCCACGCAAGGCGGTCTGAAGCCTCCACAACAAACGGCGGGTGCCGCCGCTTCCGAGCGAGCGACACTCGTCAAGGTCAGCGACGCACTCAGTCGAGCTCAGATGAGCCTGACATCCCGCTCCCTTCCGCCTTGAACAATGCGTGAGCTCCAAGGTTGGCAGCTTTGAGAACACTCTCAAAAGGAACAGTAATGACGCCCCTGAACCAGCTCTGCTGCGCGGCTACGCTCGCTACGCTCACGCTTCTCCCGATGACGGCCTTTGCGCAGGAGAATGGTCCCTGCACGGACGACATCGCCAAGCTGCGGCGTGAGCTGAGCACGCAGGTGGGCCTCGGCGCACCAATCTCCGAGCCAGATTACGGTCAGCAGAAGGGCCCGAGCGACAGGGCCGGTCAGCCATCGGTAGCCGACACCACGGGCAGCACGGCAAGCCCATTGAAGCCGGGCAGCTCTGAGACGGACCGGGCACAGCCGGGCGGCGCGTCCCGCGAGAGTGGCGGTTCGCCCGGAACGGTGGGAGGTGTCTCTGGGCCCACGGGTGCCACGGGGCAGGCTGATGGCGTCGCCAGCGGCCGTATTGCGACTTCTCCGGAGGATGTGCGCCGGCAATCCGAGAATCGGCCGACGATGGCGGCGGCCGCCGCACTGGGCGGCGCTGCAAAGGCTGGGGCGGACCTGAACACGGAGGACAAAGCCTCTCAGGCCAAGATGGCCCTGCAGCGGGCGATCGACCTGAACGCCAAGGGTGACCAGGGCTGTGCGACAGTCGTGAAAGAAGCCCGCGAGCTCATGCCCAAGCAGGGTAGCTGAGAAGTCTCGGATACGCTCATGGTGAGTCGCAACGCGGCTTACCACACCCTACCACCCGAGCTGCCCTACTGACTGACGAAGCGAGTGCTCTCTTCATGGCTCTTGCCGCTTCATGGGTGCGTGGCGATTTGGACCATCAGGAGTGCAGCATGAGCTTTGTAACAACCACTGTGATGAACGAGGGCAAGATCGCGAAGGGCAAAGACAGGCCGATTGAGGCAAACCCTTATCCGGCCGACTCGCGGGAGCGCGCGGATTGGCTGGAGGGCTACAATTTCGACGACGCTCAGATGAGCGTTGAGCGCGAGGACCCTACGGATCGCAGCCAATCCTAAGGGCAAGCTGCTGGGCGCAAAGCTGGCGCTTGTGAGACCATCTGAGGAGTGAGCGTATGGACGTCTGGCAGCTGATCGAGCGTGACCACGAGAACATCGCGCAGCTCATCCACGACGTCCCGAACGCTTTAGGTGGTCGCAGTGTCGTCCGGAACCGTGAGCGGCTTCTTGACGACCTCATCGATCAGCTTGAGACCCACGCCGTCGCCGTCCGGGCCAGCCTCTACGAGCCCCTGAGCCGCACGTCTGAAACACGCCGCCTCGTTGAGGACCTGCAAGGCGAGCAGGAGGCGTTCATGCGCCCGCTGGCGGGCTTGGCGCGGTCTCGCCGGAAGGACGCGGATGGATGGCTCGACGCCTTCGCAGATGCGGCCTTCCTGGTTGACCAGCACCTTCACCGACACACTCACGAGCTAGTTCCAGCTGCCCGTAAGCTACTATCGCGTGAGGAGGTTGAGCACGCCACGCGCCTCTTCATTCGTGGGAAGGTGAACGCGCTGAAATCGCGCCAGCAGTCTCGTGTCAGTGGGATGGGGTTGAGCGACCTTATCGTCATCGGCGCGGTTGGCGCTGTGGTGAGTGGCCTTGCTCTCCTCGCCTGGCGCTCAGGTCTGTTTGGCAGCCGTGACCTTCCTTACCGCCGTTCCAATCTCGCGGCGGAAACTGACTAACGGCGTTGGACCCGCTATGAGCGTGGCGGTAGGCAAAGCGCCTCTTTCCGAGATCGCACCCGACGAAGTTCCGAGTGATGGTGAGCGCCACATCGCCACGGTGCTGGTCACCGACGATGTTGGTCATTCAGTCTACGCAGCTGCACTCACCCAGAGTCGGCACTTTGCTGCTCGGTTAATCAAGTGCGCTCGCGTACTAACGATTGGACCGACAACGTCGAACCTAATCAAATGGTTTTTCCATTAAATAGGAAGCGAAGGGAGTTGCCGACCAAAAGCGCAAATTTTTTGTTGAACAAATTTTACACCCATAGTGTGAATGCTAGTAAGGCAAAGCCTTCAATCGCTATTAGTAATAATAACGTGCATCTAACCCATAGACGCTCTCGGTTTGCATTCAATTCTGAAAGGCTGAGCATCACACGATCCCAACTTTTTGAGCAAGAGAATTAACTACGTCTTATACTCATTTGATGATGGAAATAAAAACGCCTCGCAAGCCCGAAGACTGCGAGGCGAAGGCTCGGAAGGGCCGATCCCGTTGGCATTCGCCACTATAAGCCAACGAGACCGCGTCGGAGATCCAATCCAACATTGTCAATGTGTGCACAGAAGCGAGATACGAAAATAAGCATACGATGGAATTTCTGCAGTTTTTTGCTGCCACGCTTCAGAAATTTCGATCATCTTGCTTATTGTTTGGCTCTTTGCCCGCCAAACGCGGTTCTTTCGATGAAAGGCCTGCTTCTTGGAAGCAGGTTGCAACCACACACAGGCCGGCTGTTGCATCCGGATAAGACCCGGCTCATGGAAGCTTAAGACGCCTAGCCGGTTATGATGCCACGCTTACCATGGAAGGCAGGAGTGCGAGACCGACACAACGCTTGCTATCATCACGGCACCTTCAAGCACCCGTCCAGTCGTGAGTTCGGTCTACGCTCTAAACGGAGCAACTGTTTTGCTAGGGCCAGTTAGCGCCTGAGCCAATCGAGAGTGGCAGCGAGGCAAAGGACGCCCATAAAGCTGGAAGCGGTTTCTCGTAGCGGGTGGGCACCGCCCGCCGTTCTTTGAGTGAGTTTCTGGTTCATCAGGCTGCCAGGAAGCGGACCTTCCCAGGGGCTGCAAAGGGTCGAAAGCTGAAGGTCGAGCTTTGGGCGCCAAACGCGCTTGGTACCGCTCGCGCGTTCCCACTGCTTTCTCAGATCTCCGAAGGCAAAGGTCACACGTTCGAATCGTGTCGGGTGCGCCAGAGCTGTAGTCTTCCGAACCATAGGTTGGCGCGCTAGGGCGTAGCACCGGGCGGCCGACGCGAATGCGCCAGCCTTGAACTTCCGCGCGTGCCGACTGTTGGGTCGACGGTACGGGTACACGGACGAGTCCATGGCGCGCATGACGATGGTTTTCAGCACCTGCGCAGCCGTGCTGCTCGCGGGGTCAGCCTTCGCCGAGAAGCTGGCGCCGAGCGGCGGTGCTGGGAACACGGGAGTCACCGCGCCGTCCATGACCCCCGGCCCGGTTCCGGGTGCACCCGACATCGATGATCGTCCGGCCCAAGCTGTTCCCGGCAATCCCAGCCCCGCATCCGTCCCCGGTAGCAAGCCCGGCGTGAACATCGGGGGAACGCCGACGAGCGGGCCACCCGGCAGCGGTGGCGCCTCTGGCGGTCCTTCTATGGGGACTCGCTGAGTCCGAAGGTCGAACGCGCGCGGTTCGCCGCGCCCGCCTGCTCAACCTTCTACTCCGGGCTCAGGCCACGTCGCTGCCGCGGTGGGAAGGATCAGCCAGGGATGAGGGATCCTCGGCCGTCTCGGAGGCGGGAGGGTTCACGATCACGCAGACGAACTCCTGCCCATCCTTGGAGATGACGCCGGCAGCCGGAGGCTCGTCGCCGTTGACCCCTGCGACGACCCTCGACGAGCGTAACAAACGCTCGGCCTCGGCGATGGCACTCGAGTCCGTATCCGCACGAAGCTTGCGAGGCGGCTTCTCCGCGGCCTTGTCCATTTTTGAAGCATCGAAGATGAGATCGGTGGTGTAGGGCATCGCCTGCCTCGCTCCCAGCGGAGCAGCCCAGAGTACTGATGCTTCCACACGTGACAAGTAGTCTTTGATTTACGGAACTGAGGAATAATAAATACCACAGCCGTCATAAGCTTAGCCAAGCGATATGGTTCCTGCGTCGAGTTGCTGCTTAGCTGCTTTAGGTCCCCGTGCCGGCTCTTTCCGGTCTCGAACGCGCCATCACCGAAAGCGGCGACGTTCGGCCAGGCTGCGGGTGGTGAGCTTCGGGAGGCTCTGGTATACCAGAGCGCCGGGACGTTCAGGGGTTTGATATGACGGTTCTGCTTCATCATTCCTCTGCGCTGGAGCATCGCACGCCTCACGGGCACCCCGAGCGGCCGGAGCGGATGCGCGCCGTCCTCCAATGTTTGGATGCGCCCGCCTTCGCCGCGCTCGACCGCCGCGCGCCCGAGCCTGCGAGCCTCGAGACCGTCATGCTCGCTCATCCCGAGGCGTGGATTCGCAGCCTCGTTGCGGCAGCGCCAGCCGAGGGATTGGTTCATCTCGACGGCGACACGGTCCTGTCGCCCGGCAGCATCGATTGCGTCCTGCGCGGCGTCGGGGCCGCGGTCCAAGGCGTGGACCTCGTGATGACCGGCGTCTCGCGAAACGCGTTCTCCGCCATGCGACCTCCGGGCCATCACGCCGAGCGCACCAAAGCCATGGGCTTCTGTCTCTTCAACAATGCGGCTGTGGCGGCCCGGCATGCGCAGCGATCACACGGGGCCGAGCGGGTCGCCGTCGTCGACTGGGATGTCCATCACGGCAACGGCACCCAGGACATCTTCTGGGCGGACCCGTCCGTGCTGTTCTGCTCAACGCACCAGATGCCGCTCTATCCCGGCAGCGGCGCGGTCTCGGAGGAAGGCGAGCACGGCACGATCGTGAATGCGCCCTTGAAGCCCTTCGCGGACGGCGCGGCGTTTAGAGAGGCTCTCGAGAGCCGGATCCTGACACGTCTCAGCGACTTCCAGCCGGACCTCATCCTCGTCTCCGCCGGATTCGACGCCCATTGGCGCGACCCGCTCGCCAACCTCATGCTCGAGGCCGAGGATTTCGCCTGGGCGACGCGACGGGTCATGGAGATTGCGGACCGATATTGCGGGGGACGGATCGTGTCGCTGCTCGAAGGCGGCTATGACCTGCAGGGTCTCCGCGAGTCGGTCGGCGCGCATGTCGCGGCGCTGATGGAGGCTTGAGGGCATTGCTTTCCGCGCGGCATCCCTCCTCCGAGGTTCGGGATGTCCGAAGAGATCGTGTTCGACGTGAGCGAACGTTCCGGGGCGGCACCCGATTTCCCTGTTCTCCGCTCGCCCCTCCCGAAGACGTTCCTCGAAGCGGGCGCCGCCATCACCGGCGAGCTTCGGACGTGGACACGCCCGGGGTCGAACGGTGCCGGGCCGGTCGTGGATCAGCCTTCCACCCACCTGACCCGAACGTGACGCGCCCGGTTGGGCCAGGACCGCGTCCGACGCTCCAACCGGTGGTGGCCTGGATCGACGCGGTTCCGCGCCCGTCGCACGGCTCGACGGGCGCGGCACGGCTCGCGTAGGAGACCCGCCCGGCGCGGGCGATGACGCACTTGCATCGCGAGGCTATTGTTTCGCCATCATCGCTATACTTCCGACATCTACTCGCGCCTGGCCCAAGCTTGTCTGACAAATATGTGTCCACGGCCCGTTCTTTTTTGACACATTTTCGGCAATCATACTCCGGCATTATTCAAGCTCATCATGACGAACCGTTGGTTATGCAACGGGAAACATGATGAACACCAAGATCGTACTGGCTTTTGCCTCGCTTGTTGCCACGATGTGCGTGACGACGACGCATGCTCATGCCCGCACCGCCTCGCGCGCTCAGGCCGGCATGGCCTCCTGGTACGGACCGGGCTTCCACGGGAAGCGCACGGCCAGCGGGGAACGGTTCAACACGCATGCCCTGACCGCTGCTCATCGCACCTTGCCCTTCGGCGCGCGGGTTCGTGTGACCAACAAGTCCAACGGTCGCTCGATCGTGGTCCGGATCAACGATCGCGGTCCCTTCACCGGTGGCCGCGTCATCGATCTGTCGAACGCCTCGGCCCGCGCCATCGGCGTCTCGGGCGTGGCCAAGGTCGCGCTGGCTCGTCTCTGACGGAAGCTGTGGTCGATCCCAGGATCGCGTGAGACCAGGCGTCTCGCGAGCGCCGGTCAGGACCCGGGCGACGTCCGGGGCAGCCCGATGCGGCGCGGCAATGGCCCCATCCTCCCGCGACCGCGACCTCGGCTGCTCGACGCCGCCCTGACCGCGTCGCGCTGCATGGATGCCTTGCTCGCCTGCGTCGTCAGCGCATCGCGATGCGAGTGTCCTCCTGAGATTCGTGGACGACATACACACTTCGCATCGAGGGCCGCCGGGACCGGCGTCGCTCGTCCTGTATGCAGGTTGATGAACGAGCGCTGGGGCAGCACGCCCGTCGGCGATCCTGAATGAACGGCCACGAAGGTTTGCAGGATGGGATTGCGCTCGTTCATCTGGTCGGCCGGGCTCTGCGCGGTCCTTCTCGCCTCCAGCGAAGTTTGGGCCCAGGATCAGACGCCCCCCGACGTGCGGGAATGGCTGTCGACGGTCGTCACGAAGATCACGAAGGCAGGCGGCAAGGAGACGAACCCGTCGCGGGGCCGAGCGTCGCGTCCGGTGACAATCCGCGTTCAGATCGCTGCCGACGGTTTCGTGAACCGCGTGGTGGTGGAGAAGAGCTCCGGCTCTCCCGAGCTCGACGAGCGCGCCAGGTCCGTCGTCCGAGCCGCGGGGCCGTTTCGTCCTCCCCCTGCCCCGCTGCTGACCGAGGCGGGTTCGACCGAACTCAGCTTCCCTCTCCGGCTGGGCCGCTGATCTCGCCTCGCTTCGGGGCCGCGAGGTCATCGGGGCGAGCTCGAGCGCCGCCGAGCTTTGCCGGTTTCAGTCCCCTTCCTGCCCTCGCGTTCCCTCGCCGCCCCCGCGGTGATCTCCGGCATCGAGCCTCAGGGAAGAGGCTCGCCATCGCGACGGAGACGGGCCTCCGCCCATTCGCGATCCCTGACGGCTTGCTGCTCCCGCAGCACTGCCTTGGCCTTCTCCTCTTCGGCGTGCAGCGCCCGGTCGTCCCGCTGTCGCCGAGCCGCGGCCTTCTTGCGCCGCGCCAGATCGGCCGCCTTCTGCGCGAGGATCTCCGCGACCGTGATGGGTTCGGGCTCGGATTTCGGCTTCTGCCAGGTGTAGGTCTCTCGCGATGGGCGGGAGGTCTCCGGCTCGGGCGAGGATGAGCCTCGGCGCGCCGAGGCTTGGGACCCACCGCCCACAAGGCGTTCGGCTTCTTCCACGGTCAGGCCCGCATTCGCCGCCACGCGCGCAGCCGCTGCCCGCCCAGCCTGGCGCTCGCCCGGCGTGGCACCGCCGACGGCCAGGGCCTGGCACTTCGCGAAACGGTCGCGGTCGAACCCGTCCGGCGTCACGCCGCAATCCTTCGAAGCGCGCAGGGACGTACCGCCCGCTCGATCTTGCCGGCTGCCTTCGGCCGAAGCCTCGGCAGGTCGGCCGAGGCATCCCACACTTTCGCATGCACCGTTCAACCTTTCGAGGGCCGAGCCGACCGCTTCGGCTCGCGGGCCCTCCCGGGGCCGTGGACCATTCGGTCCAGGCCTCGCCCGTGAGCCCAACTTTCACAGTTGCATCTGCACGGAGAGGATTCACAGGCGCAACAGTTTCCGACATCCTGCCGCAATGCCTTCGTCGAACCCCGCTCCGGTACTTTGACCGCGTCGCCCCGCGCGCTGCGCACCCATCAGCGCGCACTCGCCAGCCTCGTCGCCGCCCTTGCACGGGGCGAAGCGGGGGGCGTGTCGGACATCCTCGCGGCCGTCACACCCGGCGGCGGCAAGTCGCTCCTGCCCGTCATCGCGGCCGCGGGGCTCATCAAGGCCGGGCAGGTCGACCGGGTGGTCTGGGTCGTGCCGCGCGACAGCTTGCGCCTGCAGGCCGAGGAGGCTTTTGCCGATCCGCTCTGGCGGGCGGTGCTGGGGCACGATCTCAGCGTCCGGGCGGCCGACAACACGCGCGATCCCAGCCGGGGCCTTGCCGGCTACGTCACCACCTACCAGGCCATCGCGGCGGCGCCCGCCCTGCACCTGGACGAAATCCGGCGCCATCGGACGCTGCTCGTCGTCGACGAGGTCCACCACCTGCCCGCGCCCTCGCCCGGCAGCGCGGCGAACGATGATCGGCCACCCGGCGACGAGGATTCGGGTGCATGGAGCCAGGCCCTGCTCCCACTCTTCCAGCATGCAGCGCTGCGCCTTCTCCTGTCCGGCACCCTGGAGCGCGCGGACGGACGTCGGATCCTGTGGCTGCCCTACAGGGATGGCCCACAGGCCGGCGCGCCGCAGATCGACCTCGACGCGCCGGGATGGGCCGTCATCGGCTACTCGCGGGCCCAGGCCCTCGCAGAGCGCGCCGTGCTTCCGCTGAACTTCGGCGCCCTCGACGGCGAGGCGAGCTGGCTCGAGGGCGGCCGCAGCGCCGGGCAGGCCAGGGTCGGCCCGCATCGGCTCTCGGGAGGCGGCGTGCGCGTGACGACGCGTCCGGCGTTGTTCACGGCCCTGCGCACCGGGTTCGCCCGCGACCTCCTGAGCGAGGCCTTCCACGCGACGCGGCGCCTGCGCGCGCGCCGGCGGCGCGAGCGGGGCCTCGCACCCGCCGAGAGCGCCCGGGGTCTCGGCAAGCTCCTCGTCGTCGCGGCAGATCAGGCGAGCGCGCGGCACTACCTTGCCATCCTGCGCGCCTGGATGCCCGCGGAACAGGCCGAGCGCGATGTGCAGCTCGCCACGTCGTCGGTGCAGGACGCGCATGCCGCGCTCGCCGCCTTCCGTCTGTGCCCGGAGCCGGCCGTGCTGGTCACCGTGGCAATGGCCTACGAAGGACTCGATGCGCCCGAGGTCGCCGTGGTCGCCGCGCTCACGCATATCCGGTCACGGCCCTGGCTCGAACAGATGCTGGCTCGTGCCACCCGCGTCGACCCGCATGCGGGGCCCTACGGCGAGCAGCAGGCCCTCGTCTTCCATCCCGACGATCCGCTCTTCGCCCGGTTCCGGGCCGAACTCGAGGCCGAGCAGGGCACGGCGACCCGCCCGCGCGAGCCGAGGCCGGTCTCGGCACTCACCCCCGAGCCGGTCCGCTGGCGCGACACGGACCCGGGCGGCATCACGCCGCTCGAGAGCAACGCCGTCGGTCTCCGCTACGCCATGCTGCGGCCGCGGCCGAAGCCGGTGGCCGCGCCGGCCGCCGAGGGGAGTTCCGCGCGAGCCGTCATGTCGGACGCGACGAGCGCGATCCCCTCCTTTAGCGAACGCGCCGTGCGCCAGCAGCTCGCGGCGGCCGTGGCGGCACAGGCCGTCGAGGACGAGGCGGACTTGCGTGCCCCGCACGGCGGGAACCTGCCTCATCGCTACAACGCGGTGCTGAAGCGGGTCCTGGGCAAAGGGCGAACCGAGATGACGATGGCCGAGCTCGAGGCGGCGCTGGCGTGGCTTGAGCGCAACCGTCTGTCAGACCACGCCCACCTGCTCGAGGGCGACGCCCGCTACGCCTGGTCCGCCCGCCAACGCCGTTTCCGTTCGCTGGCTCGGCTGTGATGCGAGGATGACCCCCTGCGCAGGTTAGATACTTTAAGATGCTGCGCGGCGAGGATGCGCAAGTTTCGAACGTGACCCGCTCGATAGTCTCGCAGCCGCCCTCATCGTCCTCTGGTGCCGATCGAGTTCAGCCCCCGGTTCGAGGCACTGCTTGATGGTTGATACAGCAAACCGGATGCGTTGTGCCCGCGAACGATAAGGCCGGATATCAAGCACGCATGTCGACATCAACCGACCATCAACGAGGCGGTTCTTGGTGCGGTTAACTCTTTCTTAGGAATAATGCTTCCACCTTCCCGGTTCTGCCGGGAGGCGAGACGTGCTCAAGCAACGACAATCACGCGGTATCGAGCAACCTCGCGCAGTCCAACCTGCCGAACGCTTTTTCACGAAGGCTGCCGAACACTACGCCGCAGGTCGGTTTGAGAAGGCCCGGCGCAACCTTCAATCCGTCTTGGATGCGGCACCGGGACACGCGGCGGCGCATTTCGAGCTAGCGGCGCTTGCCCGAAGGACCGGCGCGTCTGCAACGGCCTTGCCGCACTACGTCGCGGCCTTGCGTTGCGCTCCAGAACGGCCGGATTACTGGCTCGCCCTGGCGACTGCCCTGCTGGAAGCCGGCAGGGTGGCGGAGGCGCGCACAATTATCGAAAGGTTTCTGGCGCAGCACGGTCACGCCGACGGTGCGCGAGCGATCGTCATGAACTTCGTCAATCTGGCTTTTGCCGAAGCTTTGATTCATTACACCAACAACGACGACCCACAGGCTGAGGCTCTTCTCGATCTCGTCATCGCGATCGACGAGACGCACGCGGCTGCAACATATTACGCGGGTGCGGTCGCCGCTCGGAGAAATAACCTCGATCTGGCCTTCAACCTGTTCAGCATCGCTATTTTCCGCGAGCCTGACAACCCTGAGTTCTTCAGCGGTCTTGGCGGCTTTCTTACAACCATTGGAGATTACAACGGGGCCGTGTCGGCGCTCCAAAAGGCGGTTGAGCTTGATCCGAACTTAGCTCTCGCGCACTCGAACCTCTCCGGCGCCCTGACCAAGCGTGGCGAGTACGACTTGGCCTTGAACCATGCGAAGCGGGCGCTCACCATCAATCCGAACTTGGCCGGCGGCTACGTCAATCTCGGAATCAGCTTGAAGTCCTTGGGTAGTCTGACCGAAGCGATCTCAGCCTACGACCGAGCCATCGATTGCGAGCCCGGACACGTGACGGCGCATTCGAACCGGCTCTTCGCGAAGCTCTACGCGACCGATGTCTCACCGGCTGAGTATTTCCGCGATGCCGTTACCTTCGGCCGCCGCTTCGCCGATCCCCTGTTGCGGCGACGCCCCTTCGCTAACGATCGTGATCCGACTCGCCGGCTCCGGATCGGATTCGTTTCGGCCGACCTCTGCGCGCACGCGGTCGCCCGCTTCCTCGAACCAGTCCTCGAACGCTTGGACCGAAACGCTTTCGACCTCACCGCCTACATGACGCGCGGGACGGAGGACGCCGTATCGCTTCGTCTGCGCGGCAAGTTCGACGCTTGGCACAGTATCGCTGGGTTGACCGACAACGCGGCCGCGGATTTGGTTGAGACCCACGCGATCGACATCCTCGTCGATCTTTCAGGACATAGCGCCGGGCACCGACTGCTGGTGTTCGCCCGCAAGCCTGCACCCATTCAGGCGACTTGGATGGGGCACCCCGCAACGACGGGGCTGACGGCAATAAACTACCGCATAACCGACGCGGTCCACGACGTGCCGGGCACCTCGGACGCTTTTCACACGGAGACCGTGTGGCGCCTGCCGGGCGTCTCAGCCACCTACCAACCGCCCACTGACCTTCCGGAGGTTCGAAGGCGCGCGCCCTTTGAGGACAGAGGCTACGTCACCTTCGGCGTCCTGAACCGCTTCGAGAAAATCGGCGATCACGCACTAAGAGTCTGGGCCCGCATCCTGCGGGAACTCCCCGACGCGCGGCTGTTCATGGTCGTGGGTGGCGTCGAGGCCCCCGAGGTCCGAGAGCACGTCCAGGAGCGCTTGTCGGGCGCTGGGCTGCCCCTCGATCGCGTGTTGCTGCACCCTCGCGTGAGCTTGCATCCGCGGGTGGGCCCCGGCTACTTTGACCTGTACCACGAGTTCGATATCGCCCTCGACTCGTTCCCCTACAATGGCGGCACGACGAGCTGTGAGACCCTTTGCATGGGCGTGCCCTTCATCGCGTTGAAGGGCACGCATGCGGCCGGGCGAACGGGCGTCGCCGTACTGACGGCCGTGGGGCTTCAGGAGCTCGCGGCAGAGACGCTGGAGGATTACGCCGCCTGTGCGGTTGACTTGGCACGCGATATCGATCGCCTGCGGGCCATCCGGTCGGGCCTGCGTGAACGCGTATTCGCGAGCCCTCTCATGAACCATGTCCGACTTGCCGAAGAGGTCGGTGATGCCTTCCGAACGATGTGGAGGCGTTGGGTCGATGCAGGCTAACGCGCGAAATTTGCCCCTTGCAGAAGAAAGCGCCGACGTGCCGTCACGAGGCACTGTGGAAGCATTGAGTGCAACGACCACCCCGGAGGACGCACGGCCGCCCTCTACGAGCAGCATCCCAAGCACGCCCGTGCAGGCCGTCCTGCGCAGGCTGGAGCAGGAATTCGCGCGTATCCTCGAAGCCCCCGAGGTGCCGAATCCGGGGGCGGCTCCTGCCGAGCCGATCTTCGTCACGCGTCCGTTCCTGCCGCCACTCGACGAGTTCACGCCGCTCCTCGAAAGCATCTGGCGGACCCGAGTTCTCACGAACGGCGGTCCATACCACCGCGAATTGGAGGACCGCCTGAGAGACCATCTCGGCGTTCCCGAGATCGCCCTCTTCAACAACGCCACCACCGCGCTGATCGTCGCCCTGCGCGCTCTCCACTTGTCGGGCGAGGTGATCACCACGCCCTATTCCTTCGTGGCGACCTCGCACGCCTTGCTGTGGAGCGGCCTCACGCCCGTCTTCGCGGATGTCGATCCCGATACGCTGAACCTCGATCCGGCCGCCATCGAAGCGGCCATCACCCCGCGAACCTCCGCGATCCTGCCGGTCCATTGCTACGGCCATCCCTGCGATGTCGAAGCAATCGACGCGATCGGCCGCCGGCACGGTCTCAAGGTGATCTATGACGCGGCCCATGCCTTCGGCGTGAGGCATCGCGGCCGCAGCCTGCTGACCTATGGCGATCTCTCGGTCCTCAGCTTCCACGCGACGAAGGTGTTTAACACCTTCGAGGGCGGCGCCGTAGTCTGCGGGGACGCGACCCGGAAGGATCAGATCGACAAACTCAAGAACTTCGGTCACGACGGCGAAACCTGCGTCGTCGACATCGGCATGAACGGTAAGATGAGCGAGCTCAACGCGGCGCTCGGCTTGGTTCAGCTCAAATATGTCGACACGGCGCTAGACCGCCGGCGAACGATCGACGCGGCTTACCGCGAGGGCCTGCGGGGCGTCAGAGGCGTCCGCTGCCTGGACGATGCTGGCGAAGATACGGCCAACTATTCCTATTTCCCGATTCTCGTCGGTCCGGACTATCCCTTAAGCCGCGACGCGTTGAACGACGCTCTGAAACGCGACGGCATTCATCCCCGCCGGTACTTCTATCCGCTGATCTCGGAATTCCCGATGTATCGGTCGCTGCCGAGCGCGCGGCGCGACCTGCTCCCCGTCGCGGCCCTCGCCGCAGACCGCGTGCTCTGCCTACCCATCTATCCGGACCTGGACGCCGCCGTCGTCGCGCGCGTCATCGCACGGATCGCGAACCCATGAAGGTCGCGATCATGCAGCCGTACCTGCTGCCTTACATCGGCTATTTCCAGCTCATCGCGGCCGTCGACCAGTTCGTCGTCTACGACACGGTCAAGTACACGAAGAAGGGCTGGATCAACCGCAACCGCCTCCTGCGAGACGGCGACGTGTTCGTCTTCACGCTGCCAATCGAGAAGGATTCGGATTCTCTCGACATCCGCGAGCGTCGGGTCGCGGCAAGCTTCGCGCCGGACCAGCTTTGCCGCCAGATCGCGCAGGCCTATCGACGCGCGCCGCATTTCGTTGAGACGATGCCCCTGGTCGAGGCCACCCTGAAGTACGAAGCCCACACTCTCTTCGACCATCTTCGCCACGCGCTCGTCCGAACTTGCGCGCACCTCCAGATCGACACACCCATCCGGATCGCCTCGGAAGTCGAGGGCGAGACCGTCCTGCGCCGGCAGGATCGCGTCCTCGACATCTGCCAGCGCCTGGGCGCGAGCACCTACATCAATCCGATCGGAGGCACGGCCCTCTACGAACCCGCCGCCTTCGCGCAGCATGGCATCGCCTTGCGCTTCCTGCGTGCGCGGCCCTTCGCCTACGCACAGTTCGGCCATCCGTTCGTCCCGTGGTTGTCGATCGTCGACGTGATGATGTTCAATCCGCGATCAACGCTCCTTACGATGCTCCAAGACGGCTACGATCTTATTGAAGGGGAGGAAGACCCGTGCCCCGTTGGCGCAAGCTTGGACGCGTCTTCGATCCCGGAACGGTTCGCGACCGCCCCTGGATGAAGGCCTTCGCGCAGGCGCCCGCCGCACTCGTGTGCGACGACGTCGTGCGGATGTACGTCTCATGCCGGCCGGCCCCGGACGCGGACGGCCAGTATGTCAGCTACAGCGCCTTCGTCGACCTCGACCGCCGCGACCTGTTCAGCGTGCGCGGGGTCGCGGATGAGCCGATCCTGCCGCTCGGCGAAACCGGCGCGTTCGACGAATTCGGCGTCTATCCCGTCTCGGTGATCCGGTCCGGCTCGGAGATCCGCGCCTACTACGCCGGCTGGACGCGCTGCCAATCGGTCCCCTTCAACACGGCGATCGGCTGCGCGGTGAGCCGCGACGGCGGTCGCCGCTTCGAGCGGCTGGGACCTGGCCCGATCATCCCTTACACGCCGGACGAGCCTTTCGTGATGAGCGGTCCGAAGGTGCGGCGGTTCGGCCGGACGTGGTACCTCTTCTACATCGCCGGCTGCTCCTGGAAGACAGTCGAAGGCCGCGCCGAGCCGGTCTACCGGATCCGAATGGCGACCTCTTTCGACGGTCTATCCTGGACCAAGGTGGGACGTGATTTGATCCCGCCGCGGATCGAAGCGGACGAGGCTCAGGCCAGCCCCGACGTGTTCGAGGCGGACGGGCGCTATCACATGCATTTCTGCTACCGTCACAGCGAGGGGTTCCGTAGTCGGGAACGCGGCTACCGCATCGGTTACGCCTGGAGCACCGACCTCATGCATTGGACTCGGGAAGACGGTCGGTGCGGCATCGACGTGTCCGAGGAGGGCTGGGATTCCGAGATGATCAGTTACCCCCACGTCTTCGAGGTCGATGACAGGATCTATCTCGCCTACCTTGGCAACGGGGTCGGTCGCGACGGGTTCGGGATTGCCGCGCTCGACGGCGGATTCAGTTGAACGCAATGCGGTGGGCGAAGCTCGGTCAAATCTACGATCCGCGCGAGCATCCGCTCCCGTTCGGCTGCGGCGCCTTCGCCCAATCCCCGCAGGCCCTTGTCTTCGACGATTTCGTCCGGATCTACTTCTCGACACGCAGCCAGGAACCGGATGGCCAGTACCGGAGCCACGTCGCCTTCGTCGACATGCGCAAGGACCTGAGCGGCATCTTGGCGGTCTCGAAACGGCCCGTCATCGAGCAGGGTTCTCTTGGGACCTTCGACGAGCACGGCATTTTCCCGATGAACATCCTGCGGCACGATTGCCTGATTTACGGCTACACCACGGGCTGGAGCCGCCGGGTCTCGGTTCCGATCGAAACCGCGATCGGTCTCAGCGTCAGCGGCGATGGAGGCGTGACCTTCGAGCGGCGGGGTTCCGGACCCGTCCTCGCAGCCTCGTTGCACGAGCCATTCCTGGTGGGTGACGGCTTCGTCCGTGTGATCGATGGCCTTTTCCACATGTGGTACATCTTCGGCACGACCTGGAGCCGCCCGAGCATGGGCGGCGCGCCGGAGCGGGTCTACAAGATCGGCCACGCGACTTCGCAGGACGGTATCGCCTGGGCGAAGCAGGATGGCCGTCGGATCATTTCCGACCGGCTCGGGCCGGAGGAATGCCAGGCGTTGCCGTCCGTCTTCGACGTCGGCGAACGTCGTCACATGGTGTTCTGCTACCGGGAGCAGGTCGATTTCCGCACCCATCCAGGCCGCGGGTACCGGCTCGGGCACGCGTGGTCCGACGACTTCTCGCACTGGACCCGCGACGATGACGCGCTACCGTTGCAGGGCACGCCGGGTGAGTGGGATTCCGACATGCAGTGCTACCCGCATGTCTTCGCGTGCGACGGGGCGACCTACCTCCTCTACAACGGCAACGCCTTCGGCCGTTTCGGCTTCGGCGCGGCGCGGCTCGAACCGTGACCGGGCCGCGCTACGACCGGAACCGATCGCGGATCGAGGATGTCCGCGCTCACCTTCTCGCCTGCGACGGGGCCTTCGTGCCGCCGCTCGCGACGCGGGTCTCGATCCCAGGTTACGCTGCCAGGCTCGTCTCGCAGGCCGAGCGGTTCGAGGCGTGGGCCGGTTCCGATCTGATCGGGCTCGTCGCGGTCTATTGCAACGCTCCCGACCGGCACGACGCATTCGTGACGAATGTCAGCGTCGTCCCAGAGCAGACTAGGCGCGGCATCGGTCGCCGCCTGCTGCTGGGAGGCATCGCACACGCCCGCAGCCTCTCATTCGACCGGCTCCTGCTCTCCGTCGATCATAGGGCGAGCGCGCTCGGACTCTACCGCAGTCTCGGTTTCCGTGGAGAGGCGACGGACGGCGAGACGTTGCGACTATTTCTCGAACTCCAAGAGGAGGCCGTTCCATGAGCGAGACCCGCGACTTCGATCACGAGGCGCAGGACGTCCCCGGCCACCGCTACGCCTACGATTTCGACCTCGACGTGATGCACGGATACATGGTTCGCGCCTTCGAGCCGTTCTTCCGACCGGGGCGGCTGCTCGAGCTCGGAAGCTTCCGAGGCGACTTCACCCGGCGCCTGACGCCGTATTTCTCCGACATCACCTGTGTGGAAGCCTCGGGGGAGGCAATCGCCGCAGCACGCGAGCGGGTCGACGGACCCATCAAGTTCGTGCATTCGACGTTCGAAACGGCTGCGCTTCCCGAACGTTACGATACCGTCGTCCTCACGCATGTGCTCGAACATCTCGACGACCCGGTAGGGCTGCTCCGATCCGTGAACCAGACATGGCTCGCGGACGGCGGCCGTCTGCTGATCGCCTGCCCGAACGCCAATGCGCCGTCCCGACAGATCGCAGTGAAGATGGGCCTGATCACACACAGCGCAGCCGTCACCGATGCCGAGCGGCAGCACGGACACCAGCGCACCTACAGCCTCGATACGCTGGAGCGGGACGCCGCGGCCGCCGGTCTGACGGTAATCCACCGGACCGGCGTGTTCTTCAAGGCGTTCGCGAACTTCCAATGGGACTCGCTGCTCAAGACGGACATCGTCTCGGCAGAGTATCTGGACGGCTGCTACATGCTCGGCCAGCAATACCCGGATCTCTGCGCGAGCATCGTCCTGGTTTGTGAGCAGGGGCCCGCAGGACGACGCGATGACCGTGCCCCCGCGCGGCTAACGGCCTGATTCTGCCTCGTGCGCGATGAGCTTCTTCCCCGTCTTGATGGCGAGGTGGTACTGCTTGGCAGCGATGGCGTCGTGGATCGACAGAAGGTAGGGCGCGGCGCTCGGCATGTGCTGTAGGATCTCGGTCGATTGCAGCACGAAGAGGTTCTCGGCCTCGGCAGGGTCGTCGGCCAGATAGATGACCTGCAAGGTGACGCAGAGCTTCTTGCAAGGTGTGTCAGCCTCGCTCTCACGGATGATCTCGCTCTCGCGCAGCAGCTTGCATTGCGTCTCGACGAGGAAGGTGGAGCGGCGATCGAGGTTGCGGATCAGCGCGCCGTTGATGATGAGGCGCTCTGAGGGTTTAAGCTCGATTCTGAGGGGCATGTGGCCAACTCCGTTCTAGAGGACAGTCGGACCATCAACACCATCCGTTAACGTTGTTTGAAGTTGCAGGCCTGAAAACAGCGTCTTGGAATGAAGTCAAAGCAGAAAGGCCGATATCGCGCGATCAGCTTAACTTGTGAGTAGGAAGCGACGTGTTTCGTGATGAGGACGGCAGAACGCCGGCTTCTTACCCAATAGGGATGTACGATCATGGCTTCCAGCGTTTCACTTTCCGCCGCGACCCGTCAGAAC
>NZ_BPQP01000056.1 GCF_022179305.1 Methylobacterium iners
TGGTCACACCCCAGAAGAACGGCAGCGGCCCGCTGCGGATGCCGCTCACGTTCTTGCGCCAGGCCTGGTAGCTGAGGAAGAAACCAGTCACCCCGTAGACGACATCGTTGACGGCCGCCGCGTTCGTTTTGGCCAGTGCCGCCTTCTCGGCCTCAATGTCCTTGGCCTCGAACCATTCGGTGATGCCTGCCTCGGTCGTGGGACTCGAGGGCCAGCCGAACCAGGCCTTGTCGCCGTTGGCGCGCAAGGCGTTGTAGCCCGCAGGCGAGAGGCAGTCGGCGCCGGCATGCCACGTGTGGAACATGTTCCAGCCGCCTTCCTTGGGCGGCTTCTTCGAGGCACGGCGCGAGCCGACCGTGCCCCAGTCGGTGGCCACGAAATCGACCTTCATGCCGAGGCGCCGCAGCAGGTCGGCAGTGACGTCGCCTTGCGCCTTCGTGATCGGGTTGTCCTGCGCGACGATGCAGGTCACCGGTGTGCCGTCATAGCCCGCCTTGGCGAGCAGTGCCTTGGCTGCATCGACGTTGCCCTGCTTGAGGATGTCGCCGCCTTGCTCGGAGTAGAAGGTCGTGCCGGGCGTGAAAAAGCCCGGCATCCGCTTCCAAAGCGCGTCATCCGATCCGACGATGGCGCGCATGTAATCCTCCTGGCGCATCGCCATCAGGACCGCGCGGCGGATGTCCGGGTTGTCGAAAGGCGGGTAGAGGTGGTTCATCCGGAAGGCGCCGACATTGCCAAGCGGATCGGCGATGTCGACGGCGACGTCCAACGAGCCCTGGAGCGCCGGCACGAGGTCGGAGAGCGGGTTCTCCCACCAGTCGACTTCGCCATTCTGGAGGGCACCCAGGGCGGTCGCTGGGTCCGGCATGATGATCCACTCGACCCGGTCGACCTTCATCTGCTTGGCCCCGGCAAGCCATGAGGAAGGTTCGGGACGCGACTGGTAGTCCGCGAACTTTTCGAACACGGCGATCGCGCCGGGCACCCAATCCTTGGCGATGAACCTCATCGGACCGGAGCCGACATACTCCTTGATCTGCGTAAAGGGGTCGGTCTTGGCGATCCGCTCGGGCATCACGAAGGTGCAGGGCGCGTTGTTCTTGGCGAGCGCAAGCAGCATCTTCGGATAGGGCTTCTTGAGCGCCCACTTGAAGGTGGTGTCGTCAACCGCGACGAGCTCGCTCTGGATGGCCCTGATCATGAGGCCCATCGGATCGCGGGCCGACCAGCGGGCGAGGCTCGCAACCGCGTCCTTCGCGAGGACCGGCTCGCCATCGTGGAATCGGAGGCCGGAGCGAAGCTTGAAGGTCCAGGTCAGGCCATCGTCCGAGACGCTCTCAGATTCGACCATCTGGCGTTGCGGCACCAACTTATCGTCGACGCCGTAGAGGGTGTCCCAGACCAGAGCCGCGGCATTGCGCACGACGTATTGCGTCCCCCAGATCGGATCGAAGTTGGCGAGGTTCGCCTGAGGCACGAACTTCAACGTCTTCCGGGCAGCCTGCGCGATGGCGGGGGCAGCGATCCCGCCGGTGGTGCCGATGACACCGGCGCCGATAGAGGCCTGGAGGAATGTCCGACGATCCATGAGGACTTTCTTTCGACGGCCGACGGCGGACTGCCGTGCTGTGATGCGCCAGCATCTTACACAGCACGCTTCATGCCAAGCCTACGTGCCCTCCACGGGCGCGGATCCATGGCGCGCTAAGCGCTCGTGTGGATGAGTATGTCGAGCCGACCGTGGTCGGTGTTGACCGTCTTGACCGCGCTCGACGCCGACGCGTCCGGCTGCGCGTCGAGCTCCACCGTGCGAAGATCGATCCCGAGTTGTTTGGCCTAGGTGGCGCGCGGCCGCTGTCCGGCATTGTGACCGGTCAGATCACGCATGGACGGGTAGACCCTGTACCCGGCCGCCGCGAGGGCGTTGGCTATGAGGCGGCCGAAGCCGCTCGACGCACCGGTGACGAGGATCACGTTGCTCATGATCCTCACTCCTCTGCCTGCTCGGGGTTCAGGGCTCAGACCGCGCCGCCGTTGGCCCGCACGATCTGGCCGTTGATCCAGCCGCCATCGGGGCCGACCAGCATCGACACGACGTTTGCGATGTCCTCCGCCTCGCCCAAGCGGCCGAGCGGGTTCATTTGCTTGGCGCGCTCAATGGTGGCGTCGTCCCTGCCGGCGAGGAACAGCTCGGTGGCGACGGGGCCAGGGGCGACCGCGTTCACAGTGACGCCGCGAGACCCGAGTTCCTTGGCCAGGATGCGGGTCAGCGCCTCGACGGCGGCCTTGGTGGCTGCGTAGACGCCGTAGGTGGGTGGATAGAGGCCGATCACGCTCGACGAGAAGTTGATGATGCGTCCGCCCTGGCGCAGGCGCCGCGCGGCTTCGCGCAGGCTGTTGAAGGTGCCCTTAAGATTGATCGCGATCGTCTGATCGAACAGCGCGTCGTGGCTCTCGGCGACCGTCGCCAGCCTCATGATGCCGGCATTGTTGACCAGCACGTCGACACCGCCAAAAGCGTCTTCGGCCGCATCGAACATGCGCTTGACTGCCTGGGCGTCGCTCACGTCGGCCTGAGCGGAGATGGCGCGCCCGCCCGCCCGTTCGATGCTGTCAACCACCTTGGCCGCCGCATCCGCGCTGCCGGCATAGTTGACGATGGTCGTGAGACCATCAGCCGCCAGCCGCCGCGCGACGGCTGCACCGATGCCCCGCGACGCACCCGTCACAATCGCGACCCTGCTTTCCGATCCGGTCATGCTGCTTCTCCTCTGGTGATGGTTGGAGGGATGAGTTCGCTGAGCCTCTCGTCGGATTGACCGGGCTCAATGTTCGGCGCGGATCTGATCAGGCCGCCGGCGCAGCCGTCGTGAGGCGGCGTTGGGCGCTACAGTTCGCGGCCGATGTGGTCGTCGGCGGAGTAGGGACCTCCGCCGTGGATCGCGATCAGCACGGCAACGAAGCCGAGGATCACGGGGTACTCGATGCCGCGGTCGATCCAGGGCCAGGTCGGACCCAGAGCAAGGCAGATCGCGAGCATCTGCACGGCAAGCATGGGCGCGAACAGACGGGTGCCAAGGCCCGCGGCGACCGCAAGCCCCCCGAACGTCTCCAGCAGCGCGACGAACATCGCGAGCTGTGGGGCGAAGGGCAGGTGCAGGACGTTGGCGATGAGCCTGATCGAGCCGCTCATCGGGTCAGCCATGGATCCGTGTGCCGTCCCCATCAGCTTGGGCAGGCCGTGAGTGAGGATAGTGAGGCCGAAGGCAGCACGCAGGAGGGCGTAGGTGAGCGGCTGGGCGCGCTCGTAGAACGACGCGAGCCCCGGAAATACGAGGCGCGATCGCATGTCCTGCCCCGGCATGAGCCGCTCGCCGTCTCCACCTGACATCCCAACCTCCCGTCGTTCCCTGATGCTGGGAGGACGGTACTCGGTCAGAAAATCAGCGGTAGCATGCCTAATTCAACAGCACTGTTTCGCTGGGAGCAACAATCGGCTAGGCGGGCTCGATGGATCGCATTGCCGTCACGCGCCTGTTCGTCAGGATTGTGGATCGCGGCAGCTTCGCTCAGGCTGCACGCGACCTTCAGGTGCCGCGCCCGACCGCAACGCACGCCATCCAGCGCCTGGAGGCGGATCTCGGCGTGCGGCTCCTGGAGCGCACGACGCGCCACGTCAGGCCGACGCTCGATGGAGCGGCCTACCATGGGCGCTGCATCCGCATCCTGGCTGACCTCGACGAGGTCGAGAACGCCTTCCGGAACGCCGAGCCGCGGGGACCTCTGCGCGTTGACATG
Source organism: Methylobacterium iners (assembly GCF_022179305.1). Classification (GTDB taxonomy): domain Bacteria; phylum Pseudomonadota; class Alphaproteobacteria; order Rhizobiales; family Beijerinckiaceae; genus Methylobacterium; species Methylobacterium iners. The sequence goes on from NZ_BPQP01000056.1 coordinate 3,799, forward strand.
CAGGGTACGATCGCCCGCTTCTTCGTTCTGCCCGCATTACCCGCGTTTATCGCGCGCTATCCCGGCATCGCGCTCAACCTCAGCGAGGGCGATCGCATGGTCGACCTCATCACCGAAGGCGTCGATTGCGTCCTGCGTGCCGGGGATCTCCCCGATTCCTCGTTGATCGGGCGGCGCATTGCGTCGTTTGAGCAGCTGACGCTCGCCAGTCCCGATTACCTGAAGCGTCACGGTGTTCCGACAGCGCCGGATGATCTCGCCGGTCACAAGATGGTCGCCTACACCGCCTCCGGCACTGGACAGCCCTACCCTTTGGAGTTCGAGATGGATGGCCGGACATGGGAGGTCACGCTGCCCCATGAGGTCGTCGTGCGGGGCGCGGAGATCTACACCGCTTCGGGAGTCGCAGGTCTGGGACTGTTCCAGGTGCCGCGCTACCGTGTGGAACACCAGATCGCGGCGGGGGAGCTCGTACCCGTTCTCGAGGGCTTTCCGCCACCGCCGATGACGTTCTGGGTGCTCTACCCGCAAAACCGGCACCTGTCGTCGCGCATCAGGGTGTTCGTCGACTGGTTGTCTGGTCTGTTCCGGCCCGCTCCGCCGCTCTCCACCGGATCGGATGCCGATCAGCGTTGAGGCCCGATCAGTGGACGTCGGCGCCACCGAACACGACTTGGTTGCGCAGCGGCGGGCGCGACAGCGCGTAGAGGAGATTCTCGCCACCGCCGCTGACGGCGTCGAGCGCCGCCGCGTGCTCGGCCGACAAGACCAGGCCGAGCGCCGTGACGTTGTCGGTCACCTGCTCGGCACGGCTGACCCCCATGAGTGTCGAGGTGACGCCCGGTCGTCCCACCACCCAAGCCAGGGCCATGCGCGCCGGTGTTTCGCCGGCCTCCCGGGCGACGCGCTTCAACTCTTCCACGATCCGCCAGTTGCCTTCCGTGAACAGCGTGTCGCCGAACGGATTGTCGCCGTCCAGCCGCTTGTCACCCTCGGGGCGCGCACCGTTCCTCGCCGATCCCTCGTTCGGAACCCCACCCCGGCGGGGCGGCCCGGCCTCGACCTCCCTACGATCGTACTTCCCCGTTAGCAGGCCATAGGCGAGCGGGCTCCAGGGTACGAGGCCCATGCCGAACGCCTGGCCGAGTGGGACATGCTCGCCCTCGACCCTGCGCTCCACGAGCGAATAGAAGTATTGCAGCCCAATCGGCATGGGCTGGCCATGAAACCTCGCCAGGGTCGCAACTTCGGCGGCGTACCAGGCGGGCGTGTTGGACAGCCCCCAATAACGGACCTTGCCCGCCGTGATGAGGGCGCTCATCGTCTGTAGGAGTTCCTCGGCCGGCGTGAGGCCGTCCCAGACGTGCACCCAGTACAAGTCGATGAAGTCGGTTCGTAAGCGCGCCAGTGACCGCTCGACCGCGGCGCGGACGTGCCGGGCGCCATTCCCGCCCTGATGCATGCCATGACCCGTCGCGAAGCCGGATTTCGTGGCGATCACCGTGCGATCCCGCAGCCCGCGCGCCGCGACGAACGCGCCGACCATCTCCTCCGAGCGGCCGCCCGAGTAGACGTCGGCCGTGTCGACGAAATTGCCGCCCAGTTCGGTGTAGCGGTCGAAGACCGCGCGGCTGCCCTCCTCGTCGAGGCCCCAGCGTGGCGTGCCGAAGGTCATAGTGCCGAGTGCAAGCGGGCTGACCAGAAGGCCGGACTTACCGAGGGCGCGATAGGACTGAAGGTTCATGGGGATGTTTCCTGTCTCGTCGGCGCATGAGGCCGCGGCTTGCCACCCCGCGGCCGATCTCGGCCGCAAGTTCGGGTTTCCCGCGACCGGCGACCCGACGAGGGACTTCGGGGAGAGCGCGTAGGATGCACGGTCGCCGTCTTGCGAGTTAGACGCCTTCGGGTGCATGGGTTGCTGAAGGATTTTCAGCAATGGACCGCGATCTCTGGGCTGGGCTTCCCATCTTCCTGGCCATCGTCGAAGCCGGCAGCTTCGCCCGGGCCGCCGTGCGGCTCGGTCTTTCCCCCTCCGCGCTGAGCCATGCCATGCGGACGCTCGAAGCGAGGCTCGGCGTCCGGCTCCTCGATCGGACCACACGCTCCCTCGCCCCGACGCAGGCCGGCATGGAGCTCCTGCTGAGCCTGCGCCCCGCCCTGGCGTCCGTCGAAGGCGCTCTCGGCGCCCTGGACGCGACGCGGGAGCGTCCCGCAGGCCGCGTTCGGGTGAACGCCCACCGTCCGGCGGCGGTGCACGTCGTCCTCCCGCGCCTCGTCGGGTTTGCGGCTGATTACCCCGAGGTCACGGTGGACCTCGTCGTCGATGACGGGCTCGTGGACATTGTAGCCGAACGCTTCGATTGCGGCGTTCGCCACGAGGGCGAGCTCCAGGGGGACATGATCTCGGTGCGTGTCAGCGATCCCGTGCCCCTCACCTTCGTGGCCGCGCCCGCCTACGTCGAAACTCACGGTGCCCCGCAGGTGCCGGACGACCTCGGTCGGCATCGTTGCCTGTGCTATCGCTACACCTCGTCCGGCACCATCCACGTCTGGGAGTTCGAACGGGATCGGCGTCGGTTCGAGCGCGCGATACCCGGGTCCTTCGTCACCAATGACGTCGACCTGATGCGCGACGCTGCGGTCGCAGCCCTCGGCGTCGCTTGCCTGCCGCTGCCCCACGTCGACCGCTACATCGAGACCGGCGACCTCATCGAGGTTCTCGCGGGATGGGCGCCGATGCTGCCGCCGAACCACCTGTATTATCCCAGCCGCCGTCAGCCCAGCGCCGCTTTCCGCGCCTTCGTGGACGCGTTGCGAACCTGAACATCGCTTGCGCGCAGGACGTTCGATCCCGCGGCTAGATGGTACACTCCACTCACGCGAGTGGTAGGACGCGCCGTAGGCTTGCGCATCAGCGGCGCAGTCTTGCAGAGCCGGCCCGCACTCTGCGCCGAGCGTGCCATGGGAACGTCCAAGACGTGGTGAACCCTTAGATCATCAGTTTGGGACCTTTGTTGCCCCTCGAAGACCGGACAAAATATCCGACGCCGAACCGACCGTCGCTCCGACGCCGGCGCGACGGTTAGAGCGGACATGGACGGAGAGGGGGTCTCCTCTATCTCGCGTCTTGTCCGATCGTGCGACGCCGTGTTTGGTCGCGACTTCGGCCCCGATGAGCTGATCGATAGCGGCGCGATCCAAGACGGCGTGGATCTCGGTGCGGGCGATCGTAAAGAGGTCGCCGTCGAAGACGGCTCGGTAGAAGGTCGGTCCCGCAAGGGGTGTCGTCCTGGTCTGGGAGGGCGACCGCCGCACTGAACTGGATCTCGGGCAGGCGGCTGGAAAAGCAGGCGGGGACGCGAGCTTGTCGATCCCTCACCGTCGAGCCGTGGCTCTGCGGCCACGCCACCCTTTGGTCCTCGCTCAGATTGTGCACCCTTCGCGATCGGCGCCTTTGCGGTTTCGCGACGGTTTAGCGGGCGACCCGAATGAGCGTCGGTAGGCATTCGGACCGACTCCGACCATGCGCTGGAAGCGGTCGCGGAGCGTTGCAGGATCGTCAAAGCCCGACGCGACAGCAACCTCGTTGATGGTCAACGAGCTCGTCTCGAGGAGCTCCTGCGCGCGTCGCACGCGAGCGGTGATCAGCCATTGCAGCGGTGTCGTCCCGGTCTGCTCGCGAAACCGTCTGGCAAAGGTGCGCGGGCTCATCGCAGCGCGCCGCGCTAGAAGTTCGACCGTCAGCGGCCGGTGCGCGTTTTGCGCCATCCAGTCGAGCAGAGATCCGAGATTCGAGGCCGAGCCGGAGACCTCGCGCCGGATGAACTGTGATTGTCCGCCCTCCCGCACGAGCGGCGCCACCGCCAGCCGCGCAACGTCTGCCGCGACCGCATGGCCGTGGTCGAGGCGGAGGAGGTGGAGACACATGTCGAGCCCTGCCGATGCGCCAGCCGAGGTCACGACCTGCCCTGCCTCCACGAACAGCACGTCCGAGTCCACGATGACCGTGGGATAGCGGCTCGCGAGCAGGTCGGCGGCCTGCCAGTGCGTCGTCGCGCGCTTGCCGTCGAGGAGCCCTGCCGCCGCCAGCACGAAGGCGCCCGTGCAGATCGAGGCGACGCGCGCCCCGCGCGCATAGGCGGCAGCCACCGCCTCGACGATCGTGGCAGGGACGGCGAGGTCGAGGTCCTCGACGCCGGGCACGATCACGGTGTCGGCCCGTTCAAGGTCGGTCAGGGTGAAGGGCGCGTGGATGTCGAATGCGCGCGTGCGGACCTCGCTGGCCTCGCCACACACCTGAACACGATACTCATGCGACGGGTCTGGAAGGCGCACGCGTCCGAACACCTCGCAAGGGATGGTGAGGTCGAACGCGACGACGCCGTGCGCGGCGAGAACAGCGACCGTGTGAATGGCGAGGTCCCCTGTGTCCCATCAGCACTGCCGCTAGCCCGCGCGGAGACACGTCTCAACACCCTTCACTCTGGTTGGCAGGATTCCCGCGAAGTTTGGCATTTCTGCCGCTCTCGACCACTCGGTCGAACCGCTAAGTCTGTGCGCTCGTCGGGCGGGGATGACCCTCTGCGTGCCGTACGGGACGATGGGAAGGCACCGACTCGCCCATCCTGAGGGACACTCGAGCATGACAAACCAGGGTCGGTCCGAACACGTGGCGCTGGAGCTTGCGCAATTGCGGCGCCTGGAACTCGCCTCACTTGTCGAGGCCACCACGCTCATTCTCCTGATCGGCGTGGCGGTCCCGCTCGAGCACTTGGCCGGTCAGCCGCTGACGGTCAGCATCTTAGGGCCCGTGCATGGTCTCGCCTTCGTTATCTATGCCTGGGCTGTCGTGCAGACGGGCACCGACAGCGGCTGGCGCGCCTCCGAATGGGCGCGCCTGACGGTCAGCGCCTTCGTTCCCTTCGCGGGGTTGACGACCCGTCCGTTGGTCCGGCGCAAGATGGCGCAGCTGCTTGAGAATGGTTCGGGCGCAGCGTGATGACGGACCTGTACACGTGGCTGAAGGCCCTTCACGTGGCCGCCGCCCTGGTGTTCGTCGCGGGTGTCCTCGGCGTCGCCGTCTTTCTCTCCGCGTCTCAAGACGTCAATCCTGCAGCGGCGCGGGCCATTCGGCGCTGGGACATGCGCGTGACGACGCCGGCGATGATCCTGGTCTGGGCGTTCGGCCTGACACTGGCGGTCACGGGCGACTGGTCGCGGAGCGGCTGGCTCATCGCCAAGCTCGTGCTCGTCGTCGTCCTGTCCGGCCTCCATGGCATGCAATCCGCCAAGCTGCGGCGCGTGTCCGGCGGCGTGTCCACCCGCGTTCTCTCGCCTTTGAGCGCACCCTTCGTGGTCGTGTCCTGTCTCGGCATCGCCGTGCTCGTCATCGTCAAGCCCATCTGAAGAGCTGAAGCTCGCATCGCCGGCAAAGGACCACGCAGGCGGCCCTGCCTCCTTGTGACGTCCGGCTGTGACGTGGGATTACAGAAGCTTGTCGAGGGTGATGGGCAACTCTCGCACCCGCCTCCCCGTCGCGTTGAAGACCGCATTGGCGACGGCCGCCGCAACGCCGGTGATCCCGATCTCACCGATGCCCCGTGCGCCAAGGGGCGAGCGCGGATCTGGAATGCCCGTCCACATCACCTCGATCTCCGGCACGTCGAGATGAACCGGGATGTGGTAGTCCGCCAGCGATGGATTCATGATCCGGCCGCTGCGCTCGTCGAAGAGCGTCTCCTCCGTGAGCGCCAAGCCCAGGCCCATGATCATCCCGCCCTTGAACTGACTGGCGGCGGTCTGCGGGTTGAGGATCGTGCCGCAATCGAACGAACCGAGCAGCCGGTCGACCCGGATCTCCCCGGTGGCATCGCTGACGCGCAGCTCGCAGAAGATCGCGGACGTGCTGTGCATGGCGTACTTGAGCATCTCCAGCGGCGGGCTTCCCGTCGCCGTGACCGTGATCTCTTCGCGCCCGGCCCGAGCCAGGATCGAGCGGTACTCCTCGTGCCGCGCGGCGTCCCCGATCGCACCAACGCCACCATCGACGAGATGGACCTCACCCGCCCGCAGGCCGGCGATCGGGCTGTCATTGCCGGCGAGGCGCACCAGCTCGCCCGTGAGCTTCGCAGCCGCCGCGATGATCGCGCCCGCGACCGATGCAGTCTGTGACGAGCCGCCGGCCATCGGGGCGGCGGGCAGCGCGGAGTCGCCGAGCTTGAACACGACGGCTGAGACCGGCAGGCCGAGCCGATCCGCGGCGTGCTGCGTCTGGACCGTCGCCGTGCCCATGCCCATCTCCTGGGCCGAGCAGGCGACCACCGCCGCGCCGTCGCGGCGAAGCGTGATGCGGGCTGAGGCCCCCGGCATGCGGGCATAGGGGAAGCTCCCCGTAGCGCAGCCCAGTCCGAGCCGCCATTCGCCCTCGCGGCGCGCGCCGGGTTCGCGCTGCCGCCGCTCCCAGCCGAAACGCTTCGCGCCGTCGGTGAAGGCTTGGCGTCGGGCGTGCTGCGAGAACGGTGCTCCCGAGATCGGATGTCGCTCCGGCTCGTTGCGCAGCCGCAAGTCGATGGGATCGATCCCCATCTCATGCGCGAGTTCGTCCACCGCACTCTCGAGCGCGAAGCTGCCAATTGCCTCGCCCGGCGCACGCATGAAGGTGTTCGGGACGACATCGAGGTCGACATGGTGCTGGAGCATCTCGAAGCTTCCGGCGCGGTAGAGCGCCCGCGACCCCAGCGTAAAGGGCTCCGGGCATGCCCCGTAGGTAGGCATCACCGAGTGGCCGCTATGGATCAGCGCCGTGAACCGGCCGTCCCCATCTGCGCCGATGGCGACGCGCTGCTCCGTGGGGCTGCGGCCGCCGATGATGCGGTAGACGCCCTCTCGGGTAAGCATCAGCCGCAGGGGCCGTCCGAGAAGGCGCGCGGCGGCAATCGCCACGATCTGGTGGTCCCACAGTCCCTTGCCCCCGAACCCGCCGCCGACGAAGGGCGAGAGCACGCGAACCTGGTCCTTCTTGAGCCCGAACAGCTTGGCGAGGACCACCGCGCTTGGCGCGATCATCTGCGTCGCGTCATGCACGGTCAGCGAGTCTTCGCCGTCCCAGATGACCGTGAGGGCGTGGAGCTCGATCGCGCTGTGGTTCTGCCAAGGTGTTCGGTAATGGTTGTCGACACGATGCGCTGCCCGAGCCAGCTCGCGCTCGGCCCTCCCGACGGACACGTGGTTTCGCTCCACCAGAAGCGACTCGGGTGTCCGTGCCTCAGCCTGTGCGTCTTGGAACCGGGTCGTGGGCTTGGTGGGCGCGTAACCGATTACGAGGAGCGAAGCCGCGTGATCGGCCTGCTCCTGCGTCTCGGCAACGACGAGGGCCACGACCTGGCCGTTGTAGCGGATCTCGGCATCCTGGAGGATCGGCAGGGCGCTGTTGCCGACGGCCGAGAAGTCGCTCAACGAGATCAGGGCCGGGCTCTCGATCCGCGGCATGTTGCGGTACGTCAGCACCAGGTTCACACCCGGCGCGCTCTCCGCGGCGCTGGTGTCGAGGTGTGTGATGCGCCCGCGCGCGACCGGGCTGTGGACCAGCGTGGCGTAGGTGAGCCGCTCCACCGCCACCTCGGCGGCGAAGCGTGCCTTGCCGGCGACCTTCAAGGGGCCGTCGAGTCGAGAGGCCTGACGTCCGACGGCGGCGCGCCTCGCGATCAGGGGGTCGGGTGTGCCGCCCGGCAGCCACTGGGACGGCACCCAACCCAGTACGGTGCGGACCGAGCCGACGACGGCGTTCTGAACCTTGCTCAACGATCGTCTCCCGAAAGGTCCGTGAGGACGGCAGCGAGGGTGCGCTTGGCCAACGCGATCTTGAAGGCGTTCCCGGCGAGCGGCGTGGCCTCGGCGAGCTCCAAATCCGCCGCGGCCTTGAACGCCTCCGCAGTCGGAACCACCCCGCGCAAGGCTGCCTCGGCCCGATAGGCGCGCCACGGCTTGGGTGCGATGCCCCCGAAGGCGATGCGGATTTCGTCGATCCGGCCCTCGCGCAGCGTCAGCCCGGACGCGACCGAGACGAGGGCGAAGGCGTAGCTCGCGCGATCGCGCACCTTCCGGTAGTCGGACCGAGCCGCGAACGGCGCGTCGGGGATCTCGATCGCCTCGATGACCTCGCCTTGTTTGAGCGCGGTCTCCTGGTCTGGCCGGTCCTCGGGCAGCCGATGGAAATCGACCAATGCCACTGTTCGCTTGCCGGCCGGACCCACGATACGGACGTCTGCGTCGAGGGCCGCCAGGGCGACGCACATGTCGGACGGGTGCGTCGCGCTGCAGGCCGGCGAGGCGCCGATGATCGCGTGGTAGCGCTCGAAGCCGCCCGCCGCATCGCATCCGCTGCCCGGCTGCCTTTTGTTGCAGCGGGAGCCGGCGACATCGGCGAAGTACAGGCACCGCGTCCGCTGCATCAGGTTGCCGCCCACGGTTGCCATGTTGCGAACCTGCGCCGAGGCGCCTGCCAGGATCGCACGCGACAGCATCGGGTGGCGTGATCGGACGAGGGGATGAGCCGCGACGGCACTGTTGCGCGCGGCCGCACCGATCACGAGGCGCCCATCGTCGGTCGCCGCGATCGCGGCGGACAACGCCGTGACGTCGGTCAGCTGGGAGGGCCGCTCGACGCCCTTGCGCATGAGATCGACGAGGTTGGTGCCCCCGCCGAGCAGCTGACTGCTCTCAGCCAGCCGGACTGCCTCGGCCAATGACGAGGCGCGCTGATACGTGACGGGATTCACGCGGCCTTCTCCGTGGCAACCTGCAGGATCGCGTCGATGATGCCGTTATGCGCCCCGCAGCGGCACAGGTTGCCGCTCATCCGCTCGCGGATCTCTTCGCGGGAGAGGGTGATGTGCTCCTCGGCCAAGTCGGCGGTGACGTAGCTCGGCACGCCCTCCGTCACCTCGCGCAGCATCGCCGAGGCGGCGCAGATCTGACCCGGCGTGCAGTAGCCGCACTGAAAGCCATCGTGCTCGATGAAGGCGGCCTGGAGCGGATGCAGCCCATCCCCATCAGCCAAGCCCTCGATCGTGGTGACCTCGCGGCCATCCGCCTGCACTGCGAGCGTGAGACAGGACAGCACCCGATTACCGTCGAGCAGCACCGTGCAGGCGCCACAGGCCCCCTGGTTGCAGCCGACCTTGGTGCCGGTCAGCTGCAGCCGCTCTCGGAGTAGATCGAGGAGGGAAACGCGGGCGTCCTCCGGCGGGTCGACCTCGGTCCCGTTGACCCTGATGGCCATCGAACGTCCTCCGCAAATCGAGCCCGATCATTCGGGCACGCTCCGCAGATATAACGAACTTCGGATTATTCAACCTTCGTGGTATGCGATTTTCGTCACCATGCGGATGAAGGTGTCGCGCTCGGTGGGTGCCAAGCGTTCGAGCATCGTCAGGTTGAGGGCGTTGTAGGCGCTGACCTGGGAGGCGGCTCGCGCAGCGCCATTCTTGGTAAGGCGGAGTGCGACCGCCCGGCGATCTCCCTCGATCCGATGTCGCTCCAGAAGCCCTCTTTTGGCCAGCCGGTCGGTCGCGGACGAGATCGTGGTCGCAGCAAGGCCCAAGTAGCGCGCGATGTCGGTCGGCCCGCAATCCGGGTGCTGTGCGATGTACAACAGGGTCTGCACGTCGAGTTCGTTGAGCGGCTTCTCGGAACTGCCGGCATCAGCGAGCTTGTAGCGCCGCACAAAGGCCTGCAGCGCAGCACCGAGGGCGGCAATCTGATCGTCGGTAGGCTTCGTCATGCCCCCCGCATACCGCGCGGCTCAGGTGCGGACAATTTGTTCCGCGGCCAGTTCATGATCATCCGTACCTCATGACTGCATCGGGTGATGGTGGTTTCTCGGACTTCATCAGCACCTTTGCGCTTCTTTTGTCAGTTGAAGTCAGAATGACCGCGCTTGGGGTGAGCCGACCGACGAGGATCATGGTAACCGCGGGCACACGTCGGCCTACTTCGATAGTTGTGCCATTCGTGATCCCAACTTCTTCTTGGCATCCAGCCTCGGGTTCGCGCCAAGTGGTCGAACAAGGTTGGATGGGGGCGAGATAGGTTTTCCGCTTGTGGGCTGGAGCGAGTCTCGGCGAACGACCAAAGGCGATCGCCGCGCAACATCATCCGCACGTGGAAGCGGTCGTCGGCCCGCCTTGACAGTACCTTGCCTCGAAGCTTCGAGCCAGCTCGGCGAGGCTGATTGAACCGAGTCGTGCGATCAACAACCCCTCGGCCTCACGCAAAGTGTCCTCCACCGCCGCGTTGACCACGCGCTCGACAGCACAGTTCGGGTTGGGATGGTCGCTGCCGATCGCGAAGATATGTGGTCCGCCGACCGCGCGATGAACGTCGAGAAGCGAGATCTCCTCCAAGTTCGCGACGATGGTCCACCCGCCGCCGTGCCCCTTCTCCGATCTCACGTAACCGGCGTTGCGGAGACCCGCCATCGTGCGCCGGACCACCACGGGGTTTGTTGCGAGCATCTGCCCGATCGCCTCAGACGTCATCGGTCCGTCCCGGCGTGCCATGTGAAGGAGCACGTGAAGCGTTCGTGAGAGGCGGCTGTCGGTGCGCACCGCGTAATCCTTCACCTACCGATCAGGATTGGCAACGGCGAAGACTCACGATACTTATGATGTTTCATGAGTTGGAGCCTGGGCGATGCGAGAGTTCGAGAACCCCGATCGATGGGACAAGGCCGCCCAGCACTACGAGAAGACCGCCCATCCGTTCACCGCGCGCTTCGCCGAAACGGCGCTCACGCATGTGCCTCTCACGTCGCACAGCCGTGTTCTCGATGTTGCCGCGGGAACGGGTGCACTCGCGCATGCTGCGGCGCGATCCGGTGCGCAGGTGCTTGCGATCGACTTCTCGCCCGGCATGGTCGCCCGCATCGCTGCGGCGGGATTGCCCAACGTCGACGCAACCGTGATGGACGGGCAAGCGCTCGCTCTCCCGGACGCCAGCTTCGATGCCGTGTTCTCGATCTTCGGCGTGATCATGTTCCCCGACTGGCGCAAGGGACTGGCCGAGATGGCACGGGTGACCCGACCCGGTGGTCACGGAGTCGTTGCGACCTGGCAAGAGCAGGGCGCGGCGACGTTCCTGCTGCTCGGACAGATCCGCCGGAAGCTGTTTCCGGAACGCGAGACCATGGCGATGCCCGAGGGGGTGAAGGCGCTTGGTGATCCGGAAGGCTTCGCCCGCGAACTGGTCGCCGCCGGGTATCGCGTTTCCCGGATCGATCGCGTGATCTTCGACTACGTCCTCGACGTCGCGATGCTCGACGACCCTGATACGCTGTTTGGCATGTCGCAGGACTGGGTCAGTTTGAACGATGCGGAAAAGGCAGCGGTCATCGCCGAAGCGCGACACATGGCAGGAGACGAGCCAATACTACCGATCCCCTCAACGGCCCTGATTGCCGTGGGGGAGCGCTGAGATCGGCGCAGCAGCTCAGAGGGTCGGCTGCAAAGCGCAGGCTGAACGGGTTCAGGCAGCCGGGTGAGCGTGTGCTTCCGCAATTCACACTTCAGAACCGGTTCGGAAGGTCGTCATTCGTTTGCCGTACGTCTCTGGTCTGAAAGCGGACGTTCCGGCGATGAATGGCGAGCTGACCTGTTTCGTCATGGGCAGAGGCAAACCTCAAGGGCTGCTTCGTCCCGTGACATAGGACGCCAACTCGTCGGGCGAGCCGTTGGGAAACGCTTGCTTCAGGTGGTGCAGGAACGCTGAGACGCGCACGCTGAGCAAGCGGCGAGAGGGGTAGAGCGTCCAAAGCGCAATGTCGGGACCATCGACGTCGCCCCAGTGGACCAGGGTACCCTCAGTCAGGTCGTGGCTGACCAACGAGATTGGCAGGCACCCCGCTCCAATGCCAGCCTTGACCGCGTCACGCACCATGATGAGCGAGGATAGGCGCAGCACCGGCTCGTAACAGATGCGCGACCGTCCGCCGGCTGCTGCCACAGTCCAAGCGTCACCACCGCTGAGACCACGCACCACGGCCGGAACGGCCCGGTTGGCTGCTGGCCGACCCAGACCTGGACTCGCCACAACGACCAACCGGTCCCGCAGGAAGATGCGTCCGACCAGGCTGTCGTCGATGTCTGGATTCACCCGGATCACGAGGTCGTAGCCCTCCTCGACCATGTCGACGGGCCTATCCTCCGTCGTGACCTCAAGCCGGACCTCGGGGTGCTTCCCGGCGAACTCGGCCGCCAGCCTCCCCATCGCGACCTGAGAGAACAGGAGCGGCGCGCTGATCCGCAGCCTGCCTCGCGGCTTCGCCCCGCCCAAGGCAATGGCCGCCGCGGTCTCGTCGAGTTCGGCCAGCAGCAGTCCCGTCCGCTCGTGGAGAGCCCTTCCTTCCTCGGTGAGTTTCAGCGTGCGCGCGCCGCGCTCGAACAGGCGCAGGCCGAGTGCGCCCTCCAGCTCCGCAACGCGGCGCGACAGCGTCGCCTTCGGCCGCCCAGCCGCCCGGGCGGCGCGCCCGAACCCGCCATGACGGGCGACGAGGTTGAAGTCGGCGAGGGCGAGCAGGTCCATACGTTCCACCAGCGAGACAGACCGTCCATATATGCCGTCTTTCGGTGCGAGCGTGGATCACTCATTTCCGGCCTGTCACGAACAGGAACCCGGAGACATTCCATGACCATCCTCGTTACCGACGCCACCGGCACCATCGGCCGCCATGTCGTCGACCATCTCGTTCAGCGCGGCGCCGACGTGCGCGCCCTCGTGCGCGATCCTGCCAAGGCCGGCTTGCCGGCAAGCGTCGCAGCCGTCCAGGGCGACATGCTCGATGTCGATTCCCTGCGCCGCGCATTCGCGGGCGTTTCCACCCTGTTCCTGCTCAATGGGGTGCTGGCGGATGAATTTACCCAGGCGCTGATCGCCCTCAACCTTGCCCGGGAGGTTGGGATCCAGCGTGTCGTGTACCTGTCGGTCATCCACAGCGACCAATACGTGAACGTGCCCCACTTCGCAGGCAAGTTCGGCGTGGAGCGGATGATCGAGCGGATGGGCATCAACGCCACCATCCTGCGGCCCGCTTACTTCATGAGCAACGAACTGACGATCAAGGATGTCGTCGTCCAGCACGGCGTCTACCCCATGCCCATCGGGGCTAAGGGGCTCGCCATGGTCGATGGCCGCGACCTCGGCGAGATCGCGGCCATCGAGCTGATCCGCCGCGAGCAGGCCGATGAACCGCTTCCGCTCGACCGGATCAACGTCGTCGGTCCCGAGACCCTGACCGGCGAGAACGTGGCCGCGATCTGGGCGGAGGTGCTGGGCCGCCCGGTCGCATACGGCGGCGACGACACCTCCGGGTTCGAGCAGAACCTTCGACAGTTCATGCCGGGCTGGATGGCCTACGACATGCGCATGATGGCCGAGCGCTTCCTGACCGACGGGATGGTCCCGGAGGCCGGCGACGTCGAGCGACTGAGCACGCTTTTGGGCCGCCCTCTGCGCAACTACCGCAACTTCGTCACCGAGAATACGGCTTTGGCCTGACGGCCGGACGCTACGCAACTCCCATCGGAAGGACCATCGTCATGATCTACTCGACCGCAACTGTCCTGGTGAACCCGGAGGGCGAGACACCGCTGAGCCGTGACCAAGCTTGGCAAGGCCTCGTCCTCAAGGCTCGTGACGCCCGCCAGTTCCTGCCGCCGGGGCTCTGCACACGCTGCGACGTGGTGGAAGAGAGTGGGACCCACATCGTTCGCGAGGCGACCATCGGCGGCGTCGACTTGCGCGAAATCATCGCCTTCGAACCCGAGGAAAGGGTCACCTTCTTCCAGGCCACGGGGCCACGGGAAGGGGCCATCGTGAACGAGCTGTTCGAGGATGGCGCCGGCGCGCTGCAGCTTCGGTTTTACTGCTACCTTGGCCTGCGCGGAAAGGCGCCGGGCGGACCCGAGGAGCAGGCCGAGCAGGCGCAGTTCGACAGCGACAAGGGCTACAAGGCCGCCCTGTTGTCGACGCTGAAGCGCACCCGCGAGTTGGTCGCCGTGGGCCGGCTCTGACAGTGCCAGGGGGCGAGCCGCATGGCCACCTCTGTCGAAGCAGCCGACCAGAGAGGGCGAGGCTCGTACCTCGCTCGAAGCAGTCCGGATTTTCGTTCATGGAGGCTGACGCCGCCCACCATGGGTAGTCCCGACTATATGTCGATCCAAAACCGGTCGACCGCAAACCACTCATTTCCGCCTTAGGGCCAGGCGGAAGCTTACTACACATTTCCGAGCATGACGCAGCGTGGTGTTAACTCCGTCCGTTCACATCGGCGATCATGACGCGCTTAGCCCTTGGAGTATCGGTCTGGTCCTGCGGCTTTAGCCTGCTGTTTTACGTGAGCCTCATCTTGATCGACCGCTATGGCGGACACCTTCTATGCGGACGTTGGATGAGGCCGCGAGCGTGCGGGGGTGACGTGCATGATGTAGGGCGCATCGAGGGCGCCAGTCCTTGTCCGCCTTGGGCTAAGCCGGGCGAGTTGGATGTCGAGATCCTGATCGAGCGTGCTGACACGGGCGTATCCGATGCGGACCATAGGCGGTCACCTCAGGGTGGCAGGCCCACCCCACAAACCACACCCGCAATAGTCATCGGCAGGTCGCCCAGACGCTCAAATGCCGTTCCTAGCCCAGCCATCCAATCGTAGCGCGCCTCCTGCTCTGCGGCCTGGGCCGTGGAGGAGAGGCCAACCCTGCACTAATTTTGTGCCTGAAACACCGCGTGGGGCCAATTACCGCCTTCGGAGAGCCATGCACCTGCATCACCCCATTATCGTGCCGACGTTGATCGAGGCGTGGATTCTTGATCGCCTGAGTGTGGCTCCTACCGGCGACCGCGACAGGCCCAGCCTGCGCTTCTTCCGAAATCGCGACGTGGCATCCGTAATCGTCCAGGAAATGCAGGATGTTTGGGACAGAGGAGCAGATGCCGCTTTAGTGGCGAAGGACGTTCGGCAGGGGTGCACCGTGGCGTTCGACCGCTTCGCCTTATCCTCGGCAATCCAGCTCATTTCCGTCCGCGAAGCGCGCGACGACCTTCGGGAAGACGAAGTGGAGTTGCGCGCACGCACGGATCTGACCCGCTTTCGTCAGCGGATCGAAACCATTCACTTGGACGACGAGGAGATCGACTTCTGGCTTGCCTTCTATGGCAAGGGGCATCCAGACGATGACGGAACCGGGCGCTGGAGCACGGCAGTGCGCGGGGCTCTCGATGACCTTTATGCAGATCCAAGACGGATTCCCGCCGACAGGGCACCTCCAGCTAGGCACCGCTGAGCACCATGACGGTCTCGTACAGCGGGTTCGATGGTGATTGAGGATGGTCGAGCGGAACGGCTGATCTGCCGGTGCTTCAAGGAGGAGCCAGGACTTGGGCTAGTGCGGAGTAATGGCAGGGTGGCAGCAATGGACGATAATGCGACGCTGAGCCGGTTCGAACTTGTGGTTGCCGATCAGATCGTGTTTGCAAACTACCGCCGTCAGCCGGGTATCCTCGTCATCACCTATGTCTACGCACCTCCGCTATTACGCGGTACGGGCACGGCAGGTCGGTTGATGGAGGCTGTGGCCGTGCATGCGCGAGCAGAGGGTCTAAGAATTGTTGCACTATGTGGCTATGCTAGAGCATGGCTTCAGCGCCAACCCGAGCACCGTGACTTGCTAAATTGAAGCACGCAGCGGTCACCACCTAAACAGGCGGGCTGATCGAGGTAGCTGGCGGGAACCCTCGACCAGCCCATCGCCGCTCTTAGGAAGTCGGGGCAAACCTTAGGGCGGCGGCCGACCGTATCCCTCGCCTGTTGATCGGCAGAGGTCGAGATTAGAAGGTCCGTTTCGGACACCGACAACGGCTTATGATTGCGACTGCACCGGACCTATCGTGCCCTGAGCAATGCGGGCTGAGCGCTGACGGCCTCTGCTTGTGTCGGCGTCACCGAGTGCACGAACATCATGGCGGTGGCGACCGCCAGGATGATGGCGATGATGCGCCAAGGCTCGATGATGGGCGGCAGCTTCGTTTGGTCGGACATGAACCGGTGCTCCCTCATTGAGAGCGTTAGCAGACCGCCACATGGTAAACGCAACGTAAACGCTGCCGACGGATTGCCCGAACCCGAGCGTGCGTATCCTCTCTGGAAGATGCAAGCCAAGCAGTTGCCCGCAAGCCTGCTTACGAACGATTCTTGCCTCGCTGATCGATCAAAACTGCCTGTTGCCAGGGACCGGGAGCCTTATCAGTGCGGTGAGTGTAGCCAGACCAACAGCAAGGCCGCTTTTTGCCCTCCTAGGGTTCGTCACAAGCCCGCGCAACGCTGACGTGGCACGTCGATCCCTACGATCCCCTTGGCATTGGAGAGGCCGAGATCACCGCTTGTTCGGGCAAGCTGGACCGCAAGCGAATGGTCCAGCGGCTTATCACGGGGCGTCGGCAATCAATCCTTAGGTCGGCTGCCGGGGCGACCGTCCGATGAAGTCCGGCAGCGTGCGCTGCAAGCCGCTACTAAATGTGGGCTATACTGTGGGGCTGCCAAATCGCTGAACCGAAAAACGGCTAACCGAACAACGACTTAGCAAAAAACAATGGCGGAGACGGAGGGATTCGAACCCTCGATACCCCTTTCGGGGTATGCTCATTTAGCAAACGAGTGCCTTCAGCCGCTCGGCCACGTCTCCGTAGGCCTTGGCTCTAGGATTTCGCGGGGGGTGGGTCAACCCGGTTCGCGGGGGCCGAGGCGGGGCGCAGGGTCTTGCGCCGCTCGTAGTGCTTGGCCACCCGCAGGTGGCGGGAGATGGCGTAGTTCATCGCCGTCAGGAAGCCGTAGACGCCGCGCACGAAGTGGCGGCGGCCGAGATAGGCCTTGAGGAAGTTCGCCGGCAGCTCGACGAAGATCCGCCAGGTCGGAATCGCCACCCCGCGTGCGGCGAGGTCGTCCGCCTGCTGGTCGGAATAGCGGTTGAGCTTGTCGAGCTGGTCGCCGAGCGAGCGCACCGAGAAGTGGTGGATGACGCCCGGCAGCCGCCCCATCGTGGCGCCCGGCATCAGCTCCACGCGGTCGTGGACGGGGGAGGGCGAGTAGCGCCCGCGATCCTTCCGGTAGAGCCGCACGGGCGTGAGGGTGTAGGCCCAGGGATGGGGCCGCCGCTCGCCGGGGAAGATCTCGGCGATGCCGATGCGATAGGCCGGGTGGGTCGGCTCGCCCCGGGCGAAGACGGCGCGGACGGCCTCGACGAGGTCGGGCGGGACGACCTCGTCGGCATCGAGGTTCAGGAGCCAGACGTGCCGGCACTCCTCCTCGGCGAAGCGCTTCTGCGGGCCGTAGCCGGGCCAGTCGTTGTGGATCACCCGGGCGCCGAGGGACGCCGCGAGCGCCTGCGTCCCGTCGGTCGAGCCCGAATCCACCACGATGAGGTCATCGGTGAGCGCGCGCACCGCCGCGATGGTCGCGCCGATCCGGTCCGCCTCGTTGCGGGCGATGATGAAGACGGAGAGGGGAAGCGGCGCCATGGCGGCGGAGGTACCGGGCGCGGGCGTAGCCGACAAGGCGGCGCTCAGGCCTGCGTCGCGGCGAGGCGCTTGCGCTGGATCTTGCCGTTGGCGGTCCGGGGCAGGGCGTCGAGGAAGCGGATCGCGCGGGGGGCCTTGTAGGCGGCGAGCCGCTCGGCGCACCAGGCGATCAGATCATCCTCGCCGGCGCTCGCGCCGGGCTTTAGCACCACGAAGGCGGCGATCACGCGCACGCCGGCGCCGACGGCGAGTTCCGCCACGCCCACCTCGGCGACGTCGGGATGGGCGCCGACCACCCCCTCGACCTCGT
The DNA here is from genome assembly GCF_022179305.1 of Methylobacterium iners. Lineage (GTDB taxonomy): Bacteria > Pseudomonadota > Alphaproteobacteria > Rhizobiales > Beijerinckiaceae > Methylobacterium > Methylobacterium iners. The sequence goes on from NZ_BPQP01000056.1 coordinate 21,671, forward strand.
TCGGCGAGACGCGGTAGCCCATCGCGTTCATGAGGTCGTCGGCGCGGCCGTGAAACCAGACGTAGCCGTCCGGGTCGAGGCTCGCGCGGTCGCCGCCGACGAACCACTCGCCGCGCATCACGGCGGCCTCCTCCTCCGGGCGGTTCCAGTAGCCGAGCATCAGCCCGGGCTCGGACCGGTGGATGGCGAGGAGGCCGGTCTCGCCCCGGGGCAGGGGCTCGCCGGCCTCGGACAGGATCGCGACGCGGCGCCCGGGCTGGGGCTTGCCCGGCGAGCCCGGACGCACCGGAACGGTCGGGCCGCTCGACACGTAGGTGGAGATCTCGCTCATGCCGAGCGCTTCGTAGAGGGGCTTGCCGGTGGCGGCCTCCCACTCGGCGAGGAGGTCGGGGGGAAGCGCCTCGCCGGCGGTGACGCCGTGGCGCAGCCGCGACAGGTCGTGATCGCTGAGCGCGGCGTATTTCAGGATGCGGCGGTAGAGGCTCGGTACGGCGGCGAACAGCGTCGCTCCTTCAGAGGCGATGAGCGCGGGCCAGATCGCCGGGTCGCGGGGACCCTCGTAGAGGATCGCCGTCGCCCCGCAGGCCCAGGGGTCCGCGATACCGACGCCGAGGGTGTAGGTCCAGTTCATCGTGCCGGCGTGGAGCATCACGTCCGACTCGGTGAGGCCGAGCCAATGGGCGTGCATGGGCCGGCGCCCCCACACGGCACGGTGGGCGTGGAGCACACCCTTCGGCCGGCTCGTGGTCCCGGAGGTGTAGACGAGGGTCGCGGGATCGTCGGCCGCCGTGTCGGCGTAGGCGGGAAGGGGGCGGCCCCCCTTCATCCGGGCGATGTCGACGGACCTGAGAACGATCCGCGATCCGCCGGATTCCACAGGGAGGCCGTCGCCCGCGACGATGATCGCGGCCGCGGAATCCTCTGCGATGAAGGCGGCCTCCGCGGGCGTGAGCTGGGCCGAGGAGGGCAGGGCGACCAGACCCGCCGCGATGGCGGCGAAGTAGACGAGGGCGTAGTCGGCCTCGTTGCCCATTCGGATCATGACCCGCGCGCCGGGCTCGGGGGCGAGTTCGACGAGGCCGGCGGCGATGGACAGCACCGCGTCCTCGACCTCGGCGAAGCCGTAGCGGTCGGCCCGGCCCGCCTCGCCCACCATCACGAGTGCTGTCTTGCCGGCGCGCAGGCGGGCGTTCTCCGCAAGGCAGTGACGGGCGGCGTTGAAGCGCCGGGGCGCGGCGTCGGGGGAGGACAAGGTTCGGCGAGCGCTCCGCGGCATCTCGCGCCAGGCATGACGAAACGCGCGGCCGGCGCAAGGGCCGGCCGCGCGTTTCGTTTCGTCGCCTATTCGGGCGTCCGGGTTCTCAGCGGTTCATCTCGGCGGCAGCCTGGAGCATCGCCTTCATGGCGTCGGTGGCCTCGCGGTAGGCCGGGGTGCCGACGTCCCAGTTGTTGGCGGCCACCGCGGCGACCATGCGGTCCGCCTCGCGCAGGGCGATGCGCTCGGCATCGGCGAGGCGGTTGAGGGCCGGGTGGTCGCGGTAGGCGCCGTTGCGGAGCTCCGTGCAGATGCTGTAGCCGGCCTGACCGTTCATCGTCGCCGCGCCCTTCTCGGCCGGCGCGAGGCCGACGAGGATGCGGGCGAGCTTGCGCTTCCACACGCCGATATCGGCCGCGAGGCGGACGAGCGCGTAGTCGCTCATGTTGCGGCCGCCGGCTTCGAGGGCGGTCTGGCCCGCAGCCTCGGCCTTGACGAGGCGCGTGGTGATCTTCTCGATCTCCTCATGCGTCTTGGCGGCCTTGCCGGCGATGCTCTGGACGCTCGTCGAGATCTCCGCCGTGGCCGAGCGCTGCTGGCCGAGCATCTGCGAGATCGCCTGGTTCAGGTTGCTCGCGTGCGAGATGCGCTCGTTCGTCTGCGCGACCCGGGTCTCGAGCTGGTCGACGATCGCCCGGCCCGTGTTGACGGCGCCGCGGCTCTCGCCGACCGCCTCGGAGATCGAGCCCATCTCGGTGGTCAGCGTGCTCAGGAGCGCACGGATCTCGCCCGTGGACTTGGCGGTCTGGGCGGAGAGCGACTTCACCTCGGCCGCGACGACCGAGAAGCCGCGGCCCGCCTCGCCGGCGCGGGCCGCCTCGATGGTGGCGTTGAGCGCGAGAAGGTTGGTCTGGGCGGAGATCGATGCGATGGCCGTGGCCATGACCTCGATCTGCGAGATCGCGCGCTCCAGGACGACGACCCGGTTGGCGATCTGCGAGGTGCGGGTGTCGATCTCCATCATGGCCGAACGGGCCTGCTGGCCGTCGCCGACGCAGGCCTGCATCGCGGTCAGCGCGTCCTGCGCGACGGTGACGACCGTGTCGGAGGTCTGCGACACCTCGGCGATCGAGGCGGCCATCTCCTCGGTGGCGCCGGCGATCGTCTGGGTCGAGCGGGCGACCTCGCCGACGTCGTAGGTCATCCAGCCGATGTTGATGGCGGCTTCCGAGGCTTCCTTGGCAATATCGGCCATGTTGCCGAGGTTGCGCCGCTTCTCCGTCTCGCGGCTGCTCATCAGCTGCTGGAGCGCGGTCTTCAGCACCCCGTCCGGAAGGTCGAGCGCCTGGAGGTTCTGGCTCGCCATCAAGGCCTCGACGGCCTTGGCGAGACGGACCTCGTCCAGGTCCGCACGTTGGACGGCGCCGGCGGTGACCGAAGGCGAGTCCTTGCGTGCGCGTCCTAGGGAGAGCCCGATCATTGGGGTAACATCCTTGTGAGTAACTCAGCGAGAGTTAGTCACGGCGACTTAACATCCCCTTATCGTTCGATGGCTTTTTCAGCGCAGACGGCCGCAAATGCATCGCGCGGCGAACACTGCATCCAGGGGAGCGCGGCGCGATGCGCCGTTCCGCCGCGCAAGGACACGGCGCGCCGATGTCTGTGAATACCGGCCCGATACTGCTTTCGAGTTGTGCGGCGCTTCGGAGGACAGTCGCAGTTTGCGGCGGACAATGCCATCCGTGACGGATCGATACTGCCGTGGGTGGCGCGATGACCGCAGGTCCGGCCGTGGAAGCTCTCAGCGATTGCTCTCGGCCAGCGCCGAGAGCGTGACGCGATCGACGCCGACCTCCGCCGCGTCGTAGCCCAGCAGGCTCGCGAGCTGCTCGCGGGCGCGCCAGACGCGGCTCTTCACCGTGCCGATCCTGCAGCTCATCACCGCCGCGGCCTCCTCGTAGCTTAGGTTCTCGACCGCGACGAGCACCAGCGCCTGGCGCATCGGCGCCGGCAGCCGCGCGAGGGCGGCCTCCGCGTCCTGGAGGTCGAGATGGCCACTCTGGGCCGGAAGCGCGACCAGGCGCCCGGCGTGATCGCCGTCGGTGTCGGGCACCTCCCGGCCGTGGCGGCGATGCGCGGTGTAGAAGGCGTTGCGCATGATCGTGAAGAGCCAGGCGCCGAGATTGGTGCCGGGCTCGAACCGCGCGCGGCTGCGCCAGGCCCGCAGGAGGGTGTCCTGGACGAGGTCGTCGGCCATCGCCGCGTTCTTGGTCAGCGACATCGCGAAATGGTGCAGGCTCGGCACCGCGGCGATGAAGTCGTCCTGGAAGGCCTTGGCATCCTTCTCGCCGAGCGACGCCAGGGCCCGCTCCAGGCGGGCGATCAGCTTGGCCAGCCCGTCGGACGGCGGCACGTCCGTCAGTTCCGCGTAGGCCTCGCCCAGCGAGACGCCGAGGTGTCGCCGGATCGACTCGGGAAGTGGCGATACGGTCGCGGTTGCATGGGCATCCGTAGAGGGACCGTATCGCTCCGCCATCGTTCCTCGCCGTTATAATTGTGTCGCCCCTGCCGCTGAGCAGCGCCGGCGCGCGACCTTTCTGGCGCAGCCACGACAACTTCGCCTCAACATAGGTTACGGTCGCGCTGTGCGTCTCAACCGCAGCCCTGATCTGCCGCTCAAGCTTGACGCAACTGTGCTGTGGACGGTTGCGGCGGCAGCGTCCGGGTTCGGCGCTCCAGCGGCGTCGGCGGCGGGACGGGCACCTCGATCGTGCAGACGACGCCCGAGGGCGCGTAGAGAAGCTGAACGTCGCCCGCGAGCTCCCGGGCGAGACTCCGCTCGATCAGGCGGGAGCCGAAGCCGGTGCGCGTCGGCGGCTTCACCGTCGGGCCTCCGCTCTCCCGCCAGCGCAGCAGCAGGCGGGTCTCCTCGCCGCGCTCCACGGTCCAGGCGATGCTGACGATGCCGCCCTCGCGCGACAGGGCGCCGTACTTCACGGCGTTGGTGCCGAGCTCGTGCAGCGCCATCGCGATCGAGAGCGCGATGCGCGGCGGCAGCCGCAGCGCCGGCCCGCTGACGAGGAAGCGCGAGCGCTGGCCGTCATTCGCGTCGAGGGGTGCGGTGGCATCGGCGACCACCGTCCCGAGCTCGGCCCCCTCCCAGCTCTCGCGGGTGAGGACGTCGTGGACGCGGGCGAGGGCGAGGAGCCGCGCCTCAAAGGCCGCGCGGGCGGAGACCGCCTCGTCGCCCTCGAGCCGGCGCAGCGATTGCCCGGCGATCGATTGCACGGTGGCGAGCGTGTTCTTCACCCGGTGGTTCAGCTCGTGGATGAGCAGGAGAAGGTGCTCCTCCGCGCGCTTGGCGTCGCTGATGTCGACGTTGCAACCGGTGTAGCCGAGGAACGCGCCGGTATCGTCGAGGCGGGGCACGCCCTCGCAGCGAAGCCAGCGGATCTCCCCGTCGCGATCGACCACGCGCATCTCCGCCCGGAACGGTCGCCGCTCGGCGAAGGCCTCGGCGAACAGGGCCTGGAAGGCGGGCAGGTCGTCGGGATGGATGATCTTGTGCCAGCCTTCCTGCGTCAGGGTCGCGGCCGGCTGCCCGAACAGGTGGTCGAAATGCATGTTGGCGAAGCTGAGCTCCGCCTCGTCGTCGGTCATCCAGATCAGCGCCGGCGCCGAATCCGCCATGTGCCGGAAGCGCGCCTCGCTCTCGCGCAGGGCGGAGAGGCCCCGCTCGGTCTCCGCGAGCGCCCGGTCGCGCTCGTCGCCGCGGGTTCGCAGGCGAAGCGAGGCGTCGGCAAGCACGTCGCCGAGCCGGCGGATCTCCTGGATCGGCGAGGTGATCCGCGGGATTGCCTCGCCGCGGGCGAGCGCCGGTCCGCTCGCGGCCAGCCTGCGCAGGGGCTGCGAGACCCGCGACCACAGATGCACCGCCAGGATCGAGGAGGTGGCGAGCACGAGCAGCCCGAAGCCGCCGAAGGCCCAGATCCAGTTGCGCAGGCGCGCGTCGACCACGGTCTTGGGGATGACCGCCCCCGCGGTCCAGCCCGTGAGCCGCGAGCGCGCCTCCACCACCGTGACCGGGCGCAGGGCGCGGTCCTTGCCCTCCCAGACGCCCGGCGTATCGGTCTGGCGCTGGCGCAGGGTCGCGAGCCGCGGGCGCCCGACGATCGAGGCGGGATCCGGCAGGCGTGCCAGCACGATGCCGTCCCGGTCGGAGATCCCCGTGGTCCAGCCCTGGACCGCCTCCCGGGTGATGATCCCCTGAAGGCGGCTGACGGGCGCGATGAAGCTGAGGACGTAGGTGATCTCCTTCTCGACCTGCACTGGGACCGCGATCGCGTAGGTGGCCTCGTGCGGGACCGTGCCCGAGATCAGCCCCGAGATCATCGCGCGTTGTCCGCCCGTCACCAGATCCCCGTCGAAGGGCAGGGAGGTCTGGGGCAGGGGAGCGCCGCGCTTGACTGAGGTGTTGACGACCTGCTGCCCGTCCGGCCGCCGAAGCAGGATCTCGAGGCCGACCGCGTCGCGCACCAGGCGGGCCTGGGAATCGAAGCTGTCGAAATCCGAGTCCTTGAGCCGCGGCGAGGTCGCCAGCGTCTGCAGCACCGAGACCAGGCCGGCCGTGTCCCGGTCGATCGAAAGGGCGATGCTGCGCACGTTCTCGCGCGCATCCTGCTCGAAGCGGGCCCGCTCGGTCGCGGCGTACCGCACCAGCAGGATTCCGGTGAACAGCAGCCCCGGCCCGATCAGCGCGATGACGAGGACGATGAGGTAGACCTGCGTCGAGAACCCGCGATGGCGCACGCCCGTGATGGCGCGGCCGATCCGGGACTGCGCGAGGGAGCGCGTCCAGGCCTCGCGGCGGCTCCTGGCGACCCCCGTTTCCGGCTCGGCGTCGGACATCATGGCCGATCAATATGGCCGAGGTCGCGCGACGGCGCGAGCCGGTCGCGTACGCGCTGCTTCAGGGTCTTGACGTCGGGAAAGCCGTCGTCGCTGGCACGATCCCAGATCGTGTCGGGACCGCAGGTGATGAGGAAGACGCCGCCGGTCCCCGGCACGAGGGCGACCTCGCCGATCTCGTCGCCGAAGGTCGAGAGCAGTTCCTGCGCCATCCAGGCCGCGCGCAGGAGCCAGCGGCACTGCGTGCAGAAAGTGATCGCGAGCCGCGGCTTCCCGCCCGTCGCGACTGATGGCGTCGCATCCATGGGCGGCACGGGGCACCGAACGTCCCGCGGTTGTCAACCGTCTGGTCGCGCCGGCGCCGCCGGCCCGGCGGCGGCCCCCGCCCCCGGAGCGATGCCGCCACTGTTCTGCGGGCCGGCACGGCCTATCTGTCGCAGCGGCGCGCCGCCCGACCCGTCCCGGAGCCGGCCGCCTCAGGAGATCGATCATGCGTTCAGGCGCCGCCTTCGTGCCGACATCCGGTCCGCTGTCCGTCCGGCGCCTCCGCGCGGCCTTCGCCGTGCTGGGGCTTGCCACGCTGCTTTCCGGCTGCGGTGCCATCAACCGCGTGCCGACCCTGGAGGAGAGCGCGAAATCGGCCTGGAGCGAGGTGCAGAACCAGTATCAGCGCCGCGCCGACCTGATCCCGAATCTCGTCGAGACCGTGAAGGGCTACGCCCAGCAGGAGAAGGACGTGCTCGTCGGCGTCACCGAGGCGCGGGCGAAGGCCTCCAGCGTCAAGGTCGACGCCTCGACGGTCAGCGATCCGGCCAAGTTCAAGGAGTTCCAGGACGCGCAGAACCAGCTCTCGGGCGCACTCGGGCGCCTCCTCGTCACGGTCGAGCGCTACCCGGACCTCAAGTCGAACCAGAACTTCCTGGCGCTGCAATCGCAGCTCGAGGGCACCGAGAACCGCATCGCGGTGGCGCGGCGCGACTACATCGGCGCGGTCCAGGCCTTCAACACCGAGGTGCGCACGATCCCCGGCCGCTGGATCGCCGCCTGGTTCTACCCCGAGGCGAAACCGATGGAGACCTTCACGGCGACGCCGAATTCCGAGCGACCGCCCAACGTGAAGTTCTAGGGCATCGGACCGAGGGGTGGTTGCCGGCTTTCGGACAGATCCGATGCAGAGACAAGAACCTGGAGCGTCGTCGATGGCGCATCCGGGACGACGCTCCAGGCCCGCCGTGTCGGCGCTCGGCCGGCCCCTCCACGCCCTTCTCCTCGGCCTCGTTCTCGCGCTGATCGCCGGCCTCGCGCTGGCCGCGGACCCGAGCTTCCCGGCCCTGAGCGGCCGCGTCGTCGATGCCGCCGGCCTGCTCGGGCCGGAGGATCGGACCGCGATCGAGGGCAAGCTCAAGGCCTACGAGGACAAGACGACGGACCAGGTCGTCGTCGCGACCGTGCCGAGCCTCCAGGGCCTCACGATCGAGGATTACGGCAACCGCCTGTTCCGGGCCTGGGCGCTCGGCCAGAAGAAGACCAACAACGGCGCGCTGCTGCTCGTCGCGCCGAGCGAGCGGAAGGTCCGCATCGAGGTCGGCTACGGGCTTGAGGGCGCGCTCACCGACGCGCTCTCGAAGGTGATCATCACGACCGCCGTCGCCCCGCGCTTCAAGACCGGGGATTACACCGGCGGCATCAATGCCGGCGTCGACGCCATGCTCTCGATCCTCTCGGGCGATGCCGAGGAATGGCAGCGCCGGGCCAAGGTCCGGCGCGACGAGGCCGATCCGGGGCAGGTGATCCTCTACGTCGTGATCATCCTCTGCATCCTCTTCCTGTTCTCGCGCATGAACCGCGGCAGGCGCGGCGGCGGCAGTGGAGGCGGGCCCGGGGGCGGGTTTGCTGGCGGGCACAGCGGCGGGTTCATCATCCTGCCAGGCCCCTCCTCGGGCGGCTGGAGCGGCGGCGTGTCCGGCGGGTTCGACGGCGGCTTCTCAGGGGGCGGCGGCTCGTCCGGCGGAGGAGGGGCCTCCGGTGACTGGTAGGGGACGACCATGCTGAGCCAGGCGGAACGCGACCGCATCGCGGCGGCGATCGCGGCGGCCGAGCGCGGCACCTCCGGCGAGATCGTCGTGCTCGTCGCCGGCCGGGCCGGAGCCTACCGGTCCGTGGCGCTGGCGCTGGCCCTCCTCTGCGGTCTCGCCGTGCCCTGGCCGCTGATCCTCGCCACCGAATGGAGCGCGGGCTGGATCGCAGTGGCGCAGGCGCTCGCCGTGCTCGGCGTGCTGGCCGCGACGCTCCATCCCCGCGCCCGCGCGGCCATCGTCCCGCGCGCCCTCAAGCGGGCCCGGGCGCACGACGCCGCCCTGCGCGAGTTCGCGGCCCGCGGCGTCACCCGGACGCGGGCACGCACCGGCATCCTGATCTACCTCGCCGTCGCCGAGGGCCATGCCGAGATCGTCGCCGACCATGCGGTGGTAGCGCGGGTCCCCCGGGAGAGCTGGTCGGCGGCGATCGAGGCGCTGCTCTCGGGCCTGCGCCGGGGCGACGCCGCCGGGGGGCTGATCGCCGCCGTCGAGCGGGCGGGGGCCATCCTCGCCAGCGAGTTTCCAGGTGAGCCCGACGACGTCGACGAGCTTCCCAACCGGGTGATCGTCACCGACTGACCCGGGCCTAGCCGCGGGATGAATTTTGCGTAAAAGGGGCCCCGGACGGCCCAAGCGGTCACGATGGGTCGCTGGAGCGAGGCGTCGATGAGTGCGATTGCGAAGCACGGGCCCTGGGCCCTGGTCGGAGCCCTGGGCGCGGCCGCCCTGGCGATCGTCGCCACCAGCCGCGGCGAGAGCATCAACGCGCTCTGGGTCGTGGTGGCCGCGATCTGCGTCTACCTGATCTCCTATCGCTACTACTCGCTCTTCATCGCCGACAAGGTGATGCGCCTCGAGCCCGGGCGCGCGACGCCGGCCCACCGCCTCAACGACGGGCTCGACTACGTCCCCACCAACAAGACGGTGCTGTTCGGCCACCATTTCGCGGCCATTGCCGGCGCCGGTCCCCTCGTCGGCCCGGTGCTCGCCGCGCAGATGGGCTACCTGCCCGGCATGCTCTGGATCCTGGCCGGCGTCGTGATCGCGGGCGCGGTGCAGGACTTCATGATCCTGTTCATCTCGATGCGCCGCGACGGGCGCTCGCTGGGCGAGCTGATCCGGGCCGAGCTCGGCGTCATTCCGGGGGTGATCGCGCTGTTCGGCACCTTCATGATCATGATCATCCTGCTGGCCGTGCTGGCGATGGTCGTCGTCAAGGCGCTGGCCGAGAGCCCCTGGGGCACCTTCACGGTGGCGGCGACGATCCCGATCGCCCTGCTGATGGGCCTCTATGCGCGCTTCGTCCGGCCCGGCAAGGTCGGCGAGGTCTCGATCATCGGCTTCATCCTGCTCATGGCCGCGATCGTCTATGGCGGCCAGATCGCGGCCGACCCCTATTGGGGCCCGGCCTTCACCTTCACGGGCACGCAGCTCACCTGGATGCTGATCGGCTACGGCTTCGTCGCCGCGATCCTGCCGGTCTGGCTGCTGCTCGCGCCGCGCGACTACCTCTCGACCTTCCTCAAGATCGGCACCATCGTCGGGCTCGCCATCGGCATCGTCTTCGTGGCGCCGCAGATGCAGATGCCGGCGGTGACGAAGTTCGTCGACGGCACCGGCCCGGTCTGGGCGGGCTCGCTGTTCCCGTTCCTGTTCATCACCATCGCCTGCGGCGCGGTCTCGGGCTTCCACTCGCTGATCTCGTCGGGCACCACGCCGAAGCTCGTCGACAACGAGGTCGACACCCGCTTCATCGGCTATGGCGGCATGCTCATGGAGAGCTTCGTCGCCATCATGGCGCTGGTGGCCGCCAGCGTCATCGATCCGGGCGTCTACTTCACCATGAACTCGCCCGGCGCGCTGCTCGGCACGACGCCCGAGAGCGCGGCCGCGGCGGTGACCAAGCTCGGCTTCCCCATCGCCCCCGAGGTCATCGCCGAGACCGCCAAGGATGTCGGCGAGACCTCGATCATCGCCCGCACCGGCGGCGCCCCGACGCTCGCCGTCGGCATGGCCCACATCATCTCCTCGGCCATCGGCGGCAAGGCGATGATGGCCTTCTGGTACCATTTCGCGATCCTGTTCGAGGCCCTGTTCATCCTGACCGCGGTGGATGCCGGCACGCGGGCCGGCCGCTTCATGCTGCAGGACCTGCTCGGCCTCGTCTCGCCACGGTTCAAGGACACGACGGCCTGGGTTCCGAGCGTGCTCGCCACCGCCGTCTGCGTGGGCGCCTGGGGCTTCTTCCTCTACCAGGGCGTGACGGACCCGTTGGGGGGCATCTACACCCTGTGGCCGCTCTTCGGCATCTCGAACCAGATGCTGGCCGCCGTGGCGCTGACGCTCGCCACCGTCGTGATCTTCAAGATGAAGCGCGAGCGCTACGCCTTCGTCACGATCATCCCGACGGTGTGGCTCTGCATCTGCACGCTGACGGCGGGCTGGCAGAAGATCTTCTCGCCCGACCCCAAGATCGGCTTCCTCAGCCACGCCGACCGCTTCTCGGCCGCGATCGCCGAGGGCAAGGTGCTGGCGCCGGCAAAAAGCATGGACGACATGCACAAGATCGTCTTTAACGACCGCATCGACGCCGGCCTCGCCGTGCTCTTCGTCGGCCTCGTCGTCGCGATCGCGGTGTTCGGCATCATGGCCTGCGTGAAGGCCTACCGCGCCGACCGCTGGACGGCGCTGGAAGCCGATCCGAAGCTCGCCCCGGCGGAGTGAGGCGACGATGATGGGCATGGCCGCGTCCCAGGGCTATCGCGAGCGCCTGAAGGCGCTCGGCAAATGCGTCTGCGACGGCGCCCGCCTCATGGTGGGGCAGGGCGATTACGGGGCCTACGTCGCCCACATCGCGAAGACGCATCCCGACCAGGCGCCGATGACCGAGCGCGAATTCTTCCGCAATCGCGAGAACGCCCGGTTCGGCGTTGGCAACGGCAGCGGTTTCCGCTGTTGCTAATGGAAGCCTGACGCTTGGTGCCACTCGCCACGGGCGTTTCGCTGCCTTTCCGCTTCCGAACGGATGTTCGGCGTCGCGTTCGGCCCTGAGCCGAAAAACCTCGAATGTCACCATCGCGGTCGCAGCCGTTGATGTTGCATCCGGGAGGACAACGCGAACAGCGGCCTCTCAGAGCTGGCCGATAGGGACTTCCGGCGAAACGCGCGTTGGATGATCCGATGAACGGCCGACCCGGCGCCTGTTCCGGAACTTCCAGCGGGCTCCACGATCATCAGGCGTCGCGAGCTGCGGCGGGCCGACGCGAACCGTGTTCGGCCCGGCCCCCAGACGAACGGAACCAGCCCGAAGAGGACACCCGATGATCCGAACGCTTGCCTTGGCCGCCACCCTGGCCCTTGCCCCGCTCGCGGCCGATGCCGAGCCGGACGCGACGGTGCTCGCCGCCGCGAAGGCGCAGGATCGGCCCCTGCGCGAGACGCTCGCCGGCCTCGTCAACGTCGATACCGGCACCGGGCAGGTTCCTGGCCTGTCGAAGCTCGAAGTCCTGCTGCGCACTCGGCTCGAAGCCCTCGGCGTTGCCGTCGAGGCGCGGCCGGCCCCGCCCTTCGGCGGCAACACGCTGATCGGCACCCTGAAGGGATCGGGCCGCGCCAAGCTGATGATGATCGTCCACTACGATACGGTCTTCGGCGAGGGCGAGGCGGCCAAGCGTCCCTACACGGAACGGGATGGGCGCGCCTACGGACCGGGCGTGGCCGACGCCAAGGCCGGCATCGCCATCATCCTGCACACGCTCGCCGCCCTGAAGGCCCTCGACTTCACGAGCTACGGGCAGATCACGGTGGTCTTCAACCCGGACGAGGAGCGCGGCTCGCGCGGCTCGCAGGACGCGATCCGGGCGGTCGCGGCGGACCAGGACGCGGTGCTCTCCTTCGAGCCGACCTTCGCCGACGAGGCGGTCGATGCGGCGACCATCGCCACGAAGGGAATCAACTACGCGAGCCTCACCGTGAAGGGGCACTCGGCCCACGCCGGCGGCGCGCCGGAGGCGGGCCGGAACGCCGTGACCGAACTCGCCCATCAGCTCCTGCAGCTGCAGGAACTCGGCGACAAGGGGAAGGGCACGAGCCTCAACTGGACGGTGGTCCAGGGCGGCACCAAGTCGAACATCATCCCGGACCTCGCCAAGGCCGAGGGCGACATGCGCTACTTCGAGGCCGGCGAGTACGACCGCGTCCTGACTCAGGCGCGCCGGATCGTCGAGAATCGCCGCGTGCCCGACACCCAAGTGACCTTCGATCTCGCGCGGGGCCGCCCGCCGCTGCCGGCGAACCCTGCAACGCGCCGCCTCGGCGAGCAGGCGCGGGCCATCTACCGCGAGGTCGGCGGCGACCTGAAGCTCGTGGAGATCGGCGGCGGCACGGATGCAGCCTATGCCTTCCAGCCGGACAGCCCGGACAAGCCTGCCGTGCTCGAATCTCTCGGCGTGGTCGGCGGCCGCTATCACAGCCCCGACGAGTTTGCGGTGCTCGATAGCCTGACGCCGCGCCTCTACCTCGCGATACGCCTGACGATGCAGCTCTCGCAGGGGGGTGTGAGCCGTTGAGAACGCCTCACGAGCTGTAGGTCGGCACGAGGTCGCCGCCCGACATGCCAGGACTGAGAGCCAGGCTCAGGCCGCGCGGATCGTCGAGAGGAACCGCGCGACCTCGCCGTTGAGGTGCTCGGCCTCGCGCGAGAGCCCGGAGGCCGAGGTCAGGACCTGCGCGGCGGCCGATTGCGTCTCGCCGGCCGCCCCCGCCAGCCCCGCCACGACCTGCGTGACGCCCCCGGTCGCGGAGGCGGCCTGGTTCACGGTCCGGGCGATCTCCTGGGTCGCCGCGCCCTGCTCGGCGACCGCCGCCGCGATCGCCGTCGTGACGTCGCTGATCTCGCGGATGCGGCCCGTGATCGAGCCGATGATCGACACGGCCTGGCCCGTGGCGTCCTGGATGCGGCCGATCTGCCCGGAGATCTCCTCCGTCGCCCGCGTCGTCTGGGAAGCGAGCTCCTTGACCTCGGAGGCGACCACGGCGAAGCCGCGGCCCGCCTCGCCGGCCCGCGCCGCCTCGATGGTGGCGTTGAGCGCCAGGAGATTGGTCTGCGAGGCGATGCGAGATGAGGCCGACGACGTCGCCGATGCGCGACGCGGCCGCGCTGAGCTCCCCCACGAGGGCGACGGTGGCGTCGGCGTCCGTGACCGCGGCCTGGACGAGGCCGGCCGAGCCGTCGACCTGCCGGCCGATCTCCCCGACCGCCTGCCCGAGTTCCTCGGCCGCGCCCGCGGCCGCGTCGACGCTGCCCGACGCGTCGCCCGCGGCCTCGGCGGCCCGCGTCGACTGCGTCGCGGTCCGGTCGGCGGTGGCGCTCATGCCCTGGGCGGTGCCCTGAAGCTCGGAGGCGGCGGCCGAGACCTTCGCGACGATCTCGCCGACGGCCTGCTCGAAGGTATCCGCGAGCTGCCGCGTGCCCTGGCGCCGGGCCGTTTCGGCCTCGCCCCGCGCCTCGACGGCGGCGTTCTCGAGGCCCCTCATCCGGGCAAGCTGCGTCTGCGCGGCCTGCTCGGAATCCGCGAGCGCCGCGAACGAGCCTTCGATCGTGCGGCAGGTCCAGATCAGGACCCCCGTCTCGACGGCGACGATGACGGCGTGCAGCACGACCCGCGCGAGATCGCCGCCCGCCGAATCGCCCGGGAACACCAGCGCCGGCATGAGGCGATCGAGGGCGAGGTGATGAAGCGCCGTCGCGGCCGCGGCGGCCAGGATCACCCGCCAGTCGCACCAGCCTACGAGCACGGCGAGGCAGGCGAAGAAGTACATGTGCAGGTCGATCTGCCAGGGATGGGCCGCCAGGGCGAAGAGGAAGACGGCCGCCATGCCGATCAGCGCGACCGCGCTGACGATCCGCGTCGCGGGGCCGGTCGCATCGTTCCACCAGAACGCCGTCGTCACCCCGGCGAGGAGGGCCGCGGCCAGGACGGGCCCGAAGGAGAAGCCCTGCCCCAGGATCATCTCGCCGACCGCGACGAGCGCGACGTGGCACCAGAGGAGGCCCACCAGGAAGCGCGCGAAGCTGGCGCGGAGCGTGTCGAGATCGGTCATGACGGCGGGGTCGCTCGGGCTGCTTGGGTCGGCGGGCGGTGTCGCGGCGGCAGGTCGGCGCCGCACAGCGTCGCGACGATGGGATCGAGCACGAGCCAGGCGCCCTCCGCGTAGAGGCGAAGCACGTAGCCGGGCTCCCCCGAACGGGCGATGATGACGTTGTCCGCCGCCCCCGCCCGCAGGATGTCGCCTCCGGCCCCCGCCACGATCCGGGCCATCTCGGGCATGGTTCTGGCCGGGCCGCCCACGACCGCGACGGTGTCGCCGCGCGGTGCGGCGAGAACCAGGAACGGGCAGAGGAGGACGAGCGCGACCCCCGCGATGCCGCGCGCCGCGAGGGCTCCGGGGGCGAAGGAAGTGCTCATGCAGTCCGGGGGCGCTCGGCGAGGACGTGGATCTATAATGCAGTTTGGTTAAACAAATGTTGTATCCGCCACGCGCCGCCCGCTTCCGCGTCCCCGGATGGCCGCCGCCCGGACGACCGCGGATCGCAACCTTGACTTGAAGGGGCCTGCACGGCACCGCTCCGCCTCGCCGCACCGGGCGATGTGCGATTTGCAACTTGAACCGGTGCTGCAACCCTCGGATCATCGAAGCCTGACGGGATCGATCAGCGGAGAGGCGGGCGGCATGGTTTCCTTCGGCGGCGGGCAGGGTGCGGCGGCAGGCCGGACCGGCGAGATCGGGTTCGACCGGCGTGTTCCGGGGCTCACGGGCATCGCCGTGCGGGGCTTCCTGCTCTCGCTGATCACCTTCGGCATCTACCGCTTCTGGTACGTGACCGAGCTGCGCCGCTACTTCTGGAGCCGCACCATCGTCGACGGCAGCCCGGCCGAGTACACGGGCCGGGGCAAGGAGCTCTTCCTCGGCTTCCTCGTCGCGCTGGCGATCCTCATCCCGATCTACGTCGCGATCTTCGTCGCCACGATCTCCCTGCCGTGGCTCGCGCCCGTCGGCGGCCTCGTCTCGTTCGCCGTCCTGTTCCTTCTCGGGCAATACGCCCTCTATCGCGGCCGCCGCTACCGGGCCTCCCGGACCCTGTGGCGGGGCATCCGCCTCGGGCAGGACGGCTCCGGCTTCGTCTACGCGCTCATGGCCGCGGGCTGGTGGACCCTCACCTTCCTGACGTCGGGCCTCGCCTTCCCCTTCATGCGGGCCGCGCTGGAGCGCTATCGGATCAATCACACCCTCATCGGCGCGAGCCGCATGAAGTCCGAGGCGAGGGGGCTGTCGATCCTCCTGCCCTGGCTGCTCTTCTACGCGGTCGTGCTCCTGCCCATCGTCGGGAGCTTCGTCGCCGCCTTCATCGCGCTCGGCTACACCATTCCCTCCGACCTCATCGAGACCGACGCGCTGGGCAAGAGCGTCCTCAACCCGGACTACGCGGATTCCGTCGGCGGACCCCTCGGCGTGGCCCTCGTCGCGGCCCCGAGCTTCGGCCTGATCGCGGCTTTGCTGCTGATCCCGTTCTACCGGGCCCGCGAGACGCGGGTCTTCATGAACGCCGCGAGCCTCGGGCCCGTGCGCCTCGCCTCGAACCTCCGGGCGCGGCAATTCTACTGGCCCTACATCGTCTACTTCCTGTCGATCATCGGGTTCGTTCTCGTCCTCGGAATCATCGTCCTCCTCGGCGGGCTGCTCTTTCGGACGGCGGGCGCCGAGAGCGGCTTCCACATCGCGATCGCACTTGGCGCCATCGTGCTTTATCTCGGCGGCGCGCTCCTCGCCGCGGTGCTCTACGTCCGCGTCATCACGGCCCGGCTCTGGCACGCGGTCGCCGCGACCACGGTCGTGGAGAATGCGGGCGAACTCGATGCCGTCCTCGCGTCGAGCCGCCGCCAGGCGAGCGGCCTCAACGAGGGCATGGCCGATGCGCTCGACGTCGGCGGCGCCCTGGAGATCGGCTTCTAGTGTCGGGACCGACGGCGGCCGGCACCTATTTCGACGGCCGCAGCGCGCGCCCCCACCCGGTCGAGCTTCGGCTGACCGACCAGCTCGCGATCACGGGCGAGGGCATCGCCCTTGCCTGGGACCTGTTCGCGGTCCGGACGGCGGGCGCCGTACCGCCGATCACGCGGCTTCGAAGGGCAGGCGATCCCGCGCTCGTCGAGTTCTCCGACGAGGTCTTCGCGGCCTCCCTGCGCGCCGCCTGCCCGGACTTCGAGCAGGAGGAGAAGGCGGAGGGCGGCGGGCGGCTTCGGCTCGTGCTCTGGTCGGTCGCGGCGGGCCTCTCGGTGCTGCTCGTGGCGATCTTCGGCGTTCCGGCGGTCGCCGTTCGGCTCGCCCCCCTGGTGCCGTCCGGCCTGGAGGCGCGGCTCGGCGCGGTCGTCGACGGCGAGATCGTCCGGCTCCTCGACGAGCCGCCCGAATGCAGCCACGCGCCGGCCCGGGCCGTCCTCGACCGCCTCGTGCAGCGCCTGGCGCAGGGGCGTAACCTGCCGGCAGAGATCCGGGTCAGCGTGCGCAAGCACGACATGGCCAACGCCCTGACCCTGCCCGGGGGACGGGTGATCGTGCTCTCGGGCCTGATCGAGCGATCGAAGAGCGCGGACGAGTTCGCCGGCGTCCTCGCGCACGAGCTCGGCCACGTCGCCGCCCGGGACCCAATGCGCTCGCTCATCGCGGCGAGCGGAACCTCGTTCCTCCTCAGCCTCGTCCTCGGCGACCTCACGGGGTCGACGATCATCGTCGCCGCCGGCCAGGCGGCGATCTCGGCGGGCTATTCCCGCGACGCGGAACGCGCCGCCGACGATTACGCCGTGGCGACGATGACCGGGGCGGGCGGCCGCGGCGAGGCGCTGGCCAGCGTGCTGGAGCGGATCGCGGGGAACGAGAAGCGCGAGGGCGCAAGCGACTTCCTGCGCAGCCACCCCTTCACCGACGAGCGGGCCAAGCGCATCCGCGCGCAGGCCGGGGGGGAATCCGAGCAGGCGCGGATTCTCGACGAGGCGGACTGGGCGGTGCTGAAGGGGATCTGCCGGGGTGCGGAGAAGAGGTAGCCGGCCCACGGACAATGCGCTTCGTGCAGCGTTCCTGGGCTGAGATGTTCATGACGCTGCGGAAGACAGAAGGGCCATCCGGCAGCCGCTCCATCCCTCACAGGAGGAATGGCCTCAATGCGCGCGACGCGCGAAGTAGAGCGTGCCGAGCCCGAGCGCGAGGCCGCCGACCGGCAGGATGAGCAGCAGCAGAATGTCCGTGGTCATGGCCGCATCATCTCCCTGAGATAGCGCCTTGCCGACCAATGTAGGGCCGCGCTCGCCAGGCAGCGAACGAGCGAGATGGCCCCGATCACGCTGCGCGGCACGAGCGACGGGCCCGACGCGGAGAGGGCAGTGAAGATCGGCGTTAGGCCGCCGATCGCGAAGATCGCGGTCGCAAGGTTGTTCACGTAGGTCGCGGTGAGCTTGACCTGTTCGGTTCGCAGCGGATCGGCGGTCAAGCGGTCATCCAAAGCAGGCGGGCAGGCCAGCGGAGCATGACGACGATACCCTTACCGGCACAGGTAATGCTAGGATGTATTCGTGGGCTGCACATCCTGGAGCTGTCGCTTGTTTGAGAGCCGGCCGCCCTGACGAAGGTCCGCGCACCGAGCGCCCGGCTCAGTCCTCCTGCCGACGTCTTCCGTCTGAAAAGCCCCGTCCTCCAAAACCCTGCGTCCCGGCGTCACGGCTGCATCGGCCCTCCGCCTGTGCAACCACGGACCGTCGCGGCGCCGCGGAGATTGCATGGGCCTCGTCCAGTACGCGCTGAAGTTCCGCATCACGATCTACGTGCTCGCCGTGCTGATGATGCTCGGCGGCGGGGCGGCGGTCGTGGTCGCGCCCAAGGACGTGCTGCCGACCGTCGACATCCCGGTCGTGGTGGTGGTCTGGACCTATAACGGCCTCTCGACCACCGAGATGGAACGGCGCATCACCACCTACGCCGAGTTCTCGCTCTCCAACAACGTCAACAACATCGCCCGGATGGAATCGACCACCCTGCAGGGCACGGCGGTCCAGAAGGTCTATTTCGACGGCGCGGTGAGCATCGACCTCGCGATCACGCAGGTCGTCTCGGCGATGAACTCGATCCGCGCGACGATGCCGCCCGGCGTGCAGCCGCCGATCGTGCTGCGCTTCTCGGCCTCGACCGTCCCGGTGATCCAGCTCGCGCTGACCTCCGACAAGGAGAGCCTCACCAAGGTCTTCGACTACGCGCAGTTCCGCATCCGCCAGCGCCTCACCCAGGTCCCGGGCTCGACGCTGCCCTCGCCCTTCGGCGGCACGCCCCGCCAGATCATGGTCGACCTCGACCTCCACGCCCTGCAGGCGCTGGGGCTCACCGTCATCGACGTCACGAACGCGATGAGCGCGCAGAACCTGACCGTGCCCTCGGGCCTCGCCAAGATCGGCGAGCAGCAATACCCGGTCCAGCTCAACGCCTCGCCCGGTGCGATCGACGCGCTGAACCAGATCCCGATCAAGGTGGTCGCCGGCCAGCCCGTCCTCGTGCGCGACGTCGCCAACGTGCGCGACGGCGGCCCGCCGCAGGTCAACATCGTGCGCTCGGACGGCCTGCCCTCGGTGCTGATGCGGGTGTTCAAGAACGGTACCGCCTCGACGCTGGACGTCGTCAACAACGTCAAGGCGGCCCTGCCCGACATCCGCGCGGCGGCGCCCGAGGGCATGAGCATCAAGCCGCTCTTCGATCAGTCCGTCTTCGTCTCGGCGGCGATCGAGGGCGTGATCCACGAGGCGATCATCGCCGCGAGCCTGACCGGCCTGACGATCCTGCTCTTCCTCGGGTCGTGGCGCTCGACCATCGTCGTGCTGATCTCGATCCCGCTCTGCATCCTGACCTCGCTGTCGATCCTGGCGGCGCTCGGCGAGACCATCAACGTCATGACGCTCGGCGGCCTCGCGCTCGCCGTCGGCATCCTCGTCGACGACGCCACGGTCGCGGTCGAGAACACCTACCGGATGTTCGAGGAGGGCGAGCCCTTCCGCAAATCCGTCGTCGAGGGCGCGGCCGGCATCGCCAAGCCCGCGCTGATCTCGACGCTCTCGATCTGCGCGGCCTTCGTCTCCGTCTTCGCGCTCACCGACACGCCGAAATATCTCTTCACGCCGCAGGCGATGGCCGTCGTCTTCGCGATGCTGACCTCCTACGCCCTGTCCCGCACCCTGGTGCCGGTGCTCATCGACGTGCTGGTCGCACCCGAATACGCGGCGCGCCACGGCGACAGGGAGGCTCCGCGCCGGGGCCGCATCGCGACGGCGCTCGAATGGTTGTCGCGCCCGCTGTTCCGCCTCGCCGGGCATTTCCGGCGCGGGTTCGAAGCCCGCTTCGCCCGGTTCCAGCGCGGCTATGTCGGCCTGCTGCACGTGGCCCTGCGCCGCCGCGTCGCGACGCTGGCCTTCGTGGGCTGCGTGCTCGCCGGATCGGCCGGGCTCTTCACCTTCGTCGGCCAGGACTACTTCCCGCAGGTCGCCTCGAGCCAGATGACCCTGCACCTGCGCACCCGGCCCGGCATGCGCATCGAGGCCGCCGAGCAGGTCTTCGCGCAGGTCCAGCGCGTGGTGCGCGAGGTGATCCCCGAGGAGGAGATCGATCAGGTCCTCGACAACATCGGCCTGCCGGCGAACAACTACAACTTCGCCTTCTCGGACGGCTCCTTCGTCGCCTACAACGACGGCCAGATGCTCATCAACCTGAAGAAGGGACACGGCTCGGTGGCGGACTACACCAAGCGTCTGCGCGAAGTCCTGCGCGAGCGCTTCCCCGACGTCGTGTTCTACTTCCAGCCCTCCGACATCATCACGCAGATCCTCAACTTCGGCACGCTGGCGCAGATCGACATCCAGGTGTCGGGCCGCAACACCGCGAAGGACCTGGAGGTCGCCCAGAACATCGTCCGGCGGCTGCGCGAGACCCGCGGCGCCGTCGACGTGCACCTCCACCAGATCGTCGGCACGCCGCAATTCTTCGTCGACGTCGACCGCAAGCTCGCCGCCGAGCTCGGGCTGACGCAGCAGCAGATCGCCCAGGGGCTCAACGTCTCGCTCTCGGGCTCCTTCCAGGTGACGCCGAATTTCTGGAGCGACCCGAAATCGGGCATCCCGTACCAGCTCTGGGTGCAGACGCCGGAATACCGCAACGATTCGCTGACCGCGCTGCAGAACACGCCGCTCCTCGTCGAGGGCGGCTCGGAGCGGCCCGGCGTGCTGACCCTTCTCTCCAGCGTCTCGACGATGCGCCGCGAGGGCTCGCAGACCGTGATCAACCACGTCAACACGCAGCCGACCTTCAACGTCTACGCCGCGGTCCAGGATTCCGACCTCGGCTCGGTGGCGCGCGACATCCGCAAGATCGTCGAGGAGGAGCAGAGGAACCTGCCGGCGCCCGACAAGATCACCGTGCGCGGCCAGATCGAGAGCATGCAATCGGCCTTCTTCCGCCTGCAGATCGGCCTCGCCATCGCGCTGGTGGCCGTCTACCTGCTGATGGCGGTCAACTTCCAGAGCTGGGGCGACCCCTTCGTGGTGATCCTGGCCCTGCCGCTCGCCTTCTGCGGGATCGTCGCAAGCCTGTTCATCACGGGCACGACGTTCTCGATTCCCTCACTCTTCGGAGCGATCATGTCGGTGGGCATCGCCTCGGCCAACTCGATCCTGCTCGTGACCTTCGCCCGGGAGCACCGGGAGGCCACGGGCTGCGGCGCGGTGGAGGCGGCGCTGCTGGCGGGCGAGACCCGCCTGCGGCCGGTGCTGATGACGGCGGGTGCGATGTTCCTCGGCCTGATCCCGATGGCGCTCGGGACCGGCGAGGGCGGCGAGCAGAACGCGGCGCTGGCACGGGCCGTGATGGGCGGCATCGCGGTGGGCACCCCCGCGACGCTGCTCTTCGTGCCCTTCCTCTACGCGCTCCTGCGGCGCGGCGAGGTGAGGCCGCTACAAGATTACGCATGATGCGTTGCCGTGACACGACGTTGATGATGTCAGACCTGAGAGCTTTACGCCGGTGAAGCCGCATTCGAGCCCTCACGAGACCGCCGAGATCCCTCCGCCCCCGCGCAAGGGTCCCTTCGTGCTGGTCGCCCTCGTCGCGATCGGGCTGCTCAGCTATGGCGGCTACGGTCAGTGGCAGCGGCGCGCGGCCGCCGCGGAGACCCAGCGCAAGGTCAACACCTTCGTGCCCAAGCTCCGCACGGCGTCCGTCCAGCGCACCGAGAAGCCGGTCGAGCTGACCCTGCCCGGCCAGACCGACGCCTTCGCCAGGGCCTCGCTGTTCGCCCGCGCCACCGGCTACATCGCCGAGCGCCGGGTGGACCTCGGCAGCCGGGTGCGCAAGGGCGACGTGCTCCTGCGCATCGCCGCCCCTGATCTCGACCAGCAGCTCGCCCAGGCGGAGGCGCAGGTCGGCCAGCTCGAGGCGCAGAGGCTGCAGGCCGTGGCGATGGTCGATCAGGCCAAGGCCAACGTGAACCTCGCCAACGCCACCAACAACCGCACCTCGACGCTCGCGACCCAGGGCTGGGCCTCGAAGCAGAACGCGGATACCTCGCAGGCGGGCGTGCTGAGCCAGAGCGCGACCCTCGCCTCGGCGGAGGCGGGCGTGAAGGTGGCCGAGGCCAACATCAAGGCGCAGGCCGCCACCGTCGACCGGCTCAAGGCGCTCGCGAGCTTCAAGGACGTCACCGCGCCCTTCGACGGCGTCGTCACCGCGCGCAGCGTCGACGTCGGCGACCTCGTCCACGCCGACGGCACCGGGACGGCGCTCCTCTCGATGGAGCGCGACGACATCCTGCGCGTCTCCGTGAACGTGCCGCAGAACGCCGCGATCGGCGTCAAGCCGGGCCTCGACGCCGTGATCAAGGTGCCGCAGATGCCCGAGCGCAGCTTCTCCGGCCAGGTCGAGCGCAGCTCGGTGGCCCTGCAGACCGCCTCCCGCACCCTGACGACCCAGGTCGACGTTCCCAACAAGGACGGCAGCCTGCGCGCCGGCCTCTACGTCTACGTGACGCTCAAGGTGCCCCGGACGGCGCCGGGCGTGATGATCCCGGCCGAGGCGCTCGTGTTCAACCAGCGCGGCACCCAGGTCGTGGTCGCCCGCGACGACGGCACCGTGACTTGGCGCGGCGTCCAGATCGGCCGCGACCTCGGCACGACGATCGAGCTGACCGGCGGCCTGGAGGGCGACGAGCGCATCGTGCTCGGCCCCCCGGCCGACCTGCGCGAGGGCCAGCCCTTCGAGCGCCAGCCCATGCCGGGCGACGAGAGGTCCCCGCGGGCGGCGGTGCGCTGAGTCGTCTCGGACGGGAGCCCGACGCTGAACCGACGCCCGTCGCGCGACCCGCGGGTCCCCTCTCCTAGGGGGAGAGGGACAGGGTGAGGGGCGTGCCCCATCCGGAGAGTTCGCTCCCCTCACCCCAACCCTCTCCCCCTGGGAGAGGGAGCCCCGTCGCGGAGCCCGTTCACGGCGACGAGGCGTGACGCTGACAGCCGGCGGGGAGAGGGGCACGCAACGCACCCGGACACGCATAGCGAAGCGGCGCCGTGCGAGAGGGGCCTTCCCGGCCGCAGCCTCGGCACCCCATATCCGCCCCATGCTCGACAGAACCCCCACGGATGCGCTCGACCGCGCCCGCATCGCGGCGATCACGGCAGCGATCACCTGCATCGCCGTGGTGGGCATCGGCCTCAGCCTGTCGAT
Organism: Methylobacterium iners; assembly: GCF_022179305.1. Lineage (GTDB taxonomy): Bacteria > Pseudomonadota > Alphaproteobacteria > Rhizobiales > Beijerinckiaceae > Methylobacterium > Methylobacterium iners. The sequence continues at coordinate 44,711 of NZ_BPQP01000056.1, forward strand.
CCCGCTGCTGTCGATCGAGATGTCGCGGATGGGCGCCTCCAGCACGCTGGTGGGCGTGAACACCGCCGTGGCGGGGCTGGCGAGCATCGTCACCGTGCCCTTCGTGCCCCGGCTCGCCGCGCGGGTCGGCGTCGTTCGCCTGCTGCTCCTGGCGATCGGGACCGGCGCGCTGACGCTCGTCGCCTTCAAGCTCCTGCACGGCATCGCCTGGTGGTTCGTGCTGCGCTTCATCTTCTCGGCGGCGCTCGGCGTGCTGTTCGTGCTCTCCGAGTTCTGGATCAACCATGCCGCGCCGCCCGCCCGGCGCGGCCTGGTGATGGGCATCTATGCCAGCGTCCTCGCCCTCGGCTTCGCCGTCGGCCCGACCCTGCTCGCTGTCCTCGGCACCGAGGGCTACCCGCCCTACCTCGCCGGCGCGGCCCTGTTCCTCTTCGGCATGATCCCGCTGTTCCTGGCGCGCGGGCTGTCGCCCCACCTCACGGGCGGCGGAAGCCGGTCGTTCCTCGGCTATGCCAGGCTGGTGCCCGCCGCGACGCTCGCGGCTCTGGCCTACGGGGCGGTCGAGACCGGCGGCTTCGCGATCCTGCCGCTCTACGGCCTTCGCCTCGGCTACGAGGCCGAGACCGCGGCGGGGCTCGTGAGCGTGCTCTCGCTCGGCAACGTCCTCTTCCAGATCCCGTTCGGCTGGCTCGCCGACAAGGTCGACCGCCGCCGCGTCCTCCTCGGCTCGGCGCTCGGCGGCGCCGTCGGTTGCGCCTTCATCCCGCTCGCCTCGGCCTCGTTCCCGCTCCTCTTGGCTCTGCTCTTCGTCTCGGGCGGGCTCGCCGGAACCCTCTACACGGTCGGGCTCGCCCATCTCGGCGCGAGCGTCCGGGGCGGCGACCTCGCGGGCGCCAACGCCGCCTTCATCGTGCTCTACAATATCGGCCTGATGCTGGGGCCGCCGGTGATCGGCGGCGGCATGGACCTGATGGCGCCGCACGGCTTCGCCTACGCCCTCAGCGGCCTGTTCCTCGCCTACGTCGCGGCCCTCCTCGTCTCCGGGTCGAGGCCGGCGCACCCTTGACGCGGGAGGGCCGATCGGGCATGCACCGCCCCGTATTCGGCCGGGCCCTCCCGGCCCTTTTGCGTTTCGCTCATGCGGAATGCCGCAGCTTCAGGAGCGCCGCGCCATGGCCAAGGCCGTCACCGTCAAGATCAAGCTCGTTTCCACCGCCGACACCGGCTACTTCTACGTCACGAAGAAAAACTCCCGGACGCAGACCGAGAAGCTCTCGATGAAGAAGTACGATCCCGTCGTGCGCAAGCACGTCGATTTCAAGGAAGCCAAGATCAAGTAACCACCGCCCTCGCGGTCGGTCTCAGATGACGGCGTCGCCTGCGGGCGGCGCCGTTTCCGTTTGCAGGGTCGGGATCGCGGGACGGTCCGCATGGGTTCGGACGGGCGGCGCGATGCGGCCCGCCTGCGACCGGATGAGTATCGCCCGCAGGGGATAACCCTCGCCCGGGTCGGCCCTGTTGCGGGAGCGTTGCAGATCGGAGGCGTCGACAACCCTAGGGCGTTGTTAGCGGCGCAAGCTGTGCCGCGCTCTCAACGCACAGGCTGCCTCATGCCCACCCTTTCACGCCTCCTCGCCCTTTGCGGGGCGCTCCTGCTCGGCGGCTGCCTCGCCAGCACGACGAACACGCTGTCCTCCGTCGAGACCGCCGATCTTCGCTTCACCAGCATCGAGGTGCGGGTCCCGCCCGAAACCCAGATCGATTGGACCGAGGCGGTCGACGCCTACCGCGTGAGGCGGGCCCAGGCAGCGCAGGAAGCGTCGCCCGCGACGCCGGCGGAGATCCGCGCCCACGTCGATGCCGTGGCCTCGGCCCGGCTGAGGGCCGCCCTCGAACGCAGCCTGGCGGAGAGGCCGCAGGGGAGCCGATCCGTCCGCCTCGTCACCACGATCACGAGCGTTTCCATCCCCTCGCCCCTGATGCGTGTCATCGCGGGCGGCGGACCGATCGTCGGCGCGGATATCGACATCGTCGATGCGCGGACGGGCGCGGTCCTGACGCGCTACCTGGGCGCGAAGACCCTGCGCGCGGCCGGCCAGGGCGTGGGCGGTACGCTGATCGACGCGGCCCTCGTCTCGGGCGGCATGGACGACCTGTTCGACCGGGCGGCGAACGGCTTCGCCTCAGGGTTCACGGATTGGCTTCGAGCCGCCAAGTGAGCGGCTGCGGCCTCCGCGACTGCGCGCCAAAGCTCGATCGGCCGCGATGCCCGCCGCTTTTCGTTGTTCGTCAAAACGAACAGGCGGAGCGTCCTGCGGCCGGTCAGGATAGGCAAAGGACTGCAGGTTCGATGGACGGGAGGCTGATCATCTCCCGGACTCGGCCTTCCCGCGAAGACTCATCTCCGTTCGCGCGTTCTTTCAAAAGTACGTTTCATTGACGGATACGGCCCGCCCGGACAGACTTTGGGCGCTCGAGGACAGGCCCGGCGGATGCTCCATCCGGCGTCCGAGACGGCATCCGGTCCGCTGCGCGGATGCTCCGCCCACCCCGTTTGATCGGACAGGATCGATGTCGCTTCGTATCGTCGGCTTCAGCGGAAACACGCAGAGACCCTCGAAGACCCGCGCCCTGGTCGAGACGATCGCCGCGGTCGCGTCCGAGCGGCTGGACGTGGACGTCCGGCGCTTCGACATCGTCGATGCCGGGCCCGGCCTCGGCTCGGCCTGGTCCCGCGACGCGCTGCCCCTGCCGGCCCGGCGGGTCACCGAGGCCATCGAGAACGCCGACGCCCTCATCGTGGGCACGCCGGTCTACAAGGGCGCCTATTCGGGCCTGTTCAAGCACCTGTTCGACCTCGTCGATCCCGAGGCGCTCGCCAACAAGCCGGTGATCCTGGCCGCGACCGGGGGCGGCAGCCGCCACGCGCTCGTCGTGGAGCACAGCCTGCGGCCCCTCTTCGGCTTCTTCAACGCGCTGGCCCTGCCGACCGCGATCTATGCCTGCGACGCCGAGTTCCGGGATGGCGTCCTCGTCGACGAGGGCGTCCTGCGCCGCGTGGGCGAGGCCGCCGGCCAGCTCGCCGGCATCCTCGGAGCCCGGCGCGGGACGGTGCTGTCCTACGACGAGATCTGCGCCGCGACCGGGGAGATCGCGCGATGAGCGCGCGCCTCCCCCGCCTCGCCGCCGGCCGGGCCTGAGCCATGGCCCGCACGCTCTCCCACCTGTCCGCCCGCCTGACGCCCTGGCTGGTGCCGGCCGCCATCCTGCTCGGCTGGCAGGCCGCCGCCTCCGCGGGGCTCGTCTCGACGCGCTTCATGCCCGCGCCCACCGACGTGATCGCGGCCGGCATCGCCGCCGCGCGCAGCGGCGAGCTCTGGACCAATCTCGGCGTCAGCTTCCTGCGGGCGGCGACGGGCTTCCTGATCGGCGGCAGCATCGGCTTCGGCCTCGGCCTCGCCAACGGCTTGTCGCGGCTGTCCGAGCGCCTCACCGACACGACGCTCCAGATGATCCGCAACATCCCCCACCTGTCGCTGATCCCGCTGGTGATCCTGTGGTTCGGGATCGACGAGGAGGCCAAGCTCTTCCTGGTCGCGATCGGCGTGTTCTTCCCGATCTACGCCAACACCCTCCACGGCATCCGCTCCGTCGATCCGCAGCTCATCGAGATGGGACGGGTCTACGGGATGTCGTCGGGAACGCTGTTCCGGCGGGTCATCCTGCCGGGCGCGCTGCCCTCGGTCTTCGTGGGCCTTCGCTACGCGCTCGGGATCATGTGGCTGACGCTCATCGTCGCCGAGACGATCTCGGCCTCGTCCGGCCTCGGCTACATGGCGATGCAGGCCCGCGAGTTCATGCTGGTCGACGTCGTGGTGCTGGCGATCGTGATCTATGCCGGCCTCGGCAAGGCCGCCGACGCCCTGACCCGGGTCCTGGAGCGCAGCTTCCTCGCCTGGAACCCGGCCTACCGGAACATCTGAGCCCGACTGAACGCCGCCCCGCCCTCGAAACGCCATCGGTTCGCAACACGATGCTCGCCACGACGCTCAGCGCCCACGAAGACGTCAAGACGGCCGTGCGCCGGGCCGCCCCGCGGGCGGGCGCCGCTCCGCCGGAGGCGACCCGCCAGGCCGGCGAGGGCGTCGGCGTCACCCTGCGCGGCGTCTCGAAATCCTTCGACGGCCACGTCGTCCTCTCCGGGCTCGACCTGCACATTCCGGCCGGCCAGTTCGTGGCCGTGGTCGGCCGCTCCGGCTGCGGGAAGAGCACGCTCCTGCGCCTCATCCTCGGCCTCGAGGCGCCGAGCGACGGGCGGATCGCGTTCGAGTCGCGGGCGCAGCGCAGTCCGACCAAGCGCATCATGTTCCAGGAGCCGCGCCTCCTGCCCTGGGCGCGGGTCGTCGACAACGTCGCGGTCGGCCTCGGCGAGGCCGGCTCGCGCGCCGCGAAGCGCGAGCGGGCGCTCGCCGTGCTCGCCGAGGTCGGCCTGGCGGAGAAGGTCGGGAACTGGCCCGCGACGCTCTCGGGCGGCCAGCGCCAGAGGGTGGCGCTGGCCCGGGCGCTGGTCAGCCGCCCCGGCCTGCTCGCCCTGGACGAGCCGCTGGGCGCGCTCGACGCGCTCACCCGCATCGAGATGCAGGCCATGATCGAGCGGATCTGGCGGGCGCAGGGCTTCACCGCGATCCTCGTCACCCACGACGTGGCGGAGGCCGCCGCGATGGCCGACCGCATCCTCGTCGTCGAGGACGGCCGCGTCGCCCTCGACCTCAAGGTCGACGTGCCCCGCCCGCGCCGGCACGGCGACCCCGATCTCGCGGCGCTCGAGGGCCGCATCCTCGATCACCTCCTGCGCGATCGCCCGCCGGCCTGACCGGCGGCCTCGAGAGAGAAGAATTCGGAGTGCCCCATGTCCGGTGAAGCCGACGTCCTCTGGTTCCTGCCGACCCACGGCGACGGGCGCTATCTCGGCGCCTCGGAGGGCGCCCGCGAGGTCACGCTCTCGTACCTGAGGCAGATCGCGCAGGGCGCGGACGAGCTCGGCTATTACGGCGTGCTGCTGCCGACGGGCCGCTCCTGCGAGGATTCCTGGGTCGTCGCCTCGGCGCTGGTGCCGCTCACGAAGCGCCTGCGCTTCCTCGTGGCGGTCCGCCCGGGCCTGCAGGAGCCCGCGATGGCCGCGCGCATGGCCGCCACCCTCGACCGGCTCTCCGAGGGGCGCCTCCTCATCAACGTCGTCACCGGCGGCGATCCCGTCGAGCTGCGCGGCGACGGCGTCTTCCTCGCTCACGACGAGCGCTACGCCGTCACCGACGAGTTCCTCCACATTTGGCGCGGGCTGCTGCGGGGCGACACCGTCACCTACGAGGGCCGGCACCTCAGGGTCGAGGAGGGCCGGGTGATCTTCCCGCCCCGCCAGGACCCCTACCCGCCGCTCTATTTCGGCGGCTCCTCGCCCGCCGGCATCGAGGTCGCGGCCGAGCATTGCGACGTCTACCTGACCTGGGGCGAGCCCCCGGCGGGCGTCGCGGAGAAGATCGCCACGGCGCGCGCGGCGGCCGAGAAGCGCGGCAAGACCTTCTCGTACGGTATCCGCCTCCACGTCATCGTGCGCGAGACGGAGGCCGCGGCCTGGGAGGCGGCGGAGAGCCTGATCTCGCGGCTCGACGACGCCACCATCGCGCGTGCGCAGGCGACCCTGCAGCGCCAGGATTCCGTCGGCCAGAGCCGCATGATGGCGCTCCACGGGGGGCGCCGCGACAAGCTCGTGGTCTCGCCCAACCTCTGGGCCGGGGTCGGGCTCGTCCGGGGCGGCGCCGGCACGGCGCTGGTCGGCTCGGCCGACCAGGTCGCCGACCGGATGAAAGAGTACATCGATCTAGGCATCGATCGCTTCATCCTGTCGGGCTACCCGCATCTCGAGGAGGCCTACCGCTTCGCCGAGCTCGTCTTCCCCAGGCTCCCCCTGCGCAGCACCACCGGCGTCGCGCCGAGCCACGCCCGCAACGACGGGCCGTTCGGCGAGGTCATGGCCAACGACATCGTGCCGAGCCGCCGCGTCGCAGCCCACTGAACCCTCCCACCCGACCGAGAGGATGGTCCCGACGATGCCCCGCTCCGCCCTGCGCACCCTCGCCCTCCGCCAGGACACGGCCTGGCGCCCCTGGAACGTCCTCCTAGTGCTGGCCCTCGTCCTGTTCGGCACCCTAGTGGCGCGGGCCGAGGAGCGCGTCATCCGGGTCGGCTACCAGAAGTACGGGACCCTGGTGCTCCTCAAGGGCAAGGGCCTGCTGGAGCAGAAGCTGAAGCCGTTGGGCTACCGCGTCGCCTGGGCGGAGTTCCCCTCGGGTCCCCCGCTCCTCGAAGCGCTCAATGCCGGCGCCGTCGATTTCGGGTCGGCGGGCGAGGCGCCGCCGATCTTCGCCCAGGCGGCCAACCCGTCGAACTTCCTCTACGTGGCCAACGAGCCCCCCGCGCCGGCCGGCGAGGCGATCCTCGTGCCCAAGGACAGCCCGATCAGGACGGTGGCGGACCTGCGCGGCAAGCGGATCGCGCTCAACAAGGGCTCGAACGTCCACTACCTGCTGGTGCGGGCCCTGGAGCAGGCCGGGGTGCCCTACGAGGCGGTGACCCCGACCTTCCTGTCGCCGGCCGACGCGGCCGCCGCCTTCGCCCGCGGCGCCGTCGACGCCTGGGTGATCTGGGACCCCTTCCTCGCCTCAGGCGAGCGCTCCACCGGCGCGCGCATCCTCGCGGACGGCACCGGCCTCGTGCCCAACCGCCAGTTCTACCTCTCGACGCGCGCCTTCTCGGACGCGAACAAGGCCGCGGTCGACGCCCTGATCGGCGCGATCGGCGAGATCGACCTCTGGGCCAAGGACAACACCGATGCCGTCGCGGCCGAACTCGCGCCCTCCGTCGGCATCCCGGCGCCGGTCCTGACTGTCGCCCTGAAGCGGCAGAGCTACGGCGTCACCCCGCTCGACGCGGCGGCGGTGGCCGACCAGCAGCGGATCGCCGACACCTTCCTCAAGCTCGGCCTGCTGCCCAAGCCGATCACGGTGTCGGACGCGGTGCGCAAGTCCGGGAGCTGAGGCGACTGCCAGGGCAGCGACCTCGGGCTCATGTCGGATGGGCGAGGCACGAAGCCGATCTGCTAGAACAACCACGTTTGTCATTCCGGGGCCGCTAAGCGGAGCCCGGAACCCATAACCGCCAACGGTGCCATCCTGAGCACGCGCAGCGGCTCTGGGTTCCGGGCTCCGCTTAGCGGCCCCGGAATGACGAACGTGGGTTCCGTGTCCCCGCGGTGAACGACGTCGAACCCCGCTCGGACCCCTGGGCGCACCGGCCCGCCCTTGGAACCCGGCGGGCCACGGTCCATAAAGCGCCTCGCCACCACCGACCGGAAGACCCGCATGCGAGACGATTTCGACGCCGACCTGTTCGTGATCGGCGGCGGCTCCGGCGGCGTGCGCGCGGCCCGGATCGCGGCGGGGCACGGCGCCCGGGTGCGACTCGCCGAGGAGTACCGGGTCGGCGGCACCTGCGTCATCCGCGGCTGCGTGCCCAAGAAGCTGATGGTCTATGCCGGCCGCTTCCGCGACGAGTTCGAGGACGCCGCCGGCTTCGGCTGGACCCTGCCCGAGCCCCGCTTCGACTGGGCGACCCTGAAGGCGCGGCGCGACGCGGAGGTGGCGCGGCTCGAGGGCATCTACGACACCAACCTCCTGCGCGCCGGCGTTACCGTGGTGCCGCAGCGCGCCGTGATCGAGGACGCCCACACGGTCCGCCTCGTCGAGAGCGGCGAGCGGATGAGGGCGAAGGTGGTCCTGATCGCGGTCGGCGCCCGCCCGGTGAAGGAGCCGCTGATCCCCGGCGCCGAACTCGCCATCACCTCGAACGGCGTGTTCGAGCTGGAGACGCTGCCCGAGCGCATCCTCGTCGTCGGCGGCGGCTACATCGCCGTCGAGTTCGCCGGCGTCTTCGCGTCGCTGGGCAGCCGCACCACGCTCCTGCATCGCGGCGACCGGCTGCTGCGCGGCTTCGACGACGAGATCCGCGACGCGCTGGGGGCGGCCTACGCCGCGCGCATGGACCTGCGCCTGGGCCAGACCGTCCACCGCCTCGACCGGCGCGACGGCGCGATTGCGGCCACGCTCGGCGACGGCAGCGAAATCGTGGTGGATCAGGTTCTCGTCGCGACGGGCCGGCGCCCCAACGTCGAGGGTCTCGGCCTCGACAAGGTCGGGATCGAGACCGACCGCTTCGGCGCGATCCCGACGGACGCGTTCTCGCAGACCTGCGTGCCCTCGATCTACGCCGTCGGCGACGTCACCAACCGCGCCAACCTGACGCCGATCGCGATCCGCGAGGGCCACGCCTTCGCCGACACCGTGTTCGGCGGCAAGTCCTGGTGCGTGGACCACAAGCTGATCCCGACGGCGGTGTTCTCCACGCCCGAGATCGGCGTCGTCGGGCACAACGAGGACACGGCGCGCGCGCTCTTCGGCGAGATCGACGTCTACAAGTCGAGCTTCCGCCCCATGAAGGCGACCCTGTCGGGCCGCGACGAGCGGGTGCTCATGAAGGTGCTGGTGGAGCCCGAGAGCAACCGCGTCGTCGGCGTGCACGTCCTCGGCCACGATGCCGGCGAGATCATCCAGGCGGTCGGCATCGCCGTCACCATGGGCGCGACCAAGGCCGATTTCGACCGCACGATCGCGGTGCATCCGACCGCCGGGGAGGAGCTCGTGACCATGCGCGTGCCGTCGGTGACCAAGCGTCCCGTCGCCGTCGGCTGAGCGCCGCGTATGGATTGCGGCCCGGCCTGAGCCATATCGGCACCATGACCGACGACGCGCACGACCGGCGGCAGGCCGTCATCGACCGGCTTCTCGCCGATTCCGTGCGGCCGGCCTTCGTCGGCCGACCGCCGAGCCAGGATGCGCTCGCGCCCGACCTCCAGGGCACGATCGATCGTCTCCTCGCCAAGGCCGCCGCCCAGGCCGTCCGGTTCCTGACCTACGAGGATTTGGAGGAGGCGCTGCCCAAGCGCGACGTCACGGCCGAGGACCTGGAAGCCATCTTCTGGATCCTGGCCGAGCACGGCATCGCGATCGAGGATGGCGAGGGCGGGTAGCGTGGAGCGTCGGTGAGTCCGACCCTTGTTCAAGGCGGCCATGAACCCACCGCTGTCATTCCGGCTTCGCCTTCGGCAGCCCGGAACGACAAGGTTGATGTCAGATCGGTTCTGCCCAGAGCCGACAGGGTTCCCCGTTAAACCGAGTTCGCGGACCCGGAACGACAAAGCTGGGTTGCTTTCCTTACGTCCTTCCGTCCCTCGCTTCCCACCAAAAACCCCTCTATAAGCCGCGCCTTCCGCGCGGGGTCGTCCCGCGCGTGGCCGCCTGAGAGGTGCGCGGGAGTTGACGATGGGCGAGCGTTGGACACCGAAGACATGGCGCAACCTGCCGATCCAGCAGGTGCCGGCCTATCCGGACGCCGCCGCCCTCGCGAGCGTCGAGACGCAGCTCGCGTCGTTTCCGCCGCTGGTTTTTGCAGGTGAGGCGCGCAAGCTGAAGGCGTCGCTGGCCCGCGTCGCGGCGGGCGAGGCCTTCCTGCTCCAGGGCGGGGATTGCGCCGAGAGCTTCGACGAGCATTCGGCCGACAACATCCGGGATTTCTTCCGCGTCTTCCTGCAGATGGCGCTCGTCCTCACCTTCGCCGGCGGCTCGCCGGTGGTGAAGGTCGGCCGCATCGCGGGCCAGTTCGCCAAGCCCCGCTCCTCGCCGACCGAGACCCTGGACGGGGTGTCGCTGCCGAGCTACCGCGGCGACATCGTCAACGGCCTCACCTTCACGGAGGAGGCCCGCGTGCCCGATCCGCGCCGGCAGCTCGAGGCCTACCGGCAATCGGCGGCGACGCTGAACCTGCTGCGCGCCTTCGCGACCGGCGGCTACGCCAATCTCGAGAACTCGCATCGCTGGATGCTCGGCTTCGTGAAGGATTCGCCGCAATCCTCGCGCTACGTCGATTGCGCCGAGCGGATGACCGAGGCGCTCGACTTCATGCGCGCCATCGGCATCAACCCGGAGACGCACCAGGAGGTGCGCACCACCGATTTCTACACGAGCCACGAGGCCCTGCTGCTCGGCTACGAGGAGGCGCTGACCCGCGTCGATTCGACGAGCGGCGACTGGTACGCCACCTCGGGCCACATGCTCTGGATCGGCGACCGCACCCGCCAGCCTGACCACGCACATATCGAGTACGCGCGCGGCATCAAGAACCCGATCGGCCTGAAATGCGGGCCCTCGATGACGGCCGACGGTCTCCTGAGACTCGCGGACCAGCTCAATCCCGCCAATGAAGCGGGCCGCCTGACCCTGATCTGCCGCTTCGGCGCGGACCGGGTCGGCGAGCACCTGCCCGGCCTGATCCGGGCTGTCGAGCGCGAGGGCCGCAAGGTCGTCTGGGCCTGCGATCCGATGCACGGCAACACGATCGCGGCCGGCCGCTACAAGACCCGGCCCTTCGAGCGCGTGATGCAGGAGATCGAGGGCTTCTTCGGCGTGCACCGGGCGGAGGGGACGATCGCCGGCGGCATCCACCTGGAGATGACGGGCAAGGACGTCACCGAATGCACCGGCGGCGCCCGGGCGCTGACGGCGGACGACCTGCAGGACCGCTACCACACCTATTGCGACCCGCGGCTCAACGCCGAGCAGGCGCTGGAGGTGGCGTTCCTGACCGCCGAGCTGGTCAAGCGCGAGCGCGCCGAGATCGAGCGTCCGCGCCTCGACGCGGCGGAGTGAGGCGGGCCCTGGCCGACGGCGCCTGCCACGGCCCCCTCTCCCGGACGGCTGAAGCGTCGGCGGGAGGCGATCCGGGACCCAGCCGATGACCAGCCGCGTCGGCGGCTCTGAACGATCGGCGCCGTCGTCCGGACGCCTCGCGGCCTCTTGTGCCGGCTCCCGGATCGGGTTCCGCTTCGCTGCACCCGTGCGGGAAAGGGCTTGGGTGGCGCACACCATCCCGCCCGAAAAGGCGGATGGTGTGTCCGGCGGGCGCTTGACCGTCGCGAACCCCTCGCTTCAATGCAGGGCGCGGGAACAGGCGGGGCGCGGGAACATTGCAGAAGCTTGGCGGCGCCCTGGTCGTCGCGTTCGTGGGCCTAGCGGTCTCGGGCTGCGTCGGCTTCTCCTACATCTCGAAGACCTACGTCGCCCTGACGCCGCAGGTGGTCACCATCGGCTGCAACGAGCCCTACGAGGTCTACGACCAGCGCCAGGCGCGGCGCATGCTGATCGTCTCGAACGGCCTGCGCGAGGTGGCCGGCTGCGGGCTCGAGGGCGCCGATCCGGCCGCGACCCGGGCCAGGCGCTTCCGCGAGGCCGGCCGGACCTATCTCGACGAGACCGTGCGCGAGGATTGCCGGATCACCGGCGAGACGGTGTTCACCGACCTGCAGACCGAGTTCGTCTACGCCTGCGCCGCGCCGATCGAGCCGCGCGGCACCAAGGTGCCCCGCCTGCCCGGGCGCAACCCGGTCGGCTTCCAGTAGCCGACGACGGGACGCCTCCGGCCGGGGGTGATCAACGCCCGCCGCTGCGCGCCGGCGCGTGGAGAACGTGCAGAATCGCGTTGATCACGGCACCCGAATTGATCACCGCTTCTCGACGGGAGGGCGCGGGAAGGTCCGCTCGGCGGCATCGCCTGCCGCGGCCAGGAGCGCCCGGGCGAAGAGACGGGCATCGCGCCGGTCGAGGGTGAGGATGGCGGTGACCGGCCTGCCGCCGAGATCGGCCAGGCCCAGCTCGACCTGCACGCCGTCGCCGACCGGCGCGACCGACAGGGTCCAGTCCCGCTCCCCCTGATCCCCGCTCATCGGCGCGCTCTCGTCCTGCCCGAGACTGCTAATGGCCGATCGTCGCGCCGGAGGCCAGGGGGCGGGGAGCGATGTCGGCGATTGACGCTGTGCACCGCGTGGTGTTTCTCGCGCCGCGCCCGCTGATGGGGCAGCGCGTTCCGAGAGGGTCAAACATGTCCGAGATCTGGTTTCGCACCGGCGAGGCGACCGTGCTCGCCGCCGAGGGGCAGTACACGGACGCGATGCCCGAGGTGCTGATCGGCTCGACGCGCGGCCCCGTCGGCCAGGCCTTCGCCGGGATGATGGGCCAGGTCCAGGGCCACACCCGGATGTTCGTGGTGCGCGACCTCAACCAGCTCGTGCGCCCCGCCACCATGATGACCACCAAGGTCACGATCCACACGGCCGAATACGCCGAGCTCCTCGGCGGCGTGGTCCAGGCGGCGACGGGCGACGCCATCATCGACTGCGTGATCGAGGGCATCCTGCCGAAGGACGGTCTTGATGAGCTGTGCATGATCATCATGATCTGGCTCGACGAGCGCTGCGGTTCCGACCCCCACCTCGATCACAAGGACCTCTACCGGACCAATTACGAGGCGACGAAGCTCGCGATTGGCCGGGCTATGCGCGGCGAGCCGACCATCGACGAGCTCATCGCCAACCGGAAGACGGTGAAGCACTACGCATTGGAGGACGTGATCGACTACTGAGCGGGGGCCTTGCGCGCGCGCATGAGCGAAGTGCGCGCGTAAAGGTCCGCCAGAGCGCAATCGAGTCCGATTGTCGGCAGAACGACACGTTCGTCGAGACTCGTGAGCCGATGCCGGACCCAGAGATCCCCTTCACGCACGGCCACCGTAACGTCGAAGGAAGCCTGCTCGATGAGCAGGATGACTTCGCAGGCCGGCAGCGCCTCGTAGTTCTCGACCTTGATGGCGATCTTTTCCCGGGCCGCCCCGCTCGGCTTGCGCCGGTCGTTGGCCGAGATGATTTCGGCTGCGAGGTAGCAGGTCTGCATGATGTTCAGGCCCGGCACGATCTCGGAGCTGTCGAGGACCGCCACGTCCGGAACATAGGTGTGATTATCGACGGTCGGTCTCAGATCGATGGCCGGGTTCTGGACCGCGACGCGGTCGGCACCGAAGCGTTCGAGGGCATCGTTCAGGAGACGGTCGAGGTTCCCGGCGATCAGCTGGTGATCGATGTTCGGCTGTGCCTGCATGATGAACCGCCCGTCGATGAGTTCCCATTTCTCCTCGTCGGGCCGCGACGCCACGAAGTCCTGGAACCGGAGGTGGGCGTCGCGCGGTCTGTCTTTCGTCAGGGATGCCGTCATGGTCCGCTCCGCACCGGAGGCTTCCGAGGGTAGGATCGGCTCGGCCCAAGGTCCGGTCAAGCGCCTCACCCCGGCGGGATGCGCCCGACCGAGCACAGGGTCCGGATCGTGCCGGCGCTGTCGGTGTAGCAGCTCGCCGACCAGCCGTTCTGCTGGATGAAGGATTTCCGTCGCTCGCGCAGCGCCGTCTCGTAGGCCCGCACGAGGATGGCCTGGGCGGCGTCCGCGCGCTCGCCGACGACGATCTCGGTCGCGATCGACAGGACTTGGAAGTAGGCCGCGGACGGGCTCGGATCGCCGGAGGCCGCCTGCGCGATCGGCTCAGCGCGGCAGGTCAGGTCGAGCTTGGTGCTGCCCGGAACCCTGATGTCGATGCTCGGCCCCTGCCGGCGCGCGACCTTGCCGCCGGTCGCCGCGGCGATGCGGGCGGCCAGGCCGTCGCATTCGTCGGCCTGCGCGGCGGTGGAGACGAGGAGGAGGGCGGCGAGGGCGAGACGAAGCATGAAAGGACCTTGGGATGAAGCGGCGCGTGTCGATTGATTCGAAGGCTCTGTGCAATCTGTAGGAAGGCCTTGAGCTTCGCCTTGGCTCGTCGACCAACGCCTGTGGAGCAACCTCGATGAAGCGGACGCCGCGTGCCGCCCAAGAACGCGCCATGCCCTGATCGGCAATCGGGACCGCGCGGGTCTTGAGGCCCTCGGGCAATGCGACCTCGTAGGGATAGTCTTTGACCCGACTGGTGATCGGGCAGGCGAAACAGCGGCCGGTCGCAGCATGGTAGGCGTGCGGCGTCAGGATGAGGGCTGGTCGCGCAGAAGCCTGTTCTGTCCCGGCCGGCCAGCTGGAATCGACGAAGACGAGGTCGTCGAGGTCGGGGCGGTAGGGCTCACCAGATTTCATTCCCGGCCGGTGGGCCCTCGAAGAGCTCGTCAAGCTGGTCGTCCTGCGTGATGCCCGCCAGGAGCTCGTCGAAGCTGTAGTGAGGCGGCGCTGCGATCGGCGTGACTACGAGCTTGCCCTTCTCGACGGTGAGATCGGCCGCCATGCCTTCGCTCGCGCCGATATCGACAAGCGCGACGGCCGGGATGCGAAGGGCCAAGCTGTTGCCCCAGCGGGAAAACTGCACACGCATGAGGACGATCCTGCTTGTATCTTCAATGACGATACATTGCTGCGCGGTCGGCGCAATCGGAGACGGGATCAATGAAAATCCCGGCTGCGATAGACGCGCCGGTCGGGCGGGGCGCCGAAATCCGTTGTCTCCGGCGGCGGCTTGAAGCCGCCTTCGCGCAGGAGGCGCAGATCGGGCGTCAGGTCGCGGAACCGCTCCGCGAGGAGGTGGACCACGAGGCCCGAGCGCTGGATGCGGCCGCGCACCACCAGGAAGCGCGCGCTCATCGCGACGCGCCGGTTGGCCTCGAACACCTTGCGCCAGACGATGATGTTGGCGATGCCGGTCTCGTCCTCGATCGTCAGGAACACCACGCCCTTGGCGGTGCCGGGCCGCTGCCGGGTCAGGACGAGCCCCGCCACCGTGACGCGGGCGTTCTGGGGCAGGGCGGGATCGTGATGCGCGGCAGCCGTGATCGCACCCAGGCGGGCGAGACGCTCGCGGAAGAAGGCGACCGGGTGGCCCTTCAGCGAGAGGCCGGTGGAGACGTAATCCTCGGCGACATGCTCGGAATGCTCCATGACCGGCAGGTCCACCGCCGGCTCGGCGCGGAAGAGCCCGTCGTCGGCGTGGAACGCGAAGAGGGGGAGGGGCGCTTCCAGGAGATGGGCGCGTCGGTCGAGACCGCCTTGAGCCGCGGCCTTGCGGGCCGAGAGGCCTTCGAGGCTGCGCACCGTCCAGAGGGCGGCCCGCCGGTCGAGGTCCAGGGAGCGGAAGGCATCCGCCTCGGCCAGCCGCTCCAGGATGTTTCGGGGCAGCGCGAGCGCCGCCTGCAGCCCTTCGATGCTGGCATAGCCGTTGCCGCGCAGGGCTACGAGCCTTTGCATCCCGGTTTTGGGCAGGCCCGTCACCTGGCGTAGGCCGATCCGCACGGCGAAGCGCCGCTCGCCCTTCGGCGGCTCAGAGGGCGGCTCCAGGGTGCAGTCCCAGTCGCTGGCATTGACGTCGGGCCCGCGCACCTCGACGCCGTGGGCGCGGGCGTCGCGAACGAGCTGGGCCGGCTGGTAGAAGCCCATGGGCTGCGAGTTGAGGAGTGCGGCGAGGAAGACGTCGGGATGCCGGCACTTCATCCAGGCCGAGGCGTAGACGAGGATCGCGAAGCTCGCCGCGTGGCTCTCCGGGAAGCCGTAGGTGGAGAAGCCCTTGATCTGGTTGAAGCAGCGCTCGGCGAAATCGCGCGGGTAGCCGCGCCCCGTCATGCCCTCGATGAACTTGCTCTCGAAGTTCACGATCTGGCCGTTGTGCCGGAAGGTCGCCATGGCTCGGCGCAGGCCGTCGGCCTCCGCGTGAGTAAAGCCGGCCGCGGTGATCGCGATCTGCATGGCGTGCTCCTGGAATAGCGGCACGCCGAAGGTCCGCTTCAGGACCTCTTCGAGTTCGTCCTTCGGGCCGTGTTCCGGGGAAGGGGAGGGATAGACGACCTCCTCCAGTTTATCGCGCCGGCGCAGGTAGGGATGGACCATGTCGCCCTGGATCGGGCCGGGCCGTACGATCGCAACCTGCACGACGAGGTCGTAGAACTCCTTCGGCTTCAGCCGCGGCAGCATCGACATCTGCGCCCGGCTCTCGACCTGGAACACGCCGACCGAGTCTGCCTTCGACAGCATCGCGTAGACGGCAGGATCCTCGCGCGGGATCTCGGCGAGGCCGACGAGTTCGCCCCTGCCGTGGTCGCGCTGCAGGAATTCGAGGCCGCGCTTGAGGCAGGTCAGCATCCCGAGCGCCAGGACATCGACCTTGAGGAGACCGATCGCGTCGATGTCGTCCTTGTCCCACTCGAGGAAGGTGCGGCCGGGCATCGCCGCGTTGCCGATCGGCACGGTCTCGTCGAGACGGCCCTTGGTCAGCACGAAACCGCCGACATGCTGCGACAGGTGGCGGGGGAAGCCGATCAACTCCACGGCGAGGTCGACGGCCTGACGGATCGCAGGATTCTTCGGGTCGAGCCCCGCCTGGACGATGTGCTGATCCGGCAGGCCGTCACCCCAGGAGCCCCAGACCGTGTCGGCCATGAGCCCCGTGATGTCGGGGGTTAGGCCGAGCACCTTGCCCACTTCGCGGATGGCGCTGCGCGGCTTGTAGTGGATCACCGTCGCGCAGATCGCGGCGCGCGCCCGGCCGTAGCGGGCGTAAAGGTGCTGGATCACCTCCTCGCGGCGCTCGTGCTCGAAATCGACGTCGATGTCGGGGGGCTCGTCGCGGCTGTCGGAGATGAAGCGGGCGAACAGGAGCCGGATCTCGGTCGGATCGACGGCCGTGATTCCGAGGCAGTAGCAGACGACGCTGTTGGCGGCCGAGCCGCGGCCCTGGCAGAGGATGCCGTGATCGCGGGCGAACTCGACGATGTCGTGGATGGTGAGGAAGTAGCGCGCGTAGTCGCGCCGGCGGATGAGGTCGAATTCTTCGCGGAGCGAATCTTCGACCGCTTTGGGGATGCCGTCGGGATAGCGCAGGCCGGCCCGTTGGCGCGTGAGATATTCGAGGTGCCCCTGCGCCGTCCTGCCGGGCGGGACGGGCTCGTCCGGATACTCGTATTTGAGCTCGCCGAGGCAGAAGCCGCAGGATTCCGCGATCTCGATGGTGCGGGCGACTGCCTCGGGGTGGTCGGCGAAGAGCCGGGCCATCTCGGCCGGTGGCTTGAGGTGACGCTCGGCATTGGCTTCGAGGCGGTAGCCGGCCTCGGTGAGCAGGCAGCCCTCTCGGATGCAGGTGAGGACGTCCTGCAGCGGCCGGCGCTCGGGGGCGTGGTAGAGGGCGTCTGCGATCGCCACGAGGGGCGCGCTCAGCCTCTCGCCCAGTTCGGCGAGCAGCCCGAGCCGGCGCCGCTCGTCGCCGCGGTGGCGGTGCGAGCCCGCGAGGAAGGTTCTTCCCGGGGCGGCCTCCGCCAGGCTCGCGAGCGCCTCGGCGAAGGGATGGCGCCGGGCGGCGCCAAGCGTCCGGAACCGCGTCTCCGGCGGCACGGCGATGAGGATCTGGCCCTCGGCCGCCGCCAGCAGTTCCGGGAAGCCGAAGCGGCACTGCCCCTTCACCGAGCGGCGGTTGCCGTCGGTGAGCAGGCGGCAGAGCCGGCCGTAGGCCGTCCGGTCCATCGGGTAGGCGATCGCCTCGAAGCCCTCCTCCGTCACGAGCCGGACGCCGGCGATGAGGCGGATCGTGGCCGTCGCCTCGGCGCCCGGCTCGCCGGCCAGCCATCGCTCCTGCGCCTTGAGCCGCCGCTTCGCCTCGGCGTAGCCTCGCACGACGCCGGCCATCGTGTTGCGGTCGGCGATGCCGATCGCCTGCAGCCCGTACTCGGCGGCCTGCGCCACCATCTCCTGAGGATGCGAGGCGCCGCGCAGGAAGGAGAAGTTCGTGGTGACGCCGAGCTCGGCGTAGGCGACCGTCTCCAGGCTCACGCGAACAGCCCGTGCACGAACCAGCGGGCCGCCGCGTTGGCTGAGTGAAACCCCTCGCGGTAGAGCCACAGGCGCCGGCCGGCCTCGTCCTCGACCCGGTAATAATCGCGGACCGGCGCATCCTCGCGCCACCACTCGCCGGCGATCCGCTCCGGCCCCTCGGCATGGGCGACCCGGTGCAGGCGGAGGCGCCAGCGGAAGCGCTGCGGCGGGCCGTCGGGGGCGAGCGAAAAAACCTCCTGCGCCGCCTCGCCCGTGCGCAGCAGGATGAGCGGGCGACAGGGCGGTCCCTCGGCCGCCCGTCTCCGCGCGGGATGGGCCCGGTCGGGCGGCATCCAGCGGCGCGGCGCGGAAGCCCGCTCCGGGATGTGGCTCTCGCGGAATTCGGGCCGGCCGAGGCGGCGACCGAGGCGCTGGCGCAGGGCGTCGGCGAGGCGGCCGATCCCCTGTCCCGCCGATGCGCCCCCGACCAGGCGCACCTGGATCGGGCGGATCGGCCCCGTCGCCGTCACGTCGAGTCGCAGGGTCTCGAAGCCGAAGCCGGCGTCGAGTTCCCGTCCGAGCCGATCGAGCCTGAGGTCGAGCAGGCGCCCGACCTGGGCGGGGCACCGGGTCGGATCGGAGAGGCCCAAGTCGAGGGTGCTGGCATGGCCGTCGACACGATGCAGGGTGAGCCGCAGGGCGCGCGCGCCGAGGCCGGCCGCCTCGAGCCGGGGCGCCACCTCGCCCATGAGGTCCCGTACGACGGCGACGATGACGTCCTGGTGCCCGATCGGGTCGAGGAAGCCCCGCGTCGCGCGGAAGCTCGGGGCCTCTCCGAGGGCGAGAAGCGGCTCGGGCCGGTGCCCCAGGGCCTGGTCGAGGCGGGTGAGCAGGTCCTGGCCGAAGCGCCGGGCGAGCGGCGCACGAGGCGCCTCGGCAAGCGCCCCGATCCGGCGCAGGCCAAGGCGTCGCAACGACGCCGCGATGCCGGGCTCAAGGCGCAGGGCCGTGACCGGCAGGTCGCGCAGGACCGCCGCGTTTCCGCCCGGCGGCACGATCGGGGCTCGGCTGCGCGCGCCGCCGTAGCGGGCGAGCGCGAAGGCGCAGCCGGGGGTGTCGGCCAGCGCCAGCCGGGCGGGGAGGGCGTTCTTCGCGAGCCTCTCCGCAAGGTCCGCGATCAGTCCCGCCTCGCCGCCGAAGAGATGGCTCGCACCGGCGATGTTGAGGAAGAGGCCGTCGCCGCCCTCGGCGGCACCGAAAGGGGCGACCGTCGGCGTGTAGCGCCGCGCCCAGACGCAGAGCCGTTCGAGGGCGGCCGCGTCGGCCTCCGGATCAGCGGGGTACACTGCGATGCCGGTGCCGATCCGGGCGCGGGCCCGCGCCAGGGGCTCGCCGGGCCGCAGGCCGAGCGCGTGAGCCTGCGCGTCGACCGCGATGAGGCACAGGCCGCCCTGTCCCACGGCCGCGACGACGCAGGGGCCTCCATCCTCAGCCATGCCCCGCGCGCGCCGCAGGCGCGTGACGGGCCAATGTTTTAGCCAGATCGAAACGATGCGCGGCATTATCCCATTCCAGAAGCCAATCCCCGTTGCGCCCGTTGCGGCAGCGGTCGAGCCGCACCCGCCAGCGCGGGCGCGTCAGGGCGCCGAAGCGATCGCGTGCGGCTTCCGCGGCCTCGATCCGCCAGCGCGTCGCCGCCCCGTTCGCCTCGTCCAGTCCTGGCGGCCGCAGGATGAGCAGGAGCGGGTTCGTCCGCTCGGCCGCGAGGGTGAGCCGCCGGCCCTGCTTCAGCGGCAGGCCGGCATCGACGAGGCCGGCGACGGCCGCGAGGCCGTCCGCCCGCAGAGCCTCCTCGACGGCGCGGTAGACCTCCGTGTCGGTCTCGACCTCGAAGAGCAGGAGCCGGCCTGGATCGAGGCCGAGATCCGCGAGCCCGTGGCCGTAGGGAATCGGGTGTCCGCGCGCGACCACCAGCAGGGCCTCGCCCGGCTTCGCCGCGAGGTGGCGGGCGACGAGGGCCAGGGTGAAGCCTAAAGCCGCGGCCTCGGCCCCCTCCGCTCCCGGCGCGATCTCGTGCAGGCTGCCAAGTGCCAGCCCTCGGGTGGGCAGCCTTTCGTCGAGATCGGCGATGCCGAACGGAAGCGCGCCGGCGACGGAGTTCAGGGCCGGCGCCTGGAGCCGGGCGCGCAGGGCGACGAGCGCCTCCTCCCGACCCGCCCCCGCATGCACGACATCCTCGGATCGCATCGCTGATTCACCCTCGTATCCGCCTGCCTGGTGGATGCCTCAGCGTAAGAACAAAACAAGAACAGACTCAATCGATTTCAGGAGGTCCGAAGTTTCATGATTATATTCAGGCCTTTGCCCTGTGGAGAGCTGTGGACGGGTGTGGATGCCGCCGCGATCGGACGTGGGCGCGGCGACCGAGTCAGGCTTGACCGCGACGCGGCCTCGACGCCAATCTCCGCCGCCCGCGCTCAAGACGCGGGCTGGTCCGGGGGAAGGTTCATGCGTCTCGATCGCCTCGCTCTGGCCCTGGCGAGCTTTGCCCTCGCCTCCCTGGCTTCAGGGGTTTCCGCGCAGACGGTCGAGCAGGGCATGCCGGCTCCCGAGCCCCCGGCCAGGGCAGCGCCGAAGCCGGCGAAGAAGCGCCCGCAGGTCCCCGCCCAGCCGATCACGGTCAACGAGGCGCGGATCGAGGCCGGCGACCTGCGGATCTCGGGCACCGTGCGCAAGGGCGGCGCCGTCGTGGTGCTCGACGACGACATCTCGGTCATGGCGGACAAGGGCGGCCGCTTCAGCTTCCGCCTGCCGCACAGGCCGACGAGCTGCGTGGCGACCCTGAAGGTCGAGGAGGACGAGCGCGAGGCGGTGATCGCCAATTGCGCTCCCGAGGGACCGCCGGGACCGAAGGGCGAGCCCGGCCCTGCCGGGATGGCCGGCTTGCCGGGTCCCAAGGGCGATCAGGGTCTCAAGGGCGATCAGGGTCTCAAGGGCGATCCGGGTTTGAAGGGCGACCAAGGCCCCCAGGGCGGTCCGGGCCCGAAGGGGGAGGCGGGATTGCGCGGCGAAGCCGGTCCCAAGGGTGAGCCGGGGGAACCGGGGCCGAAGGGCGAGACCGGGCCGCAGGGGCCTCCCGGTCCGAAGGGCGAGGCGGGTCTGGCGGGCGGGCGCGGCGAGGCCGGCGCGGCCGGGCTTGCGAGCTCCCCCGGCGCAGGATCGCCCCTGCGCGTGATCCGGGCGGAGAACTGCCCTACGAGCGGGTGCGAGGTCACCTGCGAGGGCGGGGAGGTCCTGGTCTCGGCCTATTGCCTCCGGGCGCGCAGCCCGACCTTCCGCCAGGGCAGCAACGGCGCGAACGCCGCCTGCCCCGCCGACAGCCAGGGCATGGTGGGCATCTGCGCGCGGTTGTGAGGGTTCGCAGCTCCGATCGACCCACTCGACCCCCGACCTCCTTCCCCGGATCGGGTTCGGCCGACTACACGGGCGTTCCCGAGAGGGCGGCGGCCCCGCGCCGATCAGACGAGGTCTGTTCCGCATCCGCCTGCAGCCACGCCATCATCCCCTCCGCCGCGGCCCGTCCCGTCGCGAAGGCGGCCTGGAGCAGGTAGCCGCCGGTCGGGGCTTCCCAATCCAGCATCTCGCCGGCGACGAAGGTGCCGGGCCGGGCCCGCAGCATGAATCGCGCGTCGAGGCCCGCGAAGGCGACGCCTCCGGCCGTCGAGATCGCCCGCTCGATCGAGCCGGTCCCATTAATCCGCAGGGGCGCGGCCTTGATCAGGGCCGCGAGGTCCGGTGCGGCGGAGGGCAGGGTGCGCCCGGCGGATTCCCGCAGCAGGCTGACCATGACGGGCGACAAACCGGCCTGCTTGCGCAGGGTCTCGGCCTGCGACTGGCCCGGTCGCGCGGCCGCGAGGCGGCCGGCCAGCGCCGCCTCCGTCAGGTCCGGCCGCAGGTCCAGCGCGATCACGGCCTCGCCCCGCGCTGCCATCGCCTCCCGGATGAGGCGCGAGGCGGCGTAGATCGCCCCGCCCTCGATCCCCTCGCCGGTGACGACCGCCTCGCCCCGCACCCGGGTGTCGCCGATCGTCAGGGCGATGCGCTTGAGCGGCGCGCCGGCGAAGCGCGCGCGGAAGAAGTCCGACCAAGCCATTGCGAAGCCGCCATTGGCCGGCGCGAGGGGCGAGACCGGCACGCCCGCCTCGCGCAGGAGCGGCACCCAGGCCCCGTCCGAGCCGAGCCGCGACCAGCTGGCGCCACCGAGGGCCAGCAGCGTCGCGCGCGCCGGCACGCTGATCCGGCCCGCCGGCGTCTCGAAGGCGGGGCGCTCCTCGTCCCAGCCGACGAAGCGGTGTCGGGTCCGGACGCGCACGCCGAGTCCGTCGAGCCGGGTGAGCCAAGCTCGCAGCAGGGGCGAGGCCTTGAAGCTCTTGGGAAAGACCCGGCCGCTCGACCCGACGAAGCTCGGCTCGCCGAGCGCCTCGCACCAGGCCCGCAGGGCGTCGGGCGGGAAGGCCTCGACCGCGCCCGCGAGCCGCGCCTCGGCCGGATGGTAGCGGGCCTGGAAGGCCGGCAACGGCTCGCTGTGGGTCAGGTTCAGGCCGCCGCGGCCCGCCATCAGGAACTTGCGGCCCAGCGACGGCATCCGCTCGTAGATCGTCACGGCAAGCCCGGCCCCGACCAGCACCTCCGCCGCCGCAAGTCCCGCCGGCCCGCCGCCGATGATTGCGATGTCAGGGTCGCTCACGCGCCGGGCCCAGGTCCCGGCCGCGACGCGATCAGGTCGCGCAAGGTGGTGATGGTCGAGGCATCGGCGACGCCGTCGACGCGGGCCTGGCGGAAATGGCGCTGGAAGGCGGTGACCACCGCCCGGGTGCGCTCGTCGAACCGGCCCGTCACGGGCTGGTCGTAGCCGTAGAGCGCGAGCATCGCCTGCAGCGCCTCGATCGGCTGGCCGGCATCGCCCTGCGCGAAGAAGCGTCCGTCGCGGATCGGCGCAGGGGGAACGTGATGGCCGATGCCCGCCCGGGCCAGCCTGTCCCAGGGAAATACCTCGCCCGGGTCCTCCTTGCGCTCCGGCGCCACGTCGGAATGGGCGAGCACCCGCGCGGGCGGGATCGACCAGCGCCCGACGAGATCGCGGGCGAGCGCGATCACGGCCTCGATCTGCGCCTCGGGATAGGGCGGCAGGCCGCCGGCATGACCGGGATGGGCGATCTCGATGCCGAGCGAACGCGAGTTGATGTCGTTCTCCGATCCCCAGGCCGCGCGGCCCGCATGCCAGGCCCGGCGCCCCTCCGGCACCATCTGCACGACGCGCCCGTCCTCGAACACGAAGTAATGGGCCGAGACCTCGGCGACCGGGTTGGCGAGGCGCTGCAGCGCGAGGGCGGCCGTCTCCATCCCGGTGTAGTGCAGGACCAGCATGTCGGGCGGGCCGCCGAGGCGCTCGCCGTGATTGGGCGAGGGCACGACGCCGCGCGCGACCGGGCTCTCCGGCTCCAACCCGCTCACCGCGCCCCCCGCTCGGCCAGGATGCGGTCGTAGGCGGCATTGATGGCCGCGAGCCGGCGCGTCGTGATCGCCACGGCTTCCGGGGGCAGGCCGCGGGCGATGGCGCGGTCGGGATGGCTCTCCATGACGAGCGCGCGGTGCCGCGCCTTCAGGTCGGCGTCGGTGACGGCGGGCTCCAGGCCGAGCACGAGGTAGGGATCGTCGGACAGGGCGACGTGGCGGGCTGCGATGCGCCGGAAGGCAGCCTCGTCGAAGCCGAAGCACTCGGCCACGCCCCGCAGGTAGCGCTCCTCCTTCTCGTGGAGGGCGCCGTCCGCCTTGGCGATGTGGAACAGTCCGTCAAGCACGTCCTCGAGCAGCGCCGGCTCGTCCTGGAACGCGCCGGCGATCTGTCGCGCATAGGCCTCGAAGCCGCTCGTGGTCTTCTTGGCGAGGTCGAACAGCCGCTCGACGCCGCTTCGCGCCGCGGGATCGACCTGCACCACCTCGCCGAAGGCCTCGACCTCGGACGGGTGAACGACGCCGTCGGACTTCGCCATCTTGGCGGCGAGCGCCACCAGACCCGTGGTGAAGACGACGTCGCGCGGGGTCGGACCGAAGGGCGCACCGTCCCGGTCGACCAGCAGATGGCCGGCGACCCCGCCGGCCAGCGCGCCGAGCGGCCCCCCGATCGCGAGGCCGAGCCCGACGCCGCCGAGCTTGCCCCAGATGCCAAGGCTCATGGCCGCGGGCCCCGGGGCAGAGAGGTCTGGGAGGCGGGGGACGAGGCGGAGGCGGGCAAGGTCGTCTGCGGAACTCTGTGTCGGGACCAGCCCACTTCTATAACGGCCGCAGGCTGATAGGGCAGGGGGAATCCTGTCGCGAGCGCCTGTCGCGCACGCAGAAGGGGTCGCGCACGCAGAAGGGCCGGAGCGAGACGCCCCGGCCCTTCGAAGTCCCGCCCTGCGAGATGATTCAGCGGCAGTAGATGTCGCCGTAGGCGTCGCGGTAGGTGCCGTAGGGGCAGCGCGGTGCAGTCGACGCGCCGACTATCGCACCGCCCGCGGCACCCACGGCCGCACCGGCCAGCGCGCCGCCGGCCCGGCCGGTCGCGGCACCGCCAATCGCGGCACCGGCCAGCGCCCCGAGGCCGGCGCCGCCCAGGGCACGATCCTCGGGCGTGTTGCAGGCGCCTACCGAGAGCGCGAGCGTCCCGGCCAGCATGGCGGCGATGAGCTTCTTCATGGTTGCGGCACTCCCTTGTGCGACCGGCCCGGCTTCGTGCCGAGGTCCAGCCCTGACGTCAGCTGAGCCATTATGGCCTTTGAAGGCCCGGCTGAACCATTTCCTTCCGGCCAAGCTTTCCGTCGGCACGAAAAACCCTCTAGTGATGCGCGCAAACGACATCCCGCCCGAGGACACTATGCTGAGTGCCACCACCATCGTCCGCAAGCCGGCGGTCCGCCAGGACGCCGTCGTCGACACCGTCACGCTCGACCACGCTGCCCGGGAGGTCGACCGGGCCGACCTCACCGCCGAGGGGGGGCTCAGCTTCACCCTCGCCCTGCCGAAGGCCGCCGCGCTGGAGGATGGGGACGCCGTTCGCCTCACCGACGGGCGCCTCGTGGCGATCCGCGCCGCGGCCGAGCCGCTCCTCGAGGTACGGGCCGGCAGCCCCGCCCGCCTCATGCGCCTCGCCTGGCAGCTCGGCGGCAGCCATGTCCCGGCCGAGATCGGGGCGGACGTGCTCTACGTGCCCGACAGCCCGGCGGTGGCCGAGCTCGTGCGCGGCCAGGGCTGCGCCGCGACGCCGGTGACTCGGGCCTTCAAGCCCGAGCGTGCCGCCCACGATCACAGCCAGTGCGGCCATGATCATCACGCGGCCCATGATCATGATCATGATCATGCGCACGGGCACAAAGATCATGACCATCACGGCCACGAGCACCCCCACGTACACCCCCATGTGCACGGGCCGAATTGCAAGCACGATCACTGAGCCGGCGTTGAAGCGCCCCGAGGCCGAGGCTATCTCGCCGGAGATGACGCCCCTCGATCTCCGCTTCTCCGTGGCGCCGATGATGGACTGGACCGACCGCTACTGCCGGTCGTTCCATCGCATCCTGTCGCGGCGGGCCCGGCTCTACACCGAGATGGTGACCACGGGGGCGATCCTGCACGGGCTGCGGGAGAAGCTCCTCGGCTTCTCGCCGGCCGAGCATCCAGTGACCCTGCAGGTCGGCGGCTCGGACCCGGCCGAACTCGCGCAAGCCGCGCGGATCGGGCAGGATTTCGGCTACGACGCCGTCGACCTCAATGTCGGCTGCCCCTCGGATCGCGTGCAGGACGGCCGCTTCGGCGCCTGCCTGATGCGCGAGCCCTCCCTCGTCGGTGAATGCGTGGCGGCGATGAAAGCTGCGGCTTCGGTCCCCATCACCGTGAAGTGCCGCATCGGGGTCGACGAGCAGGACCCGGAGGAGGCCCTCGACGCGCTGGCGGCGTCCGTCGTCGCGGCCGGGGTCGACGGGCTCACCGTCCATGCCCGCAAGGCCTGGCTCAAGGGCCTGTCCCCGAAGGAGAACCGGGACGTGCCGCCCCTCGATTACGGGCGAGTGGCACGGCTCAAGCGGAGCCGGCCCGATCTAGCGATCGCGATCAACGGCGGCATCGCCACGATCGCGCAGGCGAGGGCGCAGCTCGAGGCCGTCGACGGCGTCATGCTCGGCCGGGCGGCCTACGGCGACCCCGCGCTCCTCATCGCCGTCGACCCGGAACTGTTCGGCGAGCCCGCGCCGGTGAGCGATCCCTTCGCGGCGGTCGAGGCCTTCGCGCCCATCGTTGCCGCTTACCTGGAGGAGGGCGTCCGCCTCCACGCGATCACCCGACACATGATGGGGCTGTTCAACGGCAGGCCGGGGGCGCGGGCCTATCGGCGGCACCTCTCGACGGCGGGCGTCGGGGCGGAGGCGGGGCTCTCCACCCTGAGGGACGCGGTGGCCCTGGTCTCACGGGAGATGTCGGAGCCCGGCAATCAGACGATCCTGGCGGCCTGATCCCGCCGCACCTGCCGCGCCGGATTGCCGACTACGACGGCGCCGGCCGGCACGTCCCGGGTCACGACGGAGCCCGCGCCGATGATGGCGTCGTCGCCGATGGTGACCCCCGGCAGCACGATCGCGCCGCCGCCGATCCAGACGTTGTCGCCGATCCGGATCGGCCGGGCGCTCTCCCAGCCGGCCCGGCGCGCCTCGGGGTCGAGGGGATGCTCGGCGGTATAGAGCTGGACGCAAGGGGCGATCTGGGCGGCGTGGCCGATGGTGATCGGCGCGCAGTCGAGAAAGACGCAGTTGAAGTTCACGAAGAGGTCGTTGCCGACGCTGATCTGCGTGCCATAATCGCAGGCGAAGCCGGGGCAGATGGTCGGCTCGCGACCGACGCTGCCGAACAGCGCCTGGATCACCGCGCGGCGGCCCGTGAGGTCCTCCGGCTCCACCCAATCGAGGCGGCGCAGCAGGCCCTTCGCTCGGTCCCGCATCGCGACGAGTGCGGGATCGTTGCCCTTGTAGGGCGCGCCGGCAAGCATCGCCGCATGGGCGCCCTGCGTCATCGCCGGGTTCAGTTCCGCGCCGCGCGGAAGGTGTCGCAGGATTTCGTCTGGCCGCTGCGATAGCCCGTCATGAACCAGCGCATGCGCTGCTCGGACGAGCCATGCGTGAAGCTGTCTGGCACCGCGTAGCCCTGCGACTGCTTCTGGAGCTTGTCGTCGCCGATCGCGCTCGCCGCCTGCATGGCCTCCTCGATGTCGCCTGTCTCAAGCGAATTGAAGCGGTCGTTCGAGTTCTTGGCCCAGACGCCCGCGAGGCAATCGGCCATCAGCTCGACGCGCACCGAGAGCTGGTTGGACTCGACCTTGCTCGAAGCCTGCTGGCGTCCCTGGACCTTGCCTAGGATGCCGAGCTCGTTCTGGACGTGATGGCCGACCTCGTGGGCGATGACGTAGGCGTAGGCGAAATCACCCTTCACGCCGAACTTCGTTTCCATTTCCTTGAAGAAGGAGGTGTCGAGATAGACCTTCTTGTCGAGTGGGCAGTAGAACGGCCCCATCGCCGCCTGGGCCGAGCCGCAGCCGCTGCGGGTGCCGCCCTGGTAGAGGACCATGCCGGTGGGCCGATACTCGCGGCCGACCTGATTGGGGAACAGATCCTTCCAGACGTCTTCGGTGTTGCCGAGGATCGAGGCGGCGAAGCGCCCGCTCTCGTCGGTCGGCTTGGTGCGTCGGCGCTCCTGCGTCTGCGGATCGACCTGCTCCTGCGGCGCCCGGCCGCCGCCCATCATCTGTTCGGCGCCGCCGATCAGGACAGCCGGGTTGATGCCGGTGACCCAGCCGATGATGCAGAGGATGACGATGGTGCCGATGCCGAGCCCGCCAGCGCCACCGCCCGGGAAGCCGCCTCCGCCGCCCTCGCCGCGACGATCCTCGACGTTGTCGGAGGCGCGAAAATCTTCCCAGCGCATGGTCCGGCTACCTCTTGAACGCCGCCCCTCGACGGGCAGCGGTGAAAGTAATCGCGTGCCGTCCGCTACGGTTCCGCTTGGAAGCCCTTAAGCCGTCTCAGGCCTTGCCGTCGAGGGCCGCGCGCAGGGTCCGGAAATCCCGCCAGGCCAGCCGCTTCTGGACGGGTTGGCGCAGGAGATAGGCCGGGTGAAGCGTGGCGAGCGCCCGGATCTCGCGGTCGCCGACGCGGTAGGGATAGAAGCGGCCGCGCGCCTTCAGGATGCCGTCCTTGGTGCCCGTCAGCGTCTGGGTAGCCGGGCTGCCGAGGCAGACGATGAGGTCGGGATCGGCGAGCTCGATCTGGCGCTCGATGAAGGGGCGGCAGATCGCGACCTCCTGGGGCGTCGGGTTGCGGTTCCCCGGCGGACGCCACGGGACGATGTTGGTGACGTAGGCGTTGGTCCGGTCGAGGCCGATTGCTGCCATCATCCGGTCGAGGAGCTGGCCCGAGCGACCCATGAAAGGCTTTCCGACCCGGTCCTCGTCGGCACCCGGCGCTTCGCCCACGAACATCAGCTTCGAGGCCGGGTTACCGTCGGCGAAGACGAGGTTCTTGGCCGTGAACTTGAGCGGGCAGCCGTCGAAGCCGGCGAGCAGCGCCTCGAGCTCCTCCAGCGATTGGGCGTTCCGGGCCTGCGCGCGGGCATCGCCCGCGGCCTCGCCGGGCTTGGCCGCGGCCGACCGGCCGAAGGTGCGCGGCGGCGCAGCCGGGGCAGGCGCGCTCACCGCTGGAGTAGCTCTGGCGACGGCAGGTGCTTTGGGAGGGACTTTCGGCACTGCTGCGGGCGCCTCGGCCTCGTTGAAGCGGTCGTGGGGGTGCTCGTCGAGGCCCAGATCGACGCCGGCCTCGACGTGAAAGTCGAGGTAGGAGATCAAGTCGGCCTGCGTGTCGTTGCGCTGACTCATCAGAGATATGTGGAGTCTCGCAGGCCTGTGGACAACCGGTCGCGCTGCGGCGCGCGGGCGCAATCCGGGCGCCGTTTTCCCTACGCGAGCGCGACGACTCGGCGGTTTTCCGCGCACCCGCCGGGTTGCCTTCACAGCTTGGAATGGGTTGAGAGTGAGCGCAACGCATGAGCGAAGGGCCGCAGCCGGCCCGCAAGGAGGACGTGAGGATGGCGCTGCCCGAACGCGAGGCGATGGATTTCGACGTGGTGATCGTGGGCGCCGGGCCCGCCGGGCTCGCCGCCGCCATCCGCCTCAAGCAGCTCGCCGCCGAGACCGGCAACGAGATCGCCGTCGTCGTCGTCGAGAAGGGCTCCGAGGTCGGCGCGCACATCCTTTCCGGGGCCGTCATCGATCCGCTGGGCCTCGACAGCCTCGTGCCGGAATGGCGCGACGACCCGGACCGGCCGCTCAAGACCCCGGTCGAGCGCGACGAGTTCATGTTCCTGACCAAGAACAGCGGCGTCGGCCTGCCGAACTTCGCCTTCCCCAAGTTCATGTCGAACCACGGCAATTTCGTCGGCTCGCTCTCGAACGTGACGAAGTTCCTGGGGCGCAAGGCCGAGGAGATCGGCGTCGAGATCTACCCGGGCTTCCCGGCCGCGGAGGTCCTCTACGACGAGCGCGGGGCGGTGGTCGGCATCGCCACCGGCGACCTCGGCATTGCCAAGTCCGGCGAGCCGCGCGACGACTACACCCGCGGCATGGAGCTGCGCGGCAAGTACACGGTGTTCGGCGAGGGCGCCCGCGGCTCGCTGACCAAGGGGCTGATCGACCGGTTTGGGCTCAATGCCAACAGCGACCACCAGAAGTACGGGATCGGCGTCAAGGAGCTGTGGCAGCTCGCACCCGGCAAGTTCGAGCCCGGCCTCGTGCAGCACACGATGGGCTGGCCTCTGCCGAACAAGGCCGGCGGCGGCTCCTGGCTCTACCATTTCGACGACCACCTGCTCTCGGTCGGCTTCGTCACGCACCTGAACTACGAGAACCCGACCCTGTCGCCGTTCGAGGAGTTCCAGCGCTTCAAGACGCACCCGATGATCCGCGAGGTCTTCGAGGGCGGAAAGCGCATCGGCTACGGCGCGCGCGCCATCATGGAGGGCGGCTGGCAATCGGTGCCCAAGCTCGTCTTCCCCGGCGGCTGCCTCGTCGGCGACTCCGCCGGCTTCGTGAACGTCCCGCGCATCAAGGGCTCGCACAACGCGGTACTCTCCGGCATGCAGGCGGCCGAGGCCATCGCTGCAGCGCTTGCGGCAGGCCGGCAGGGCGACGAGCTCGTAGATTACGAGAACGGCTGGCGCGACAGCCCGATCGGGCGCGACCTCAAGACGGTGCGCAACGTCAAGCCGCTGTGGTCGCGATACGGCACCCTCGTCGGCGTGGGCCTAGGGGGCATCGACATGTGGGCGAACACGATCCTGAACGCCTCACCCTTCGGTACGCTCAAGCACGGCAAGCCGGACCATCTCTGCACCAAGCCGCTCGCCGAGGTGACGCCGATCGTCTACCCGAAGCCCGACGGCAAGCTCACCTTCGACCGGCTCTCCTCCGTCTACCTCTCGAACACCAACCACGAGGAGGACCAGCCGCCGCACCTGAACGTGCGCGACATGGGGCTCCAGAAGGCCTCCGAGCACGACGTCTATGGTGGGCTCTCCGCCCGCTACTGCCCGGCCGGCGTGTATGAATGGGTCGAGGACGCAGCCGCCTCAGGCGGGGTCCGCTACCAGATCAACGCGCAGAACTGCGTTCACTGCAAGACCTGCGATATCAAGGACCCCAACCAGAACATCAACTGGGTGACACCGGAGGGTCCCGGCGGGCCGAACTACCCGAACATGTGAGGGGGCGCCGGCCTTGCTTTCGCCTTGCGGGCATGGCGGGAAGCGTTCAGTGTCCCGCCGATTTGTCGCCGGCGTTTGCGAGCCGGCGCGCCATGAACCTCTCGGGTGCCCATGAACGGTAACGCCGCTGCGACCCGCCGGACCCTCTCGGCCGTCTTCCTCTGCCTTGCCGCGTCCTGCTCCGCGCTCGCCGCGCAGCCGCGGGAATCGAGCCCTGTCTCGGAATACGAACCGGCGGAGTCGCTGGAGGGCAACTTCCTCTCGGCCTACATCGCCGGTGCCGCGCGCGACACCGCCGCCGCGGCGAGCTTCTACCGCGAGGCCGTGAAGGCCGACCCGCGCAACGCCGAGCTCCTGGAGCGGGCCTTCGTCTCGCTGCTCGCCGACGGTGCCCTTAACGACGCCTTCCGCGCCGCCGAGCGTCTCACAGCCCGCGATGGGACCAACAACCTCGCCCAGCTCTCGCTGGGCGTGCGCCAGATCAAGGCCGGACAGTTCAACCAGGCGCGGCAGAACTTCGCGCGCAGCGGCCGGGGGGCGGCGGCCGACCTCACCGCGACCCTGCTCACCGCCTGGGCCTATGCCGGCGCCAATGACGGCAAGCGCGCCATGGAGACCGTGGCCAAGCTCAAAGGCGAGCGCTACTACAACACCTTCCGGGATTTCCACGCCGGCCTCATCGCCCAGCTGATCGGCGACAATGCGGAGGCCGAGCGCCGGCTGAAGGCCGCCTACGACGCCGACCGCAACACCCTTCGCATCGTCGACGCCTACGCGAGGATGGAAGCCGGAGCCGGCCGCACCGACCTTGCCATCCAGGCCTACACCGAGTTCGACCGGCTGCTGCCGCGCCACCCCGTGGTGCGCGACGCCCTCGACCGGCTCAAGGCGGGCAAGCCTCTTCCCCGCCTCATCAACACCGCCCAGGAGGGGGCCGGAGAGGTGCTCTACGGCCTTGGCTCGGCCGGCTCGACGCAAGGGGATGAGCTTCCGGCCGTGGTCTACCTGCGGCTCGCCCTCTATCTCGCGCCGGAGCACGGGCTCGCCCGCCTGACGCTGGCCGACATCCTCGACCGGATGAAGCAGCCGGAGCGCGCCAACGAGGCCTATTCCCAAATTCCGGCCTCGTCGCCGCTGAAGCTCAACGCCGACATCCAGATCGGGCTCAACCTGGAGCAGATGGGCAAGGGCGATGAGGCGATCCAGCACCTCGACGCGGCGATGAAAGCGCATCCGGACAACATCGACGTCATCACTGCGCTGGGAAACGTCCAGCGCTCTCGCAAGAAGTACGAGGAGGCGGCGGCCACCTACAGCCGGGCCATTGGCCTGATCGGCAATCAGCCGGCAGCGAATTACTGGACCACCTTCTACTTCCGCGGCACCGCCTACGAGCGCGCCAAGCAATGGCCGAAGGCCGAGGCCGATCTGAAGAAGGCCCTCGAACTCGTCCCCGCAAGCCAGCTCGGCGCCCGCGCGCAGGTGCTCAACTATCTCGCCTATTCCTGGGTCGACCAGAACATCAACATCGACGAAGCCTTCACCATGTTGAAGCAAGCCGTCGACGCGGCTCCGCGCGACGGCATGATCATCGACAGCCTCGGCTGGGCCTATTTCCGCCTCGGCCGCTGGGACGACGCCGTGCGCGAACTCGAGAAGGCGATCGAGCTCAAGCCCGGCGATCCGACGATCAACGACCATCTCGGCGACGCCTATTGGCGGGCCGGCCGCCGGCTCGAGGGCAAGTTCCAGTGGCAGCACGCCAAGGACCTGAACCCGGAGCCCGAGGACCTCGAGAAGATCAACGCCAAGCTCAAGGATGGAATGCCGGAGCTCGACAAGCCCGCCGCCACCGCGGAGAACCCGCCGGAGCCTGGGGCCAATCCGGAGCTGCCCAAGGGCGCGCCCGCACCGAGCGAGCCGCCCGGCGCCGCCGACAAGAAGAGCGGCGGCTGAAGGATCGGCGCGGGGTTGACCTGACGCGCCGGAAGGCGCCAAGCCATCCCGCGCGCCCCATCCGGCCAAGCTTGAACCTCGGGCGCGATCCGATCCCGTTCACGTCCGAGACGTTGTGCAGCCCCTCGTCACCCGCGCTCCCGCCAAGATCAACCTGACCCTGCACGTCCTCGGCCGGCGGGCCGGCGACGGGTATCATGAGCTCGAGAGCCTCGTCGCCTTCACCGGCGCGGGCGATACCTTGACGCTGACGCCGGGACCGGAGCTGGCGCTGACGGTGTCGGGCCCGACATCGGGGCCGGCCGGGCCGCTGGACGACAACCTCGTGATGCAGGCCGCCCGTCACCTCGCCGCCGGATATCCCGGTCTGCGCTGGGGCCGCTTCGACCTCGTCAAGCGCCTGCCCGTGGCCGCAGGCATCGGCGGCGGCTCCTCCGATGCCGCGGCCGCCCTGCGCCTGCTCGCGCGCCTGAATGGGCTGGACCTGAGCGACCCCGCCGTGGTCGCGGCGGCCCGCGCCACCGGGGCCGACGTGCCCGTTTGCCTGGAGCCGCAGGCCCGGATGATGCGGGGCGCTGGCGAGGCGATCGGGCCCGTCCTGCGGCTGCCACCACTGCCGGCCGTGCTGATCAATCCCGGCGTTCCCGTGGCGACGGCACCGGTGTTCCGGGCCCTCGGCCTCGCCAGCGGCGAGCGCCATCCCGGGGCACCGCATCCCCTCGTCGCGCCGGAGCCGACGCTCGGAGCGCTGCTCGACACCATCGCCCCGGCGCGCAACGATCTCGAGAGCCCGGCCCTCACGGTCGCTCCCGTCGTCGCCACGGCCGTCGCGGCCCTTCGGGCCTCTCCCGGCTGCCGCGTGGCGCGCATGTCCGGGTCCGGCGCCACAGTGTTCGGCCTCTTCGTCGACCGTGCCTCGGCCTCCGCCGCCGCCCGTCGCATCGCCGCCCTCCACCCCGATTGGTGGGTCAAGGCCTCGCTCCTGCGCTGACAACGGCGTCGCTCCGCTGTGCGGCCCGGGCCCGGATTCACCTCCGGGAAAGACTCGCGTGCCTAAGCTCACCGGAACGGGAGTGCGGAATGGACCAGGGAAGATCCGGCTCTTGGGCCGAGGGTGAGCTGCGCGAGTTCCTCAGCCTCATGATGATCGGCGCCTGCGTCTGGATCGCCGGGACGCAGCTCGGCGCCTTCGGAATCCTGTTGGATCTCGTGGCGCTCCACCGCCTCGACGACCTCGTGATGCTCTTCATCTGCATGAGCGTCGGCGTCGTGGTCGCCGCCATCCGCAAGTCGCTGAAGCTGCGTCGAGTCATGGAGGCTCGTGACAATGCCCAAAGCCACGCGGAATCCGTGGCGCGCCACGACGCCCTGACCGGCCTCGCCAATCGCAGGCTCTTCCAGGAGACGCTGGACGGGCATCTCTCCGGCCGCACCGACATCCCGTCCGTCGCGGTCCTCCTGATCGACCTCGACCGGTTCAAGCCGGTCAACGACGTGCACGGGCACGCGGCGGGTGACGCCGTCCTCTGCACGGTCGCCGACCGCCTGCGGACGCTGACGTCGCGAGGAATTACCGCCCGCCTGGGCGGCGACGAGTTCGTCGTCCTCTTCGATTACGGCAGCGATGCTGAGGCGGTGGGGCGCCTTGCCCAGGAGATCATTGCCTCGCTCTCGAACCCCGTAGAGTTCGGCGCGAGCCGCCTGGAGATTGGCGCGACCATCGGCATCGCCGTGGCGACTCCGGAGACGGCCACCGCCGAGACCCTGCTCCACGCCGCCGACGTCGCCATGTACCAGGGCAAGCGCGACGGGCGCGGCACCTTCCGCTTCTTCCAGTTGGAGATGGGTCAGGCGCTGAAGGTCCGCGCCCTGCGCGAGCAGGAGCTGCGGGCGGGCATCCTGCGCGGCGAGATCGAGCCCTTCTACCAGCCCGTCGTCGCCCTGCCGGGTCGCGAGCTCATCGGCTTCGAGGTCCTCGCCCGCTGGCGCCATCCGGACCAGGGTCTGCTCGGCCCGGGGGAGTTCATCCAGCTGGCCGAGGAGACCGGCATGATCGCCGACCTGAGCTGGTCGCTGATGCGCCAGGCCTGCAACGACGCCCGCCTCTGGCCGGCCCATCTCCAGCTCGCCGTGAACATCTCGCCCCTGCAGCTGCAGGACCGCCAGATGCCCGAGCGCGTCCTCGCCATCCTCACCGAGACGGGTTTCGCCCCGAGCCGGCTCGAGATCGAGATCACCGAGACGGCGCTGGTCCAGGATCTCGAAGCGGCGCGCATCGCCCTTCGGTCGCTGCAGAACATCGGCGTGCGCATCGCCCTCGACGATTTCGGGACCGGCTATTCGAGCCTGTACCACCTGCGCGAGTTGAAGTTCGACAAGCTCAAGATCGATCGCAGCTACGTCGCCTCGATCCCCCTGGGTTCCGAGCGCGCCAAGCTCGTCGATGCCATCATCGCCCTCGGCTCGAGCCTCGGCTTGGTCACCACGGCCGAGGGCATCGAGAGTGCGTCGAGCGTCGAATGGCTGGCCGAGCAGGGCTGCACCTACGGCCAGGGCTTCCTGTTCGGCCGTCCGATGGACAAGCCGGCCACCGACCTGCTGCTCAACGAATGGTCGGACGTCGCGGGCAAGCTCGTGCTGTCAGGATCCACGCCGCAGGACGTGAGCCTCGGCGCGGCCGCCTGACGGGGCCGAAAGTATTTTCCGCCGAGGTGGTTACCGGTTCGGCGAAAGAAAATGCGTTGCAACAGGAAGATAGAGCATTTTTCGTGATCCAGAGATCACGGAAGATGCTCTAGTGCGCCCGCGCGATACAGAAATCCACGACCTGGAGCAGGGCGGATTTCGTCGGTCCGTTGGGGAACAGGGCCAGCGCGTCGCGGGCCATCGCGCCGTAATGGCGGGCCCGCTCGGTCGTGTCCTCGAGCGCCCGGTGACGACGCAGGATCGCGAGTGCCGCGTCGAGGTCGCCCGCCTCGACCTCGCCGCGCTCCAGGGTCCGCCGCCAGAAGCCGCGCTCCTCGTCGCTGCCGCGGCGAAAGGCGAGCACGATCGGCAGGGTGATCTTGCCCTCGCGAAAGTCGTCGCCGACATTCTTGCCGAGGGAGGCGCTGGCGCCACCGTAATCGAGCACGTCGTCGACAAGCTGGAAGGCGATGCCGAGATTCATGCCGTAGGAGCGGCAGGCGGCCTGCTCGGCGCGCGGGCGCTCGGCCAGCACGGGGCCGACCTCGCAGGCCGCCGCGAATAGCTCCGCCGTCTTGGCCCGGATCACCGCGAGGTACTCGTCCTCGGAGGTCTCGGTGTTCTTGGCGGCGGTGAGCTGCATCACCTCGCCCTCGGCGATGACGGTGGCGGCGGCCGAGAGGATGTCAAGGGCCCGCAACGAGCCCACCTCGACCATCATCCGGAAAGCCTGGCCCAGCAGAAAGTCACCGACGAGCACGCTCGCCTCGTTGCCCCATTTGATGCGGGCGGCGACCCGGCCGCGGCGCATGTCGCTCTCGTCGACCACGTCGTCGTGGAGGAGCGTGGCCGTGTGCATGAACTCGACGCTGGCTGCGAGCTTCACGGCGCCGTCGCCGGCGCGGTAGCCGCAGAGGTCGGCCGCCGCGAGCGTCAGGATCGGTCGCAGGCGCTTGCCGCCCGAGGCGATCAGGTGCTGGGCCACCTCGGGGATCATCTCGACCTCCGAGCCCGTGCGGGACAGGATGCACGCGTTCACGCGTTCCATGTCCCGCGCCACCAGCGCGACGAGATCGTTCAGGCTCGCCTCCGGATCGGAGCGGCCCTCCTCGATGGGAACCACGACACCCAACGCCCGATGCCTCCAGGTCAGATCGACCCGCGGGATCGTCCGCGGGAGTGGGCGATATGGGACGCGAGAGCCCGTTCCGGCATCTCCCGCCACCCGTCGCCGGTGCCGCACCCCATCGCACGGGGCTTGGGACGCTGCAACACGGGCCCGTCGCGCTATAGAGGCCGGAAGGGACGGCCCCTTCTTACGGCCGCATGTCGGCAGGCTCCATGACCGAACTGATCCGCAGCAACGACATCGTGCTCATGGGCTTCGCCCAATCGCTGCTGGAAGGGGCCGAGATCCCCGTGCTCGTCGCCGACCAGCACATGAGCCTGATGGAGGGCTCCATCGGAGCCTTCGCGCGCCGGCTCCTGGTGCCTGACGACCATGCCGGCCAGGCACGTCGGCTCCTCACAGAGGCCGGCCTCGCCCACGAACTGCGCGATGAAGGCGGTCGCTGACCCGGACGCCCCCGATGCCTGGCTCGGCGGGCGCCTGCGCCTGCGCCAGCCACCGCGGGGTGCGCACCGGGCCGGGACCGACGCCCTGCTGCTTGCCCGCCTCGTCATCCCGGAGCCGGGGGCCGTGGTCTGGGACCTCGGCGCGGGGACCGGGGCCGTCGGCCTCGCGGTGGCGGTCGCCGCCCCAGGCTCCCGGGTCGTGCTCGTGGAGCGAGACCCGGCGCTGGCCGCGCTGGCGCGCGAGAACGCCGCCCTAAATGGCCTCGCCGACCGGGTGACCGTGCGCGAGGCCGACCTGCTCGAGGCCGCCTCCGCCCGGCACGCGGCCGGCCTTGCGCCCGGCCTCGCGGACGTGGTCCTCACCAACCCGCCGTTCCACGATCGGGGGCACCGGCCCTCGCCGGTCCCGGGCAAGGCCGCGGCGCATAGCTTCCGCGCCGGCGACCTCGATGCTTGGCTGCGCGCCTGCCTCGACCTTCTCAAGCCCGGCGGCCGCCTCGGGTTGATCCACCGGGCCGACGCCCTGCCGGCCTGCCTCGACGGCTTGCGCGGCCGCTTCGGCGCCATCACCGTCCGGCCGGTCCACGCCCGCGCCGAGCGCGCGGCGATCCGGGTGCTGATCACCGCGGTGAAGGGCAGCCGAGGTCCCTTCGGGCTGCTCCCGCCGCTGGTGCTTCAGGATTCCGAGGGACGCCCGAGCCCCGAGGCCGAGGCGATGCAAGCCTAGGGGCTGGGATCTCGGTCGTCGACGGTCCGCGGCGGTGGAGACGCCGGCCCTGTGACCTCGTCGATGACGGGGCACCCCTCTCGACAACGCATCACGGCGCCGACGCGAGCACCGACGCCACCTCGAGCTGAAGCTCTCGCGACGCCGCCCCGCGCCACGAGGAGCCGTCAGAACTTCGACTTATGTTGACAGCGTCTACTTGCTGGGTCATAGGTTGACGATGTCTACTTCATCGCCTCGCTCCTCTCTTCTCCGGAAAAGCCTCCGCGATTGCTACGGTCCCTGGGCCGTCGTGACCGGCGCGTCCTCCGGCATCGGGCAGACGATCGCGTCCGAGCTTGCGAGGGAGGGCCTAAACCTCGTCCTGGTGGCGCGCGGCGAGACCCTCGGCGCGCTCGGCGACACGCTGAAGGCGGGTCACGGCATCGCCGTCCGTGTCCTCACGGCCGACCTCAGCGACCCCGCGCAGGTCGACGCGGTGTCGGCGGATTGCGCCGATCTCGACATCGGCCTCCTCGTCGCGGCGGCAGGATTCGGCACCTCAGGACCCTTCCTGCGGGCCGATTCCGTTCAGGAATGCGCGATGCTCGACCTGAACTGTCGCGCGCTCATGCTGCAGGCCCACCATTTCGGCCGGCGCTTCGCCGCCCGCGGCCGCGGCGGGATCGTACTGATGGCCTCCCTCGTCGGCTTCCAGGGCACGCTCCTCGCCGCCCACTACGCCGCGACCAAGGCCTATGTTCAGACCCTCGCCGAAGGTCTGCGGGTCGAACTCGCCGGGAGCGGCGTCGACGTGCTGGCCTCCGCGCCGGGTCCCGTCCGTACGGGCTTTGCCGCCCGGGCCGACATGCGCATGGGCGCCGCCCTGTCGCCGCAGACGGTGGCGCGCGCCACCCTCGCCGCTCTCGGCCGGCGCACGACCGTGCTGCCCGGCGCGCTGACCAAGCTCCTCGCCTATTCGCTCGCGCCCTTGCCGCGCCCGCTGCGCGCCCGGATCATGGGCCGCGTGATGGCGGGGATGACGAAACACCAGCATGAGCAGAACACCAGCGAAGCCCGCACCGAAGCGAAACCTGCGTGAGGAATGCGTGGGCGCGGCACTGGCGATCATCGAGCGGAACGGCGTCGAGGCGCTCAGCCTCCGGGACGTGGCCCGGCAGCTCGGCGTCTCGCATCAGGCGCCCTACAAGCACTTCCCGAGCCGGGACCACATCCTGGCCGAGGTCGTCGCCCGGGCCTTTGCGGGATTTGCCGCCCATCTCGACGCCCGGCCGCCCGGCGGCGACGCGCAGGCGGACCTCGCCGCCATGGGCGGGGCCTATCTCGCCTTTGCGGCCGCGCACCCGCTCCAGTACCGGCTGATGTTCGGAACCCCCTTGCCCGATGCGGCCGAGCACCCCGCCATGATGCGCGAGGCGCGCCATGCCTTCTCCCTGCTGCGCGACGGGCTCGCGCGGGTCGCTGCGGAGCGGGGCGCACCGGCGACGGAGGACGCCCTGGACCGCGACGCCCTCTACGTCTGGGCGAGCATGCACGGCATGGCGAGCATCCGGGCCTCCTGCGCCGTAGACACGCTGGGATTGTCCCCCGACGTGCTGGCCTCGGCGGGCCGCTACGGATTGGCGCGCGTGTCCCTCGCCCTCTCCGCGCCGGTGCCGGCGCAGGGACTCCCTCACGGCGCCGCGGCGCCGGCCGATCCGAACATCCCCGCTCCGAGGAGACCCCCGAATGACGGCGCTCGACCAGCACCCGACCGTCCGGTACCGGCGCGCCGGGCGCGAATCCGGCGCCCGCTCGCCTCGGACGACCACGGCTGAGGAGCTGCGCGCCCTCGCGCGCGCCTGCGGCGCCGACGATTGCGGCCTCGTGCCCATCGACGATCCGGCCCTCGAGGGCGAGCGCCCGCACGTCCTGCGCTGCTTTCCCGCGACCCGCACGCTGCTCGTCATCGTCAAGCGGATGCACCGGGGACCCGTGCGCTCGCCGGACCGGTCGGTGGCGAACCACGAGTTCCACAGCAGCGGCCACGCCGTGGACGAGGTGGCGCGGGCGGTCGTCGGCCGCCTGGAGGATATGGACATCGACGCCGTCAACCCGGCCATGGCCTTCCCGATGGAGCTCGACGGCTTTCCGGGCCGCGGCTGGGTCGTCTCGCACAAGATCGCGGCCGAGGCGGCGGGGCTCGGGCGCATGGGCATCCACCGCAGCCTCATCCATCCGCGCTTCGGCAGCTTCGTCCTGCTCGGGACCGTGCTCGTTGCCGCGGATGTGGCTGCCGAGGCCCGCACGCTCGACTTCAATCCCTGCCTGGAATGCAAGCTCTGCGTGGCCGCCTGTCCCGTCGGCGCGATCAAGCCCGACGGCTACTTCGACTTCTCGGCCTGCCTCACCCACAACTACCAGCAGTTCATGGGCGGCTTCGTGAACTGGGTCGAGGACGTCGCCGACAGCGGCTCGGCGGCGGCCTACGGCGAGCGCGTCAGCTATGCCGAGACCGTGCAGCGCTGGCAGAGCCTGTCCTACGGGCCGAACTACAACGCCGCCTACTGCATCGCCGTCTGCCCCGCCGGCGAGGACGTGATCGGCCCCTATCTCGACGACCGGAAGGGCTTCACGGAGGCCTTCCTGCGGCCGCTCCAGCGCAAGGTGGAGCCGATCTACGTCGTCAAGGACACCGACGCCGAGGCGCACGTCGCCAAGCGCTTCCCGCACAAGCGGGTGCGCCGCGTGCGCCCGAGCGGACGCGCGACGACCATCGCGAACTTCCTCATGGGCATGCCGCTCGGCTTCCAGCGGGGCAGGGCGGAGGGACTGGCGGCGACGTATCACTTCTCCTTCACGGGGGCGGAGCAGGTGGCGACGACGGTGATCATCCGCGACCGGACCCTCGCCATCCGGGACGGCCATGTCGGCACGGCGGACCTGCGGGTCGTCGCCGATGCCCGCACCTGGATCCGCTTCCTCAACCACGAGGTCTCGCTGCTGCGCTGCCTCGCCACGCGCCGCCTGCGAATCAAGGGACCGCCGCGGCTCCTGGCAGCCTTCGGGCGCTGCTTCCCGACATGAGCCATCCGCTGCCAAGCCTTCCGGAGCCCGTGCTGCCCGGCCTGATGCGCCGCCGCGGCGTCCCCGCGCTCGCAGCGGCGGAGCGCCTCTGGTGGTTCGCCGCCCTCGGCTTCCTGTGCACCTTCGTCATCATGAGCATCGTGCAGCAGGGCGACGCGCGCCTGCTCAACGGCGAGAGCGTCTGGGCCAAGCCGCTGAAATTCGCCCTTTCGAGCGCCGTTCACTTCGGGTCGATCGCCCTCGCGGTCCATTGGCTGCGGCCGGCCTGGACCGCGAGCGCCTGGATGACCGCCCTGGCCGCCGCGTCGGTCGCCGCGGCCGTCTTCGAGGTCGCCTACATCGCGCTGCAGGGCGCCCTCGGCGCGTCCTCCCATTTCAATGTCAGCACGCCCCTTCACGCCGCGCTGTGGTCGCTGATGGCGGCGGCCGCCGTGATCGTGCTGGCGCCGATGGCCGTCATCGGCCTCCTCGCGGCCCTGGACGATCGGGCGCGCTGGCCCGCTCCCGTGCGGGCGGGCGTCGCGGTCGGCATGCTCGGCGGCGCCCTGCTCACCCTGGTGACGGCCTTCCGCATGGGGGCGAACATGAGCCACTTCATCGGCGCGCCGCCGTCCTGGGACAGCCTCGTGCCGCTGACGGGCTGGTCCTGGCGGGGCGCGGACCTGCGGCCGGCCCATTTCCTGGCCACGCACATGGCGCAGGCGATTCCGCTCCTGTCGCTCGCGGCATCCCCCCTGGTCCCGCCGCGCGCCGCGATCGTCGCGGTCGTGGCCTTCGCCACCAGCTGGACCGGGCTGACAATCCTCGTGTTCGGCAACGCCCTTGCGGGAGGCTCGCTCGCCACCCTCCTGGCATCCTGAGGGGCGTCCAAAGCCCGCGGACCGGAACCGCCGCGCGCCGCCTGGCGTTCGCCGGTCGTCCAATGGGAGCAGTCAAGCGTCGGTCGATGGTAGCGTCGCACAAGCCCGGCATCGTCCTCGGCATCCACGGCCTAGCCAACAAGCCGCCCGTCGACGAGAAGCGGCGGTGGTGGGAAGCGGCCATCCGGGAGGGGCTAAAGCGCAACGGTCACGGGACCGAGACTGCGGCCGAGTTCGCCTTCATCTACTGGGCCGATCTCCGCTACGAGCGCCCGCTCGGGCCCGACGAGAACAACGAGCCCTACGAGCCCGATTCCGGCACCGGTCCCTTTCCCCGCCGGACGGAGGCGGAGCCGCAGCTGACGACGCAGGTTCTGAGCACCCTCTATCGCGGTGTCGACTGGCTCGAAGCCAAGACCGGCGTCACCACCGTCGACGACCTGATCCTGGAGTACCGGTTCGACGATCTCTGGCATTACCATTCCCAGGAGGCCTTCACCCGGAAGGTCCGCGGCCGGGTCCGCGACGAGCTCCTGCGCCACGCCGACCAGCGCATTCTCCTCGTCGCACACTCGATGGGCTCGATCATCGCCTACGATTGCCTCAGGCTCCTCGAACGGGAATGGCCTTCCCTCAAGGTCGCCCATTTCGTGACGATGGGCTCGCCGCTCGGGCTCGGCGACGTCAAGCTGAAGGTCGCGTCTGAGCACGGGGCGGCGCGCGTGCCGAACAATGTCGAGCGCTGGACGAACTTCGCCGACCAGCGGGACCTCGCGGCCGTCGCCGGTGCCCTCTCGGATGATTACCCGCCGAACGATTACGGGGTGACCGTGACCGACGTCCTGGTCGTGAACAGCTATCTGCGACCCAACGGCGAGCCTAACCCCCACAAGTCCTACGGCTATCTGCGCACTCCGGAATTCTCCGCGATCGTGGAGGATTTCGCGCCCGCGCCGCGCCGCGTCGTCGCCGCGACCGCCTGAGAGATGGTGTCCTCGCCGGCAGGTCTCAGCCGCCGCGCGGCGCGGGAGCCGGGATCTGCCGCCGAGTCGGCCCGCGGCGCCCGATGAGGAGCGCCGCAAACCCGTCGCGGAGGCCGGCGGCCAAGCGCATCGTGGTGACCAAGATCCGGCCGCGCTTGATCTGCGCCGGCAGCGCGCGGGGTCCGAGCGGGCGGTAGACAAGGCGCGGGCTGACGCGCTCGGCCTCCGCCACCGCCATGTCGGCGCCGGGCAGGGCCGCGATATCGCGCGCCGCAGCCGCGGGGATCGCAAGTGCCACGCGCCAGGCCATGCTCCGCCGGAGCCGACCCTCGCCGTGCAGGCGCCGGATCCGGCTTCGCCAAAAGTAGCGGAACACCGCCCGGTGCAGGGGCTCCATCCGCGCATCGCAGAGCGCATCGGGCAGCTCGCAGCGGGAGCGGATCGTATCCGCGACGCCGCCCGGCGCACGCCCGGTGAGCCGCGCCGAGATGGTCACCACGACGTCGCGGGCGTGCCGCACATGCAGCCCCGCCCGGATCAGGGCGGCCACGAAGGCCCCGTCCTCGCCGAGCGGGATCGCGGGCATGCCGCCGACGCGCCGGTAGGCGTCGAGCCTGACGGAAAGCGAGGCGCCGATCGTCGTGCGGTGGCACGGCCAGGGGTCGTGCGGATCGGAGTCGATCCGCGCCTCCACCTCCGTCAGGATGTCGTCGTAGGCGTCCTCCAAACGGCCGCGGGCGAGCAGCGATCCCGGCAACTGCGCGGCCTCCTCGGCGTCGAGCGTGACGCGTCCGGCGACGGCATCCGCCCCCGCCTCCAAGACCGCGAGGTTGCGGGCGACCCAGTCCGGCGGGACCCGGCTGTCGGCATCCGTGGACAGGATCGTGCCCGTACCCTGCTCCGCCTCAAGCCATTCGGCCGCGGCATCCATCGCGGCGCGCCGGGCCCAGCCGGCATTGGCGCCCTCGAACTCGACGACGAAGACGCGGACCGGAAGCGACATCCCCGTCCGCATCGCCTCGACGATCTCGACGGTGCCGTCGGTGCAGTTGTTCAGGAACAGGACGAGCCCGAGGCTGCCGGGCCGCAGCCCGGCCTGCGCGTCGATGGCTCCGAGGCAGGCCGCGATGCGCTCGGCCTCGTTGCGGACGGGAATGGCGATGACGGCCTCGACGGCACCTGCCGCCGGCGGGTTCGAAGGGGGCGCGAGGGACACGAGGGACTCCGATGGGAAGGACCGGGCGGCCCGGTCGCCGCGTCCTATCAGGTTCAGCCGAGCAATGTGGCACCCGCCGGCTGTTTGCAGGATGAACACGGCGACAGTGCCGGGCTGGGACGGCCCGTAACGCCTCACTCAAGCGTGGCGTCGCGTCTCGTCACATCGCTCGCCCTCGGCCCTGCCGCCGACGTCCTGGCGCTCGCCTCTCGAAGGCGAGACGGTCGTGCTGGCCTGAAACATGCCAGCAAACTCGGTGCGGTACGCCAAGGGCGCGCGTCCGGACCGCCTCCGCCCCCTCGAGCGGTCGGGATCTCGCCGGCGGGTCGGAGGGTTCCGATAGGAGCCACCCGACCCGCTGCATCCCGCGGCATGCCGGGACGCCGTCCGGTCGACTGGCTCAAGCCGGAGCGAGAGAGAGCAGCCTTGGTCCTCCAAGCCCCTATCCGATTCGCGTTGCTCGCCGCGCTC
This sequence comes from Methylobacterium iners, assembly GCF_022179305.1. Taxonomy (GTDB): domain Bacteria; phylum Pseudomonadota; class Alphaproteobacteria; order Rhizobiales; family Beijerinckiaceae; genus Methylobacterium; species Methylobacterium iners. Next base: position 88,846 of record NZ_BPQP01000056.1, read on the forward strand.
CTCGCCCCCGCCCCGGCCTGGTCCCAGCACATGGCCCTGACCCCGGGCCGAGTTCCGCCTGCGCCGCATCCATCGCCCATCCCGCCCGAACAAGCCGCGCCGCTTCAGCCTGCGCGCCCTCCGGCTCAGCTCGGCGACGGACGTCTTCCAAATCAGCGGACCGGTTCGATGCGCGAGCGTGTCGTGCGGGACATCTGCATCGGCTGCGATCGATAAGGCCGCGTCAGGCGAGGTGGTCGCGGCACCGCGAGCGGCGACGCTTGACGCCGTCGCCGGCTGTCATCCATCGAGAAGAACCGTTTCCGCGATCAAGCGTTTGTTCTCGCGATCGAGCAACGGTCGGGAAGGGGAGAGATCTCATGCGCAAGATTCTGATTGCTGCGGCCGCCCTGGGCGCTCTGATGATCCAGGACGTGCCGAGCTTCGCGCAAGGCATCCGGATCGGCCCTGGCGGGGTCGATATCGATGATGGGCGCGGCTACCGCGATGAACGCGACGAGCGTCGCTACCGCCGCATGTGCCGCGAGCTTCGCGATGCTTGCGAGAACAAGGACCTCTACGGCGAGGAAGGCCAGGGCAACTGCCGCCGCTACCGCCGCACCTGCGGCTGACGCCTTCCTGAGGAGATGTAGCGCCTCGGCGCCCGGCTGGCGCTCCCAAGGGGAATCGAACCCCTGTTTTCGCCGTGAGAGGGCGACGTCCTAGACCGCTAGACGATGGGAGCTTTCCGGCGGGAGGGCGTTCGTATAGCGAGGCGCGGGCGCAGGGGCAAGGCCCGGTGAGAGGATCGGGCGAGTGAGCGAGCCGGAGCATCGTCGCGTCGCTCTGGGACCCGAGGCGCTCGTCGAGCGCCTCGACCGGGCCCTGGCCCGCGCGCTTCCCGATATCTCGCGCTCGCGCCTTCAGGATCTCGTTCGCGCCGGCCATGTTCGGCGCGACGGGAGCGAGACCCGCGATCCCGCCCTGAAGGTGGGTCCCGGCCATGTCCTCGACCTGCGGATGCCCGAGCCGGTGGCGGCCGAGCCGGAGGCCGAATCCCTCGGGCTCGTGATCGCGTACGAGGATGATGACCTCATCGTGATCGACAAGCCTGCCGGCCTCGTCGTGCACCCCGCCCCGGGGCACGAGGCCGGCACGCTGGTCAACGGGCTGATCGCTCATTGCGGCGCCAGCCTCTCGGGGATCGGCGGCGTGCGCCGGCCCGGCATCGTCCACCGCCTCGACAAGGACACGAGCGGCCTTCTCGTCGTCGCCAAGAACGACCGCGCCCATCAGGGGCTGACGGCGCAATTCGCCGATCACGGCCGCACCGGCCCGTTGGAGCGGGCCTATCTCGCCCTCACCTGGGGCATCCCCGAGCCGCGCGCCGGGACGATCGACGCCAACCTCGCGCGCAGCCAGCGGAACTGGGAGAAGATCGCCGTCGTCCGCGAAGGGGAGGGGCGCCGGGCGATCACGCATTACCGCGTCGAAGCCTCGCCCGATCGTGAAGGGCTGGTGGCTCTGGTCCGCTGCCGCCTGGAGACGGGGCGCACGCACCAGATCCGCGTGCATCTGGCCCATCGCGGCCATCCGCTCCTCGGCGATGCGGTCTATGGCGGCGCGTTCAAGACGAAGGCCGCCAGGCTCGGCGAGGACGCCCGCGCCGCCCTCCACGCCCTCGGGCGCCAGGCGCTGCACGCCACCCTGCTCGGCTTCGCCCATCCCCGCACGGGAGAGACCCTGCGCTTCGAGAGCCCCCTGCCGCCGGACATGGTAGCCCTCGTCGCGGCCTTGGAATCCAGGGCGTAACCGTCGCGGCAGGCCGCGCGAAACGGTCGGGCCGGCGGCGCGACGAGGCATCGCAGCGCCGGCAAACAACGTGCGGAACCGCACGCCGGTCGGCGGGCTTTCCTGGCAAGAATGATCGGTCTTCGCGTTCGTGCGTTGAGGCCGACGTCGCGTACCGGGCCGCCTACCGGTGCCCCCGGTTTCCCGCTAAAGTCGGGAGGTCGGGCGGCCGGCTCAAGAGAGCGGTGGCCCGTGTTCGGTCCGCCCGCTCGGGGGACTTTCCAAGGAGGTAGACCATGGCCGGCGCACTGCCCGTGCTCGCCAACGAGGGTGGCCTTTCGCGCTACCTCGACGAGATCCGCAAGTTCCCGATGCTGGAGCCGAACGAGGAGTTCACCCTCGCCAAGTCCTGGCGGGAGCACGGCGACCGGGAGGCGGCCCACCGCCTCGTGACCTCGCACCTGCGCCTCGTCGCCAAGATCGCCATGGGCTATCGCGGCTACGGCCTGCCGATCGGCGAGGTCGTGTCCGAGGGCAATGTCGGCCTCATGCAGGCCGTGAAGCGCTTCGAGCCCGACAAGGGCTTCCGCCTCGCGACCTACGCGATGTGGTGGATCAAGGCCGCGATCCAGGAATACATCCTGCGCTCCTGGTCGCTCGTGAAGATGGGCACCACGGCCAATCAGAAGAAGCTGTTCTTCAACCTGCGCAAGGCGAAGGGCCGGATCTCGGCGCTCGACGAGGGCGACCTCAAGCCGGACCAGGTGGCGCAGATCGCGACCAAGCTCGGCGTCCCGGAGCAGGACGTGATCGACATGAACCGCCGCCTCTCGGGCGACACCTCCCTCAACGCCCCCTTGCGTGAGGAGGGTGAGGGCGAGTGGCAGGATTGGCTCGTGGACAACAGCCCGAGCCAGGAGACCGTGCTCGCGCGTGAGCAGGAGGGGCAGAACCGCCTCTCGGCGCTCCGCGATGCGCTGGGCGTGCTCAACCCACGCGAGCGGCGCATCTTCGAGGCGCGTCGCCTCGCCGAAGATCCGATCACCCTCGAGGATCTCTCGGGCGAGTTCGGCGTGTCGCGCGAGCGCGTGCGGCAGATCGAGGTGCGGGCCTTCGAGAAGATCCAGGAGGCCGTGAAGCGCAACTTGGCGAGCCGCGAGGCGCCGCGCGCGGCGATGGGGGCTTAAGGCGCGCGCCGGCAGAGGCGCATGGGCTTGGGTCGGTCTCCCCGGTTCCGTGCGCATCTCTGTCCCCTCGCGCCCGGCGATCGTCTTCGCGGATCCAGCAATGGTCATCGTGAAGCACCCTCTTCCTACCAACCGCCGTCATTCCGGGGCGCCCCTAGGATCTGCCCTTCGGCCAGTCCGAGGAAAGGCTCCGGCGAACCCGGAGTCCAGAACCGCCGACGGCTCTCCATCCTGCCGCCGCGGCGGCTCTGGGTTCCGGG
>NZ_BPQP01000057.1 GCF_022179305.1 Methylobacterium iners
AGCAAAGCTGTGTCCGATCCCAAATACCCGTCACTCGGGGGCCGTCCAGCGCTCGGCTAGACCGGACCATGATGCTATCCTTTTAGCCCGACCGGAGTGGGCATGCCCGGCCTCCACCCATTCTGGTCGTAGGTTCCTGGTTCACCGAGCTTGGAAGCGGACCTTCCGAGGGTCTGCCAAGGGTGGAGGCTGTGTGAAAACGCAAAGGTTGTAGAAGGATCTTTTCTCGATCAACCTGGGCAGTCCCGAAGCAGGCACGATTGATTTCGGCGGAACCGCCCCCAGCGATGCCTGAATGTCTGAAACGTAGAAGAATGTTCTACGATTTCGAAACGTGCTTACGTTTTCACACAGCCTCGGTGGAAAGGGGAACTGGGCCCAACGCCCAGAAGCGGAAGTTCAGCTTTCGACCCAATCTTGCCGGAGAACCCGGTTCGCGCTGTTCTCGAAAGCGGTCGTTCGCAGGCCGAACATGACGACCTGGGGCTAACTAGAGTGTCGCCCATTGGCCTCAGCGGTAGAGGAATACCCGCCGAGCACCTCCGCGACCTGTGACTTCGCTGGTGCGATGGGCGATGGTTAGCAGGCCATGAAACGCCCTCCTGTTAGATGCGCCCGGCCGCTCGCCAGGGTTGTAATCGGCCTCTGTGCGCTGGCAAGCTTGGCATTCCCTAGCCTTGCAGCTGATACGGGAGCCCTGCACGCCGTGCCGCGCTTCGTCCAGGCGGAAGGCAGCGTCACAGGCGCCACCCTCGACGAGCGGGGCATCACCTTCAAGTCGGCCGACGAGGCAGTGAAGCTGCGCATCGGCGGCCGCCTGCAGCTCGATCCGGCCTTCGGCGCTACCAACCCGCGGATCGCCGATGCCTTCGGCTCCAACATCGAGGTCCGGCGCGCCTGGATCGAGTCCTACCTCACGATCAACGATGCGGTCGAACTCGCCTTCCAGTACGACCTGAATACCGACAGGACGCCGATCCAAGACGCGGCCATCGGCTACCGCGGCATCAAAGGGCTGGTCGTCACGCTCGGCAACTTCAAGGAGCCGTTCAGCCTCCAGCAGCTGATCAGCGACAACAACACCACCTTTGTCGAGCGCGCGCTGCCCGACGCCCTGGTGCCAGCCCGCAACACAGGGCTCGCCGTCGCAGCCTACGGCGAGCGCTGGACGCTGACGGGCGGCGTCTTCGGCGGCAACATCAACACCGGCGTCGAACTCGGCGGCATCGCCGGAACCGTACGCGCCACCTACGCGCCGATCCTGAGTGAGACCGAGGTGCTCCACCTCGGCACGGCTGGCAGCTTTCGCTCCTACGACCAGAGCGACCGCAGCCTCTCCTTCTCCTCGAAGCCAGAGGCGTTCGTCTTCCAGACCAGCCTGATCAACACGGGCAGCATCCGCAACGCGGGCGATCTCGCCCGGTTCGGCATCGAGGCGGCCTACCAGAACGGCCCATTTCGCCTGCAAGGCGAGTACATCCGGGCCGAGGCAGGGCGCCAGGGCCTTCTGCCCGGCGCCAGCTTCGAGGGCGGCTACGTCGAGGGTGCCTGGGTCTTCAACGGTAAGGGGCGCCCGTATCAGCTCAAGACCAACTACGGCGCCGATCTCGCCATCTTCAAAGGCGTTCAGGTCGGTGAGGAGCAGCGGGTGAGCCGTGGTGGCACCGGCGTGTTCGAGCTTGCCGGCCGCTTCAGCTTCCTCGATCTCAAGGATGGCGGGATCAACGGTGGTGTCGAGCGCAACTGGACGGCGGGCGTGAACTGGTATCCTGACAAGAACATCCGCCTGATGGCCAACTACATCCGCGCCCACGCCCAGGGCTCGCCTGCCCTGGGCCGCAGGGACGTTGAGGCCGATATCGCCGAGTTCCGGCTGCAGCTCTACTGGTAGCCCGCCATTACGCTGAGCTTCGGCCCGTCTACACGCCCAGTGCCGCCTTGACCCTGGTCTGGGTGAACGGCACCTCGCGAAGGCGGATGCCGACGGCGTAGGCCACGGCGTTGGCGAGGGCCGCCGCGGTCGGTCCCTGCGCCGCCTCACCCGTGCCGAGGAAGGGCTCCCCAGGGCGCTCGACGAGGTGGACCTCGACGCGCTCCGGCACCGAGGCGAAGCGCAGGATCGGGTAGGTGCTCCAGTCGCGGCTCGTAATCTGGTTCTCCGCGAAGGTGGCCTGCTCGTAGAGCGTCCAGCTCGCCGATTGCAGGATGCCGCCCTCGATCTGGTTGCGTATGCCGTCGGGGCTGACGACCTGGCCGGCATCCACTGCCGCGACCGCCCGCACCAGCCGCACGCGTCCCGTCTCACGCTCGACCTCCACCTCGCAGGCGATCGCCGCGTAGGCGCCGAGGTTCTTGTAGCGCGCGAAGGCGAAACCGCTGCCGCGTCCCTCCCGTTGCCGATCACCGGGCCAACCGAAGCGTTCGGCCGCCGTCATGATCACCTCGCGGGCGCGCCTGTCCTCCATGTGCTTGAGGCGGAACGCGACAGGGTCAGTGTTAGCCGCCGCCGCGAGCTCGTCGAGAAAACTCTCGATCGAGAACACGTTCATATAGGCGCCGAGCGAGCGCAGGGCGGAGACGCGCAGCGGCATCTCGGGCACGAAGTGATGCACGACCCGGGCCCGCGGCAGGGCGTAGAGCGGGATGGCGTTGCGATCGCCCCCACCCTCCGGCTGCGGGATCGGCTTGGGTTCTGGCGGAGGGAAGGGCTGGGCCAAGTGTCGGGCCGGCAGGAGCTGCCCGGCGCCGGGTGGACGGGTCAGGTGGGTGTTGCTGCGCACCGTGTAGGCCCAGTCGACGATCCGGCCCTCGGCATCGAGCGCGGCGCGCATCCGGGTCAGCATGGCGGGACCGTAGGGCTCCCAGAGATGCTCGTCCTCGCGCATCCATTGCACGCGGATTGGGCGTCCGGGCAGCGCGCGGGCGACGAGTGCCGCGTCGGCGGCCACGTCATCCGCCCCGTTATGGCCGTAGCAGCCCGCTCCCTCGGTGTGGATGCAGCGCACCTGCTCGGGCGGCATGCCCAGCATCTCGGCGAGCGCCGCACGCAGGGGATAAACGCCCTGGGAATGGGTCCAGACCGTCATCGTCCCGTCCTGCAGCCAGGCGACGGCGCAGGAGGGACCGATCGAACCGTGGAGCTGGTAGTGGCGGCGGTAGGCCGCCTCCAGTGTCCGGACCCCCGGACCCGCGCTTTCCTGCCTGTCGAGGATGACGTGCTCGTCGGCGCGCAGCGCTTCGAGATGAGCGAAGATCTCCGGTTGCGGCGGCAGTGTGGTGGGGTTGTTCCAGCGCGCCCCAGCGGCGAGCGCCCGGCCCGCGACCACAGCTTGGAACTCGCGTTCCGCCACGACGGCGAGGAAGAGGCCGTCGCGCACGACTCGAACGGCCCCAGGCATGCGCTCGACGGCACCCGCCTCGAGCGCGATCAGGCGCGCGGCGTCCGATGGCGGGCGCACGATGCGGGCGTGGAGCATGCCGGGCAAGCGCAGGTCGTGGACGTAGGCTGCGGCGCCCATCAGCTTAGCAGGGATGTCGACGCGCGGCAGATCCCTGCCGATGACTCTGTGCGTGCTTGGGTCCTTGAGCCTGGAATGGGGCTGCGCCTGCACGTGCAGCTCGTGGCCGGACACGAGCGCGCCGTAGGGCAGACGAGTTTCACCCGCCAGTACCGCCCCCTCCCCCGTTCTGAGCCCGTCGGCAGGCAGCCCGAGGCGGGCGGCAGCGAGGCCGATCAGGATCTCGCGCACCTGCGCCGCCGCATGCATGATCGCGGTGCCGCTCTCCTGCATGGAATGGCTGCCGGCGGTGAAGCCCTCGTTGGGCGTGCCGTGGGTGTCGGCCGTGACGAGGCGTATAAGACTAGGGTCGACATCGAGCTGCTCGGCCGCGACCTGGATCAGGGCGGTCTTGATCCCCTGGCCCAGTTCCGCCTTGCCCGTGAAGACGGTGATGCCGCCCTCCGCCGCGATCCGGATCCAGGCATCGAGCATGGGCTCCTTGGCAAGGTCACCCGGCAAGCCGGGCACCTTCACCGGCCCGGCGGCGCTCTCGACGCCCTGGGCGAGAAGGTCGTAGGGGCGCATCAGGGAGAAGCTGAGGAAGAGCGCGCCGCCGGCCTTGAGCAGGTTGCGGCGGGACACGTCCTGCGACGTGCAGGCGGTCACGGGCGTGTCCCTTCGATGGTACCGACGTAGCTCGGCACTGCGCCCTCCCGCGCAGCGCGGCGGATAGCAGCGAGAATGCGCATATGGGTGCCGCATCGGCAGAGCTGCGGGTCCATGGCAGCGCGGATCTCGGCCTCGGAGGGGTCGGGCCTCGCCTGGAGCAGCGCATGCGCCCGCATGATCATGCCCGGAATGCAGTAGCCGCATTGCGCGGCCTGCTCAGCAATGAAGGCTTTTTGGACCTGTCCCGGTTCCTCGGGCGTGCCGAGACCTTCCAGCGTCGTGATCCGGCGCCCCGGCAGAACGCTAATGGGTGTGAGGCAGGAGAACGCCGCCTTGCCGTCGACGAGGACGGTGCAGGCCCCGCACTGGCCGAGCCCGCAGCCGAACTTGGCCCCGTTGAGCGCGAGGTGATCGCGCAGCACGTAGAGGAGCGGCGTCGCCGGGTCAGCATCGACCGTGTGCTCATACCCGTTGACGGAGATCCGGATCATCGCGCTCCCTCTCAGCCGCCGCGCCTGAGATCGGGCGTGCTCTCGACCTGCGCTCCACCCAGGGACCCTGAGGTCGGCGGGATGTCCTCCCGGACCTCCCGCACTTTGCGTTCCAGGTCCGTCCAGGGCGGCGCGTCGCTGAAGCGGGCCCGCAGATAGTCCAGGAGGTCAGCGACCTGCCCATCGGTGAGCATCTCGGCATAGCCTGGCATGATGGCGCCGGCCGCGCCCTCCGGCGGGCGGATGCCCCTCAGCACCGCCTGGATCACGTTGCGCGGATCGGGCCCGAACAGGGTGGTGTGGTAGGCGAGCGAGTTCACCGTGTAGGGCACCTGCCCGCCGCTCGCGTGGCAGGTGGCGCAGGCTCCCGCATAGATGCGCTCGCCCGCGGCGAGGCGCGGGTCGGGCGCCGCGTCGGGCCGCGCGGCGATGGCCTCGGTGCGCCCGAGACGCTCGCCCGAGGGCGGACCCATAAGCGCGGTGAGATAGGTCGCCATCGCCCGCACCTCGCTCTCGCCGACCTGCGAGAGGTTATGGCTCACGGGTGCCATCGGACCGACCGCGCCGCCGTGCTTCGGGTCCCAGTCGCGCAGGTAGTTGAACAGGCTCGCCTCGGTCCAGGGCACGCTTGCGGGGGAGGAGGCGTTCAGCGGCGGACCCCACCAGTTCTCGGCTTCGCCGCCGTTGTAGTGCTCGCTCGCGATCTCTGCGCCCAGGCGGTTGCGCGGGGTGTGGCAGGCTCCGCAATGACCCAAGCCCTCAGCAAGGTAGGCGCCTCGGTTCCACTCAACACTTCGCGCTGGATCGGGCCGGTACGAACCCGCCTTGAGAAAGAGCAGCTTCCAGCCGGCGAGGAGCGGGCGCTGGTTCAGCGGGAAGGGCAGATCGGGCGGGGGTGCCTCGTGGCGCACCGCCCGCCGGGTCATCAGGAAGGCGTAGAGCGCCGCGAGATCCTCGTCGGTGACCCTGGCGTAATGATCGTAGGGGAAGGCCGGGTAGAGGTGGTTGCCCTCCCGGTCGACGCCCTCGCGCATGGACCGCACGAAGGCAGTCAGTGACCACTGGCCGATGCCCGTCTCGGGGTCGGGTGTGACGTTGGTGGCGTGGATCGTGCCGAAGGGCGTCGGAATGGGCTTCCCGCCCGCATAGGCTTTACCGCCCTCCTGTGTGTGGCAGGTATTGCAGTTGCCAATCAGGGCGAGGTCGCGGCCGCGTGCGACAAGGCTCGGATCGAAGGCCGTTACGGGCAACGCCGCAGGCGGAAGGGAGGGCTGCCACGCAAGGGCAGCGAATCCGGCAATCGCCACAAGCACCAGGGTTGCTAAGGCGAGGAGCCACCATCTCAGCATGGCCGCCGGCTCGGGATGAAGGCCGGCGAGAGCGTGCAGCGTGTCATGACCGGCCCTCGACAATCCCTAGCTCAAGGCCGATCATCGCCCTCGGTTCCGGCTCAGGGTTGGCCGCTTCCGCCAGCCGCACCATAGACCTGCCCGGTTGCGTAGCTCGCATCGGAGGCGGCGAGTTGCACGTAGATGGAGGCGAGTTCGACGGGCTGCCCGGGCCGGCCGAGCGGGGTCATGCCGCCGAATTTCTCAAGCTTCTCCTGCGTCGCCCCGCCGCTCACCTGCAATGGTGTCCAGATCGGACCCGGCGCGACGCCATTCACGCGGATGCCCTTCGGTGCGAGCTGCTTGGCCAGGGATCGTACGTAGTTCGTCGTCGCAGCCTTGGTCTGGGCGTAGTCGTACAAGTCGGCCGAGGGATCCGTCGCCTGTTCCGAGGTGGTGCCGATGATGCAAGCGCCAGGCTTCAGGTGCGGCAGGGCCGCCTTGATGATCCAGAACGGCGCGTAGACGTTGGTCTTCATCGTGGCGTCAAAATCCTCGGACGAGACATCCATGATCGACGCCCGGGCTTGCTGGCGCGCGGCGTTGCTCACCACGATGTCGAGGCCGCCGAGGGCTTGTACGGCCTCATCAACGAGGCGTCGGCAGAAGGCTTCGTCCTGGAGGTCACCCGGGACCGCCACGCCCTTGCGTCCCGCCTGCTGAATCAGCGCGATCACCTCGCGAGCATCGGGCTCCTCGGCCAGAAGGTAGTTGATGACAACGTCCGCGCCCTCCCGCGCAAAGGCGATGGCTGCCGCCCGCCCCATGCCAGAATCGCCGCCTGTGATCAGAGCCTTGCGGCCGGCAAGCCGGCCTGAACCGCGGTAGCTTTTCTCGCCATAATCCGGCTTGGGCTTCATGTCTCGGGAGAGACCTGGCCAGGGCTGGGATTGCCGCTCGAAGGGCGGCTTAGGATAGTTGGTCGTCGGGTCCACCAGGGGCTGCGCATTACCCGATGGTGCCTGGCCCTGCGCGCTGGCTGGTGTCACCGCAGCCATCGCGAGGCCTCCGCCGGCAGCGCCGACAAGTTGACGGCGGGACAGCGGGCCTTCGTTGTTGCTCATGTCGTGCTCCTTGTCTGTAGGCGAAACCCTGTGACGCGCCGCGTGCTGGCGCCGTGCACCGTCGGGAACCTGAGAGAACTCGGGACAGCGGGTTCTTCGTGCCTGATCGCAATCGAACCCCGGCCAGCCTGGCAGGCAGCTCGCCTGCGATAGGATCGGCGCGGTCGCGGCGACCGTCTTCCCCGGCTAACTGGGGTCGGTAGGGCATGTTCCGATGGTAGAAGCTGCCGCAGACACCGGAGCCGCATAGCTCGGGACGCTGACTGCCTTCACGTCAGCGTTGCGGGTCGCGACCGGGGACGAGTGTGCTGACCAGTTCCCGCGCCGTGTTGGTCAAAACGCTGCCGACATCCGGATCGCCCTTCAGCATCGCGCCCATGAACCCACGCGCCTGTTTCAAGGTGATGTGAGGCGGTAGCGGCGGAACGTTCGGGTCGGTGAGGATGTCGAGCACAAAGGGCCGGTCGGCCGACAGCGCCTGCTCCCAGGCCGGGCCGACCGCCTCGGGATCCTCCACGCGCAGTCCGTCGAGGCCAATCAGCTTGGCAAAGTCGGCATAGGGGACGTCGGGCAGCGACTGGCTCGCCTCGAACTTCGGATCGCCTGCCTGGATCCGCTCCTCCCACGTCACATAAGCGAGATCACGGTTGTTAAGCGCCATCACAATCAGCCGCGGATCGGACCAGCGCCGCCAGTACTTGGCGATCGTGATGAGCTCGGTCAGGCCATTCATCTGCATGGCGCCATCACCCGCGAGCGCGATCACCACGCGGTCGGGATGCGCGAACTTGGCCGCGACCGCGTAGGGCACGGCACATCCCATCGTGGCAAGCGTGCCCGAGACCGAGCCCATCATGCCACGCCGAAACTTCAGGTTTCGGGCGTACCACACGGAGGTCGTGCCGCTGTCGGCCGCGACGATCGCACTCTCGGGCAATCGCTGCGACAGCTCATGCGCGACCCGCTGCGGATTGATCGGGTCGGCTGGCGTCATGGCGAGCGCGTGGGCCTCCTCCCAGGATTGCGCCACATTCCGCTCAATGCGCTCGCGCCAGGCGTGGTCGCTCCGCGCCTCAAGGAGCGGGAGCAGAGCGCGTAGGCTTGCCGCTGCATCGCCGACGAGGTTGACCTCCATCGGGTAGCGCAGGCCGAGCATCTCGGCCTTGATGTCGATCTGCACGCCCCGGGCTTGACCGACCTTGGGCAGGAACTCCGTGTAGGGAAAGCCCGACCCGACCATCAGGAGCGTGTCGCAGCCCTGCATCATGTCCCAGCTCGCCTTGGTCCCGAGCAGGCCGATCGAGCCGGTGCAGACGGGCAGGTCGTCCGGCACCGCGGCCTTGCCCAGCAGCGCCTTGGCGATGCCCGCACCGAGGCGCTCTGCCGCCGCTACAACCTCATCGGTGGCGCCAAGGGCCCCTGCGCCGACCAGCAACGCGACCCGCTCCCCCGCGTTCAGCACCGCCGCGGCCCGCTCCAGGGCGGCTCGATCGGGCACCACGGGCGAGACCTCGAAGCCGATGCCCGAATGGGTCATGCCGTGCTCGCGCGGCGGCATCTCCATTGGCAGCTGCTGGAGGTCATTGGGCACGATCACCACCGTGACCCGACGCTCCGCCTTGGCAATCCGGTAGGCGCGGTCGATCAGATGGGGGACCTGGGCCGGCACGAAGGCGGTCTCGACATAGGCCCCTACGTCCTTGAATAGGCTCTGCAGGTCGACGTCCTGCTGATAGTTCGAGCCCAGAGCCGAGCGGGTCTGCTGGCCCACCAGCGCCAGCACGGGCTGGTGGTCGAGTTTGGCGTCGTAGAGGCCGTTGAGGAGGTGGATCGCCCCAGGCCCCTGGGTCGAAAGGCAGATGCCGACCTCGCCCGTAAACTTAGCGTGTCCGACCGCCATCAGCCCGGCCATCTCCTCGTGCCGGACCTGCACGAAGTCGATGGCGCCCTTCGTCCGCGCAAGCGCACCCATGAGCCCGCCGATCCCGTCGCCGGGATATCCGAAGACGCGCCGGACGCCCCAGGCCCGAAGGCGAGACCAGATGAAATCGGCGACGGTTTCAGCCATGGCGATCTCCGCGCGACTGGATCTCAATGGAAGCAAAGGCTTCCAGAGGGATCGGTTCCGGCTTGGCGTCTCAGGATCTTCGTCGCCACGAATGGACCTCGGCCGCCCTTAGACCCTCCGTCGGAGGCCAGCTGTCGAGCGCCTAGGTGCGGGTAGCCTCAAACGCTCAGACTGTAGATGAGGATGCGGTCGAGCCCCCAGACGATGAACATCGGCTGGGCGGAGCCGTCGATGACCTCACACAGGGTTCTCAATGCGGTCGGCCAAGCCTGCACAGGTCCAAGCGGGGTGTCGCTCCACTCACGGGCGAGCGTCACCTTCTTGGGGAGGGGCACGGAGGAATGTGGAAGGGTCGACAGCACTTCGGTGCTCATAGGCATGAAAATTCCGCAGTGACGGGGATGTTTCCTCTTCACGCGAGCCGGTTGGCCACGGGCGCTGAAACTCCCGCTTAGTACCCGACAGTGCGCTGATGGTTTGGCTGCCTGAAGGTGTCTGCTCCTAGCTGCGACGCGAGCGGTCAAGGCCTCAGCCCGGAAGGTCCGGAATGATCATCGGCGAAGCTATCGTCCGCTCCGCCTGTTAGCCGTCCCGAAGCGGACCGGCAGAAATCCACCCACTCCGGTCATACGCCCCCGTGCTATCAGGCTGCCCAGAAGCAGACGTTCTGAAAGTCCGAGAAGGGTCGAACCCGGACCCTGGCCTTTCGCTCCGAAGCCGACGTTCCGCCTCCGACCCAGTTTGCCCACATGGCATGGTCAACGCCGCTCCCGAAAACGAACGTCCCCAGGGTCGATGAAGCTACTTGACCGAAGGTGGCGGGGGTTTCGCTTCGGAGGCTGAAACACAGCCGCCGCACGCATCAGCAATCCAACTGTCTCCCTGGTCGCCCCGGCGGCCCCAGACATCGATCTTCGCGCCCCCATGGCCCTCCAAAATAAAGCGCGTGGACCAGATACCCCATAGTTCCACTAGCTCATCGCTGACGGTGACCGTAGGTCCGGCTCTGAGCGTCAGTTGAGGGATGATGGCTTGATCCGTCACTTTGCCGATCATCACCATGCAGAGGTCGCCGTGACACCCGGTCTCGATGCGCAGCAGCAGGGGACCGCCCTCGCGCCAGAACCGATCACCCTTGATCCTAACTGCGGCGAGTGCCGCTTCGGCGTCTCTCGGCCTCTCGGAGCGCATCAGCGCCGCAACACGGCCCTTCAGTACGTCTGGCAATGGGTCCTCGATACGAAAACGTGCCCCCTGCGCGGAGGCCACGCCCATCACGGTCAGGCTTAGCGCCGTCGCGAGGAACATTGATCGGTACCAAGACATCACAACTTGCAGCCTCGCACCCGGAGAGCACCACGTCCGCTTCCTGCCCACCGCGCCGTAAAGCGGATGATCGCAAATCGCCTCAACTCGATCGTACTTTCTCGTTCCACTAAGCAGATTGAATGCGGACCTGCCCAGGGCCTGCTGAGGGTCGACACCGGACGGCCGGCTCCGCACAGCTAAACGTCAGCTATCGGGCGACGAGCCAGCTTCCGCTTCTGGCGCAAAGCAGCCGTGGCATGCGGCGCTCAGCTGCCATTTACTAGGAATTTAGTCTTGACATGGGTTGTCGTTTCGGCCATGTTGATGCGGTCGATTGGTGATGTGGCAAAGTCAGCCGGCACCGCTCAGCACACGCAGCGAGGAGAGGCACCATGCCCTGGCGATCACCACCATACCGGCCCGAGCCGCTACGGCGCTCAGATAAGCCCGCCCTCCTCACCAACACCTCCGCCAAAGGCCCCCGCTCCGGGGGCCTTCTTCGTTTCAGGAGCACCTCTTCATGACCGCACACGCCTCCGCAGCCCTCGTCACTGAGACACCCCTGGCGCCACAAAGCCCCGCCCTGATCCTGTTCGGCCACGACGACGGGGGCCGACCCCGCGCCGCTTGGTTCGGGGCGAACGACGTCGCCGCCGCCAGGGCTGCAGCCAGCCTGATGAACTTACGGGCCTTGCCGCTCGATGCAGCGCATCAAGCTCTCGCCGGCGAGCTTGCCGCCGGTCGGGTGTTCACGAGCGGGCGGGCCTTCGTGCCTTACGTGCGCAAGGACCTCTACCGCCGCCTCGTCGAGGTCGCCGGTGGCAGTGCCGGCCTCAGCCTCGCCGAGGTGCCGGCCACTGCGATCAGTGAGCTCATGCAAGCTGCTGAGCCAGGAGCAGCCGGGGACGAGCCCGCCGCGCAGACCCCGCAGGCGGGGACACCGAAGCCAAGTGACATCCCATCTGCAAAGAGCAGCACGACGCCGCGTTCGGGTGAGCGCAGCTTCGTCGGGGCGCCCATCCCGCAGGGCCGCGACGAGATTGGGCTCGGCAGCATCGTGCTCGCGCAGGAGAGCCCGGACGGCGGCTGGTGGGAGGCGGAGGTGATCGGCCTCAACGGCCGGGTGTTCTCGCTGCGCTGGCGAGACTACCCCACGCAACCAACCATCCTGCGCAAGGCCGGTGAGCTTGCGCTGCTGCCGCCCGGCGAGGCCTGAGTCGCCGCGCGTTCGCTGCCGCGCCCGGGCCAGGTCACGTCACCGGCTCGGGCGTGCCGGCACCGCCGTACGGCGCTCAGCAGGCCGGCATAGCCGCTGCCGTCCCTCCCTTCCTTTCAGATCCCCGAGGTTTTTCATGACCACCGACATCGTCGATGTGGGTCGCATCGCTGCGCTCAACGACATCCTGCGCCGGACCCTGTGCGGCGGCACGCTCGTGCTCTCCGCCGGCCTGATCGCGCTCGGCCGCGCCCGCCAGCAGATCATCCTCGAGGCCATCGCCGCCTACGAGGGGTTCACGCCCGACAACGACCCGTACGGCGAGCACGACTTCGGCGCGCTCGAGGTCGCGGGCGAGCGGGTGTTCTTCAAGATCGACTACTTCGACGCCTCGCTCAGCTGCGCTTCGCCCGACCCGGCCGACACGGGCGTCACGGCGCGCGTGCTCACCGTCATGCTGGCGGGCGAGTACTGACATGGCCGGGCGCAGACTGTCTGCTGCCGACGTGCCCACCCCCGGACCCTGGCTGGTGCGCGGCGAAGCCGAGCCCGGCGCGTCGGCGGTCGCGCTGATGCGCGGTGTGCCGCCGGCCGCCAACGATCGGCCGGGCGGCTGGCCCTACTTCATCCGCCGCGATGTGCCCATCGAGCCCGGCGGGTCGAGCCAGCACATCGCCTCGGGCATCCAGCGGCTGGCCGACGCCCGGCTGATCGCCGCTGCGCCCGATCTCGCCGCGACGCTGCTGCACGTGATGACGACGCCAGACCTCATGAGGTCGGGTCTGGACACGCGCACGCAGGAGGCGGTGACCAGCGCATGGCATCTGCTCGTCCGAGTCGCACCCCACCTCGAGATCGGGCCATGAGGCCGCGCCCCAGCCCCACCCTGCCGCACGGCCAGGTGGCCTCACGTCTTCGCACGTCGCCCGGCCCGCAGCGGTGCAGGCTTGGGTGTCGCCGCGTCGGGCTCGACCAGCAGCGCGGCCACCGGCACCGACAGCGCACGTGCCATCGCCTCAAGCGTGGTGATCGTCACGTTCTCCGAGCCGCGCTCCACCCGGCCGACATAGGCCCGGTCGATGGCAGCCGCGAGCGCCAGCCGCTCCTGCGAGAGGCCCTGCTCGACCCGCAGCCGCCGCAGGTTCCAGCCGATAATCGCGCGCACGTCCATCGCGCGAGTGGGCCCGATCCGCGGCTTGACAATCGACGGACCAACAGTCCCCCATTACGGCAACTCACGGACGCTCAACCCGCTGTCGGCAGCCGCACGGCAGCACGCGTCGAGACCAACACACCAGAGGGAGATCAGCATGGATGAGACGGGTGACGGCGTGATCGTGATGATCCTCGCGCTTTGGGTGGTCGCTGCCGTAGCTGGCTGGGACTTGGCCAAGCGCAAGGGCCTGAACAAGCGGCGCTGGGCAGCCACCTGCCTCTTCTTCCCACCTGCCTTGATCGGGCTGGCGCTGACAAAGTCGCAGCAGCGGCCGGGCGAGACGGAGGCCTTCCGCAACCGCTGGACCTCGCTGGCCGCCTACGATCCTGAGATCAAGGCGGCCGTGGAGCGCTTATCGGCCCTTGGACCGCCTGCCGTCGCGCAGTTCCGGCTGTCCTGGGGCGACGTGCAGAACAAGGAGGCCATTCCGCTCATCGTGGCCGACATCGAGCAGCGCTGGGCGGCGGGCGAGCACTTCAAGGGGCTGCGCTGAGGCCGGGATTGACCGGCCCGTACGCGCCCGGCGCTCGGCACGTGACAACGCTCGCGCCACACCGCCCGCTGGGGTCCTGCCGCACAGAGCAAGGGGAGCCTTGGTCGCCGCGCGACTGCCTCCCTTCGTCAGCCGGCCCCACGATCGGCATCCGTCTCCTCCGGCGCAACCCAGCGCGGGCGCAAGCCGGCCCAATTGGCCTACGAAGGATCAGACTATGACGTCGAACAACACCGCGAGATGTTTGGCTATCGGCTTTCTGTCGTGGAACTGTGTTGCCTGCCAAAGCTCCGACGTCAGTTGTTCTGACCCGTCGGTTCTCAAAACGGTGAACCAAGTTCTGATGGATGAGATCAGATGCGAAGTTTTCGTCGCGTCCCTGTTCGATCTGGCGAACAGCAAGTTCGAGATCGGTGCGATCCGCACGCAATCGACCAATCCGAAGCTTGCGCTCTGCGCAGCCACTGTAACCCCTCTCTTCAAGAGAGTTGGCAGCAGTGGAAGTTCGCAAGAATTCGCCGATGGCAGCAACTTCCTTGCTAACAGTGCGCTGAAGAAGATGGCTGGAGAGATAGCCTACAAGGCGGAAATCACCGACGATAGTAAGCAGTACATGGTCAATGTGAGCTGGCGGTGACGCTACCCAGCTCGCTCTGGAGCTCTCGGTGATTACCTCGCAAGAGTTCGGTTGGTGACGGGCTGATCGAGGCCTGGCGCATCTGAGCGCACGAGCAGTGGAGAGGGTCATGGAGGAGACGCCGGAGCGCCGAAGCGCAAGGCTTGCCGCCATCGTTCGATACATCCCGACGTTTGCCGATCCCGCGGTCCCGGTGGGCATGTGGCACCAGCCTGAGTCCAAGCCCGGTTGCATCGAGGCGGCATGGTTCGCCATGGACGAGACGGCCGCGCGGTTTGTCGCCGATTGCTATGACCATGGCTGGGTAGTGGCCGAGTCCGATTGGGCTGGGTGGGCACAAACCGAGCGAGCTAAGGCGTTGCGGGACGATCCGGCCGTGCTCGCGTCGGCTACCGAGCAGGAACTTGCCCAACTGCTCACGGTCGTGATCCGCCAGGACCGCTTCTGCGAGGGTTCGGTTGCAGGAGCCTTCGAGAGCGGGATGATCCTTGGTGTTCTCAGGCGCCTAGAGCAGCTTACACTCACAAGCTGGTCAAATCCGGTTGTATTTTCCAATATCATCAAGCGATTTCGCGTTTTAGTAAACTAATTTCGTGTTTGCACACCACTGTTTGCATGAAAGGCTCCACAAACAGGGCGCGGTACTTGGCGCAAGACTGCATGTCTACGGACGTGCATATGTTTTGCTGTGTCGAAATAGAGCCGATTAAGCACGCCGGCTCACATGAGCATGGCAGCTAGAGAGCTTCCCCCATTCCCCATTGTTCCAGGGAGACCCCTATGGAAGGCAACATTCCCCAGGCAGCCTTAAGCCGCAGTAATCTGATCCACCAGCTGATTGGCGGCTATGGCCAGATCGCGATAGACCACGTGGCCGAAGGCTGGTCCCCCTACCTCCTCGTCCTCAAGTTTCGCCACCTCGGCGGTCGCCGGGATGCGGTCATCGCCCAGATGCACAGTGAAGCGACGCGGGCCTACGAATGGATCCTCACCCGGGTGTGGAAGCGCCCCTATGCGGCAAGCCGCCGGGCACTGCTGCCCTGCTGGATCTTCGCCCCCGATGTGCCGGTCGCGAAGCGAGCAAAAGTGAACGTTCGTGAGCTCATTCCTAATGGCGGACTGCACATGCAGGGTGTGGCGGTCATGCCGCCGGGCAGTCGCCTGCGCGAGGGCTTGGACGTCCATCTGGCACGAGAGGGGCTGCGCTATTGCCCGCGCGGCGGTCCCCTGATCTCGCTGCACGCCACCCCGATCACAAGCAACCTCGACTACGTGCACCGCTATAACTTCAAGGCCGTTCCGCGTGGTCGGGCTAGCTTTGAGGACATTCTCCAGCTTCCCAAATCCGCCAGTGAGCGGTGCAGCAAACCGCGGCGGGCTGCGGATCCATGGGTGTCACGTGTTTTTGAGCAAGATTGAGAGGGGCGGGAGTGTTGCAGCCACTCCCGCCCTCGTCCGTCAGTGCATTATCTGCTTGGAACGTGCCGACGGCCATTGAAACGCGTGCTTCACTCGCAGCCGCACCCATTCCTCTGGATCGTTAGCCTCATCCAAGCCCTTGCCCTCGATCCGCAGCACCATCCGCTCTCCTTGTTTCAGCCCCAACAGCCGCGCCTTCATCTTCGGCGACACTTCAAGCGAGACCGTTGGTCGACCCTTCGGATCGCGCCCTTGATTCAGCATCAGGGCTTCCCCCGCTGCAGTGCTCGCGCCGCCCATCTGCAGATCGTCATCAGGGTCGACTTCGATGTCACTGTCACCCCTCTCCTCGCGCTGCTCGTTCGGATCGCCCTCCAGACCGTCTAGGCTCCAGTCCTTGGCGGGTGTTTTCGAGGCCTTGCCTCCGAGATGCACGGGCTTGCCATTGACGAGAAAGTCCGGCTCGGGCCCCTTCGACGGACTGCGGATCCGCTTCGGCTTGGCAGCCTCGGTCTCGACGCTGATTTCGTACAGCTTTTCAATGCCGCCATCCGCCTTAATCTGTGTCGCCACGATGTGAGCCGGCATACCCATCCGCATGTAACCATTGAGACCCGCTGCGTACTTTCCGGTCCGCTTGCGCGCCGTGACGCTGGTGGCGTTGAACACGTAATTCATCACGTGCCGCAGCACTTTCTCCTGCTGTTTCGAGGCTTTGAACTGGCGCTTGCCGGTCTTGAAGAAGGGTAGGCTGTAGAATTCCTTGAATGCTTTGGGGTCCATGCTGAGATGACGTGCTATCGCGTAGCCGTACTGCAATCCGTTATATAGTTCATCGCGAAAGCTGACGTGAAGTTGCTGCAGTTGCTCGGCACATTCGAACAAGGCCGCCATCGGGTTCCGGGCTACACGCCGCTGCAGCTTGCTCACGTCCGGTGGAAAGTCGCCTTTGTGGCTGTAAGGATGTTCAAGATTTTTGACTGTCATCCACTCATCGTTTTCGTCGTGATCAGACTTCTGATTCTTGCTCATCGTTGTTGGTCCCTCTCTGGTCGTTTGCGCGCGAAAGTCTCGTAACGAGACTTTGAAGCATGATGATCAGTGGCTGGTTGCTTTGATGTGACTGCTGTGGTCTCCCGCTGTTGATGAGAGACCCTACCGCCCCCTAGTCTGTCGCGGACTAGCGGCTCGGAATTGTCCGGGCGCAGTCAGGACGAGGGGACGTGGCGCGTGCGAACAGCCTACGTTGGGTTCTATTGGACGCTGCCGGTGAACTGGGCTGACTTCCGACGCTTACCGAGCGATGTTGAAGGCGCAGCCCAGGCCAGCCGGACTATCCGCTACCAGCGCGAGCGGGTCCGACAATGGGTCAAAGAGGACGCGGTCAGCCTTGTCGGCGAAATTGCCTTCATGGACGTGCGCACCGATCGGGCCACCGAAGCGGTTCGAGAGGCTCTCATCGCGACTCGGCGCGTCTGTGTTCGGCGAAAGGCGAAGCTCGTCTACGTTCGGTTCGAGGAGCAAAACCTTTGGCGTAGCAATCCCTACCTCCGCCGCCACGCTGAAGAATTTGGCCTCGAGTTGGTGGCGTTGTCACCTGACCCGCTCACCATCGACGGACGCCGCTTCGATCCGGCGGAGCACTTCAAGCGGTGGCGTACGGCGGATAAGGAGCAAATGGGCGAGCTGCGCCGAGAAGCGTACCAGGGTTTGGAGCAGGCGCTGTCAGTTTTCCCAGAGGGCGCCGGCCGCTGGCAGGCCATCGCAGAGCGTCTAAACGGCGATGGGATCAGGAGCCTGAAGGGCAGCACCTGGACGCCGGAAAACGTGCGCAAGGTGGTCAACCGACATCACAACGTATTTGCTTGAACAACTTAACCGGCCGGGCCAGCAAGATCGCCGTGCGAAGTGCAGGTCGTGACATCCGCCTGTCAGGCACTGCTTGGAGGGTTCGTGGCCCCCGCTTTCCTGCATGGAACTGTCCATGAGGTCGAGGAAGACGTTCAAGCGGCCCTTCAATCAGACCCAAAGCTCCTCGAGCTTTGGGAGGCACTGACGCCGCTCGGCCAAAACGAGTTCCTCTGCTGTATCAAAGACGCAAAGCAGACCGCGACGCGCCGACGTCGCATCGCACGGACCTGTGACGAACTCCTCGAAGGGAAGAAGCGGCCATGCTGCTGGGCAGGCTGCATTCACCGCAAGGCATCGTCCTTGCCGGCTCGCAGCGGCAGGATGTGGATGTCTCCCATTCTACCCTCACGCAGCGCGAACGTTGGTAAGGAAGCTCGTGACCGCGTCGCTCAGGTGTTCGGACTGCCGAGAGAGTTCGGAGGCCGAGGACAAGACCTGGCTGGCAGCTGCGCCTGTCTCTTTGACAGCACTGGCCACGCCACCGATGTTCGTCGTAACCTGGCTCGTGCCGACTGCTGCTTGGGAGACGTTGCGCACGATCTCCTGCATGGCCGCACCCTGCTCCTCGACAGCCGCCGCGATGGTGGTGGCCACGCCACTGATCTCCTGGATCCGCGCCGTGATGCTGCCGATCGCGTTGACTGCCTGACTGGTCGAGCCTTGAATGCGGGCGATCTGGCTGCTGATCTCGTCGGTGGCCTTGGCCGTCTGGCTCGCAAGCTCCTTGACCTCGGTGGCGACAACGGCGAAGCCACGACCGGCTTCGCCCGCCCGGGCGGCCTCAATCGTCGCATTCAGTGCAAGCAGGTTGGTCTGGCCCGCGATCATCGAGATCATCGACACCACGTCGCCGATTTTCGACACAGCGCCGCTGAGCTCCTGCACGAGAGCCGCCGTATGATCGGCTTCTGCGACCGCCTTCTGCGCCAGGCTGGCTGAGCCATTCACCTGCCTACCAATCTCCTGGACCGACGAACCCAGCTCCTCAGCGGCGGTAGCCACCGTGTTGACGTTGGCCGCAGCGATCTCAGCTGCGGCGGCAACCGTTGTTGACTGACGCGCGGTCTGGTCCGCTGTGCCGGCCATGCCTTGCGCTGTGGCCTGTAGGTCGGTGGCCGACGCTGTCACCGTCTCGACGATGCTGCCGACAGCGCGCTCGAAGCCGTCGGCCATCTCGCGCATCGCTGATTTGCGCTGCGCCTCAGCCCCGGCACGAGCAAGCACTGTTTGCTCTTCCAATAGGCGGCTGCGGATCATGCTGTCCTTGAACACCTGCACGGCCGCCGCCATGGCGCCCAACTCGTCACGTCTCTGCGTGCTCGGGATAGCCGTTGAGGCGTTGCCTTCCGCCAAGTTGTCCATGGCGGCTGTCATGTCTTGCAGCGGACGAGCGATCCGGAGGTAGCTGAACGCGACCGCCGCAGCTGCCACCAGCCCAGCGACGGCAAGCGTGACCCAGGTCAGGGTACGAGCTTTGGCATCGGCCAAACTGGCGGCAAGGGCGGCTGCTACAGCACCTTTTCGGCTGAGTTCGGCAGCCTCGGAAAGCACTCCGGCGGCAGCCTCATAGTTCGCCTTGGAGTCGCCCTGAAAGATCTCACGACCATCGTCGTGCCGCGCCTGCTCAATGAGTGCGACGATCCTGCCCCAGACTTCGCCGTTGGTTGTCCATTTCGCACGGAAGCTGTCGGCGAGGCTCCGCTCCTCGGGCGAGCTAATCAGCGACTGGTATTGTGTGAGAAGCTGTTGGAGATGAACGCTCACATCCGCCAGCTGTTTGAGGGCGGCAGCACGATCTCGTTCCGTCTCAGCACTCAGGTACCGGTAGCTGCGAACGCGTGCATCGGTGATCGTGGTTTGCATCTGGCGCACGACATCGACGGACGGCATCCAAGACGTGGTGATGTCGGCCACCTTCTCCCGGATGGTGCCCAACGACACTAGCCCGGCTATCCCTTGGCCAGCCGAGACGAGCGCCAGCAGAATGAACGATCCGATGAGAGCAGCTTTGATCGAAAATCGCATCTGAATGGCTGCCGCAAGCGCGCGAGAACGATAATCTTTGAGCAAGCCGTAATATTTTATAAGCGTTAAAGCATAATTAGCCTGGAGCCGATTTCGGTTAGGTTCCCGACGCATGACCGCTTAGCCCGCCCAGTCGCCAGCTCGCGCTGCATTGATCGACAGCCTCGCCGATAGCGGTGACCCGCTGCTGTACGATGTAGGGCTGATATTGTTGGCCCTGACGCCGGTTTCCCGGGCGAATTCGCCAACTGTTCGGAAGCGCGCGTCCCCAGTCAATTTCGCGTGCGAGCCGCTGTCATTGGCATCCGGGAAGCGCCGCGAGCCCAATTTTTGGCCGCAATTAACCTATGCTTGCCAGTGTCTTTGGCCGTGATGGCCCGAGGCTGGACCGTGGACGCGAACTTGCGGAAGTTTCCACGGCAGAACGCCTTCAAGATCGGCGTCATCCGCATCGACAACTGCTCTCCCGACATCGAATGCCTGATCTGGGACGATTCTGAAGCTGGAGCGCGGATCGAGCCGATTGGTGAGGATGCAGTCCCAGACGAGTTCGAGCTTTTTCTCGACGATCTGCAGGCTCGGCGCTCGTGCCGCGTGATCTGGCGGCAGGGCCGGAAAATCGGCGTGGTCTTTACAGTGTGAGGAGCGCACGTCACGTGGCCTGATCCAGACGTCGGTGGCACCTAGTCCGCCTCACTTACTGCCCTCAAGCGGGCTAGCAGAGATCCGCGCCGCGCTACGCACGACGACGAGGACGTCGCGCCGAACCGCGGCGTCCTCAATGGTGGCGAAAGCCTGCAGCAGCTCCACGGCGCCGGTCGTACCGAGGAAGGCGAAAGCCTCGCTCGTATCGCCCTCGGGATCATCGTCATCGAACAGCATTGAGACGGGGATGCCGAGAGCGCGGGCGAGCCCCCGCAGTCGACTGGCGCTGACGCGGTTTCGGCCCTTCTCATACTTTTGGACCTGCTGGAAGCTGACGCCGATGGCAGTGGCGAGCGTGGTCTGGCTGATGCCTTTGCTCTCGCGGAGCGCCCGAATGCGCTGGCCCACGGTGCGATCGACGTCGGTGGCAGATATCGTTGGCATGGCAGCTCCTCGCGATGACCGGCTGAAACACCGGAGCTGCCAAAACGGCCCACCGTCATCGTCGAGGACGTCGCGAGCCGCACCGCTTGGCTCAGGCGTTCAAACCGGCGGGAGAGCTCCATTGCCGACATCAGTGCCTGAGCCGGCGCATCGCCGGTGTCGCCAACTGCATCCTTCACCTCGCCAATGCTGACCGTGTTTGCCCGGCCGCCTCGATGAGCGCCGGGCTTTTCAGTCTGTTTGCCCTAGATCTCTTGTTGGCACGAGCTTGGTGCTGAGCAGGAGGATTGCCGCATGGGCTTCGTGTCAGCCACGGTGAAGAACGAGGGTACGATCGCCAAAACCGCGGGCAAGCCGATGCAGGCGAACCCCTATCCGGCAGGCTCGCAGGAGAGCGCGGATTGGCTGGAGGGCTTCACGTTTGACGAGGCGGCGATGAACGTCGATCACGAGGACGCAACCGACGCCAACCGCTCCTGACGGCACGTTGCGCGGTAAGGATGTCGGCCTGTGCCTTGCTACTTCTTCAACGCGCACATCGACGGCGACATCATCCCTGATCAGGGCGGTATGGAGCTTCGTGATGTGATCCAAGCGTTGGAGGTTGGCCGGGATACCGTTCAAGCGATGATGCAGGACCCCACCAATCAGGTGACGCTCCTGTCTGCCACTCTGGTTGTCACGAACGATGCGGGCGAGGTGGTGGGCGAGTTCCCCTTCGCGGATGCCTTCAAGTTATTGCCACGCCCGGCTCAGAATGAGCGTTAGCAGGTCCAGAACCGCTTATCGCGGCCAGGGACCGCTCTTTGCCGCTTGTGAGTTTGGCTGCGGATGCAAACGGCGCGGACGAGCGTCCTCCGGATGCAATCCGTCTCAGACACCATGCGCCCCATCGTGCTGTCCGTCCGCTCTTTCACGGGCGTCGAGCCGATCGACGGCGGCGATACCATCGTGGTGCGGTTCAAGGCGCCCGATGGTCCGGAGATATCCCTCCTCGTCCCAAAACATGCCCTCGCGAACTTTCGACTTCTTCTTGACGATGGGCCGTAGCGCCTCGCCGAACCGCTTTTCGGCCCCGTCGTAACCGACGGCGATCGTACCGGCGATAGGAGCGTCACGGTGCGGCTCGTGGCGCTCTTGCTGGCGAGCGGCGAAGACGTTCCCTAACATAAGGTAAGAAGTCGATCGAACAAACCCGCTCAAATTTTCCGATAGGTCCGCCTTTCGACGCGGCGATTCAGGAATCCTCAGCACTCGGCGCCTCATGCTCAGGCTTGTGGGAGCCAAGAACATGCAACGAATTCGCGAGCTGGGTCGGGACCGGGGCGGCAACGTGCTGCTGATCTTCGGTCTTGGTCTGCCGGTGCTGATGGGCCTGACCTCGGCGGCCCTCGAATATGGTTCGCTGGTCAAGCGCCGCACCGAGCTGCAGCGCGCCGCCGACGGCGGCAGCATCGCGGGCGTCAACCAGTTCAAGCTCGCCAACACCGACGACGCGGCCGCCATCCGCGCGGCGATCGCCATGGCCCAGGGCCAGGCGCAGGCCTCCACGGACCGCCGGCCGCAGGTCGAGGCCGAGGTGCTGGGCAACCATTCCTCGGTCAAGGTGACGGTCCGCGAGAGCGTGCCGCTCGCCTTCGGCAAGCTCCTCAACGTACCGCAGGTGGAGCTC
Organism: Methylobacterium iners; assembly: GCF_022179305.1. Taxonomy (GTDB): domain Bacteria; phylum Pseudomonadota; class Alphaproteobacteria; order Rhizobiales; family Beijerinckiaceae; genus Methylobacterium; species Methylobacterium iners. Next base: position 22,167 of record NZ_BPQP01000057.1, read on the forward strand.
GTCGTGCACTCCACCGCCAAGCTCGCCGGCACCACACGCCTCTGCCTCCTCGCGCTCGAGCCAGCCGCCAAGAAGGCCTTCAGCGCCGAGCAATATGCCCGCATCGCGGCCCCGGACTGCTCGATCTACTCGAACTCGACGAGCCAGGAGAGCATCAGCGGCGGCGAAGGTGCCGTCGTGACTGCCCTGACGACGTGCTCGGCCGGAGGCTACAGGGGGACGAGCGCGAACTTCACGCCGCCGCCCGCCACCGGCTGCCCCACGCTCAAGGACCCGCTCGCCGACCGGCCCGCGCCCTCCGTCGGGCCCTGCGTCGTCCTCGACGCCGCCATCAACGCGAACGCTGCTGATGCCACCAAGCCGGTGAAGATCGTGAGGGGCACTTACACCCTGAATCCGGGCACGTATTGCAACGGCCTTGAGATCACGGACGGCGCCACCGTCACGCTTCGACCCGGCGTCTATGTGGTGAAGAACGGTCCCCTCGTCGTGAAGAGGAGGGGGTCCATGGCGGGCGAGAACGTCGGCTTCTACTTCACCGGGGACAGGGGCGGGCTCCTGTTCGACAAGGACAGCACCGTCAGCCTCACGGCGCCCAAGGACGGCGAGATGGCGAGCCTGCTGTTCTTCGAGGAGCGCTTGGTCTCCAGCCCAGCCGCGCCCCCCGAACCGGACGACTCCACAGGCCCGAAGCCGCCGCAGCCGCCCGCGCCGGAAACCAACACGCCTGTTCGCCAGTACCGGATCATCAGCGACAACGCGCGCACGCTGCTGGGCACGATCTACCTTCCGGCGGGCCGCCTGATCGTCGACTCGAAGAAGCCGGTCGCGGATCAGTCCGCGTACACGGTCGTCGTCGCCCGGCTCGTGAACCTCTACGAGGGTCCGAACCTCATCCTGAACGCGCGCTACGGCAGCAGCGACGTGCCCGTGCCCGACGGCGTCGGCCCGAGCTCGGCCGACACGGTCCTCTCGCATTAGGCGGTCACTGCCTGGAGATCGGCCCAGCCGAGGTGGATCGTGTGTGGCCCATCCTGGTGCAATCACGTCCTGAGATGCAACGACCTGCTCATGTTCGACGGTGCAATGAAACCAGCGAAAGACTTCGGTAAGCATTCCGCAAAGCACCAGTGCATTCGGCCGCTTGCGGGATGGAGCCAGAGTTATCGCACAGGACGCAAGAAGCAGGGCATTAACTGATGGTGCCTATATCACTACCGCTTACCCTAGTTCCAACTGCTTTTTCCAAAGCGGTTTGCTGGCGCGAGTACCGCAGTATGAGAAAGCCTGAGTCACGAGCGAAAGGCTTGGTCCGCCGAGGCGCACTCGGCGCGGACAAGAGCGGCAACGTCATTATTCTCTTCGCGCTCACCGCCCCCATACTCTTCGGCATCGGCGGCGCTGCGCTTGATTATGGAAATGCGGTGCGCATTCGCGCTGTCGAGCAGAGCGTGAGCGACGCGACCGCACTTCTCGTAGCGGGAGCTGATACGCCCCTTGCTCGTACAGAGGGCTTTAGACTTGCTGAAGCTCAACTGCGAGCCCGCTTGGGCGACCAGAGCAGCACGGGGGGTTACCGCATCTCCGGAGCTTGGATCGACAGCTCAAATTACAAGCTGACGATTTCTACCACGCTGAAGACGTTCCTGGTTCATCTGCTGCCCGGAACTTCAAGACAAATGGAAGTTAGCGTCTCAACGGTTGTTAACCGTGTCGCTCCTCAATACGCAACCGCTCCACCTACTTTAACTCAGCTATCGCCAGAGGCAGCCGACTACAACCGTATATATTTCTACTGCTACTCGTCCGATCAACAACGCCAACAAAGCGCTGATAGAGGCCGACGGGGCATTACCGCGATCGCGGACAATGCGCAACCTCCGACGGACTACAGCGCCAATAAGCCCCCACCTTGCGAGGCAAACGAGGCACCAAGCTACATGCTCAGGAACGTTCGCAACGCAAGAACATCACCCAGCAAATGGGACAAAGACAATGAGGAGGTATTTATATACTATACAGATACCGTTATTGATACCGGCGGTCTTGTTCAGACCATGAACCTGAACGGCTCGCAAGTTTTCAAGAATAGTCCGAGCATACCGGTGGACACACAAAGATACCCAATGCTTGAAACGATTGTGTGCGACTCGCTGTCAGCGTGTGTATCCCAATCGCTGGGTGGTATTTTGCCAAACAACCACGTCACTCACAATCCGCAGACTTCGCAGAGGAGCTGCGAAGAAGGCAAGTTTATGTACTATGGGTGGGAAGATCGACCCGGTGGCGATCGGGATTATGATGATATTCGTGTTGTTGTCTCCTGTCCCAAGCAGGTAAAAGTTTCCGATAAAAAGCTAAAAATTGTCCAGTGACCGCAATCATAGTTTGACGAGTGGCATGATCACCAAGCGTTTGCTTTTCTCTCTGAAAAAGGTGGCTTCGAAAGCGAAGCGCGTTCTCTTTGATGAAAATGGCGCGACTGCTGTAGAGTTTGCAATCATCAGCGTGCCGTTTTTTACACTATTCGCTGGTATAGTGCAGACCGGTTTGATGATGTGGGCAGCCCAGAACTTGGACGAAAACCTGCAGCGCGCGACACGGTCGCTTTATACGGGGAGCTTCCAATCGTCGGCTGCGCAGTCCAATTCAGCAACGGCTTTGGAGAGTCTCAAAAACCAATTGTGCGGTCCAAGCACTTCTAAAATAGCTACAGTCTTCTCATGTACTGACATCAAATTGGATGTCTCCGTTGCCACATCCTTTGGAGCTGGAAATATTCCAAATCCCGTAGACACGCAGACTAAAAATTGGAATTCAAGTTTCGGAACAAGGTATACCTGCCCTGAGCCAGGTCAGATTGTCGTAGTAACAGCGGCAGTGAAGTTTCCGATGTTCTTTCCCTTTCTGAATTTTGGCACCAGCCCATTTTCTGATGGTTCACGTCTGTTGCAGTCTACAGCGGTCGCGCGTACCGAACCCTATTCGTCCAGTTCGGGGTGCTAGGCATGGACGGGCATAAATCAATGCTGCTGAAAGGATTTCCATCAGGACGGCTCACGAGCCACGGGTATGCTTTGGGAGTGACAGGAGCAGGGTACCGCTTATTTGTTTGCCTTGTAACGCAAGATGCGTCCTTAGTGCGAACCTTCAAAGTTGCTCGTTCCGGAACGGCGGCTGTTGAGTTTGCTCTTCTACTGCCAGTGATGCTGGTTCTTTATTTTGGAATGGTTGAGTTCTCGCGAGGGTTCGATAACTGGCGCAAGCTTGAGGCCGCGTCCCGTGCAATTTCCGATTTGACATCTCAGGGCGACACCGAAAGCCCTATGCGCGCATCGACCATGAATGATATCTTCGCGTCTGCAAAGCTCATCATGCGGCCATTTGACGGATCTTCTGCCAAGGTCCGCGTCAGCGCTTTGGGTGTTGATCTTGTGAGATTTGGCCTAACAAAACCAAAGGTATGCTCAAGTTATTCGACAAGCAATTTTTCTCCCAGAGCTGTGGGCATGCCCTCAGATCTTGCAATACCGGCGGGCTTTCAAACGCAGGGGGCGCGCTATATGCTTGTGGAAATGTCGACTACTCACACACCGCTACTTGGAAGCACTCTCGTAAATCTTATGGGAGGGAGTTATGGATCCTTCGAAATGAGAGTGGTCGTACCATGGCCGGTAAGGACAGACGAGGAAATTGTTCTTCCCGGCGGGAGCAAATGTTAGTTTTTATTTGCTTTAGCACCGAAGCACTGCGCATTCACGTTCAGCTTTATTTGGTTCAAGCATACGCATTAACGAATTGGGTGAGTAGCGCACCGACAGTCTTTGCTCATAAAGATTGGAGAAATTTGAATTCGCCGTTGGTTAGTGGGCCAACCATGTCCTGAAGGTGGACAGTGTAGGCAGCGCCGACAAGCGACTACGGTATGATAGGCTCGTTCCCGAGGTCCGCGCGTACAGCGCCTGAGCTGACGAGCAAACCGGCAATCGGGTCAATTTGAGGAGCCCGGTTAAGCCGCCCGGAAGCAGCACGGCATCATGAGCCTCGGATGGGCATCAATCCGTACATCGCCGTCTTTGCGTCTGCCGGGCTCGTCGCCTTGATGACGGCGCCCGCACCCTCATGGGAAGGCTTGGCGATCAGCCTGCTCTGCCTTGTGGCTTCCGCCATCGGCAAGCTGTTGTGGAGGTCGAAGCCGAAGCCAACGCTCAAGCGCAAGTCACCTGACGCCATGATCTACCCAGAGCGTGCAGCGCCCGGCAGAGCGCCCACCTATGGAGCGCCGACTGCCGGAGCTGTGCCGATGGCGCCCCATCCAGCGCTGCTGAGGACCGTGAGAATGCAGACGTCGCGGCGATAGAAACGAGATCTTTCGAACGTGCGCGCGCGATCCTGCCGTCATCAGATCGGTAGTATCCAACTAACCGCCCGCTCCTGACTCGTCGTCCTCAGCCGATCCTTCAACGCCCGCGCGATGGCCTGGGTAATCAACCGAGAGGCTCCGAGCGCTTTTCGACCCGCGGTGAGGAACGGACTGCCGGCATCCGCCGTTCCTGCGCGATCCGACTGCAGTTAGGGGCGCCCAAGGACCAGTCCTGGGGCGAGGCGCCGCTCACCCCGTCCAGGGTATAAACCTGGATTCGGGTGAAACTTTATCCCGATCTGGCGTGTAGAAGCGGGACGATCATACGGCCCAGCTTGTGCGGGGGGCTCAACGATCCCCATCGACACGTCAGGTATCGGCACTTCCATGTCTCTCAACCACACACCAGGGTCCCACCCGCGCCGACGCCCGCGCCTGGCCCTGGTTATTGCTGTGTGCCTCCTGCCCATTCTGATCTGGATCGGCATCTACCTGGCCACTGGCAAGGTGATCTGGTTCTGACCCTCGAGGGCGCCGCTAGTGCTTCTCGCCTGCCTGGCTGAGGTACTGCCCTAGGAGAAAACCACCTTGCAGCGCCGCCAAGTGCGCCAGCAGGATCAGGAACTCCAGCCAGCCGAACGCCGAAGGAATGAGGTGGAGCGCCACGTATGCAGCTGTGAGGCACCCCGACGTGAATAGGATCATCCAGAGGCCAAAGCGCCAGCCCAGTGCGATCCCAGCGGCAAACAGCAGCGCGGATGTGATCATCCTGTCTGATCACCCTGATGGCGTTTTCACCCTCTTAACGTAGGGACGTTGCGCGTTTGACGATGCCAAGACAGGTCATCCGCGACAACATGGAACTTTTACGTCAGCGCTGCGGCACTCACGCTTGAACCCTGGACACATTCTGCCAACGCACCGGCTGCAGGAACACTCATCCCCTCACCGGCCGGGCGAGCAGGATCGCCTTGCGTACGACAGCCCGCTTGAGCCCTTCACTGGCTTCAGGATCGTTGATCAGCTTCTTTGCCGACGGCTGCGCGCGTACCGCCCACATGAGGTTGATGCTGTATCCACCCGCGAAGACGAACGTCGTTGCCTTCGAATCCTCCATGTAGGCGTCGACGGCAGCAGCCACTTCCGCCTCAAGGATGAGCCTCGCCTTGTAGAGTTCGCCGATGGTCTGTGGGCCTGCCATGCTCGGGAGGTGGACAGCGTAGGCTGCGCGGGCAAGCAGCCCCGCCGCCCGATCTGATTACGGGCTGGCGACGCTAATCGGCGCCGAACATGTAGATAAGGAGGCGCAAGGCCGCCCACCCCAGGAACACCGTCCAGGCAAGCGCGAGTCCTCCAGCGAGGATCAATCCGATGAGGGTGACGAGAGTGCGTTTACGCGAAGGAACGCCACCAGATTGTTCTGGTGACGGGGTAGCGCGTTCTGACGACATCGCGCTGCACCGCTGACCGCAATCTCGCTGAAAGGCCTGGGAGCACAGGACCGTTCCGACGCCGGGCTATCAGTCTGCAAGTAGACAGTCGGAGCACGTCCAACGGGTGCGAGCGTCCGACCAATGGCCGGCAACGTTATCGATGCGCTCTGAGCTTGTCTCAAACACATTAGGTAAGCCGGAGGCTGACCATGACCGTCGGTCCCGCCGAGACCTGCCGGGCAGCGCTTTTCTTTGCGTCGCTCGCTGGGCATCATCACTTGGTCCGGAAGCTTCCTTCCTGTTGCGCCCCAAATAGGCCCTGCTGTCTGCTCGCCCGAGCTACGGCAGCAGGGCCACCCATCGTTCAGCTCGCCCGATTCATGCCGCGGCGAGCGTCCTGCGCTGCCACAAACCTCAACAGGTTGAACTTACGCTTGTGGGCTGGATTGTACGGGCAACAGGATGGTTGCCATGTACAAAGTCGCTTGTGTTGGATTGGTTTTTACTTGTGTTGGTTTTGCCGCTATCGCCCAATCGGCAGCCGGTTTGGCGCTTGACAAGCTTGGCGCCTTGCCAAAGCCGAAGGGGCAGACCGATCTCGACACAACGCGGATCGTCTCGGTCGAGCGAGCGATGGTAGCCTCGACGGAGGAGCGGACAAGCGGGCTGTGGCAATCCTGGCGTGTTGCCGTGTGCCAGGGCTGCGGCATAGCAGATCAGCGGACGGTCGCCGAGATCAACCTGGCCACAGCCGCTTATGCGCGTCCGGGCGACACGGAGTTGCTGAGCCGTCCACGGGCACCTCAATCCTCTGAGGTCCGTTAACCACTTGAGAGCCAAGATCGAAGCGCGCCACGCATGCTCGTGAGCGAACTCCTCGCATCACGGCTCGAGCCGACCACGTCGAGCCCCTGATCTGCGCGCTCCACCCTCAGCCCGCCCGGCTCGTGCCGCGGCGGGCTTTCTCGTTTCAGCCGCCGCTGGTGTCCGAACCGCTGTTCACGGCCTAGCAGTTGTGACACCCGAGATTGCTTACCGGACCAGTTAGAGGCCCGCAAAGGGGAGCGCAGCCGAGTAGATCGGCTGGCCATCCTCAGCCGGCACCAGCACCGTGTATGGCATCATGCCAGCGCAGGACGGAGATGAAGTAGTAAATCACGCACAGTCAATGCGCGCTAACAAGCGTCGCTGGCGGACAATTACATAAGTTATTCGGCATGCGACCATGTGTTGATCAAATATGATGCACATAGGAGATTTAGGATCATCCTTAAATTCATACAAAATTAAGAGCGCGAATGTGAATTAATCCGTGCCCGAGAGATGGCAACTGAGCTACCATCCGGAGAAGCACAATGCTCGAAAACCGTAGAGTGCAAAGGCAACCGTGTGAGTTGTCGGCTCGGATCTACGTGCCACGACGCAGTAACCCAGTCCGATGCACAGTAACGGATATCTCTACCCTCGGCGCCTTCTTGCGCACCGATGAGAAGGCTAGCCTGCCCCACAATTTTGATCTGGTCATTGGCTCAGGGACAACGGCGCGAGCCTGCCGGACAGCACGCCGCGACGTTCGTGGGATCGGGGTCGAGTTTCTCCATCCCGTTCGTCACGAGATCGAAGACATCCTCATCGAGCACGCCTTCAAGGAGGAATTGGTGTTTGAAGCTCTTTGCCCTCCAGCCAACGGTGAAGGCCCCGTTGCAGCCCGACTAAGACGATCGGTCGACGCCATCATGGGATTGATGGAGCGACGCGAGGCCAGGGATTGGCACCATGGCGGCATAGCCTAGGCAGGTTCAGAGGCTGCCTAAACTCGACGTTCCGCCTTGGCAGACGCTCCGAAGGCAGAACGTCGAAGCAGTACCGATTGCGGCAGGACCCAGTGCTCACCGACCCGGGATTGGACGCCTCTCGGATTGCCGACCAACGTAGGCGCGCGGCACCACCTGATCACTCCGTCGCATCTGCGCTCGTCATGATCGTCAGGCCGTTGTGATCCGTCACGGCAAAGAGCACCGTCGCGGGATCGCGATCCAGGCTTGCGATATGCGCCGCCGCTGCCTCCTTCGCATCCGCGACTGTGTCGAACATATCCGGCAGCAGGTACATCGGTATCCCGGCATCCTTATCGGAGGAGGGGGGATCGGCCAACGTGATCTCAACCGAGTAGGGCATGCGACCACCATGTCGTTCAGGCTTGCTCGAACAGCCAAGCGGCCCCGCCGCCTGATCTGACACGGGCTGGTGAAGCTTTACACCTACTTTGACGAGAGCCGATGCCGTGCGTGCACTAACGGGCCGCGTCGAGTGAACGAAGGCGATCCCGGTTGCGTTTGAAGCTGGGCAGGATCCCACTCGTTACGCGCTCCGCCATTCCAACCCCTGGACCTTCATGCTGATCAATGGATTGTTGGCGGGCGGCATTGCACTTTTGCTGGTAAGTGGGTGCGCACGGCTCACCAATGCCCCCGCTGAGTACAGCGCCTTGCATCCAAGAGACCTGCCTAGTCGGAGCCTAGCTGAGATCGATGAGCAGATGCCTCAAACGACGAGGAGGCAGTCTCCGAAGTATCGCACTTCAAACCGGCAGGGCTCCTCGTACGTAGAGCCCTTCGCGGTCCTGGAGGCGTCCATTGCGGCCCGTCGCAATTGGAAGACGCAAAACATAGCCAACCTCGAAAACGAGCGGTCTCTGCTTGCCAGCAGCAGGGCTACAAAAGAGCAGGTCACCGGCTCGGTTGATAATACGGCGTCCCCACGTCAGTAGCCTCGTGACTTTCATTTGCGCTTGCATCAGCCCAGCCGCCTCGCTGGCGTGCCGGGCTTTCTCGTTTCAGCTCCTCCAAGCCATTCCGCGGTCCCATGACGCCGATGTCAGGCGAGGACAGGCGGTGCCGAAAAGCCTGGACCGACAGCAGTAGGGTCACTGCCTCTGACGCGATGAGCCCAAGCAGCGCTTAGGACGAGGGGAGCCAGTTAGGACGGGAACCATGATGGCAAAACCGAGCGCGGCGCTGACCAATGCTACCTTGGTGATCGAGAGAAAGCTGGCCAAGGCGCAGGATCAGGTCCCACACGGCTACATCCGGGCGGCGCTCGCCTCCAACGGCGAGGCTCGCTGATGGAGCGGCTGTGCGACCTGCGCTCGCGTAAGCTCGTCATCACCTGCTCTGTCTGCAAGCGGCGCGGTGAGTACAACATGGACCGGCTGCGCCGCCGCTTCGGAGAGCACGCCGACATCATGAACGTGTACCTAGCGCTGACCCAAACCTGCCGCTGGCAGCGCGAGCCCGGCCGCCGGACGCCGAACGTTTACGGCATCGGATGCCACGCCAAGTTCGACCTGCCGGCTGACACAGGTCGTGGTTCGCTGCCGTCGCGGACGTGAGCAACAGGCGGTACCGATCCTGGCGCCGCCCAGCGGCACTGCCGAATTCTATGCTCCTTCCAACGCCGTGGCCCGACCTTCCGACTGGAAACCCTCACCCCAGTCACGCAGGCTGATGAGCACGGGCTCGAGCGTTCGGCCGAGGTCCGTCAGCTCGTACTCCACCCTCGGGGGTACCTCCGGGTAGACGATACGGGAGATGATGCCGTCCGCCTCCAACTCGCGCAGTTGCAGCGTGATCATGCGCGGCGTGGCGTTCGGCGTCAGCCGGCAGAGCGCGTTGAAGCGCAGCCGCCCCTCCAGCAGATGGAACACCAGCACCGGCTTCCAGATGCCGCCGACGACGCTCATCGTTGCCTCGACGGCACAGCCCGTTCGGCCGGCCCGGCGGCGACCGTTCGCTACGGTATCATTCATGATAGTACATGTTCATTTTGTACGTACTCACTTTCTCGGAAACTACACGCTAAGTGCGATCCAGCCCACATGGCAAGGAGGATCAACACATGCGTGCCTACCGTCTCGCCGGCGCCAACGCCCCGCTGCGCCTCATCGATGCGCCTGAGCCCCAGGCGGGCCCCGGCGAGATCCTCGTCGATCTCAGGGCCGCCACGCTCAACTATCGCGACATCATCGTGCGCGAGGAGCGCTACGGTGGTGCGCAACGTGGCGATCTCATCCCGTTGTCCGACGGTGCGGGCGTGATCTCCGCCATTGGGGCGGGTGTCACAGACCGACGCGTGGGGGAGCGCGTCGCAATCGGCTTCATGCCGGCATGGACGGAGGGCCATTTCACCGCAGCCAAGCAGGCCGGGGCACTCGGGGGTGGCTTCGTCGACGGGGTTCTCGCCGAACGCATTGCGGTGCCGGCAACGGGCGTTGTGCCGATCCCCCAGGGCTGGTCGTTCGAGGAGGCGGCAGCCTACCCCTGTGCGGGCGTGACCGCGTGGCGGTGCCTGTTCGGTGGGCGCGGCGTCAGGCCCGGCGACACGGTCCTCGTTGAGGGAACGGGTGGCGTGTCGACCTTCGCGCTCCAATTCGCCAAGGCAGCCGGCGCCCGCGTGATCGCTACATCGAGCTCGGACGAGAAACTCGCTCGCGCGCGAGCGCTCGGTGCCGACGAGGTCATCAACTACCGCGCTATCGCCGAGTGGGGCACGCGTGCGGCCGAGATCGCAGGCGGCGAAGGCGTGGACGTCGTCGTCGAGGTCGGTGGCCCCGCCACGCTCGACCAAGCCCTGACGGCTGTGCGCCCCGGAGGCGAAGTCGCACTTGTCGGCGTGCTCACCGGGTTTGCTGGGCCGGTCAACACCGGCGCGATTCTGATGAAGGCGATCAGCCTGCGCGGGGTGTATGTGGGCTCGGTATCGGACCTGAGAGCCTCGATCGCGTCAGGCGTGCGGCCCATCATCGACGAAACCTTCCGCTTCGAGGAGGCAGACGCCGCCTACGCCCGCATCCGAACCGGCCAACACTCTGGTAAGGTAGCGATACGCGTCGGGGATTGATGCATCGGCAGCACCGAACAGAACTCGGCTGCCTCACGCGGCGTCGTCGCTACTGGGTCAACCCCGATTGGCGACGGCAGGAACTCGCCGAGGACGTGAGATGTGCAACCTCTACAGCCTGAAGACACCTCAGGCCGCGATCCGCGAGACCTTCGGCATCGCTCCCGCCGACGATCGCACCGGCAACCTGCCGCTGCTGCCAGGGATCTTCCCCGACCAGATGGCGCCGGTCGTCCGGGTCGAGGAGGGCAGCCGCGTCTTGGAGATGTTCCGATGGGGCATCCCCGGCCCGAAGGCGTTTGGCGAGCACCCGGTCACCAACGTGCGCAACGTCGCGAGCCCACATTGGCGGCCATGGCTAAAGCCCGCCTACCGCTGCTTGGTGCCGGTCTCCTCCTTCTCGGAATACGCCGACACCAAGCCGCGAAAAACGCCGGTATGGTTCGCTCTGACCGCGGAGCGGCCACTATTTGCCTTCGCCGGCATCTGGCGGCCCTGGACGGGGGTGCGGGGCACCAAGGCCGAGAACCCGGACCGTGTCGAGGCCGAGCACCGGCTCTATTCGTTCCTGACCACCGAAGCGAACGGAGTAGTCGGGCCGGTGCACCCGAAGGCCATGCCGGTGCTGCTGACCACGCCCGAGGAGTGGCGGACCTGGCTGGAGGCGCCGACCGAGGAAGCGCTTGCCCTGCAGCGACCGTTGCCCGACGCGATGATGCGAGAGGTTGCGCGCGGCGAGCGGCGGGACGGGTAGATTACCACCATCCTATCCAAGCGCCGCTCGCCCAGCCGAGATAGGTCCAGAAGACGCCGTGAAGGTGTAGGCCGCGACGACGAAGAGGTGATCGCCCCAGCCTAGTCGCGGTTTCTCTCGCGGGGCTGGCGGATTGGCCTTGAGCCAAGCCTCAAACTGCTCGGCGGGAGAGGGTTCGTGCGTCACGTCATGGCCCCGTGTAGCCGAGCGCCGCCGCGGCTTCCTTCAGCCGAGCAAACGAAGCGCGGTAGCGGGCCGCTATCGCCTCGCCCGCTGGCAGAGTGCGATCCGGGCTAAGGTTGTCTTCGTTGTCCGACATCTTGATCAGGATGGCCCCGAGGTTGCCGCTCGCGATGATCTGGTCGATGCGCGTAGCATAGGACACCGGCTCGCGCGGCTTGGTCAAAAGAACCACCATTGTCAGCACGTCGTCACCGAACCCGGCCGCACGAAGGTCGACCACCGTGGTTGCGGTGTCCTCCAGGATGTCGTGCAAGATCGCCGCTTGCATGATCCGCATCGAATCGATGTCGATGCGGTCGACGGTTGCCGCGTGCCCGGCTCGCGCGACAGCGGCGTTGGCGACCCGCTCCAAGTGCCGAAGGTAGGGCTGGCCGCCCTTGTCGATCTGACCGGCATGCGCCTGGATGGCCAAACTGTGGGCGTCGAAGATCGAAGTCATGCCTGGATCTCAGAGCCCTGTCCGGCGCTTCCGGCCCTCGGTCAGGACGACGCGCTCGATGTCTCCCACGGACCGCTTTTCCTCTGCCTTGCAGAAGGGGCAATGAACAAGCAGCGGACCGTCGGCGGCAAACTCGAACTCGGAGGTCTCCGGCACCTCGACGCCGAACGCGAAGAACTCTCCGCAAGGATGGCAGTACATGCCGACGTTGAGCACGCCGAGCTTGCGCTTCAGGGTCGGAAGCGGGCTCCCAGGCGCCGTCATCAAGCGGATACGCTGAACGGCCATGTGCTCGTCTCCTTGGTGGCGGCAAGCCAACGAAGCCTTGCTCATGACATAGCATGGGCAGGCACACTGGTCCTGGATCGCGCGAGTTCCGCCTCCGCTGCGCACATCGTCGCGCGGCAGCTTCGTACCGCGTCTGGGCCGAACCCAGCCTCCATCCGGCTGGTTTCATGGCTGGTCCGAGTGCTCCGCGAGCACGGTGCGCAGACTGCTCGCGACCGATTCACGCAACACGCAGGGGATCGAGACGGATGGGTTGGTCACTTCCGATTGGCACGGTGTTCGGCACCGTCATCCGGATTCACGTCACCTTCCTGCTGTTCCTGGCTTTCATCGGTGCCACGGCCTATGCCCGCGGTGGACAGGCCGTCGCCGTGCAAAGCGTCCTCTACATCGTCCTTCTCTTCCTCTGCGTTCTTCTGCACGAGTTCGGCCACGTCTTCGCCGCCAGACGCTATGGGGTTCAGACTCCCGACATCACGCTCCTGCCCATCGGCGGCGTCGCCCGCCTGGAGCGTGTGCCTGAGGAGCCGGGTCAGGAGCTCGTGATCGCGCTGGCCGGCCCGGCGGTAAACGTCGCTATCGCGGGCTTGCTCTTTCTCGCCTCGGGCGAGCTGATGCCGCCAGGCGGAACCGAAGTGGCCAACCCGAGTGCCGGGTTGGTGGAGCGCCTGTTGTGGGTGAACCTCTTCCTCGTAGCCTTCAACCTCATTCCGGCCTTTCCCATGGACGGCGGGCGTGTGCTGCGGGCCATCCTCGCCTCCCACCTAGGCTATACGCGCGGCACTCAGATCGCGGCACGCGTCGGCCAGGGTCTCGCTTTCCTCTTCGGCCTGTGGGGCTTGCTGAGCGGCCAGCCCCTGCTGCTGTTCATCGCGCTGTTCGTCTACCTGGGCGCTGCCTCTGAAGCCCACGATGCCCAGCTGCGCCAGGTCTCGCGTGGTCTGTTGACCGCGGACGCGATGGTCACACGGTTCGAGACCCTGCGGACCAACAGCCGGGTCGAGGAGGCGGTCAGGTGTTTGATCGCCACGACGCAACATGAGTTCCCCATTGTCGATGGTTCAGGACGCCTGCGCGGTGTTCTCACTCGCGACGACATGATCCGAGCGCTTCGGGAGCGTGGGCCCGACACGCCGGTGGTGGAGGTGATGCGTACCGACATTCCCACCGTCCGGGATCGAATGGCGCTCGAGGATGGGCTGAAGCTGATGCGTGAGCAGAAGCTGCCGGCCGTCGGCGTTGCAGACGCAGCAGGGCGTTTGGTCGGGCTGATCACGCCTGAGAACGTCGGCGAAATGATGATGGTGATGGCGGCTCTTCCGCCGAAGCGGGGAATTTTGGTGCCGAAGATCCGGCCCTCGACGTAAGCCGGGGCATGGAATTTTTGCGTCATCGGTTTCAGGAGAGGCCGAAGCCGAATGCCGGCTCCGCTCTCGGCAATGGGTTTGAAGCCGGCTTTTTCGAAGCCTTCCTTGATGCCCAAAGCGTTCGACTGCGTGGCGCCGACAGGAACGCCTCTGCGACGCGGGAGGTTTGCCTGGCGTCAGCCAGGAGAACCAGCATGCAACATTTCGGACGCGCGTCGCTCTTTGCCATTGTGACGCTCACGAGCGTCGGAGCAGCGGAGGCGAAAGGCTGCATCAAGGGCGCCATCATCGGAGGGGTCGCCGGCCATTATCTGGCGGAGCGAGGTGTTGTCGGCGCCGTTGCTGGCTGTCTGGCCGGTCGTGCCCTCGCCAATCGGCGCGCGAGGCGTGAGGTCGACTACGGCTCTCGGGTTCAGCCGCGTGGGGCGGCCTACGGTGTGCCTCAGGCCTACCCGCGCCGCACCTACAGCTACTAAGACATCGCGAAGCGAAGCACCGGCTCAGCCGGTGCTTCGCACGGCGTGACGTGATCTGGGCGCCTAGGACGTCAGGCAGCCTTGTCCTAACTGACTGTGATCTCAAGCGGCATTCTGGGCGTCGGCGCGCAACATTGATCGCACCGGCTGTCGGGCTGTAGCACCGGTACTCGAAAGAGGCGTTTTCGAGCTCAACCCACTGGCAAGCCGCCAGATCATTCGACCGTCGCGGTCGACGATGGATCGACAATCAACCCTGCGCTTGCCACCGATTTGCTCTCTAACCAGGGGCGCAGGCGAGCCGCCAGATCCTGGTCCAGACGTTTGACGTAGACGTTCTTGAAGTAGTGCTGGCCGCCCTGGACGCCGAGGAGACGGTCACTGGTCCTGACGATCGCATCGACTTCACGCTGACAGATCACGCCCATGACCCCGGCCGCCTGATACCAGCGGCCCGCCTCAGCGTGCGTCCGAGCGCGGGGATTTGCGAGGATCGCGCTGGCAAAGCATTCGGTCGCTGCTATTTCAAGCGGGGCCAAGATCGCCCGAGTGCGCTCAGGGGGCGTGCTCATCGGCCGGGCCGAGATGGCGCTAGGCGTGGCACACGCCGCCAGAACCAGCACGAGCAGCGCGCGGGCTCTTGGGCGAGCCTTGCATTGGGCCATCGGCCCTACTCGCAGACTTCGACACGGCGGATGATAACATCGCCGTAGGCATCCACGTACCGGCGCCGTTCCATGTGGCATTCGGGGCCGTATTCCTCGACGTAGACGGGACGGGGTGCGCGGTAGATCCGCTGGCCGGGCGCGTACTGGTTCTGCGACGAGGCGATGGCACCACCGATCGCGAGACCGCCAAGGACGCCGAGGGCGGCTGCGCCGCCGGGGCTGATGCCATCGCGAGCTTGCACGCCGGGAACGGTCGAAAGGCCGATTGCGGCGGCGAGTGCGAGGCTGACAAGCTTGCGCTTCATGGACCTTCTCCAAAGCCAACAGGATTTTGCTGGACGTTGAAGTCGTCTGGTTAAGCAGCCGTTAACGCCTGGCCTCAGCCACTCGCGAGTTAGCAGAGCGCCCCAGTTCAAGGCCTCACATGACAGTTTCAGTGGGCGTGGGAGCGGTTACCGCTCTAGTCGTGCTTCTCACCATCCTTGCGCTCACGGAAGCGAATGCCAACTCCTCCTACGGCGTGCTCGATTTGCGGAGCCGACAATTTGCCGAGCTTCAGCCCGGCCAATGATCACCGGGTAACCTCGCCTGCCACCGCGTGACCGTCTGTGATTGGCGACGCCAGCGTCGAACAGCCTCGAATGAACGAGTAAGCATCGGGTCTGAGCCCTTGCTCTGTCAGCTCCGGAACAGGGGATTGGCTCGGCTGGTTTTCCATGGCCGACGACGGGAGCGAACGCCTGTCACTGATCCCACAACGTCGGGCGGCGAAGCCACTCCGGAACAATAGGGACAGGCGAGAACCTGATCTGAAAGGCTCAAGTCGATGACGACCGAAGGCGCCACCGCTAGCGACAGCCCTTATATCAAAGGGCGTAACGCTCACCTCTACGGCAAGGCCAGGGAGAGCTGCCCTTATCCCGAGGGCTCACCGGACCGCGAGGGTTGGCTTGAGGGCTTCGACGGAGCGAGCACGCCTGAGGCTGATGTCGACCTTGGCACTGTGGACGACGTGACCAAACGCTGACAACGTGCCGCGCACGGCGCGCAAGTATGGACTGAGAAGACGGGGCGAAAGCGTCCCGTTACTTCGGTTCAGAGAATCGGCGCTCTTAAGGTCTGAAACGTCTTGGTGGCTCTGACGGTCGGTCACTGGGCGACCGGGCCGCGATCACTGGGCGACGCAGACGCACCGACTGATCCTTGCGACAAAGACCGGGAGGCTCTCTCCAGTGAATGGGCTGCCGCTGCCGTGAACGCCTCGCACAACCTCGGTTTCGAGCACAGGCCGTCGCCTCTGAGATCGGAGCACTGGCAGATGGTACTCACAAGCGTTGCCGCTCGGATGCAGATGAGGGGGGATCATGCCTTCCTTCGGTTGGAAAGATGCGCTCGCCCGCCAAGTGGGCCGCCGTGCGGACTGATCGAGGCTGAGGAGTTCAGCATGCCTGATGCGCCTGTCGTACCGATCACACCCGAGACGCTGGTGCTGGACCCGGAATGGTTGAAGGCGGCCGAGCTTGCGGCTCACAACCTCGGCTTCCGCGCAGCCCTAGCGAACCTCAGTCCGGAGCGCTGGCAACTTGTTCCTTGCCAGCGTCACCGATCGTATGCGGTTACGGGGCACCTCGCTTCCGGTAGGTTGGCGGCGCGCAATGGACCGGCAGGCGGGTCGTAACGCTGTTGAGGAGCAGAACCATGACATCGCAGGCTCTAGCCACCGGCAAGCCCGGTGACATCCTCACACCTGACGGCCAGATCCTCGGCCGTGACGGTGAGCTGCACAAGTACGGCTACTTCACCGTGAGCTACGAGCAGGCGCAGATCGCGCGAGCGCACGGCTGGGGCTGCCGAGCGGGCGTGTTTCTTGAGGCTGAACATACAGACGAGAAAAGCTGGGCCTATGCCGAGGAGGAGCGTCAGGATGCGATGGCGAATGGCGAGGTGCCACCCTTAGTCCGGATCTACCGGGAAGCGCCGCCGTCCTGCCACATCGACACGCCGCCGTCTTGTCGACTTCCCTCACGCTGACCCTCGCCCAGCTTAATCCCTTTCCGTGTGGGGAACGCGCGGCACAGGGAAGGCAGGGAGCACAGAATGGCTGGCCTATTTGGCAAACGAGCTCCCCACAATCCTAAGGGCTCATCAGCCGCTTTGTGTTCTCAGCGACAAGTTCGCGGTAACGCGCGATCACGGCGTCATGCGAGCCGCCGAGCATCAGGCTGCCCGCCGCCTCCATCGAGGCGCTAATCTTCTCGCTGATCATCTGGGAGGCCTCGGCCTGTGCCGCAGGTCCGCCCCAGGCCAGCTTCACCAAGCGAAGTGCCACCACCGTCTGGCTCTCGTAGGCCAGCATCGCCACGGCGAAGGGGTCGTCCATGAAAAGCTCCGTGCCGCGAGGGATGAAGCCAAAGCGACCGGGACATGAAGAGGGGCAGCCCAAAGAACCGCCCCGGATTAGTATCAACTTCAGGTCTGCCGCCGATTGAAGGCCGCAGTTGTGCTCAGCGAGCCTGAGCGACGCTGGCGAAGGTCTTGGTGGCCTCATCGACCGCACGGGCCGAGGTCTCGGTGATCGCCTTGCTGTCCTGAACCATGTGCTGCAGGCTCTCGCGCATCAGCTCGCTCTGAAGGGCTGTGAACTCCTGAACCGACTTGGCGCGAGCCAGCTTGTTCATGCCGTCGAGATTGCGCTGGAACTGCTTCTGGCTCAGGTCGAACAGGTTGCGCGAGGCATCCTGGAAGGCTTGGTTCAGCACCGTGCCGCAGCGGGTGACCGCCTCGATGTTCTGCTTGGATTGTTGAGCCAGACGCTCGCTGTCCTGGCCGGAGAAGCCGAGCGTCTTGGAGAAGCGATCCGCCGCCTCGCGGGCCTGCTGAGAGGCTGTCTCGAGGCTGTTCTGCATTGCCTGCTTGGTGGTCTCAGTGGCCTTCTCGCTCAGGTCGACCACCTTGTTGACGCCCTCACGAGCCGCGTTGGCGAATTGCTTGCCCTGCTCGCTGGTCTTGTCGGCAGCCTTGTCGAGGTTGGCCTTGGCTGCCTCGGAGGCGCGGGCGTCCTGGTTGTTCTGCTTGGCGTTGTTGAGGTTCTGCTCGTTGGCCATGTGCGTTTCCTTCCAATATTTATTTAGTATAATTCCCAAAGCGAGCAGGCACAGGATGCCCGTCAACTTCGGTGGCAAGGCAATTTTTAGAAATTGTTGCACTGCACCTAAGTCGTACAGAAAGTGTTGTCATTCAACCCCTGGCCGCAAACTTTAGTACGATTCAGTTATGTGGGGATTTATCATCCGTCACGCTCAAGCGGTTGGTGAGGCACGTGCGGCGCAAGCTTGATGTCGCTGCCTGACATGAGGAGGTCGGGCCCTCGCTGATGAGGTCGAACCGTTCAGCTCTCACAGCGTTTCCGGCGCCGACATCCATGATGACCTTAGGGCCAGAATGCTCCCACAATCCCTATCACCCATTCGCCTCACCCTCGCGCTTCTGGCCGGCATGCTGGCCAGCACCGCGGTGTCAGGTGCGGAGGACTGCCCAACGCGCTTTCAGAAGTACGGGCTTTTCCTGCAAGCCAAGAGATCCTGCGGCCAGGACACCGAGTACCCGCAGATGAAGGCTATGCGCTCGTGTGCAAAGGAGACACCGCAGGAAGTGGCAATCAAGCTGATCGATGACGGGCGTCGCGAGTGGGCGAGAGGGCTGATGCGCAGCAGCCTTGGCAGCATGTGCGAGGAGATGTTCGCCAAGCTTCCGCCCTCGGCGAGTAAGCGACGCTGACAATTAGTCCTCAGCCGCTACAGATTCTTCTCTGCGGCCCCCTGGCCGTGATGAAGTTTACGCCTTTGCTTGGCTGATCGGTTCAAGCGCAAACTCGCTAGAGGCCGCATGGTACACGCGCATCAATGAAAGCGCTCGCCGCGGTCCAGTTGCTCAAGGATCAGAGCCAACCTCTTGGCGCGAGTCTCAGGGCGTTTCGCCGTCTGAAGCCGATAATAGATTGGATAGAGGTTCGTGCGGTCCAGCGTCTGGAAGAACGCCTTCGCGGCCGGCATCGCCTCCAGTGCATCAAGGAAGTCCTGAGGGATCGTCATCGTCGCTGAACCTGCATAAGCGCTCTCCCATCGACCATCCGCCTTCGCCGCTTCGACATGCTCCAGCCCGGCAAGCGTCATCCGGCCATCCGCGATCAGCCTCATTGCATGCTCGCGGTTCTTGACTGACCAATTCGACCTTGGCTTTCGAGGCGTGAGGCGCTGCAGAAAAGACATTTCATCGAATGGCAGCTTCTGCCCGTCGATCCAGCCGAAGCGGATCGCTTCGACGACGCAGTCGGTCCAGGTGACGGATGACTTGCCGGACCCCGCCTTAAAGATCTGAACCCAAAGCTCCGTGCTGCTCCGGTGATGTTGGGCCAGCCACTTACCAAGCTCGTGGGCATCCCGGAAAGCCAACGGTCGCCGCTCTGTATTGCTCATGTCTCGGGAGACCTGATCCAAGGTCCATACAGCCATGGATCGTAGCGCGCCCAGATACGTCGGCGGTTGGACTTGGCGGGCATCCGTGCCACCGTGGTGGGATGTATTACATCGTCGAGATCGCCCACGTCGAACCTCAAGCTGGTACCTCCGAGCAGGGAACGCCGCCGGAGGACCTCCCGGTCCAGTACGGGACGATTGAGGAGGCGACCGAAGCTGGCAAGGCGCGTGTCGCCGAATTGGTGCAGGCTGGCTTCAAGGCTGACAGCGTGACCTTCAAGGTGCTGGATCAGCATGGTCAGCCCGCCTCCTGAGCGCCTATGACTTCGTACTGATGCCCCGCCACGGCGTGCTGCTTGGGCGCATCGAGGCACCTCACCTCTGAGTCGGCGGGCACTAAGCTAGCAGACTCTGACTGCCGGCCCTCAGGCAGATCCGGCCACTCTGGCCTCGGAGAGCTGCTTCGGGCGCAGAGGACCTAGCCACCGAGCCGGCGACAGCCTCATTGTCATGTCACCGCCCATCGACGGACGTTGATCTGTGGCGACAAGGCGTTTGGAGGGACGCAGCCCAGGTTGAGCGCCAATGAGGCCCACTACCGTGACCACCTTCATTGCCTACTGCCGTGTATCGACCGACAAACAAGGCCGCTCGGGGCTGGGCCTGGAGGCACAGGAGGCTGCCATCAAGGCGCACCTCCGCGCCGGAGACCTCCTCCTCCAACCACCCTACGTCGAGGTCGAGAGCGGCAAGCGGGACGACCGGCCGAAGCTGCAAGCCGCTATTGAGCGGTGCCGGCGGACAGGCGCCACGCTCCTCGTCGCCAAACTGGATAGGCTGGTTCGCAACGTGGCCTTCATCTCGAACCTCATGGAAAGCGGTGTCGAGTTCGAGGCCGCCGACTTCCCCAAGGCGAACCGGCTCACGGTCCACATCCTGTCGGCCGTGGCGGAACATGAGGCCAAGATGATCTCGGAGCGCACCAAGGCGGCCCTCGCGGCAGCCAAAAGGCGTGGGAAGAAGCTGGGTGGGGATCGGGGCTACCGGCCGCCATCGCCGCCCGAAACTGCCTTGGCGACGGCTACGAGGCGGCGCAAGGCAGACCATGCGGCCTTTGCGGTGTTGCCGGTGCTGGAGGAGCTTCAGGCAGAGGGCGTGGATAGCCTCAACGCTTTGGCGAAGCAGCTGAACGCGACGGGCTACCAGACGCCACGGAAGGGTGCCTGGACAGCAACGGCGGTGAAGCGGGTATTAGCGCGGGTAGCGTGAGGTCTTAACCGCTTGCTAACCATGGGCTTAAAGCCTCTGAACATGCCGTCCAGTGAGTGAACCTTAGCCATTGAAGGTGGGTTGATGTGGCAAGCGGAGCCGTTCGGCTCGGCATTGCCTCAGGACCAAGCAATGGAACTCACGGGACGGTTCTGGTTCAAGCGGACCTTCGGCGGCAAACTCATTCTGCTGGTCGAAGAGAAGCGGCCTCGTCGTCGCCTGTTCTCGAAGGCCGAGCCTGCGTTCAAGCTCCGCTGGCGCGAAGCCAGGTTGCTCGACTTTGCCGATCCCGCGTTGAGCCAGCTAGTGGACCTCGGACGCCTCCAGCGGCACGCGTCTGGTGGATCTAGGTTCTCTGGGCCGCGCCTCGTGCCGGTCGCTGCCACCGCATCGGCCTGATACTTCGCAGGAAGAAACGGAGGCGTTCACGCCAGCGTCCGTTTGGTCACGTAGACGATACGGCTATGGCCTGCCTCCGCATCGGGGTTGCGCAGCTCGCGCATCCCAGGAGCCCGGCCCGTGGTCAGGAAGACCAGCAAAGTTACAGCCAGGATCAGCTTCGACGCCATCGCCCTTACCCTTCGTCCTCGAAGACGGCGGTCTAGGCTTGAGCCCCTTGAAGCGAGTTGCGGCAGCGCACATCCATGGGTCTGGGCTGAGGCCGACCAGCGACATGGCTAACGAGAGGTTAACGGCGCGCCCGACTGGCGGCGCGGTATGGTCCTCCGAACCAACGGCGTGAGACCATCAGCGAACCGAAGGCCAGGGCTGCTCCTGCGATCAGGTCAGGCAGGTAGTGGCCGCCCGCACCTATCGTGGCAACCGCCACCACGACGTTGAGCAGGAAGGTGGCTGGTCCGATGAACGGAAGCGGGTAGAGCGCCCAGGCCGTGAGGATCGCAAGGCACATATGGAACGACGGAAACGTCACGAGGGCGCGGAGGTCGGTGACAGAGAGGGCTTCTAGCGTGCCACTCCGCAGCCGTTGGAGAGCCTCAAGGTGCCATAGCGCCCCGACCGTCTCCAGCTTGCCGGCGGGCCGTACGGCTGGCTCGTAGTACGCGTAGGGCCCTTCAGCCGGCAGCAGGACTGAGGCGGCGATAGTGATGATGAGTGTTGCCGCGAACAACCGCACAAACCGCCAGAGGCGTCCAAGCCTGCCTGTCGCGCTGAGCACGATGACCACGAGCGCCACCTGAGGGCCGCTGGAATGGTACGCAAGGGCCAGCCACCACGACAGCGTGGGATGAGCCGCGAGGAAGCCCAGGTAGCCCTGCCAGTCAAAACCGAGCGCCGCCTCAACCTGGGCCAGCGTCGGATCGACCAGTGGGAGGGAGAGGCTCGCCGCGAGGTAGTGCAGGACGGCAATCGGCACCGTTAGGGCGACCAGACAAGCGCTAGAAAGAGCCATGGCTCTCAGCTTCGGCAAGGACTTGAGCCGGCCCAAAGCGACGGCGGCCAGAAGCAGTAGACCTACGGCTGCCGCGCATAGGCCAAAGCCCTTCGGTTCAACAGAGATGCGCAGCATCGCAACCCAAACGGCGTCGATGACGACGATGGCGCTGATGGCAACCCAGACCCAGACACCAGGCGCAGCAACAGCGGAGGAGTACCAGAGGAGCTTTGCGGTCCAGGTTTTCGGTGCGGATGGCCTCCTGAGGGCAGGCTGGTGGGCTGGGTCTAACGTTCCTGCCGTCATCTCAGAGGTCGTTCTCCGCTCAAGAGCGACCCCTGCAATCCTGGCCGCACGGAAAATACCCACCGTAGCCAAGTTGGTTCGCGGATGAGCGGGCGATTTTTCCTAAGACGCGTTGAGTGGAGATCCGGCTTTGCGAGACACCTCTTGCCTTCGCGGCTGATCTCTCGCTGCCTTTGTCAGGCAAGAGCGGCGAGCAGCGATAGGTCCTCCTGCCGGGCCTGAAGGCGGCGTGCGACGTAGTCGAGGCCGTCCGTTAGATCATCATCTGCCTTCGCTAGCTCCGCCACGTACCAGCGGACATGCGCCACCAGCGCGTCCGCATCGCCGCGATCACCACAGGGTGTCGCCAGCACGAGGTCGGCCGCAGCATCCGCAACAACACTGATAGCCCACCAAGCGTCGAGGCCGATCACGTCCCGGCCTGGAGCCGCCATGAAAGCCCGCCAAGCCGCCCGATGTGCCTGAATGGCCGCCAGGATTAAGACAGGGGAGGTCGGTGGGTCGAAGGCTGCCGAGGGGTCACCTACGCGATAAACTGGAGCCGTTGCCCACTGACGAGCCCTGCACTGCGCCGTTCACGGGCGCCTCGCGAGACCGGATCGAAGTGGCTGGGCCTCGCCGCCGGCGAGAGCTGGGCATGGCGGTCAGCGCAGGACGATTCCGATGAAGACAAACAAGGCGGCGAGGCCCAGCCAGGCGCAGAGTGTGATCGAACGCCTGGCGAGGCGGAGGCGTTCTGCGGTGTCGTAGACCAGCCAGCTGAGCAGGAGAAGCAGGGAGCCGGCAACGATCCCGTTGCGTTGCAGCACGAGTCCCACGGCTGACAGGAAGGCCGTCACGCCAACCGTGGCGGTGACCTTTCCCCAGGCAGTCAGGGTCGCCTGACGCGCACGCAGGTCCACGAGGCTGAGGCAGCTAAGCGCTGCCGCAAGCGTGAGCAGAGCGAGGGCGCCAACGTTCCCCATGATTCCCTGGTCAAGCGTCTGGGCTGGCTGTGCCTCGCAGAACGGCATTCTGCCTACCCTCGTTGCAAAACCGGACGCAGGCTGTAAATGTGAACCTGGTATACCAAGAGAGCTAGCCTAGAAATTCAGCTGCGGCCTGCCGATCGGGTGTGCTGAGCACGTGAAGGACGGGTGAGATGTCCAACATCGTCGACCCGAAACGCCACAACGGCATTACGTTTGGAACGCGAGCTTTCAGGCCGATCCTGGCCGGCGCAACGCTTCGCGAGCGGCTGATCGCGTGTCTGGGTGCGCTCATCGGCATCGCGCTGACGGGGCTCGTCAGCGGCTGGATTGTGGGCGAGGGCCCACACATCCCGCTAATCGTCGCGCCGATGGGGGCGACGGCGGTGCTGCTGTTTGCCGTGCCTGCCAGTCCGCTTGCCCAGCCCTGGCCGATCATTGGCGGCAACACCATCTCGGCGCTCGTGGGTATGACGGCTGCCCATTTTATTTCAGACCCGGTCATCGCCATCGGGGTCGGCGTCTCGCTGGCCATCGCCGTTATGTCGTTCACCCGGTGCTTGCACCCGCCCGGTGGCGCAGCGGCGCTGACCGCGCTCATCGGCGGACCAGCCGTCACGGCATCCGGCTTTCTTTTTCCGTTCGTCCCGGTCTGCCTAAACTCCATCATTCTCGTCGGCCTCGGCATCGCTTTCCATCGGGTGTCGGGGCGCAAGTATCCGCATGTTCCTCCAGCGCCGCCGGCCAACGTCCACGGGACCGCCGACGTGCCCGCTCCCATCCGGGTCGGCTTCAGCGTCGGCGACGTCGATGCGGCCCTACAGTCCCTAAACGAAACCCTGGACATCGATCGAGCCGACCTTGATCGGCTGCTGCGCGAGGTGGAACATCAAGCGTTCGTGCGGACGCACGGGGAGCTGACATGCGGCTCGGTCATGTCGCAGGACGTCGTCGTCATCAGGCTACATGAGCCGGTGGCTCGGGCACGCGAGCTGCTGCTCAAGCACAACATCCGGACGTTACCCGTCTTGGATGAGGAGGGCCGGCTTGCAGGCACGCTGGGTCTGCGCGAGCTGACCCTTCGCGACGACCTGACTATCGCGCAGGTGATGTCCAAGGCTCATACGGTCGGGCAGGATGAACGGGTTCTTACCTTGGTTGCGCCGCTGACTGACGGCCGCACCCACGCCGTGGTGGTCACGAGCGAGGACCGAAGGGTTCTTGGGATCATCACTCAGACCGACCTTCTTGCGGTCCTGATGCGCCTTGTGCAGGCCAAGTCCCTGGAGCCGTCTACTTCGCAGGCATCGTGATCGAGCTCATGGCGTTCCGGTCGACTCGCTCCTGATCCGTCGGCAAGAGCGCGGAGTTTGCGTGACCACCACGGGCCAACCCGACGGCAAGGCTCGGCATCCACCTCGTTCCCACGCCAGCCGCGCCGGTCATGCGAGGCACGGCACGTAGACGAGAGATCGACGCAGCACGTTATGTGAGCCTTTGGCCTGCTTGTTGCAGGGCCTCTTGCCTGCCTCGAACCGCGACGCCTGCGGGATGGAGCCGATGCAAGACACGCCACTTCTCCTTCACATGCTGCATGTCGCTCTTATGCTGGCGAGCATGATGGTGACGTGGCAAGTCCATCGTCTTCGCAAGCCGTAGCCTCAGGGCCAGCCCCGCCCTGGCCGAACTCGAAGGGCAGGTGTTATGGCGGCCGCAGGACGAGAAACCCTCCGCGCCCCAAACGGGGCGGGACAGGACACCCGCGCCCGAGTGACTAGGGTAAACGTCAGATCGTCACTCGAAACGGTTCATCGGCCTTCAACTTGGACCTGCACGTTCCAACTAGCCAGGAGGTGCAGCCATGTTTCATCCGCGACTGATCAGCGTCAACGCTTACGCTGCCAAAGCCGAACGGCGGCGGGGAAAACCCTCGGCGGAGTTTCCCCAGCGCGTGTCAGCCAGTGCTCCTCCTAACCGCGGCGCTACGCGTCCTTAAGCCGGAATGCAGAGGGCCGTTGCTTCGGTGTTCGGCGGCGTCCGCGGCCGCGGCATCCTCGCTGCCGGGCACGGCGGTGGATCGTCATCATCGTTCCGCCGTCCGGCGCGCAGATATCCTCGCAAGTTCAGGAGCCGACGTGTCCGCCGCCGAGGCGAGGCTCGCGGAGGCGAGCATGAACTTGCTTTTAAGGAGAAGCCCCCGTCGAGTTCGGTGAGGGCGGTCAGGACGGCATCAACAGAGACCGGCTCGGCCCTACTGCCCGTGAGGCAACGAAGGCCGGGTGCGTTCTCAAGGGCGCAGGCATCCGATGCCCAGGACGCCAGGATCGCGCGCTTGTCCTGTCGGGATAGCTGAGGATGCGTCAGCACCTCCCCTGGGTGGCGAAACACGTCGCCGGGAGCGACAAGTGCCTGCCACGCCTCGAACGAGTCTGACTGAGCGGCGGCTGGGTTCATGGGGCCGGAACGTGAAAACGGTGTCTCCATCATCGACACGGGTCACTCTCCCTGGAAGTACGAAACAGGATGCGGGAAAGCTTGGATCCTCGCGGGCGCTGAGGCGCGCGAGGATCACTGTCAGCGACCGGTCACGTATCGCTCACGCGGCCTTGGCCTGACCCTCGATCTGAACCGGCGCGTTGTCCTGGCCGACCGCGGCCTGAGTGCCACCGATGACAATCCGACGAGGCTTCAACGCCTCCGGCACTTCGCGCTTGAGATCGACAGTCAACAGGCCGTGCTCGAGGGCAGCGCCGGTGACCTTCACATGGTCGGCCAGGTTGAAGGTCTGGCGGAAGGTGCGCGTGGCAATGCCGCGATGGAGGTACTCACGCTCGCCGTCCCCACCCTTCTTCTGACCCGTGACCAGAAGCGTGGTGTCGTGCTGGGTGAGTTCAATCTCGTCCGGCGTGAAGCCTGCGACCGCCATGGTGATGCGGTACTCGTCCGTGGCCGCCTTCTCGATGTTGTAGGGCGGCCAGGTGGCGGAAGAATCTATTTGCGCGGCCTGATCCAGAAGCGAGGCCAAGCGGTCGAAGCCCACCGTGGAGCGATAAAGAGGGGCAAAATCGAAAGTTCTCATGACCACATCCTCCTAGGAGCAACGTGACGACGAGAGCTGCCGGACACCACGTCCGGGGCCCATGATGCGAGCCCAATTGGGCCTCGCCCGCGCGTAACGTCGACAGCGGGCCTTGGTTCCTGCAAGGGTGCCGATTTCCGCGAGAACACGCGGCAGCCTGAAGAGTGCTGACCCTGCTGATCAATGGGATGTCAGTCTGGGAGAGCGAACTCTTCAGCCCTCCGTGGCGCTTCCGGCGCTGACATCCATAAGGACCTTGAGCTGGACCCCTACACGATCGCGGTTGCCCGTTCGATTCACCCTCGCGCAGCTGCACGGCACACCTGCCAGAGCTTTCGATTGCTTAGGCGAAGCAGAGCTAAGTGGCGTCAGGCACCCCGAACGCAGCTCAAGGTGGCCCACGCCAATGGGCGGCTTCGCCGCCTT
Source organism: Methylobacterium iners (assembly GCF_022179305.1). GTDB lineage: Bacteria > Pseudomonadota > Alphaproteobacteria > Rhizobiales > Beijerinckiaceae > Methylobacterium > Methylobacterium iners. Next base: position 49,013 of record NZ_BPQP01000057.1, read on the forward strand.
GGAACGCAAAAAGGCCCGGCG